>NZ_JAGEVG010000026.1 GCF_017581925.1 Gelidibacter pelagius | reverse complement strand
ATTAATTTATGTAAAGATAAATACTCTTCTGACAATCAGTATTTTAAAATATAATTAGTGCTCTTTTTTAAAAATTAGGTTGACGCTCATGCGATAGCTATCGGGACTGAAAGGTTTGATAACTAATTAATTAAACAAAAATTATCAAAGCCTAAAAACATTTTCCCATAATCGGCAAATGGAAGGTGCGAGTTTGTCACCATGATATGATTGATTCCATTAGCAGGAAATGTCAATGTGCTTGTGTCAATAGAAATACTTGTAGTCATCCAAGCATTTGTTGTACTTGACGTAACGACTATTTCTCCTAAAAACACCGTATTTGAAACACCAAACAAATCGATGTTGGAAGGTGTGGCAATTCCTGTTGGATTTGCTGGCAAAGGGTCTGAAGTCGGGTGATAGACCCCATAAATCCCAATCTTCACATCTCGAGAACTTGCGCAATTTTCGCTCATATTGGCGTAATCAAAAGACAAATTATATACTCCTGTATTTTGATGTATTGAGGTGGTCAGTTCATTAAACATCCCTTCTCTATAGGTGGCATTACCTGCAGGATTGGTTGTGTTTTCAATCCACATGCCGGCAAAAACGCCAGACGTTGGTGTCGGGCCTACAAAACAACCGGCTCCGTAATTAGTTGTTGTGTCGTTGAACAAATCGGCAAGGCTACCCGATTGCCATAACGGTTTCCAATGCGTGGCCAAATCTATATCCTGATCTACAACAGCATTGGGATCTCCGGTTACAATTTCAAAATCTCCATTTTGTATAAATCCAGGACAAGAGCTGATGATTGGGTATTTTGGGATGCACTCACACACATCATTTACAGTGCCATCAGCATCACCATCGCCATTGGAATCGCAGGCATCGCCAATGTTAAATTGTAGGTCTTGGCAATCCAGAATTTGGTTGTATTCGCATAAATCATCATTACTACAAGAAAATTGTAGGAAAACAAAGACTAAGAACATCAGCTTTAAAAGGTTAGAACTCATCTTATGTGTTTGGGTTTGGTTTGTTTTATATATTGTTTTCATGTTTTTCGTTTTGAAATCAAGAACCTCAGAACCCGTCCGACTGGCACGGGCAGGCAAGCCCATGAGGTATGAATAATGAATTGTCTTTTCGATCGAGGCAAACCTCGGGGTATTAAAACCTACTGTTGGAAAATAAATCAAGGCAGCAACTAACGACTGCCTTGATTGGGTAATTGATTAATAGCAGACTAAATCAAATGGTATTAAAAGCATACGACTTTAAATTCTGTTCTGCGGTTGATGCGATGCTCATCATCTGAACACGGGACATTATTGCCACACTTGGTATTCTTGAGTTCACTTTCACCTGCACCTCTTGCAATTAAGCGACTTTTAGAAATCCCTTGATTGACGATATAGTCAACGGTTGCATCTGCACGACGTTGTGATAGTTTTCTGTTATACTCATCCGAACCTTGGCTGTCGGTATGAGATGACATTTCTACTTGAATATTTGGATTATCCTGCATGAGTTTTACTATGCGTTGGAGATCTGCAATGGCTTCAGGCAAGATGTCAGCTTTGTCCAAATTAAAATTAATATTGTCTAACTTTATTGCTTTTCCACAAGGATCCACACACATTTCAAAATCTATAAACAGAGTGTTATCTCTATTATATGAGCTTGTTAAAATCTCGACATCATTAGAATAGTAACCTTGCTTTTTACCGTTTAATGTGTAATTGGAAGCTTGTTTGAGATGGAACATAAAATTGCCGTCAACATCGGACAAGGTGTGCTTCTCTCCTGGGTTGATGTTGTCTTTAAGCAAAATATCAACACTCTGTATGCCTTCATCACTATTACACTCGACTACATTTCCTTTTAGTATAAAGTTTTTATCACCATAAAGAATAACTTTTTGAATTCCTGAGCTTTCCTTCTGACAGTTTTTGAACTCATCTTTTGTGATGCTCTCTTCTTCTAAACTGACATTATAGAGTTTACCTTTAATGATATAGTCACCTTCAACCACCTCATTAAAAACCACGACACCATAGGAGTTTGTCGTTCCACTTTGTACAATGTTTCCGTTAAGATCGGTTAGAACAACGTCAGTATCTGGAAGTATTTCTCCCGTAAACTTGTCTTTAGCCGTCACGGTCACACCACACCCGCAAGTTGCACAGCAATGTGGAAAATGATCTTCTTCACAAACAGGACAGGTATTTTCTTTTTTGCTTTTTGTGAACTTATAGGTGATGCCAGCAAATAATCCCACTGAAGATATATCACAATCGCATGGCTCTTCACGGAACGTTGGTTCTCCATCCAACAAAATCATTGGCCTGTCAACATTTTCCGAGTAAGAGGTAAAAGGCTGGTACATTGCCGATACTCCAGATTCACTCAATTCTTCAACATTGAAGTGCCTCATATAGTAGGCTCCGGCATTGATGCCCCAATTTTTATTCAAGAGATAGGTAAAGCGTAACTGTCCCTTAGCCGTGAGCACTTGTGAATCGTCATAGCCTGCGTGGAAATTTAATGGATAGGTATTGGGAGTGGCTGAACTGCCTTCCAGATAGGTCCGACCTCCTTTTATTGAAGCGAGTCCAAAACGCGTATTAAGCTCAGCTGTAAACGTTCCCATTTTATTTCTAAATTGGAAGTTTGGACCAATTCCATAGAAAAAACGTGTAATCTTATCTTCAGTTAAATCAAAGGAATCGATCGGTGTCATCCAATCGGCTTCATAAAGATCAGCAGTTGGATAGGTGCTTTTCGGTTTGTTTTTTATGTAGTCCACATCTGCACCTACTCCAAACCAATTCCAGTAATAATCTAAAGATAGACCTAAGTCCATCCCGCCTTTATAATCTATATGGGGCGTATTGTTGTTATAAGTAGGAAAATCATAACCAACTCTTGGGCTCAGCTGAAAATAATTTCGATCTAAAGGCTCTTCTTGGGCCATAGTTGAGAATGTGCTCGCAAACACAACTAACATTCCTAATAATTTTATTAAATTCTTCATCTTAAAAAGTGTTTTTAATTATGTTACTTACACTTATATAAAGACTGCCTCAAATTTGTTACCCCATATTTGGAAAAATTTTGTGTATTTATGTCAAGCCCCCTTGTAGTTCATAGAGTATATGGAACTAAATTTTTGATATAAACGACTCTAGATCTGCTAAGATGGAGTGTGCCATAAAGGCCAATTGTAATGAACCATTTTAAACATCTCATTATATCGACATGATATGAAGTCCGACTGAATAGATGTAAAATGCAAGAGTTTTCAATAAGGAAAGTCGTGCTATTTGAGTAAATTTGAGCGTTTTAATCAAGAACCTATGGTATTAAACCGCTGGTGGGAATAAAATGCATATATGGTTTTATTATTTGGCGCTATTAATCCCATTTGTTCACTTAAAACAGAAATTATAATCCTCAGAAGATCTATCCTATGGCACATCACAGCACCTATTTGAACCCAAAACACAAGGTCATCCCACTTGACCAGCTTCATCTCAATGAAGACATCAGGGCGCGCATCAATCAGTTATTGGAAGAATTCACCTATATCAATGCGCTCAACAGCCTGAATATTCCTGTTGACAATAAAATCTTACTATATGGCCATACCGGATGTGGAAAAACTGCTACTGCCTACGCCATAGGACAGGCCTTAAACAAAAAGGTGATTGCCATTAATTTAAGCGGATTTGTATCGTCAAAATTAGGAGAAACAGCAAAAAATTTATCTGAGCTCTTCAAAAAAGCATCGAATGATGATGCAATTTTATTTATAGATGAATTCGATTTTATCGGTAAACTAAGAGATTATGATGAAAAAGATTCTGGGGAAATGAAGCGTTTGGTGAATACCCTACTTCAGCTCATAGATAATTTGCCAGATAACGCCTTATTGATTTGTGCTACGAACCATTTAGGAATTATCGATACTGCCTTATTAAGACGGTTTCAGATCAGATTAGGGTACACATTACCTACTAAAGAAGATCTCAACAAATATTACGATAGTATATTATCAGGTTTTCCTAAAAATCTCAATACCATAAAAAGAAGCTACGGCATATCTTACGCAGAGGCAAAAGATAGCATCCACCAACAAATTAAAGCCAATGTCATCCGATTTGAAAAGCAGAAAAAACACTTGTTATTTTCTTATGACACATTAAGGTCGCCAGATTTACAGATTCAACATTATGGCAGAAAGCTCGAAGGAATAGATGGCGCTTTATCTGGATATACATTAAAAGATTCAACAATTAATGATGTTTCTATGAC
This sequence comes from Gelidibacter pelagius, assembly GCF_017581925.1. Taxonomy (GTDB): domain Bacteria; phylum Bacteroidota; class Bacteroidia; order Flavobacteriales; family Flavobacteriaceae; genus Gelidibacter; species Gelidibacter pelagius. The sequence goes on along the minus strand of NZ_JAGEVG010000026.1, from coordinate 47,550 downwards.
TGAGCATAGTCATACAACCACGCCTCAAATTGCCATAAAATCTAAAGAAAAGAGCGATACATTAAAAGGAATGGTGTTTGAAATCACTGGTGAAGAACTTGTAGAGACAGATAAAATGGCAGCTCCAAATTCCAACAGAATTTTGGCAACCACCGACGCTGGTGTAGAAGTCTGGGTTTATGTTGAAAGTAATGCATTTTAATATGGAAACCACGATTCAGAACAATATCGCAACTATCCTTGGTAGAATTGAAAACGCTTGTAAAAACGCCAACCGAAATCCTGATGACGTAAAATTGCTATTGGCCACAAAAACCGTCTCAGCAGAAAATATTAAAATTGCTTTTAGCAAACATCAAACCTTAATTGGTGAAAACAAGATTCAAGAGATTAAAGAAAAGTATGAAAGCCTAAAGCCCTTCGTCCACCAAAAACACTTTATAGGCCATCTCCAAACCAATAAAGTCAAGGAATTGATAAGATATGATGTCGACTGTATTCAGTCCTTAGATCGGCTCAGATTGGCAGAGAAATTACAAAACAGGTTGGAATATGAAGATAGAACGATGGATGCCTATTTACAATTCAATACGTCTTATGAAGATAGCAAATTTGGAATGGTTCCTGAAAATGCCGTGAAATTCGCTTTGGAAGTCCAGCAGTTTGACCGGATCAACATCAAAGGACTGATGACGATTGGTCTATTTTCTGCAGAAGATGAGCAGGTTCGGAAGTGCTTCAAACTATTAAAAAACATACAAAAACAACTCCTTGATAAAGATATTTCCGTGAATGAATTATCGATGGGAATGAGTGGAGACTTGGAAATTGCCATTGAAGAAGGTGCAACGATGGTCAGGGTTGGCACCGCTGTATTTGGGAAACGTGAACATCCGGATAGTTATTACTGGAATGAAGGTAAATAGGTTTTATAATTTAGAACCAAGACCGCTTCGCTTTTAGAATAAAGAATCAAAAGTTGGAATGAATTTATATAAATGTTTTTAGAACGAAAAAAACCCAATACAAAAGTACTGGGTTTTTAGTTTTCTACCGGGGCAGAAATTTATTTTACGATTTAAGATTCCTGATTTCTCAGGGATTGGTTATCCGCCAAAGTCGTCAAATCTGATACTCTCATCAGGAATTCCGAAATCCTCGCCCATCTTTTGAACCGCTTGGTTCATCAATGGTGGACCACAGAAATACAATTCGATATCTTCTGGAGCGTCATGATGATTCAAATAGTGATCAATCACACAATTATGGATAAATCCGACGAAACCATCTCCTGGAGCGTCAATATTTTCCTTTACTTTCCAATTATCCTCTTCCATTGGTTCTGATAATGCCATATAGAACTTAAAGTTAGGGAAATCACGCTCTAAAGCACGGAAGTGTTCAATATAGAATAATTCACGCTTAGAACGACCACCATACCAATATGATACTTTACGGCCTGTTTTTAAAGTTTTGAAGAGTTGATACAAGTGAGAACGCATTGGCGCCATTCCAGCTCCACCTCCAACATACAACATTTCACTGTCCGACTCATTGATGAAGAATTCTCCGAAAGGTCCAGAAATAATAACTTTATCACCAGGTTTCTGAGCAAATATATAAGATGATGCAATACCTGGATTGACATCCATCCAACCGTTTTTAGCACGATCAAATGGCGGTGTTGCAATACGAACGTTCAGCATAATTTCTCGTCCTTCTGCAGGATAAGAAGCCATGGAATAAGCACGCTCTACAATTTCGTCATTTTTCATCACTAAAGGCCAAAGCTTAAATTTGTCCCATTCTGCCTGAAATTTATCTGGTGTTTCATGCTCTTCCGGATGCGCAGTGATATCCATATCCTCAAACTTAATTTCACACTCTGGAATTTCAATTTGAATATAACCACCGGCCTTATAGCCCATATCTTCTGGAACTTCAACAACAAACTCCTTAATAAATGACGCCACGTTATAATTTCTAACAACTGTAGCTTCCCATTTCTTGACACCAAATATTTCTTCAGGAATGGTAATTTCCATATCCTGTTTTACCCTTACCTGACAAGATAAGCGTATGCCTTCTTGAATCTCTCTTCTACTGAAGTGAGGTGTCTCGGTAGGTAAGGCTTCGCCTCCGCCTGAAAGCACGTGGCACTCACACTGAATACACGTTCCACCACCACCACAAGCGGATGGTAAGAATATTTTCTGAGCTGATAACGTATTTAACAAGGTGCTTCCTGAACTTACTTCTATCTTTCGTTCACCATTAATGGTGAGCGTTACCGGACCTGATGGAGACAGTTTTTGCTTCACTACAAGTAAAAGTGTTACCAATAATAAGGTAACCACTAAAAACGCGACAACCGTAGCAATGACTGTTCCTAATGTGCTTGCTGCTAATATCATAATCTTAATTATTTATTATCCGTATCGTTTATTTCTTCTATCACAAGATCAGTAATCTTATGTTCCTTTTGGGCTGTAACCATGCCATCTACGGTTTGTACATTATCCTCTGCCACTTCATCACCCCCAGTAAGCATACCACCAAAACTCATAAAGCCAATTGCCATTAAACCTGTAATTATAAATGTAATCCCTAAACCTCTCAGCGGTGCAGGTACATTACTATATCTTATTTTTTCTCTAATGGCAGCAATGGCAATAATAGCTAAAAACCAACCTATTCCTGAGCCTATTCCGTAATTAAGTGCTAAACCTAAAGTTTCAATTTCACGAGATTGCATAAATAACGAACCTCCCAAAATTGCACAGTTTACAGCAATCAATGGTAAAAAGATACCTAATGAATTATACAATCCCGGTGAAAACTTCTCTACAATAATTTCAACGAGTTGCACCATTGTTGCGATGGTCGCAATAAACATAATAAAGGATAAGAAGCTTAAGTCATAATCAGCATATTCTGGCCCCAACCAACTCAAAGCGCCTTCTTGTAGTAGGTACTGATCCAACAACCAGTTTAAAGGCACCGTAATTGCCAATACAAATATTACCGCTGCACCAAGTCCAACGGCAGTCGCTACTTTTTTAGACACCGCCAAGTAAGAACACATACCCAAGAAGTATGCAAAAACCATGTTGTCTACAAATATCGATTTAAAAAATAACTCTAAATGTTCCATTTTTTATAGTCTTCAGTCCTCAGTCCACAGTCTTCAGTAGCACTTGACTGCTTACTGATGACTGCTTACTGCAGACTATTTAAATTAGTCTTCTATTAATTCTTTGTTTCTACTACGTTGTACCCAAATGATAATTCCTACCACAATCAATGCCATTGGAGGCAATACCATAAAACCGTTGTTTTCGTATCCAATAGCGTACAATCCCGTTTTCTCTACCGAGTCTCCAAGTACTTTAAAGCCAAACAATGTCCCTGATCCCAAGAGCTCTCTAAAAAAGCCGACAATAATAAGGATAACTCCATAACCTAAAGCGTTTCCAATACCATCTAAAAAGGATCTCCAAGGACCGTTTGCCAAAGCAAAGGCTTCAAAACGTCCCATAATGATACAGTTGGTAATAATTAATCCGATGAAAACGGAGAGCTCTTTACTTAAACTATAAGCATAAGCTTTTAACACCTGGTCAACAATAATTACCAAGGTTGCAACGACAACCAGTTGTACTATAATTCTAATTTTTGAAGGAATGATATTTCGCATCAATGAAATGACCACGTTACCTGCTCCCATAACAAATATCACAGAAACAGCCATTACTATAGATGGTTTTAGCTGTGCTGTAATTGCCAAGGCAGAACAAATTCCCAAAACCTGAATGGTAATTGGATTGTTATCCGCCAAGGGATCCATGATTAGTTTACTATCTTTTTTTGATAAAAGTCTCATACAATTTTATTTTAATGTCTTGAAATAAGGCACGTACATTCTCAAATCCTTTTTAATCATCGCGGTAACTCCGTCTCCTGTAATGGTGGCTCCTGCAATTGCATCTACAGCATTGTCAGTTTTTCTTTCATTTTTAGGATCTGCATTACCTTTGGCAACAGTTATTCCCTCAAAAGCACCGGATTCATTGAAGAGATGTTCTCCTTCAAAATCATCCATAAAATAACGTTGTTTAATTTCACTACCTAAACCAGGTGTTTCCCCAGCATGATCAAAAAACACACCTTGAACAACCATCTCTTTATCTACAGCTACAAATCCCCAGATAGCATCCCATAATCCCTTTCCTCTAATAGGAATAACATAAATAGGGTTACCATCTTTCACTCCTTCAAACAGGGGTAATTTACGCACATAATTTGGGTCTTTGGCCAGAGCTTCTTCCTTTTTCACATCAAGCAAATAGGCTTCAGAATCCTCGGTAACTTTATCTCCTTCAATTATATATTGCTTTGTAATGGTGCTATTAAACACATCCTCTACTTTATCTGTAGAAATAAACTCAACATCACTTGGTCCTTCATTGGCATTAATGCCCATGGCGTACAATATGTTTTGCTGCTTTTCAAAACGCTCATTCGCTTTTACCAATGGTTTTAAGCCTTGAGCAAGTCCTGCAAGAATAGAACCGACTACCAAAACCATCACAATTGCGAAAATAACGGTATAACTATTTTTATCTGTATCGATCGCCATAATTTAAGCTGTTTTTAATTTTCCTCGTTTTAATCTCTTCTTCACATTGCCCTGAACTACATAGTGATCTATAGTTGGTGCAAATACATTCATTAACAATATAGCTAACATCACTCCTTCCGGATAAGCTGGGTTAAATACGCGAATCATAATGGATATAAACCCAATTAAGAAACCGTAAATCCACTTTCCTTTATTGGTTTGAGAACCCGTGACTGGGTCCGTTGCCATATATACAATACCGAATGCCATTCCACCAATGATCAAATGATGCCAGAACTCCGTACTCATTAATCCATAAAACTTACTGGTTTCGGTAATCCATCCTGCATCAACAACCACGTTAAAAATATATCCCATGACCAAAGCACCAAGAACGGCACTTACCATAATTCTCCAGCTACCTATCTTAGTAAAGATGAGGAATAAACCGCCCAAGAGAATTAAAAGGGTTGATGTTTCACCAACCGAACCTGGGATAAATCCATAAAACATATCCATTACGGAATAATCAACAGGATGCGATTGCGCCAAACTCCCCAAAATGGTTTCACCAGAAATGGCATCGGCAGTTGAGCCGTTTGCAATTTCCTTAGTCCTTTCCACTGCGCCGTGGACCCATACTTTATCACCACTCATCCATGTAGGATAAGCAAAGAATAAAAAAGCCCTAATGGTCAAAGCGGGGTTAAGAATATTCATTCCTGTACCACCAAATACTTCTTTACCGATAACGACACCAAAAGCTACAGCAACAATTAACATCCACCAAGGAATATCAATTGGTACAATTAAAGGAACGAGCATTCCCGTCACCAAATAACCTTCTTCAACTTCATGACCTTTTATAACGGCAAATAAAAATTCAATCCCTAATCCAACACCATAAGAGATGATTACTAAAGGTAGAATTTTCCAAAAGCCCAATATAAAGTTTTGCAAGTTCCAAAATTCACTGCTGAAAAATCCGTTTGTTACTGCTTGAATTTCTCCTACAGCTAAATAATGCTGATACCCAGCATTAAACATTCCGAAAATCAAACACGGAATTAAAGCCATAATGACCGTATTCATGGTACGCTTTAAATCGTCTGCTACTTTAATGTGCGTTCCACCTTGTGCGGTATAGTTAGGTGTATATAGAAAAGTATGCAAGGCATTAAAGGCAGGTGCCATTTTAGTCCCTTTATATTTTTCTCTTAAATTATGTAAGTTCTGTTTTAAACCCATTGTCTCTATATTAACCGATTTCTTCTATCATTAAATCCAAGCCTGCTCTAATAATTTGCTGATGTGGTTGTTTAGACACACAAATAAATTCTGTTAAGGCAAAATCTTCTGGAGCTACTTCATACATTCCCAAAGCCTCCATTTCGTCCAAATCTTCATACAAACATGATTTCAGGATTTGCATTGGATATATATCTAATGGAAAAACCTCCTCGTAATTGCCAGTAAGCACAAAGTTTCGGTGTTCACCATTCATATTGGTATCTAAGTCATAAGTTTTATTTGGAGTCAGCCACGAAAAAGTTAAAGCTCTAGAATTAGAGATTTTATCAAAAATGGGCTTGTTCCAACCAAAAAACTCATAATCATCACCTTCAGGAATAATTGTGATGAGGTTACTGTAATAACCCAAATAGCCATCAGGGCCAATCTGTTTTCCACTTAACACATTGCCGGAAATGATACGATCGTTTCCGTTTTGGTCAACGCCATTGTCATAAACCATGGTAGCTACTTCGCTTGCTATTTTAGTCTTAAAGTAACGTGGCTTTTTAACTGAAGATCCAACAAGCGCAACAATGCGCTCAGCATTGAACTTACCGGTAAGCAATAGCTCTCCAATGATCACTAAATCTTGTGGATTAATGGTCCAAACGGTTTCTCCTTTATTGACTGGATCGATTTTATTGATTTGTGTACCTACGTTGCCACAAGGGTGTGGTCCTGATACTTTATGTAAGGTGACTCCGGAAAGTCCAGCTAAAGGCGAATTTGATTTTGCACCAACACTCACGTGCACTTTGCCGTCAGTTAATTTACCTAATGCAGTAATAGCAGCTTGCAATTCGGCTTCTTTGCCCTGAAGCACATAGTCAAGATCAGCAGCCAAAGGCGCACTGTCATATCCAGAAATAAAAATTGCTTTAGGCGATTGGTCAGCTTTTGCGATAATGTCATAAGGACGTTGTTTGATAAACGTCCAACAGCCAGAGGCCATCAAATGCGCTTTTATAATGTCAGCATCTACAGCATTAACATCCAACTTTCCATAATCTTGGTAGGTCTGTTCTTTATCTGCTTGAATTTTAATACCAACAATGCGTCTTTTCGCCCCTCGTTCAATCTCAATGATCTCTCCTGAAACTGGGGATACAAATTTCACCGCCTCATTGGTTTTGTCATGAAAGATAGGCTCTCCAGCTTTCACCTTTGCACCTTCTTTATAAATCAACCTTGGAGTAACAGCGTGGAAGTCGTCTGGTCTTAACGTATAAAAGTTGCTTACAACCGCCTTTTCGGTAGTTTTTTCAGCTTCACCCTTAAGTTTGATGTCGAGACCTTTTTTAATCTTAATGTCGTTTGACATATTATAAGTCTATTGGTTAATAGTTACAATGATGTGATTTTACACAGTAAAAATCGGTGCAAATTTACGAATTATTTATGCAGATTACATAATTATTGTTATAAAATTTATACGTTAACGATTGCGTAAATCATGCGGTATAATTTTTGTTTATCTTTACCCTTCAAACTGCATGTAGATGACTTCACACTTTAAACATTTTCTCCTACTATTTTTATTTACGGCTTTTGCATTTTCGCAAATTGAAGAAGTCAGTCCGCCCAGCTATATTAAAACAATCGGATTTAAAGGCAATACCAATGAAAGCCAATTGCCCATCTTGAAATTAGGGGAACCGTTGCTCCTGGAGTTTGATGCGCTTACCGGAACTGAACCAGATTTTTATTATGTGATTGAGCATTTTAATTATGACTGGACCCCATCCAATTTAGTGAAATCGGAGTACTTGAGAGGCTTTGACAACCAACGCATCCAGGACTATAAAAATTCATTCAATACCTATCAAATTTATTCGCATTATATGCTTCGAATTCCCAATGAACAGACCAGAGGTTTATTGGTAACGGGCAATTACCTCATGAGCATATTCAATGACGATGATGAATTGGTGTTCTCAAGGAAATTCATGATATATGAAGACCTTGTCAATGTTGGCGTGGCCATCAAGCGCTCAAGAGATGTCAAGGATATCGATAAAAAACAATCGGTGGACATTGTTATCAATAGCAGAAATATAAACTTCAACAACCCCTTGGAAAATGTCAAAAGCTTGATCATCCAAAACAACAACCTCAATACGGCAATTTCAAACGTAAAGCCACAATACACATTAGGGAATCAGTTGATCTACAAATACACTTCAGAAACCAGTTTTTTTGGTGGCAACGAATATCTCTATTTCGAAAACAAAGATGTTCGAGCTGCCAATGTTGGGGTGCAGTTTATTGATTTAAAAGAGATTTATCACAATTATCTTTTTGTCAATACCGCAAGAGCGAATCAACTTTATACCTACAACCCAGACATCAATGGTAATTTTTTGATCACCGCTATAGATGCGAATGACGTTTCCATTGAAGCCGATTACACCATGATCCATTTTGCATTACAATATCCAGAACTGACAGATGGCAGCTCAATTTATGTCTATGGAAATTTCAACAATTACGCTCTTGAACCAGATAACGAACTTCGATTTAATGCAGAAACTGGGCTATATGAATGTGCTTTTCGTTTAAAACAAGGGTTTTACAATTACAAGTATGTGATCACGGATAAAAACGGCATATTAAACGAAGGTGCAATTAGCGGTGACTTCTACCAAACCGAAAACAATTACAAGGTATTGGTATATTATAGGGATTTGGGTGCGCGTTATGACAGATTAATTGGCATGGGCGAAGGGTCTTCTGTCAATATTTCGAATTAAGTTTCTGTTCATTAAAATGGGCAACTTAAGGTTATTCAAAGAGCCTCTGCCCAACTAATATTCAAAGTTATAACCTATTTTTTACGACTAAATCATAGCCAAAATAGGGATTGCGTCAAATCTTGAATCAAATAAATTATTAAAGTCTTTTAAATTGTGCTATTTTAGCATTAATCTAAACATTCTAATATTATGGTCCAGCAAGTTACAAGTGGCATTAAGATAAGCGTACAGACCACTTTTGAGGGTACTTTTTATAAAAACTATAAAGTCCATTTCGCTTTCGGATATAAAATAACCATCGAAAACCAGAGCAAAGGTGCTGTGCAATTAAACTCTCGCCATTGGAAAATTTATGATGCTCTAAATAATATTGAAATCATTGAAGGTGAAGGTGTCATCGGCAAAAAGCCTGTCTTAAAACCAGGAGAGTCGCATACATATACTTCAGGATGTTTGCTGTCATCACCATTTGGCGCGATGCAAGGACATTACAATATGGTCAATTTTACAAACACCAATAAATTCAAGGTGTACATTCCGTCGTTTAAATTGAGTGCTCCTTTTGCATTGAATTAAACCAGATCAGGATCTATTTATCATCACCATCGCTCGTGTTTTCATTTTACTTATACCTATAAAATTATAATGGCCCAGGACCTCCTGAGCAGATTTACTTCCATATCATATTCTTTAATCAGTTTACTAGAAGCATCAAAAGCTGTTCTTTAAATCAATATGCTTCCCTTTTCCCAAAAATTCTCTATTTAATTCAACCAAGAATTAAAATTGGATTCTTGATCCTCAGACAGTCAAAATGCTTCTAAAAACCCAACATCTACTTCCTCTGCCACTCAACTACGATTGACCGATAAGGTTTTACAAAAAAAAGACCTGACATTTAACGTGGTTTTAGGACATAATCACATGAAAAAGGATTCAAAATTTCGTATCTTCGCATCTTAAATTTTTAAACATTCAAAATTAAAATAATCATGGGAAAAGGATTTTTCAAGGTACCGGTTGCCGTCAATGAACCTGTCAAAACTTACGCTCCAGGATCTCCAGAACGTGAGGCAGTGATAGCGGAATATTCGAAAATGTACAGAAGTAAAGTTGATGTGCCTCTTTATATCAATGGTAAATATGTCACAACTAAAAACACCAAAACCATGTCCCCGCCCCATGATCATAAGCATGTGGTTGGAACCTATCATTTGGCCGATAAAAATCATGTTGAGGATGCCATTGCGACAGCACTTGAAGCGAGAAAGTCATGGTCTCAAATGCCATGGGAACATCGCGCAGGCATTTTTCTAAAAGCTGCCGAATTGCTTGCTGGACCATACAGAGCCAAAATCAATGCAGCAACCATGATTGCGCAGTCAAAAACAATCCATCAAGCTGAAATTGATTCGGCGTGTGAGCTGATTGATTTCTTGAGATTTAACGTTCAGTTTATGACTGAAATATACCATGATCAACCACAAAGTACAAGTGATGCATGGAACAGGGTTGAATACAGACCTTTAGAAGGCTTTACTTACGCCGTAACGCCGTTTAACTTCACCGCTATTGCAGGCAACTTGCCATCATGTATGGCTTTAATGGGGAATGTGGTCATTTGGAAACCAAGTAACCATCAAGTATATTCTGCAAAAGTAATCATGGATGTCTTTGAAGAAGCTGGAGTTCCTGCTGGGGTTATCAATGTTGTTTTTGGTGATGCTGCTATGATCACCGACACGCTTATGGCCAGTCCTGATTTTTCTGGATTACACTATACAGGATCAACCCCCGTTTTTCAGAGCTTATGGAAAAAAATTGGAAACAATATTGCAAATTATAAAACCTATCCACGAATCGTAGGAGAAACTGGAGGGAAAGACTTTATCGTTGCCCATAAAACTGCCGATGCCAGACAAGTAGCCACAGCAATTGTTAGGGGTGCATTTGAATTCCAAGGTCAAAAATGTAGCGCAGCTTCCAGAGGCTATATTGCAAAAAGCATTTGGAGCGATGTCAAGAAGTATGTTATTGAAGATCTAAAAACGGTAAAAATGGGATCTCCTGAAGACATGAGCAATTTTGTTACCGCAGTAATCCATGAAGGTTCCTTTGATAAATTGGCAAGCTATATTGACCAAGCCAAAAAAGACAAGAACGCTACAATTATTGCAGGTGGAAATTACGATAAGAGCAAAGGTTATTTTATTGAACCAACAGTTATAGAAACCACCGATCCGAAATATTCAACGATGTGCACAGAACTATTTGGCCCTGTGATGACTATTTATGTTTACGAGGACAAAGATTTCAGCAAAACCTTAAAATTAGTGGATGAGACCAGTGAATACGCTTTAACGGGCGCTATTATTGCAACGGATAGATACGCGATAGATGAAGCAACCAAAGCCCTTCAAAATTCGGCCGGAAACTTCTATATCAATGACAAACCAACGGGCGCCGTAGTTGGCCAACAACCTTTTGGTGGTGCAAGAGCATCCGGAACCAATGACAAAGCTGGTAGTTTACAAAACCTTTTACGTTGGATCTCTCCGAGATTGGTTAAAGAAACGTTTGTCACACCAACAGATTACCGCTATCCATTTTTAGGATAATCATTTTATATTCAACTTAAATCCTCAAACAATCGTTTGGGGATTTTTTTTTCGTTTGGATAAAAGTTCTTCTACTTAAGCCCAGAAAGTCAAAACTTTGTATCTTTAAGTCAACTATAAAACAAATCTCAAATGAAAAAAAACTACTTACTACTACTATTATTGTCCAGTGCTTTCTTATTTGCCCAAACTCCCGGCAGTGAAAGCGCTGTTATGACTGTTGACGCGACCATTCCTTATCAAGGACATGATGAAACTACTCCTCTATTGGGTTCTGCCCAGTATAAAATCTATTATGACAATGTTGATGGTGTGCTGGACAAACCCATTTTCCTGATTGATGGTTTTGACCCCAACGATTCGAGAGACATCCCAGCGGTGTACGCCCTATTAAATTACGGTAATTCCGGATTGAATTTGGGTGATTTAATTAGAGACGAAGGATATGACTTAGTGGTTCTTAATTTTGAAGCCAGCTACCAAAGTCCTACAGATGGCACGATGCTTATGGGAGGTGCCGATTACATACAACGCAACGCCTTTACATTGATAGAACTTATAAATACCGTTAACAGTATGAAAGTGGGTTCTGAACAAAACGTAGTGATCGGCCCAAGTATGGGTGGACTCATCTCCAGATATGCTCTGCGATATATGGAACAAAACACCATGGATCATGACACACGATTGCACATCTCTTTTGACGTTCCACACAGAGGCGCCAACGTGCCAATTGGCATGCAGTACCTCTTTAACTATATGGTCAATGGTGCACCCGGGATAACCGAAGCCGAACCATTGGTAAACGGCCTATTGAATAGTCCTGCAGCTAAACAAATGCTGATTGATCATTATTTAGGCCATGTAAATGCCAATGGCGTCAATCAAGATGCTTCCGTCCATACACCTAAAGGCGCTCCAGATTTTAGAGATGCATTTCAAACTGAACTCGACGCTATGGGCTTTCCTCAGAACGCAAGAAATGTCGCCATTACCAACGGTAGCGGTGTTGGACAAATGACAGGCACTCCAGGGATGGAGCTCATCAACCACACCTTTAATACTGGAACAGTACAAATTGCAGGAATAACATTTTATTCACAAGCCCAGATAGTTTCAAATTTTGCACCAGTTGCCAATGAAACAATTGACGTCTCAAATTTTACAGGACAGATAAGATTACTCCCTTTTGGCCCATGGACAAGCTTACTTCAATTTGACGCATCCGCGCAATCACCTGCAACTTCAGATGGCTTGGACAGCGCACCCGGAGGTCAATTTGATTTATTTTCTTTTGATGATGGGTCAAACCCTTTAATTACAGATTTTTTCAGCAATTTGAACGCTCAGTATTTTAGTTTTATTCCAACCTTAAGCGGACTGGCAATAGTCAACCAGCCCAATTGGTATGCAAATCCAGACATCAACGATTCGCCTTTCGCCAATACCTATATCCCAACAGATAATGAACCCCACGTCACCTTAACTGATGGCAACGTAGCGTTTGTAGTGACCGAAATCCTTCAAGGCACGCTTGGAACCACAGATTTCTTAAATACTCATAAAATCAAACTGCAACAAAACCCAGTTTATAATTCTATGACTTTACTGAGTAGTACCGATATTGCAAATGCAAGAATTTCAATTATTGACCTGACCGGTAAATTGGTTTTGAATACACGTACTTCACTTTCTAAAAGCACAACAATTCCTTTCAACTTGGAGTCGGGTTTATATTTACTGAATATTCAAACCGAGAATGGCTTTATTTTCAACACAAAGCTTCTTGTAAAATAATTCCTTAATCACTTATTAAAAACCAAAGGCTGAATTTTAATTCAGCCTTTATATTTTAGGGGCAAATGCACCAATTTCTTTGTTTCAAAAAACGCTTCCTTGTAAAAATCAGAAAGCTCATACACCGTAGCCTTTGGAAAGTCCTGCAGTTCTTCTGCTAAATCGCCACCTTTTAAATAAATGATGCCATTTTTAAGCTCATGTTTTTGCTTTTTGGCCACTTTTCCTTTTACCCAATGTACAAAAGTTGGCATTGCAGCCACAGCTCTACTCACAATAAAATCATAAGTACCACTTACATCTTCCACTCTGCTGTGGGAGGTTTTTACATTGGTCAATTCCAAGCCATCAACAACCTCATTGACAACTTTTAGTTTTTTGGCAATACTATCTACCAAATGAAAATTAGTTTCTGGAAACATAATGGCCAAAGGTATCCCAGGGAAACCACCACCTGTACCAACGTCCATCACTTGAGATCCCGGCTTAAATGAAATCAACTTTGCAATAGCCAAAGAATGAAGTACATGGCGTAAATATAATTCGTCAATATCCCTACGTGACACCACGTTTATTTTAAGGTTCCAATCTTTATAAAGCGCTTCCAACTGCTCAAACTGCTGGAGTTGAATTTCAGATAAATCTGGAAAATAATTTTGTATAAGTTGCATTATTTTTAAATTTCCAGCAAAATTAATCATTTTTACACAGATATATTTACCAAATTCGTATCACGAACAAAACATTAATTGATTATCTTTGCACAATTAATATGGTGGCGTGATTTTTGACGTTATCATAGTAAAATATAATGCCATGACACAACAAACCCTATCCTTTTCTAGAAATGACTCCACAAAATTTTTCAGAACACTCAATAAACGCGTCAATGATTACTTCAAGGACAACAATATAAGGAGAACTGGAAACTGGAAGATCTGGGTGAAAACGGTGGTGATGTTTACCTTGTTTTTAACCCCATATTTTTTAATCCTTACTCTTGACTTACCAGGTTGGTCAATGTTACTGTTAACCATAGTTATGGGTATTGGAATGGCTGGAGTTGGCATGAATGTGATGCATGATGGCAATCACGGTGCGTTTTCAAACAAAGAATGGATCAACCGTTTAATGGGAAGTAGTATTTACATTTTGGCTGGAAACGTTTACAATTGGAAGGTACAACATAATGTACTCCATCATACCTACACCAACATTCACGGACATGATGAAGATTTGGAAGCTGGGAGAATCTTACGTTTTTCAAAGCATGCCAAATGGCATAAACATCATAAATTTCAACATTATTACTCCGTATTGCTTTATGGTTTATTGACTATAAACTGGGCCATTACCACTGATTTCCTTCAGATGAAACGCTATATGAAGCGTAAATTATCTTATGGTAAATTCCCTAATCCAGCAACGGAATGGAGCAAATTGGTAATTTCAAAAATAATTTATGTTTCCATTTGGATTGTTCTGCCTTTGGTATTAACGGACATTGCTTGGTGGAAAGTATTGCTTGGATTTTTTGTCATGCACTATGTGGCTGGGCTTATTTTAAGTGTTGTGTTTCAACTTGCGCACGTCATGGAAGATGCTGAAATGCCACTGCCAGCAGAAAATGGCACTATGAAAAACACTTGGGCCATCCATCAATTATTGACTACGGTCAATTTTGGAACCAACAATAAAATTGTAAACTGGTTTACTGGTGGATTAAACCATCAAGTAGAACACCATATTTTTCCGCACATCAGTCACGTTCACTATTCTAAAATTTCCAAAATAGTCAAAGAGACTGCATTAGAATTTAATCTTCCGTACAAAGAGTACGAAACTACGCGCAAAGCAATTATAGCACATTTCAGACATTTAAAAGAAATGGGCTTAAAACCAGCATTACAAGCTTAATCTATTATTTTTAAATGAACTTACTTTCAGATAGAATTTTAAACATGTCTACCTCTGCCACTTTAGAAATGGCCGCTAAAGCCAGAGAATTAAGAGCAGAAGGAAAAGACATCATTGGTTTAAGCTTAGGCGAACCAGATTTCAACACACCAGACTATATTAAAGAGGCTGCCATACAAGCCATCAATGACAACTACAGCTCTTACACTCCCGTGGACGGCTATGTAGAGCTCAAAGATGCCATCATCAAAAAGTTTAAACGTGATAATGGCTTAACCTATAATCGAAGTCAAATTGTAGTGTCCACTGGCGCCAAACAATCGCTTGCCAATCTTGCGGCGGTCATCATCAACAAAGGTGACGAGGTGATCATACCTTGTCCATATTGGGTGAGCTACGCCGATTTGGTAAAACTTAATGACGGGATTCCTGTTGAAGTGCCAACAACAATTGCGACTGACTTCAAAATGACACCCGAGCAATTGGAGGCTGCCATTACACCTAAGACAAAAATGCTTTGGTACAGTTCTCCGTGCAACCCGAGCGGCTCTGTATATAGTCAAGAAGAACTGCGCGGACTTGCAGATGTACTCCAAAAACATCCAAACATCATTGTTGTTTCTGACGAAATTTATGAGCACATCAATTTTGAAGGCAAACATGCGAGTATGGCGCAGTTCGAAGACATGTACGACCGAACAGTGACCATTAACGGCGTTTCAAAAGCGTTTGCCATGACCGGATGGCGTATTGGCTATATTGGAGGCCCTGAAAAAATCGCACGTGCCTGCAACAAAATGCAAGGACAAATAACCAGTGGCGCTAATTGTATTGCCCAACGTGCTGTTATTACCGCCTTGGAAGAATCGCCATCAAGAGTTCAATTCATGATTGACGAATTTAAAATTCGTCGTGATTTGGTTCTCGATCTGCTCAAAGACATTGAAGGCTTTCAAACCAATATCCCTGAAGGTGCATTTTACGTGTTCCCAAATATATCTTATTATTTCGGGAAGACATTAAGAGGAAAAACTATTAATGACGCTGCTGATTTCTCATTATATTTACTTGAAGAAGCACTTGTAGCCACGGTTGACGGTGGTGCTTTTGGTAATCCAGAATGCATCAGGCTTTCTTATGCCGCTTCGCAAGAACAGATTAAAGAAGCTATGGCCAGGATTAAAGCGGCAGTTAGTTAGCACGCTCTACAAATATCATAAATCATAAAAGGCCACTTTAGTTAGTGGCTTTTTTTTGTTATATCATAAGTATCAAATAGGTCGTTTTAGATCACCAAATTGTCCTTGCCAACAACCCAAACAACTTCTTCATTCAAAAACAAGATACCACGCCATACTTATTTCGAGCCTCGTTTTAAGATTTAAGCAAATATCCTTTGCCGATGTATTCATGATGAAATTTTTATATCAAAGCAGAAACTCAAGGGATTAAACCTTAAAACCCAAATCCATAAGCCTCGAAAAGGATCTACTCCCCCTTTTTTACCTTGACCCTAATCTCCCAATATTCTCAGGACCATTTTGTTTATGGAGCACTTTCAAATTCCGTTTAAGAACATCCACCACTTCCAGTCAATGATAATGAATGATGATTATTGAAAATCAAGACCAAAACTTAATATTATTGTGATATTATTTGCAAACAATTATCCTCAATATATAAAAAACCTAATCTTCAATATCACGTTTCCTACCTATACAATCGTACATTCTTAATCTATTATCCATGAAAATTATTATAAAAACATAGAAATAACACAATTGCGAATAATGAGATATAACTACTAATTAACTAAAAAACGTAAAGCAATCCAAAAAGCAAGAACTTTCAAAATTCAACTCACATACCTTATTTACATACAATTGGACCCCTTCAACATACCAAGTATAGAACAATTAACATTTTCAAAATTATGTTAAATTTTAATTCATAAATAATGACAAGTGCCTTATTGTCAATATTTTACATATCATTATAGATGCATAAAATTGCGGATGTTAAGAATAATTAACGCTTTTATTATCATATTTATAAATATTTAACATTCACTATTGTTTTATATATAATAATTCATTTCATTTGTCGGCTTAATTCTAACTATTCTATAAATGAAAACAAAATTCAGTTTAATTCTAACACTCTGTTTAGTGTTGGTTGCGCAGATAACATTTGCGCAACAAAAATCCATATCAGGAACAGTTTCTGATGAATCTGGTGTACCATTGGCCGGAGTTAACGTTTTGGTCAAAGGAACAACCACGGGAACACAAACCGATTTTGACGGTAAGTATTCTATTAATGCAAAAGCGGGTGATATTATTTCATTCACTTATCTAGGATTAACATCTCAAGAAATGACCGTGGGAGCATCAAACACTATAGATGTGACCATGGCGGAAGATGCTTCAATTTTAGATGAAGTAGTGGTGGTTGCTTATGGAACAGCTAGTAAAGAATCTATTACTGGCTCTATTACATCGGTTAATTCTGATGCAATAGCAATAAGACCTGTTAGTAACGCCGCAGCCGCTTTAGAAGGCTCGGCAGCAGGGATACAAGTTAACAACACTTCTGGACAGCCAGGCGATGGCGTATCCATTCGTATCCGTGGTTTTACAACAATCAATGGAAGTAATTCCCCTCTAATCGTTGTTGATGGTGTACCTTTTGGAGGCAATTTATCGGACATAAACCCATCCGATATCGAAAGTATCTCTGTTTTAAAAGATGCTTCTGCTTCAACACTTTATGGTAACCGTGCCTCCAACGGGGTGGTAATGATCCAAACCAAAAGCGGAAAAGGAGAAGGGAGCATGAATTTATCTGTAAAGCAAGGTTTCTTTAATCGTGGAATCGCTGAGTATGATCGAATAGGCCCAAATGATTTTATGGAAACAATGTGGAAAGGCTATAGAAATGCACTTTTGACAGATAGACCAACCTTAACAATCGCAGAAGCTAATGCTTTAGCTTCGGGCAATCTTTTTGATGAAAGCTTAAAGCTAAACATCTACAATGTCCCTAATAATCAGCTCTATACTGCTGATGGGAAATTAAATCCAAACGCTCAAATACTTCCGGGCTATGCCGATGACCTAAATTGGTATGATGGCATTGAACGCGTTGGATATCGTCAAGAATATAATGTTAACGCAAGAAATTCTAACGATAAAGGCGGTGTATATTATTCTGCGGGATACTTAAGTGAAAATGGCTACATAAAAAAATCGGACTTCAATCGTTTTACTGCGAGAATGAATGCTGATTATAGAGCAAATGATTGGTTGCGCTATGGTTTAAGCATAGATGGATCTCATCAAAAGTCAAGCTCTCTTTCCGCTACGACTGGCAGCTCAGCATCATTTGTAAACCCATTTATGTACGCTAGAAACATTGCACCAATATACCCTGTGCATTTGCACGATCCACTGACAGGCGAGTATGTTTTAGATGATGAAGGAAACAGACGATATGATGGTGGAGAAACAACAAGAGGTCAATATGTTGGTAGACATACGGTTTGGGAGAATGAATTGAACAGTCAACGTTCTTTTAGAAACACACTCCATGGACAGGTATTTGCTGATTTTAATTTTTTAAATGACTTTACTTTTACAATTCGTGGCGACTTAAACGTACGAAACTCTGAGAATCAAAGCTACAATAATGCTATTATTGGCGACGGTGCCGGAAATGGCGGTAGAGCCTCAAGATCTATTTATAGATATAAAAACTACACCGCACAGCAAATATTGAATTGGAACCGAAGTTTTGGCGATCATAATGTTGAAGCAATCTTTGGCCATGAAAATTTCTATGACAACTATAACTATTTATATGGTTATAAAACTACCGAGACTTTTGCTGGAAAAGAGGATTTAATAAACTTCACAGAAATTACCAACTTATATGATTACGGAGTAACCTATACTACAGAAGGTTATTTTAGTAGGGCTAAATATAACTTTAAACATAAGTATTTCGGAGAAGCTTCATTTAGACGTGATGGTTCTTCAAAATTCTCTAAGCAAAAGCGCTGGGGTAACTTTTGGTCTGTTGGTGGTAGCTGGATTATATCTAAAGAAGATTTCTTTAACGTAGAGTCTATTGATAATCTTAAATTCAGAGCTTCCTATGGTCAGGTTGGTAGCGATATGGGCGCAGGAAATTATGCTTATCATGCACTATATACCATCGCACAAAACTCAAATTTAGCCGCACTTTACAAAGAACAAAATGGAGCGGAAGATTTAATGTGGGAAACTTCTTCCTCAATTGGCGCTGCATTAGAAGGTCGTGCATTTGATAGATTAAACTTTACAATTGAGTATTTTGACAAACGCTCAGACAACTTATTGTTTGATATTAACCTGCCGCTCTCTTCAGGCTCTACGTCCACGGGATCAGCAACATCTACCATTACCAAAAATATTGGAACAATCTCTAATAGTGGTTTGGAACTTACCTTAGATGTAGATGTAATCCGTAACCAAGATTGGCGTTGGAAAGTAGGTGCAAATGCAACTTTCATGAAAAATAAAATTGTGAGATTACCAGAGGAGAATCGTGAGAATGGATTGATTAGTGGCAATTACAAACGCATGGAAGGTCGTAGTATCTATGATTTCTATACGTATCAGTTTGTCGGGGTAGACCAAATGACAGGAAACGCACTTTACGAACCTGATTCAGAGACTTACAACGTAAATGGATCTAATCCAGATGCCGAATTAATTCCTGCTGCCTTTTTAACAGAGATTAATGGACAATACTATACCACTAACACAACCTATGGTAAGAGAGATTGGTCTGGTAGTGCTATACCGAAGGTGTATGGAAGTTTCAATACTGAAATAGGATGGAATAACTTTACATTAAGTGGAGTGTTTACATATAGCTTAGGAGGCAAGACTTATGATAGTTCCTATTCCTCTTTAATGGCTATATCTGGCGCACCAAGTGCGTTGCATGCTGATATTCTTAAATCATGGGATGGTGTACCAGAAGGTATGACAAACACCTCTCCAAATAGAATTAACCCTAATGGGACACCAGTAGTTGACTTTTCAAGAAGCTCATATAATAATGCTACTTCTGATAGATTTTTACAAGATGGTTCTTATTTAGTTGTCAAAAACATCAATTTGAACTATAAACTATCAAGACAAATTGTAGATAGAATGAGTTTGAAATCAATGAATTTTTCTTTAGGAGTAGAAAATTTAGCAACCTTTACAAAACTCAAAGGCATGAACCCTCAACAATCCTTCGCAGGAAGTAGCGTGAACGCTTTTGTTACCCCGAGAATATTCACTTTTGGAGTTAATGTTGGACTATAAAATATACATTTATGAAACTTAATATATTAAAATATATCACCTTATCAGGAGTATTGCTATTAACATCATGTAGTAGTGATTACCTTGAGACTGCACCAACTGACTCCACTGGAGTTGAAACGGTCTTCGAATCGACAGCAAATGCAAAACTCGCCATCAACGGGATAGCGAGAATCATGACAAACCAACATTTAGGCTCTCAAGGTTTTAATGGGGAAGGAACAATAAAAATGTACTATGGCAATTACCCTGGCAATCATTTTGTTGTGGCACTTCCAGGTTGGGCTTCAATAATCAATAGTGATTTTCATGAGAATGTTACGAGCATATACAACTACTATCCATGGCATTATTACTATAAGTTAATTGCGAATGCCAATGAAATAATTCACAATATAGATGGTGCTGCTGGCCCTCAAAGTGAGAGAGATTATATAAAAGCACAAGCACTTACCTATAGAGCTTACAGCTATACAATGTTATCTCAGATCTACGGTAATCGTTGGAGCGATTCAAATAATGGCTCAACTAAAGCTCTTGTTCTTCGTTTAGAACCTACAAATGACCCTATGCCTCTTGCTTCCTTAGGAGATGTATATACTCAGATTTATGAAGATTTAAATAGTGCAATCTCATTATTTGACACTTCAGGTTATACCCGACCTGCAGGCACCAATTTTGAAATCGACAAGAGTGTTGCTCATGCAGTTTATGCCCGTGCAGCAATAACGAGAGCAGATTATCCAAATGCCATGTCTCATGCCGAAGCTGCTAGAGCTAATCATGCATTAATGAGTGTGTCAGATTATAAAGCTGGCTTTTCTAATCCAAACAGGGAATGGATTTGGAGTAGCTATGGTGCTTTGGATGAAACATTATATTTCTATTCTTATTTTGCATATATCGCCTATAACTCTTCAGCGAGCGCAGTTAGAACTTACCCAAAACGTATAAGCAAAGAATTATATGATCAAATACCAGATACGGATATTCGTAAAGACTTATTTCTTAACCCAGAAGGCTTTTCCTATAACACTGCAACTGGAGCCGCTGGTGCTGACTTAATTAGCAATGCTCGCACGCGCTATCCAGCACTTCAAAGTAACGCCACTGTATTTGCACATATGCAATTTAAAGTTGATGCAAATGATATGCCAGGGGTAGGAAATCTAAATCACTTCCGCTCATCAGAGATGTACTTAATAGAAGCAGAAGCACGATATTTTATAAATTCTCAAGATCCAAAAATTGCTGAGCTGCTAGAAGAATTGACTGCGGGCTCTGGTAGAGATCCAAACTATACGGTTACTGCTACAGGAAATGATTTGTTAGCAGAGATAAAAAAATACCGTGCTATAGAATTATGGGGCGAAGGTTTTGACTGGTTTGACTATAAACGCTGGAATGATCCTATAGAAAGAAATGGTGTAGCGGATGGAGGGAACTACTTGCCATCTCTAGCAGTAACAATTGGCCCGAGCGAAAAAAATAAATGGACCTGGAAAACGCCACAAAGAGAAACTGACAATAATGATTTGATTGATTAATCCATAATCCGTTAAGTTCTAAGTAACGTTACAGTTATTCACAATCAAGAATAACAATTTTAAAAAGGAGTTAAGAAATCATTTTCTTAACTCCTTTTTTAATTATTGCCTTAGGGGTTTCTTTGCTAATTTTTTTGTTTTAAACATGCCGAGACCTTTACCATTCGAAACATAAGGTTGTCAAATATGCCCTTGTTTATGAAGCTGCAATTGAACCTATAGCCATACGGATCCACAACCCCGAATGTGATGATGCATCTCCAGGAGCCAGCCTTTGAGGATCCTTATGACACGATAAAGTTCGGAAAAATCAGCTCCTTCTCTCCTCAGGGAATTTGCACAGGCTCGTAAAGTCCTTGACTAAAGAACCATAGCCTAATATCCATCGGGCAATGGTCAAATTCAACTCGACTTTTATTTGACCCTTCATCGAAACTACCAATAATGCAGCATGCACAATGAAAATCTCCCAATCATAGAGCTTTGAAACATTGCTTTCCCTGAATGTCTGCTACCACGAGCTTTTTTGTTGTAGTTCATTCTGTCATGTAGATTTTCTAATACCAAAGAAAGAGAAAGAACTTTCAAGGACATTCTTGTAAAGTGACTCACTCCATAATCACCCTAAAACATTCTTTAATTTTACCTAACTTTAGCATCTTTAACTTTAAAATATTTAAGTCGCATTTTGTTGTACAACTCGTTGCCAAATCACATTAAGCATACTCCGATTAGCAAACTTGTTAGCTTAATTCTTCTATTGTTATGTGGCACAATGTCCATGAGCCAAAACGAAACCAATAATTGGTATTTTGGGGATCACGCTGGACTTAATTTTAGCAATAGCTCCTTAGCTGTCTTAACGGATGGCGCCATGGCAACACCAGCTGGTTGCGCAACCATATCAGACAGCAACGGACAATTACGATTTTATACCAATGGTCAAACTGTTTGGAATCAGAATCATGAGGTCATGGACAATGGCACTGACTTGGCCGGCGAAATTAGCAGCACCCAATCTTCAATTATTATCCCAAAACCAAATGACCCAAATACCTATTACATCTTTGCAACACGGCAAAACAGAACAACAACATCACCAACACTACTCAATGGATTATTTTATTCAGAGGTCCAATTCTCAGCCCAACACCCATTAGGCACTGTTGTTGTAAAAAACTTCAGGATTGCAATTTCTGTAACGGAACGTTTAACGGCAATACACCATTCAGAAAGCAATACCATAAGAGTTATAGCTTTTGGCAACCTTTCAGGTATCACTAGTGCTCCAAATCAAGACTTTATAATATTTAACGTTACAGAGAATGGCGTGTCCAGACGACCTATTGTTTCCACACAAAGACGGACGATCTCTGCAGCTGGCGCAATGAAAATTTCACCGAATGGACAATACCTTGCCATTGCTGATTATGGTTCCAATTATATCCAGATATACAATTTTGACAATGACAATGTCACATTAAATCACCACTCTATTATAAATTCTATTCCAGGTTTCGGAGATTATATGCCCTATGGCATAGAATTTTCACAAGATTCAAAAGTTATATATTTTACGGTCAAAGATCTTTATAACACTAGTTTTTTAAGGAAACATATCATAGAGAGTACTACAGGAGTCAATCAAACATTAACAGTTGCTTATTCCAGAACTTATGAATTTGGAAGCTTGCAATTGGCCAGAAACGGAAATATTTACGTGGCAAATTTTGAGCAAGACAATCCCTTAACCTCCTCAAACCGAATTGGAGTCATTACGGAAGCTGAAAACTTTGAAGGTGACAGTGGATTTCAACCCTTAGCATTAGGGCTGGAGACTGGTCAATCGAACAAAGGTTTGCCAAATTTCATACAATCGTATTTCAGAAATAGGATTATCACTGAGAATGTATGCGTCAACATACCATTCGAGTTTTCAATGGACACGTACGCGCCTGTTGAGGCTGTTTTATGGGACTTTGGTGACGGCAACACCTCCACACTCTTGGAGCCAACCCATCAATACAATACGGCTGGAGAGTACGTGGTGAAAGCCACCATCACTATAAACAATGCTCAAACAGATCTTTACAAAACGGTTGAAGCCTATGAACTACCTTCCATAAATGCCAATGAAAGATTGCTGCAATGTGATTTGGACAATGACGGCTTTTCTTTTTTTAACCTGAACACCATTAACGAAAAGACAAACAACCCAAATCCTGATTATGAACTAATTTTTTACGAAACTGCTACTGATTTAGAAAATGATCTGACCATAGAAAACCCTGAAGTCTATGAAAACCTCAGCAATCCACAGGAGCTCTTCGTAAAAATCATTAGTCCAGAAGGATGTGAAACTATTAGTAATTTCTTTATCGAGACCATCCATATTGAATTGCCAAACATTAGCCCTATTTACGCTTGCGAAGATTCAGACAAAATTCCTGATAATGGCGAGGCCACTTTTGATTTGGATACAAAAGAAAATGAAATTAGAACTCAATTTAGTATTGACAAAACATCAATTCTAACATTCTATGCCACGTTTTTAGATGCTGAAACCAAAACTGATCCACTTCAACTTTATCATAGCACTGCAACTACGACCATTTGGGTAAGGATTGATAATCCAGAATTAGGGTGCAATGGAATTGGGAGCATAGACTTGTTCGTAAATCCAGAATTATCTTTAGATATTATAAAAACTTATACTATTTGTGATCCATGCTTACAATCTGTTATCAGTTTGGATGGGAACACCTCGAACGATCGATGGGAATGGAAGGACGCCACTGGGAACATCATCTCCACGAATCGGATATTCCAACTTACAGAAATTGGAAATTACTCGGTAACGGTTTACAAAAGGCAAAATGGGATGATTTGCTCGCGAACAGAGGAGTTCGTCGTTAATGATATCACCCCTCCAGTTTTTGATGAAGTAACTGCCGGAGATTATGAAATTTCAGCCTCAATTATTGGCGATAGTCTCTATGAATTTTCATTGGATAACACCTATTTTTATGGGCAAAGCACCTCTTATACCTTTTTTAATATCCAACCAGGAATTCATACCATATATGTTAGGGACGTGAATAATTGTGAACCCCCAATTAAAACTGAAGTTTCGTTTATAGGATTCCCAAAGTATTTTACCCCTAATAATGATGGTTATAATGATATATGGAAGATTCATGGCATTTCATCTGATTATTATAGTTCAGCCCACATTGAAATTTATGACAGGTACGGCAAACTTTTGCACTCCATGGATTTGAAAAACAATGATTTGGGATGGGATGGGACCTTCAAAGGTGAAGTTTTAAGGTCCACAGATTATTGGTTTACAGCGACTTTAGTCGATCTCGAAAACAAAGCCACCACACAAAGTGGTCATTTCAGTCTTATCTTATAATTATCTATTTCTCCAAAAGAAAGGCGTCAATAAAATCAATACAGTAAACAGCTCCAAACGACCAATGAGCATTAAAAAAGAAGCCCACCACTGCGCTAATGGTGGTAGTGCGGCATAGTTGTTTACTGGACCAAAAGCCCCTAAGGCTGGACCAATATTACCTAAACTAGAGGCCGATAATCCAATAGCCGATTTAAAGTCAATCTCAAACATTGAAAACACCAAAGCGCCCACTATGAAGGAAATCATATATAAAATAAAAAATCCTAAAATATTATAAACGACAACCCCTGTTATGGCTTTTGTATTATAGCGTACTGGCAAAACAGCATTCGGATGTATAGCCCGCTTGAATTCTAAAAATCCATTTTTAATCAATATCAGATGACGCATCACTTTTACACCTCCTGATGTACTTCCAGCCGAACCCCCCAGAAACATAATCCCAAAAAACAAGACCATCAAGAATGGTGTCCATAAGGTATAATCGGCAGTAATAAATCCTGTGGTGGTAATGACGGTCACTACCTGAAATAATGCATGTCTGAAAGCACTTTCAGCCTCACCCCAAACCATAGGATGGTCAAGTGTAGATAACGACAAATCTGCTCTAAAATAGATGATCAATGCTGCGATAATCGTAAAAGACGCAATAAATCTGAAATACCAATGCAACTCTTCATCTCTCAAAGCTTTTTGAATCTTTCCTTTGAAGGCATAATAGCTCAACACAAAATTTGTTCCTGCCAAGAACATAAAGGTGATGATTATATATTGAATAAGAGGCTTATCATTCCAATAGGCAACACTCGCATTTTTTGTAGAAAAACCCCCTGTGGACAACGTACTCATGGCGTGATTTATAGCATCAAAAAAGGACATTCCAGCGGCTTTTAACAACACCGTTTCTGCAACGGTGTAGCCAAAGTAAATTAACCATAAACGCTTTGCTGTATCCGTGATGCGCGGGTGCAATTTATCTGCACTTGGCCCTGGAGCTTCTGCGGCAAACAACTGCATTCCGCCAATGCCCAACAAGGGCAGGATGGCTATAGCCAAAACAATAATACCCATCCCCCCGATCCAATGGGTTGTACTTCTCCAAAACAAAATCCCTTTTGGCACCGCCTCAATATCATTTATGATAGTAGCACCAGTAGTGGTATATCCGGACATGGTCTCAAAAAAAGCACTTGTAAAACTCGGAATGACCTCCGTGACCATATAAGGCAAGGCACCAGAAATAGCCATGACAACCCATCCGAAGGTGACCACCATATAGCCTTCTCGCTTGTTCATTTCCTTGCTGTGCTTTTTGGTAGACACCATCAAAATAATTCCAAACAATACGACCGCAATTCCAGAAAGAAAAAGATTTAAAGTAACGCCATCATCATAAATAAGACTGATTAAAGTTGCCAATAGCATAAACCCGCCATTGAATAACAATAACAATCCAAAAAAATAAAAGATGATTTCGTAGTTGATTTTCATATCTTTTCACGCCAACTCATGAAGATTCAAAAGCTGTTTTCTCCGCTGCTTCTGATCATTCATCGTTATTTTAGAACATTAAATCTTATTAAAAGAATAGTTTCTCAACTTCGGTGATCGCCTTTGGCAGACAGCAAACCACCACTCTATCTCCGCCCTGTACTCTAAAATCTCCCAACGGGATAATCCCTTTGCCATGTCTTATGACGCCGCCAATAATGGCTGAACGGGGAAATTCTATATCTTTTATAATTTTCTCTGTGACCTTAGATCGGTTTTTAACTACAAACTCTAATAATTCAGCATTCATATTATTGAGTTTGGTCATTGCCACCACCTCACCTTTACGGATATATCTGAAAATATTATTGGCAGCTAAGAGCTTTTTATTAATTAAAGTATCAATTCCAATAGATTCAGAAATCTGATAATAATCCATATTTTCTACTAAAGCAATGGTTTTTTTAACGCCTTTTGATTTGGCCACCAAACAGGACATGATGTTGGTTTCCGAATTCCCCGTGACTGCAATAAAAGCATCCATATTACCAATGTTTTCCTCCTCCAAAAGGTCCGCGTTCCGCCCATCACCATTTATGATTAACACCTTAGGCATATCGTCAGCCAATTCAAAAGCAACATCCTTATCACTTTCAACCAACTTGACGTTGAAGTTGGCCATACATAAATCTTTGGCCGTTTTATGACCAATCTTACTACCGCCAAGAATCATCACATTCTTAACATCCAACCGCATTTTTCCTGAAAGCTTGAACAATTCCTCGCTCCCTCCTTTTGAGGTTACAAAAATCACCTTATCACCTTCCTTAAACTCAGTATCTCCACGAGGAATAATCGTGTATTGCGTTCCAAAACGTTGAATGGCGATAGGTACAAAATGAAGCTGAGGAAATACCTCTGCTGCTTGCTGAACCGTTTTCCCCACAAAGGCTGCAGTTTTGGACAATCTTAAGCTCAACATGGTCAAAGCCCCTTGCTCAAATTCATAGCCGTCATCAAAACCATATTGATTTAAAAGCAGTTCTATCTCCGCGGCAGCTAAAGACTCCGGCGAAATTAGCTCGTCAATCCCAAATTTTGAAAAACCAACCTCATCTTTCTGATCAATAAATTCTGTATTAGAAATTCTTGCAATGGTTCGTCTGGCTCCAAGTTGTTTCGCCAGCACACATGCGGTAATATTGGTAGTTTCTGAAGAAGTTACTGCGATAAACAAGTCTGAGTTTTCAACTCGGGCATCTTTTAAGACGGCAATGGAAGTGGCGTCACCTTTAATCACTCGAATATCCAAATGGTCAATGGCATAGACCAAACTTTCCTTTTTTGTGTCGATTAAAGTGATTTCTTGGGATTCATAGGATAATAATTTTGCCAAATGAAATCCGACTTCACCAGCACCTGAAATGATTATTTTCATTTAATACATCTGTTCAAAAAGAGCTACAAATATAAGATATTTAAAAGTTTCCTATTTAATTTAGAAAGTATATAATGGTATTCGATGAATTAAAAAATCAAGAATCTCGGGGCAGGCCCTCGAGAGATATAAGATTTTATCTTTTCAATCGAGACATGTCTTGGCTATTAAAACCCACGGGTGGGAATAATCTATTTAGCACCACCTTACATCATTCAGAATCATTAACATTTTTCAGCTTTTCAACTCATATTGACAAATTGGCAATGAAAAAATATGTAGTTTTGCCAAAAATATTGCAATGTCAGAAAAAGTAAAACCATACAAGGATAGTCAAGAGAACAAGAAGGAACAAGTGACCAAAATGTTCGATACTATCTCAAAGGAATATGATGGCCTAAACCGCGTGATTTCCTTTGGGATCGATATAAAATGGCGTAAAAAAGTAGTGGACATCATTGCAAAAACCCACCCCAAACGCATTCTTGATATTGCCACTGGAACTGGTGACTTAGCCATAAACCTCGCACAAACTGATGCACAAGAAATTATCGGGTTGGACATAAGCGATGGCATGCTTGAAGTAGGCCGGAAAAAAATTGCAGAGAAAAAACTGAACGACAAGATAAAGATGACGCTTGGCGATTCTGAAAACCTCCCTTTTGACGACAACAGTTTTGATGCGATTACCGTCGCTTTCGGCGTTCGGAACTTTGAGGATTTAGAGAAAGGCCTTTCCGAGATTTTTCGTGTCTTAAAACCCAACGGAACTTTTGTGATTTTGGAAACATCTGTCCCAATCAAAACACCGTTTAAGCAAGGTTACAAATTCTATTCAAAGTATATTTTACCAACCATTGGAAAGGTGTTTTCAAAAGATCGAGTAGCCTATTCTTATTTAAGCGAATCGGCATCTGTTTTTCCTTATGGTGAAGCCTTAAACAATATTTTAAGACAAATTGGGTTTAACAATGTTAAGGATTTGCCTCAAACCTTTGGCGTGGCTACCATTTATACGGCAACCAAGTAATAATCCCAAATTAATTGACCTAGAACCTCAATACAATGAAAAGAACTGGTATCATCATTCTACTTTTACTGATCTGCAATTCTGCATCAGCACAATTATTCACTAAAGAAAGAGTTAAAAATCAAGAGAATTTTGATAAGGACCTTTTGACCTGGGGCTATTTTTTAGGTTTTAACAGTTATGATTTTAAGTTTGAATACGAAGAGGATTTAAAAGATGTCATGGTGCAAACAACTCTCGGATTTAACGTTGGACTAATTGGGGATTTACGCATCAACGACTATTTCAATTTACGTCTTGAACCGGGTTTATACATTTCCAAAAGAAACCTACAATATGATTTTGCCACCACTAATCCCTCTGATTTATTTCGAGAAGTGAATTCCACCTATATCCATTTTCCATTATTATTAAAAGCAAGCACTAAACGCATCAATAATTTTAAACCTTTTATTGTAGGAGGTCTTTCAACCGCCTTAAATTTGTCCAGCAACCAAGATGGTGATGACAACAGCGCAGGAAAGTTCCGAACCAAAAAAAGCATGCTCTTTTATGAAGTTGGTTTTGGGATCGACTTTTACTTGGAGTGGTTTAAGTTTACGCCGTCCATAAGAGGTGTTTTTGCCATTAATGATGAATTGGTTAGAGATCGAGAACCGAATAGTCCATGGACAGATAATATTGCATCCATGAAAACACGTGGCGTTTTTATAAATTTCACGTTTCAGTAGATTCCGGTTTCGAGTTTCCCGCCTTCGCTTTGCAACGGACGGGCAGGCTGGTTTCGAGTTTCTTGTTTCGAGTTTCCCCGCAGATTTCGCAGATTTCGCAGATTTTCGCAGAATTATGAATTATATTAATCTTCTTCAAGCAACTTCACATCTACTTCGCAACCCTTTGGGTAATAGCTTTTATCTTAAAACGCCACTGGCCCACCTGCTCTCTGCGCCTCCTATGCCTCTGCGAGAAACAATTACTCAGAGTTGCGCAGAGCTAACACGGAGATCCACGGAGAATTATTGATAAAACTCTTTTTATAATCACCTTTGCGAAACTGTGTGCCTCCCTTTGTGTTACCTTTGTTTAATAGCTTTTATTTAGGTCACCAACTGACTCGACCAGACTTCTGATTTATGGTTTCCCACAGATTTCGCGAATTTTGCAGAATAATAATTGATATAGATTAATGGATTTCCTTAATTCTCACCACTCACGTCTCACCACTCACCTCTCACCACTCACCACTCACCACTCACGCCTCACCAACGCCTCACCACTCACCTCTCACCTCTCACGCCTCACCAACTCACGTCTCACCACTCACCTCTCACCACTCTGTACTCACCTAACACCTAATACCTAATACCTAATACCTAATACCTAATGCCTAATACCTAATACCTACGCTACGTCCGCCTCTTAAACTCACTCAATAAAATAGCCGTAGCTGTTGCGACGTTCAAACTTTCCGTCTCTTGATGTTTACTAAAGTGCGGAATGCCAAGTCTATTCTCAATAAGAACTTCAATTTCTGAAGAAATTCCGTTAGCCTCATTGCCCATAATCAATACACCTTGTTTTGGCAATGCAGTTTCATAAATGTTGTTGCCGTCCATAAAAGCTCCAAACTTTTGAACCTTTGATGTTTTTAAAAACGCTTCCAAGTTCAGGTAACTGACATTGACCCGTGTCAAAGATCCCATGGTAGCTTGAACTACCTTTGGGTTGTAGCAATCTACCGTGGTCTCGCTACATACCAAATGCTCGATTCCAAACCAGTCGCACAGTCTGATTATAGTCCCCAAATTTCCTGGATCACGTACGGCATCCAAGGCGAGAACCAATTTATCCGTAGCTACTTTTTCTGCATTCGGAATTTCAAAAACAGCTACAACTTGTTGGGGCGTCGTCAAAGCACTAATTTTTTTGAGTTCAGCTTCAGTTATCCGACTAAATTTTTCGGGAGCACCATCATAATCGTCACTAAGGCCGTAGATATGGTGGAGCTTAAACTGGGACTTTAAAAACTCATCCACAGTTTTTTTTCCTTCGACGATAAATAGCCGATGTTTTAATCGCTGTTTCTTTTGTCCTAAACTTGTAATTAATTTTATTTCATTCTTTGTCAACATCAAAATCTATTTACTTTTGTTACGTTACGGATTCCTATCAACGATTTTTGTAATGTTTGTTTTACCACCCATAAAAACAGTAAATTTGAGCCCATCAATACTTATGTCAATTTCCTCTTGAAAGTTAAGGTAGCAAAAATATCACTTATTATGGCAATATTCGTATTGCTAGCGTCTTGTAATGCCGTAAAACGTGTTAGCAAAGATGAACATTTGCTCATGGACAATACCGTTTATGTCAACGATAAAAAGAACAACACAGACGCCCTCAACAGTTTACTGTTTCAAAAACCAAATGGCAGGTTTCCATTATTCGGAATACCCATAAGACTTCATATTTATAATCTGGCAAGACCAAATATAGATTCTATCCTAAACGCCAAATATAGAAATCCTGAAGACCCGAAAACCGGTCTCAAAAATTTCATTTCCCTAAAACAATATGAAGCACTCATTAACTCAAGAAAAAACTTTAATACTTGGCTAAAAAAGACAGGGGAACCGCCTGTCACTATCAATACGTTAAAGACTCAAAAATCAGCAACCAATCTTAAAACTTACTATTATAAAAACGGTTGGTTTAACGCTGATGCGTCCTACAAAATTGACACAATAGACACACAACGGGCAAAAATGAGCTATTATATAACCACTGGGAGCCCTTATTTCATGGATTCCATTAGGACCAGAATAGCGTCTCCGGTTATAGACACGCTTTACAAATCCTTAAAAAGGAACTCCTTGCTCGTCAAAGGAGAGCAATTCAAGGAAGCCAATCTAACCAATGAGCGAGAGCGTTTAACAACAGAATTGCGAAATTCAGGGCTATATCATTTCGCTCAAGATTATATTACTTTTGAAATTGATACCATTGGCACCAACAAAAAAGTAAATACCGATCTTATTATCCAAAATCGGATGATCAGATATGACGATTCCACTCAGGTAAGACCATTTAAGATCTACACCATCAAGGATGTCAATATCTTTACGGATGACGCCTATCAAAACATAAACCTTACGCCTACAGACACCATAAATTATAAAGGTTTTAATATTTATAGCTACGGAAAATCCAAATACAGGGCAAAAGCCTTAACCGATGCTATTTTCATTACGAAAGGGGATATCTTCAAAGATATCAATCGCACCCGGACCTATCGTTATTTAAGTGAATTACAGACTTTTAAATATCCAAATATTGAATATGTGGAAAA
The DNA here is from genome assembly GCF_017581925.1 of Gelidibacter pelagius. Lineage (GTDB taxonomy): Bacteria > Bacteroidota > Bacteroidia > Flavobacteriales > Flavobacteriaceae > Gelidibacter > Gelidibacter pelagius. The sequence goes on along the minus strand of NZ_JAGEVG010000026.1, from coordinate 14,915 downwards.
CGAACAAGACAGCACGTTAACCACTAATATCTATTTAATTCCCAAGAAGAAATTCGGACTGAATTTCAATACTGAAGTCTCACAAAGCAACATTCAAACCATTGGGCTTGGATTTAGTGGTGGACTACTGATCAGGAATGTTTTTAGGGGCGCCGAAACATTGGAGGTCTCGGGACTTGCGGCTATTGGCTCTTCAAGAGAGTCCGGAAGAAAGAATGATGTATTTTTTGATATTACTGAAGTGGGCTCTACGGTCAAACTTACCATTCCACGTTTGTTTTTCCCATTAAACACTGACAAGGTGATTCCAAAATACATGTCGCCAAGTACCAGGATTAGTGCTGCCGCCACAAGCCAGCGCAATATTGGTTTGGACAAGCAAACCTTTACGGGAAACTTAAGCTACAATTGGTACCCAAATAATAAAGTGACCAATACACTTGATCTCTTTAACGCACAATACGTAAAAAACCTTAATTCGGATAATTATTTTGGGGTGTATCAAAATTCATATAAAAGTCTGAATTCTATTGCTAAAGACCACAATACAAATCAAGATTTCTTTGACGAAAACGGAAACCTCATAATTCCAAGTGGTGCCGATGCTTTTATTGACGATGCCCTAAATCCCGGTTCTGGTTTAAACCTTTCTAAAAACGAACTTTCTACCGTTAGAAACATCTCCCAACGTCAAGATCGACTCACAGAGAACAACCTCATCATTTCTTCAAGTTTCAACTATGTCAAAACAAGAAGGGAAAATATTTTTGATAATGATTTCTCAACGATACGATTTAGAGTGGAATTCGCCGGAAATATTCTCGCCAGTATTTCAAAATTAGCTGGGGTAGAAAAAAATGCGAATGGTCGTTATGATATTTTCGGGGTCGCTTATTCACAATATTCCAAAGCAGAAGTTGATTATGTTAAATATTGGGATTTAGGAAAAAAGAGTGTTTTCGCGGTTCGAAGCTATGTCGGGATTGCCGTGCCTTACGGTAATTCAGACAACATCCCATTTTCAAAAAGTTTCTTTGGTGGCGGACCTAATGACAATCGTGCTTGGACGGCGTACAATCTCGGCCCAGGACGGACCAAATCAACCAATGAGTTCAATGAAGCCAACTTTAAGCTCCATTTTAGCGCAGAACAACGCTTTAACCTTTTCGGATCGGTTTACGGTGCCTTTTTTGTGGATGCTGGAAATATTTGGAACGTGTTTGATGATGTTACAGATCCCGAACAAACCTTTGACAACTTCAGCTCTCTAAAGGATATAGCGGTGGGTTCAGGGTTTGGTTTGCGATATGATTTTAGCTTTTTTGTTCTTCGTTTAGATGTCGGCTTTAAAACCTATGATCCCTCCTACAACTTAGGAAATCGATGGTTTAAGGATTATAACTTTGGAAATGCCGTTTACAATATTGGTATTAACTACCCTTTTTAGGGCTAAGTTTAGGTATTCTTTTTAAGAATCACTCTTTATACTGAAAGGCTAATCTCGTTTCTCGGTGATATTTGTAATAAGCCACCACACTACAAGGTTATCGTTGGAAGCACATTCTCTGTTCACAAAAAACAATATGGCCAAATCCTTAATTTTACTTTAATTTCATTATTTTTGAAACTAATTATAACAATAAAATCATTATGAGTCACAACATAAAACCAGGTGTTGCTACCGGCAAAGAGGTGCAAGCTATTTTTAAACTCGCAAAAGAAAAAAACTTCGCATTACCAGCAGTCAATGTTATTGGATCTAATACCATCAATGGGGTATTGGAAACTGCAGCTGCACTAAACGCACCAGTAATCATCCAGTTTTCTAATGGTGGTGCTGTTTTTAATGCAGGGAAAGGATTGAGTAATGATGGACAGAAAGCAGCTATTGCAGGTGCCATTGCTGGTGCAAAACACGTACATCTAATGGCTGAAGCTTACGGTGTACCGGTAATTTTACATACAGATCATGCTGCAAAAAAGCTTTTGCCTTGGATCGACGGACTTTTAGATGCTAGTGAACAGCATTTCAAAGAAACTGGAAAGCCATTGTACAGCTCTCACATGATTGATCTTTCTGAAGAGCCTCTTGAAGAAAATATCGAAATCTGTAAGACTTACTTAGAGCGCATGAGCAAAATGGGAATGACCTTAGAAATTGAGTTGGGCATTACCGGTGGTGAGGAAGATGGTGTTGACAACACTGATGTTGATGTTTCTAAATTGTATACACAGCCTGATGAAGTAGCGTATGCCTATGAGGAATTGAGCAAGGTGAGCGATCAATTTACAATCGCCGCAGCTTTCGGAAACGTGCACGGGGTTTACAAGCCTGGAAACGTAAAATTAACGCCAAAAATCCTTAAGAACTCTCAAGAATTTTTATCCAAAAAACATAATTTACCACACAACCATATCGATTTTGTATTCCATGGCGGATCGGGATCAAGCGTTGAAGAAATAAGAGAAGCTATTGGTTATGGCGTGATAAAAATGAATATTGACACCGATATGCAATATGCTTTTATGGGTGGTATTCGTGATTATTTCAAAGAGAAAGAGGCTTATTTACAATCTCAGATTGGAAGTCCTGACGGAGCGGATTCCCCTAACAAAAAGTACTATGATCCACGTGTGTGGCTGAGAAAAGGTGAGGAAACCTTTGTTGAACGATTGAAAAAGGCGTTTGAAGATTTAAATAATGTAAATACTTTATAACTTTGCGGACGGTTGTTGGGCTATTTTATCCGATAACTCGAAATAATTATAAGATAATTTTAATCATAAGATTCCTTCCCGATAGCTATCGCAGGAATATGGTTGCGGAGGATGTGGTTGGGATGTATTTCTCATAATCATTCGAAATAAATAAAAGATAATTTTTAATCACAAGATTCCTGCCTTCGCAGGAATATAAATCTAAAATCAATATGTCTTGGTTTAAAAGAAAAACAAAAGGTATCACCACTACTACAGAGGAGAAGAAAGACACGCCAAAAGGTTTGTGGTATAAATCTCCAACGGGTAAAATTATTGATACAGATGAACTTGAGAAGAACTTTTTTGTCAGCCCCGAAGACGGATACCACGTAAGAATTGGCAGCAAGGAGTATTTTCAGATTCTATTTGATGATAACAAATTCAAGGAATTGGATGCGAATTTGTCCTCAAAAGACCCCTTAAAATTTGTGGATACCAAAACCTATCCCGATCGTTTGAAGGCTGCCGAAGAAAAAACCAAACTTAAAGATGCCGTACGCTGTGCCGTAGGAAAATCAAAAGGCAAGAACATTGTTGTGGCCTGTATGGACTTTGCTTTTATTGGTGGCTCCATGGGTAGCGTTGTAGGCGAAAAGATTGCACGGGCAGGAGAATATGCCTTAAAGAAAAAACTGCCGTTCGTAATCATTTCTAAATCAGGAGGCGCACGGATGCAGGAAGCTGCATTATCGTTGATGCAATTGGCAAAAACTGCTGCCAAATTAGCGCAGTTGGCCGATGCAGGCATTCCTTATATTTCTCTAAGCACAGATCCAACAACCGGAGGCACAACCGCCTCTTTTGCCATGTTGGGCGATATCAACATTAGTGAACCTGGCGCATTAATTGGGTTTGCAGGACCACGCGTCGTTAGAGATACCACAGGACAGGAATTACCTGAAAATTTCCAAACTGCCGAGTTTTTATTGGAGCACGGATTCTTGGATTTTATTACAGAACGCAAGGATTTAAAGAATAAGATCAATCTTTATATCGATTTGATTACCAATCAACCGTTAAGAGTATAATCAAAAATAAACTTGCCACGAATTCATGATATTTTATTAAATATCTGTGCATTCGTGGCATTTTACATTAAGATAAGAAGCTAATCAAGAACCTCGGGGCACGGGCGGGCAAGCCAACGAAGTATTAAAAAAACTTACTGGTAGGAATTAAGCTTTCTGAAAATACACCTTAAAGGTGGAGCCAACATCAACTTCGCTTTCAACCTCTATTCGTCCTCCCATACTTTCAACATGGTTTTTAGTGATGAATAATCCCACACCTTTTGAATCTTTTAATTGGTGGAAAGTTTTTCTAAATTGAAACAAATCTTTCTCATGCGCCGCCAAATCAATGCCCAAACCATTGTCTTTAATTTCCAACACAACAAAATCACCTTCAATTACTGATCGTAACCGCACATAGGAGTCTCGATCTTTTGAACTGTATTTGATGGCATTGGTCAGGAAGTTGAGAATAATACTGTCTAAATAAACAGAAACTCCCATCACATTGATATCATCAACCTCATTGATGATCTTGCATTGTTCGTTTTTAGCTATGGCATTCATATTATAGATAGCATTCTCTACAAAAGCACTTAATTTTTTTGGAGTCAGATTTCCATGTTGATAAAAATCATCCCTCCTAACCTCATTAAGATTGGAAATAGTGACTTCCAGCTGGGACAATGACTCTTTGAGCATCTTAAAATTCTCGTCATCTTTGATCCCTTCAGTCTCTTCTTCCATAAAATCTATGATCATGCCTAGATTACCAATGTGGCTTCTGATATCATGAGTTGCAATATGTGCGAAATTCACCAACTTGTCATTTTGATTCTTTGCAATTTCTTTAATAGAATTCATTTCCCAAATCATCTCCTTTTGCTTGGTGATGTCCACCACTTGAGAGATGAAATAAAGTGGACTTCCATCGAGGTGGCGTTCCATGGAAACCGATAACAAGGTCCACACAACATTTCCATTTTTATGAAAATAGCGTTTTTCAATTTGATAACTTTCTATGTCTCCATTCAACAATTTGTTGAGCTGCTCAATATCCTCATCTAAATCATCTTTGTGGGTGATATCAGAAAATTTCATCGCAGAAAACTCGGTCTCGGAAAACCCTAAAAGCTCAGTCATACTATGATTGACCAAAACCCATCTGTAATCTAAACCTACAATGGCAATTCCGTTTGGAGCATTTTCGAATATATTTTCAAAAAGCTTATCTTTTATATTTACTAAATGTGTTGGCATCCTATTAATTAAATGATTGACTGAACTAATAATGAATATCAAAAATAACTGTTAACAGTTCAAAAAGCTGACCTATTAACAAATATTTATACCCTAATCACAACGAAACATCAATCAATAATCTCGGGGCTCGTCCGACCAATACGGGCAGGCGGGCCCACGAGGTATGAATAAAAAATCATCTTATTTACCGAGACAAGACTCGGCATTAAAACCCAGTGGTGGAAATTAAAGAAATTTTCATCTGCGGCATTATTCATGTTATATTAATCACTATCTTTGCACCGTGATTCGAAAATCGAGTCTCGTACATAACAATCATTTACAATAATATTAGCATGTATTTAGATCAAAAAGAAAAAGAAGCCATCTTTACAAAACACGGTAAAGGTGCAAAAGACACAGGTTCTGCAGAAGGGCAAATTGCTTTGTTTACTTACAGAATCAATCATTTGACAGGACACTTAAAACAAAATCGTAAAGATTTTAACACAGAGCGTTCTTTGGTAAAATTAGTTGGTAAGCGTCGAGCACTGCTCGATTACCTAACCAAAAAAGATGTCTTAAGATATCGTGCCATCGTAAAAGAATTAGGATTAAGAAAATAATCACTATAAAGACCACGCCTTTCAGCGTGGTTTTTTGTTAAATCAATATTACCTACAAGGTCTGAACGACCTTGTAATATTAAAAAGCCTTTTAGGCTCAAATTAAAAGAAGCGAAATCCCAAATCATCCCGATAGCTCGGGACGGGATAAAAAGTTTTTCATTGGTCAACACACAACACTACACAACAACACAACTGTCCGTCCAGTAAGGCGGAGACCATTGTTTAATTAGAATTAAAAAATTTATGATTCCAAAAGTTTTTAAAGAGGTCATTGACCTTGGTGATGGACGTACAATCTCCATCGAAACCGGAAAATTGGCTAAACAAGCTCATGGTTCGGTTGTTGTGCAATCAGGAAAATGTATGTTATTATGTACGGTTGTTTCCAATTACAAACAAAGTGATGTTGACTTTTTACCGTTAACAGTAGACTATAGAGAGAAATTTGCTGCTGCAGGACGTTATCCTGGTGGTTTCTTCAAAAGAGAAGCAAGACCAAGTGACGGCGAAGTATTGACCATGCGTTTGGTGGATCGTGTATTGCGTCCATTATTCCCAAGTGATTACCACGCTGAAACTCAAGTGATGATTCAATTGATGTCTCATGACGAAGACGTGATGCCTGATGCTATGGCTGGATTAGCCGCATCTGCTGCTATCCAATTATCTGATTTCCCTTTTGAATGTGCCATCTCTGAAGCCAGAGTCGGTCGTATCAATGGTGAGTTTATCATCAATCCTACACGCGCGCAATTAGAAGAATCTGACATCGATATGATGATTGGTGCTTCAGCGGATTCAGTGATGATGGTGGAAGGTGAAATGGATGAAATTTCTGAAGAGGAAATGGCAGAAGCCATTAAATTTGCCCACGAAGCGATTAAAGTTCAATGTGCTGCTCAGGTAAGATTGGCCGAGGCCGTTGGAAAGAAAGCGGTTCGTGAATATGAGCCAGAAAGAACTGATGAAGATTTAGCGAAGAAAATTCACGATATGGCATACGACAAAGTGTATGCAATAGCAAAAGCTGGATCGGCTAAACATGAAAGAAGTGCTGCATTTGATGCCATTAAAGAAGACATAAAAGCTAGTTTTTCTGAAGAAGAATTAGAAGATTATGGCGGCATGGTATCTACTTATTATTATAAAGCAGAAAAGGATGCTATCCGTGACCTCACCTTAAATGAAGGTTTGCGTTTGGATGGAAGAAAAACAGATGAGATCAGACCAATTTGGTGTGAAATCGATTATCTACCATCTACACACGGTTCTGCACTTTTTACGCGTGGGGAAACTCAAGCGTTGGCAACGGTTACTTTGGGAACTTCAAGAGAAGCCAACCAAATTGACATGCCATCTTTTGAAGGTGAAGAGCGTTTCTATTTACATTATAACTTCCCTCCTTTTTCAACTGGTGAAGCACGTCCAATCCGTGGAACGTCTCGTCGTGAAGTAGGACACGGAAACTTGGCACAACGTGCCTTAAAAGGAATGGTACCTGATGAGTGTCCATACACAGTACGTGTTGTTTCAGAAGTATTGGAATCTAACGGTTCGTCTTCTATGGCAACGGTTTGTGCTGGTACTATGGCTTTGATGGATGCTGGGGTTCAGTTAAAGAAACCTGTATCTGGAATTGCTATGGGCTTGATTTCTGATTCAGATTCTGGAAAATATGCTGTATTGTCTGATATTCTTGGTGATGAAGATCACTTAGGTGATATGGACTTTAAAGTGACTGGTACTGCTGATGGTATTACTGCTTGTCAAATGGACATCAAGGTTAAAGGTTTATCTTACGAAATTTTAGTGAATGCCTTAAAGCAAGCACGAGATGGTCGTTTGCACATCCTTGACAAATTGGTAGAAACTATTGCTGAACCAAATGCTGATGTTAAAGCTCATGCTCCAAAAATGGTTACCCGTGTGATTCCTAACGAATTCATTGGTGCGTTGATTGGACCTGGTGGAAAAGTCATTCAAGAGTTGCAAAAAGAGACCAAGACTACGATTGTTATCAACGAAGATCCTGTTACTGAAGAAGGTATTGTGGAGATTTTAGGTACCAACCAAGAAGGGATTGATGCGGTATTGGCAAAAATCGATTCGATATTGTTCAAACCAAGCGTTGGTGGCTCTTACTTGGTAAAAGTCATTAAGATGCTTGATTTTGGTGCGGTTGTAGAATATGAAGATGCTCCAGGAAACGAAGTGTTATTGCACGTTAGTGAATTGGCTTGGGAACGTACAGAAAATGTTTCGGACGTCGTTAATATGGGTGATGTTTTTGAAGTGAAATACTTCGGAGTCGATCCTAAGACGCGTAAGGAAAAAGTATCTCGTAAGGCATTGTTGGATAAACCAGAAGGTTATGTAGCAAGACCACCAAGAGATAATAATAGAGATAATAGAAGCGGAGGACGCGATAATCGTGGATCTCGCGACAATAGAGGTCGTGATGATCGTCGTGATGACCGTAAACCAAGAGAAAATAAAAAAGAGGATTAATTTCTGATTTATATTCTTGATACACCAAACCTCACAGGTTTTCAAAACCTGTGAGGTTTTTTTATGCCCTAATTTTAGTTAAAACCCGACAAACTTGCAAAATCCCGACAACCTGTCACCCTCCCAAATTTTAACAATTGAGAATATGACAAGCTTCAACCTCTCTAATTCAGAAAAACGTGACGCTCGCCATTGAAAATTATGAAATTGATGAATCTCCCAAATTGATCAAATAAAACCGGTCTTCCGTACAATCCTTGCAGTTATAGTTGAAATTAATATTGATAATCAATAACTTAAAGAATGAAAGTATTAGTCATTGGAGCAGGAAATATGGGATTGACCTATGCAGAAGGCATGGCCAACTCACCCTTGCTCAGTAAACATAAACTCCGGATTTTTGACACGGATCCAAAAAAGATCGAAACATTAAGACAACAACCTCAGTTTGATGTTTACGACACGCTTGACGATTGTCTGCCAAAATCAGACCTCGTATTTATAGCCGTGAAACCTTATCATAGTGAGGATTTATTTAAGATCATGAAACCTATGCTCAACGACGGTCAGATTTTTGTATCGTTAATGGCGGGTGTGACTATAGAAACCATCCAGCAACAATTGGACAAAAGTAAAGTGGTAAGAACCATGCCGAATCTTCCAGCTCAAGTTGGAAAAGGTGTCACCTCTTACACAGCATCAAAATCGGTTTCAAGGGTAGAATTACTCATGGTGAGAAATCTATTGGACACCACGGGAACATCTATACATGTCAGTACTGAGAATTTTATTGACGCCTCTACAGGAATTTCTGGAAGTGGACCGGCTTATGTGTTCTACTTTATGCAATCGATGTTGGACGCCGCCTTAAAAATGGGTTTCTCACAATATGATTCCAAGGTTCTGGTCAGCAACACCTTTGAAGGGGCTATTGAACTCTTTAATCAGAATGATATATCACCAAAATCATGGATTGAGAAAGTAGCTTCAAAAGGAGGTACAACGCAAGCAGCTATTGATTGCATGGACGATAATAATGTAAAACAACTCATTCAGGACGCGGCCTACGCAGCATTTGACAGAGCCGTTGAATTGGGAAAAAAATAATAATGAAAACAAAACGAATAGTAGTAAAAGTTGGTACCAACGTACTGACCAATAAAGATAATAGAATTTTAGGTCCCGTTTTAAGGGAATTGGTAAGACAAATATCTGTATTGAACGAAAGAGACATTGAGGTGATTTTAGTGTCTTCCGGATCGGCCATTGCCGGCAAGGAAATCCTTGGCGAGACAAGTATCCAAGACCCGTCCATCAGAAGACAAGTGTATTCTTCGGTAGGACAACCACGGATGATGCGCCATTATTATAGTCTGTTTCATGATTACGGGATGCGATGCGCACAGGTTTTGGCCACCAAACGTGATTTTGATCCTGGCAAACACCGTGAAAACATGATCAACTGCTATGAAGGTCTTCTGTCAGAAGGAATTACACCTATCGCTAATGAGGATGATGCTACATCACTGACGATGTCCATGTTCTCTGATAATGATGAACTGGCAAGTCTGGTAGCAGAATTATTGGATGTTGACCGATTGATCATTCTCTCGGACACCAATGGTTTATATACTGGTCATCCCGATGATGAAAATTCCAGACAATTGAAGGAAGTTTCAGTGAATCAAGCCGTAGAACAATATGTCATGGCTTCCGGAAAAAAAGAAGGCGAAGGTCGCGGCGGCATGGCTTCTAAATTAAAGATTGCCAAGGGCACAGCCGAAAAGGATATTCCAACATACATCGCGAACGGAAAACGGGAAAATGTGATTGTCGATATCATTGACAATAAAGAGGTGGGTACAAAATTTATTCATTAAATGCGGAAAGCTTGAAGCTTGAAGCGGGAAGCGGGAAGCGGGAAGTTTAAAATTCAAAAAAAAATTAAACACGCCTAAATTAAAAATTCCTTCCCTTTTTTCAAGGGAAGGTGGCTTCATCCCGCGGAGACGGGATGAAGACGGAAGGGTTACCCGCGGAAACGGGATGAAGACGGAAGGGTTACAAGTTTTAACCCCAGGAAGATTTCCAATTTTGGCAATCTTTTAAATAGCCAAGAAAATGGATTGGCAACAAACCTTAAACAGGTAATATTATTTAAATTAAACACAAATTATGAAACTATTAAAAACAGATATAAAAAATAAAGTGCTACAATCAATGATGACAATTATTGATAAAGAGCGAAACAACATTTTAAAAGCAAACCAAAAAGATTTGGATGCCTTTGGCAAAAGCGATCGAGCACTTTACGACCGATTGGTTGTCGATGATTCCAAAATTGACGGAATGATTACTGCCATATCAGAAGTAGAAGCTCAAGAAGATCCTGTAGGTCAGGTGATCTCAGATCTAACCTTAGATAGCGGATTGCAGATCACTAACAAGACCGCTCCTTTTGGCACCATCATGATCATTTATGAATCACGACCGGATGTGACTATTGAAGCTGCGGTATTAGCCTTTAAAGCGAACAATAAAATCCTTTTAAAAGGCGGGAAAGAGGCATTGAACAGTAATCTTATTCTCGAAAAATGCTGGCACCAAGCTTTAGAGGAAAATGGTCTTTCCAAAGATTGGATCAAGCTATTGCATCTTCAACGTGAAGAAACACAGGAGTTTTTAAAGAATCCTACAGAAAAGATTGACTTGATCGTCCCAAGAGGTGGCGAACGTTTGATTAAATTCGTAAAAGACCATGCCACTTGTGCTGTGTTGATCAGCGGCAGAGGGAATAACTTCCTATATGTTGCCAAAGATGCGGATTGGGAAAAAACTGTCAAAGTGATTGTCAATGCGAAAACTGATAAAATCTCAGGATGTAACGCTTTGGATAAAGTCTTAATTGACAAAAACATTCCAAATTACGAAACGAAGCTGAAAGATCTTCAAGCCATTTTACACAATTTGGACGTCGAACTGCTTGTTGATGACAAGGTTGGGGAAATTCTAACCGACGAAGCCAAAATCGAAAACGAGGACACTTGGTACGAAGAATTTTTGGCCATGAAGCTTCTAATTGCAGAAGCTGAGAATGAAGATATTGCTATTGAGATGATCAATACCTATTCTGGTGGACATTCATCTTCCATTCTAACCGAAGACCATCAACTGGCAAAGAAATTCATGGAGCAAGTAGATAGTGCGGCCGTTTACCATAACGCATCCACACGTTTTACGGACGGTGGACAAATGGGTGTTGGCGCAGAGCTGGCCATCAGCACCGATAAATTGCACCACAGAGGCCCATTGGGATTAAAGCAATTGGTCACCAATAAGTATTATGTGTTTGGTGATGGACATGTGAGGGTGTAGACGGTTTGAGGGATGAGGTATTAGGGATGAGGCATTAGGGATTAGTAACTGCCGACTGCCGACTGCTGACTGCCGACTGCCGACTGCTGACTGCTGACTGCTGACTGCCGACTGCCGACTGCCGACTGCCGACTGCCGACTAAAAAAGTTAAAGAGTCCTAAAAACTTGTATTTGTCAAAAATTAAACTATCTTATTGCCTATGGTTCATACAGATAAAGAAAAATATTCGGAAGTTTTAAGTACATCATTAGAGTACTTAGAGAACATTGGTTTTGAGAATATCAAAGCAGACGCAGAGGGTTACGAAACCCCAAAATCATATCTCAAAAGAGGTAGTGATATTAACATTACACCTGATATTGTAGCTGAAAAGGAAGGGAGAAAGCACTATTTTGAACTGAGTTTAAAATCGGATAAAACACGATTATTAAAATCAAAATGGTTGTTCTTAAACACTCTAAGTGCAATGAGTGCTTCCCGTTTTAAAATTATTACAACACGCGGACATTACAAGTTTACAAATGAGATGCTTGAAGACATCAATTTGACAGATAAAAAATTGATTAAACTTTAATCGAAAAATGGTTTTTGGCTTCTCAGCTAAAAACCATTTTTATTTTGTCCCAGCCAAAAGGGATACAAATTTGGCTGATATAGAGGTCCATCGCATCCTCACAACCGACTAAATCCAGCGGAAAATTCTTTAGATTAAAATATATTTCGACTTTCTTGTAACATTTTGAGTATCTTTTACGTATAACTACTTACGAAAGGATTATTCACTATTATTAATAAGAGAGGCACATTTAAATGAGACAACTCAAAATTACGAAGCAAGTTACCAATAGGGAAACGGCTTCGCTAGACAAGTATCTCCAAGAAATTGGAAAAGTTGACTTAATTACCGCAGACGAAGAAGTAGAGTTGGCACAACGTATCAAAGCTGGAGATCAACTGGCTTTAGAGAAATTGACCAAGGCCAATTTACGTTTTGTTGTTTCGGTAGCAAAACAATATCAAAATCAAGGCTTGACCTTACCAGATTTGATCAATGAAGGTAACTTAGGACTTATTAAAGCGGCACAACGTTTTGATGAAACGCGTGGGTTCAAATTCATTTCCTATGCTGTATGGTGGATTCGTCAATCCATTTTACAAGCCTTAGCTGAGCAATCCCGTATCGTACGATTGCCACTGAATAAAATTGGCTCCATCAACAAAATCAACAAGACTTTTGCTTTTTTAGAGCAAAGTCATGAGCGTCCACCAAGTGCAGAAGAGATTGCCAAAGAATTGGACATGACCATCAATGATGTGAAAGAGTCCATGAAAAACTCTGGCCGTCACGTATCCATGGATGCACCTTTGGTAGAAGGGGAAGATTCAAACCTTTATGACGTTTTACGCTCTGGGGAATCTCCAAATCCGGATAAGGATTTGTTGCACGAATCTTTGCGTACAGAAATCGAACGTGCGCTGGAAACATTGACGCCTCGTGAAGCCGATGTGATCCGTTTGTACTTTGGCCTGGGAGATCAACACCCTATGACCTTGGAAGAGATTGGTGAAACATTCGATTTAACACGTGAACGTGTCCGTCAGATTAAAGAGAAAGCAATTCGTAGGTTGAAACACACCTCGCGAAGCAAAATATTGAAAACTTATCTAGGATAGGTTTAAATTCCCATTATTAAAATTTCAATTGAAAAGAGCCAAATTGCAACTAAACGTTTTGGAATTTAGCGCTTAACAATTGTGGTTAAACAGCAACAAACGGCATATTCTCTTAAATGAGATACCTGCCTTCGCAGGTACTAAAGCTGTTCGTTTTTTGATTGATGAAAGAACCCTCGGCTGATTACCGGGGGTTTGTTTTTTGGGGCCCATCCCTAAATCCCTTCCCGAGGGGAAGGGACCAGCCCCATCTAATTATTATAATTTATTGAGAAACATTTTAGATCTGAGGTCTATTTAGCTTTCATGAACTTTCGTCAAATCATGCAGATTTTCGCTGATAAGAAATTGCTATCCTGTCCGTGGGCAGATTAATCGGAGGAGGATAATTGAAGTTGAAATCAAAATCGAAATTGAAGTTGCTTGCCCGTCCGTAGCTTTAGTGGAGGCGGGAAATTGCAGTTGAATCCAAAAACCTGCTTGCCGTCCGCTTGCCAGCTTGCCCCTCTGAAGTATTTCAAGGAGGCGGGAAACTGCAAACTGCCGACTGACGACTGCCAACTAAATACTGCCAACTGACAACTTATTTTCTCTATCTTTGCAAAAACTTTACAACAACATTCTATGTCTTCAAAACTTATCGCCCCTTCAATTTTAGCAGCAGATTTTGCCAACCTTCAACGAGATATCGAAATGGTCAATAATAGTGACGCCGATTGGTTTCATATTGACGTGATGGACGGTCACTTTGTACCCAATATATCGTACGGAATGCCTGTAATTTCAGCCATTAAGAAACATGCCACCAAACCGTTGGATGTGCATTTAATGATTGAAAAACCAGAGCGCTATATTGAAGAATTCGCGAAAGTTGGAGCAGATATCATAACGGTGCATTATGAATCAACAGTTCATTTGCATAGAACATTAAGACAAATCAAAGATGCAGGCTGTAAAGCGGGCGTGGTGCTTAATATAACGACCCCTCTTGTTGTTTTGGAAGATATCCTACCAGAATGCTATATGGTCTTGTTAATGTCCATTAACCCCGGATTTGGCGGTCAGAAATTTGAAGACGTCACTTACAAACGCATAAAAAACCTTCGCAAGATGATCGATGCGCAAGGCTTGGACACGCGGATTGAAATTGATGGTGGTGTCACGGACAAAAACATCCAGAAATTGGTTGAAGCAGGCGCAGATACTTTTGTGGCCGGAAGTCATGTCTTTGGAAGCGACAATCCAACAGCAACGATAAAAATCTTGCGGGAATTGGCCAATTCATAAAGTGGTTAATACTATCCTAGCAACGACCTATTATTTACAAATACCAATCAACAAACACCGGTCACTGAGCTTGTCATAGTGAACCCGTTGAATAGTCGAATCCCAATATAAGCGTCATTGCGAGTCATGAGGAACGAATGACGCGGCAATCTCATCAATTGGAAAAGGTTGTAAGTTTTTAAAGCACGAATCATGAAATATGAACAGACCGAATACTGAACACTATCTATGGCTCCGACCACTGAGCCTGTTGAAGTGAACCCATTGAATGACATAAAAACAGTCGAATCCCATTGTAAGTGTCATTGCAAGCCTGCCCGACGATAGGTGGTCATGAATAACGAATGACCCGGCAATCTCATCAATTGGAAAAGGTTGTAAGTTTTTAAAGCACGAATCATGAAATATGAACAGACTGAAAACAGAAC
>NZ_JAGEVG010000025.1 GCF_017581925.1 Gelidibacter pelagius | reverse complement strand
CCACTGATTTCGGTATCAGAGTGCCAGGCATTTCGGTTCAAACTGTGCCATTTTTGCATGTGTATTAAATCTCATAATGGTTCTGTTTTTATTGCTCCCCAATTCCTCAATCTTACGATAAAAAATAAATTTAGTTATTGATTAAATTGATAGATTTGACATGCCATAATTAACTAAATTTGACTTTTGTCGAGACTATGAAACCTATGAAAACACTTC
Source organism: Gelidibacter pelagius (assembly GCF_017581925.1). GTDB lineage: Bacteria > Bacteroidota > Bacteroidia > Flavobacteriales > Flavobacteriaceae > Gelidibacter > Gelidibacter pelagius. Next base: position 52,700 of record NZ_JAGEVG010000025.1, on the reverse strand, counting down.
TATCATTTTTAATACTGTTAACCTTCAGCCAAGCAATAGCACAGGCGGATAAAACTGAATTTCAATATTATTTATCCACATCTGATTTTCAAAATAGGGTTAGTGGACAAGAAAAAATTGTGCCTGTTATTAAAAAGCATGAGAAAGACTATATCAAAATATCCAAATTGGTGGACGAAAAGACTGGGAAACGAAATAAACCCGCCAATTTTCCTTGGGCGGTTAAACTCGATACGACCTATTATTTCAATTTACGATATAGCCGAGATTTACAAAACTTAGAAGTGTACATAGAAGCAGATATTATTGGTAAATTTTGTGCCTTTATCATTGATGAGGATACGAGTCCAATAATTTCAAGTGGCGGCGCGAATTATGGTGGCGGTTTAACGGGTGTACTAATAAAGGAATCGGAAAAGTGGGGTAAGAACTGGATCTCAGAGGACGGCAAAAAAGTAAAACTCCTTATCACTGATACAAGTAACTTAGAACTTAAACACGGATTCGGACATTCGAATTCCGGTTGGAAATTGTTGTCCCGAAAAAACATCAACGAGATATTAGGGCTTTCACTTTCTGAAGAAGACATAAAAAATCTGACCCTAGAAGATGTAAAAACCATCGTGTTGGAAAAAAACAATGTCGACTTACAATGATGGGATAAGCTATAGATTGTTCTTGGCATTAATGACAATTGTCTGCATCAAACCACCTCATCACCATTAGGCGTAAGTACGAAAACGACCTAAACACGGATAATATTATTATAAAAAACAATGAGAAATCATTTTCTTTGTTTGCCACAAGCTAAATATAATCGCAAATGACAGGAATATTAGCCCAAACTATTGCAATGACCTCTTTCGGGAATGATTATTTAAAAACCGGTAAATCGATAAGCTTTTATCCCAAAAACTCTACGTTCCAACATTGCAATTTTGTTGACTTCAGGGAACTAAAAAAAAAGAATTTTTTCAGTTCTAAAAAAGAAATTATTGTTTCCAAAAATCCAATGGAATGGTTCGAACATTTAAAATCCAATAATTGTAAAAAACTCCGTCTTTACTATCAAAAAGTTAAAGAAGATGAACATAAAATGGCTGGAATGGTTGGAGGTGGCGGAAACTGGTACATAGAAACGATTTATCCGACACATTCCGATTTTTGGATAAGCAGATGGCATCACGATAAGAATTTAGGTGAAAAACCTTGGCAAGTCACCTATATAAAAGCCATTGAAAAACGACCAATCTTAAATCAACAATTTGACCTAAGCCAAACAAGTGAAGATTTAAAAACCTGCCTCGAAAATATAATTGAGTTTGCTCATCAACAAACAACAGAAAATTGGGTGAGAATATTTAAAAACGCCAAAGAAACTCTTAAAAATGAAAATCCAGAATCTGACTTCTACCATTATGATCTAATCCTTTGGAATAATTATGATTTAAAGAACAAACAATTGTTGATGTCAGCGAGCAAAGCGTTTGTGTTTGGTGGAATGGGTTCTTGGAATGATATGTCGTTTGAGAAAAAAGATACAGAAGAAACATATAATAAATTATCAAACGAATTATATAATACAATGATGAAGTCTATAGCTTGTGCGATAAACAAAGATAATTTAGGATAAAATCGAGGACAAGGTATTGCTTGGTCATCGCTCCCCGGCTGGTGCGAGCGTCGCAATCCTGCGCACCAACACTATCAGACACAATAATCCATCGCATGGCATTAAAAACACGTAATTCTACTTATAGGAAAGTTTTGAGAAAGATGGAAGATTGGAGGTTTAAGTTTGAACAACTAAAGTTGCTCCCATTTGCACTATTTTGCACTATTAGTGCTTTTAAAGATAAGTTAGCAGTAATTAAACCAAACCCACCCAAAAACAACAATGAGTATCATTAAAGCATTCTTATATACACTTTTAGCATTTGTGTTTTGGACAATACTTCAGCTTTCAATACTTCTTCCAATTAAGTATTTCATCGGAGAACCTGGAGATATTACGCACATTTTTGGAATAACAAGAATAATATCTGTTGTTGGCGCATTTTTACTGATTTTCTTTTACTTCTGGAAACCAAGATTTGATTTAAAAAAAGCATTAAAAATTAAGAATTATAATCCAAGAGTTTATTTGTATTTACCGTTAGTTGGAATTGGTTTACTATTATTAAATAGGCCTTTTTGGGATTTTACTAAAATATTGAACTATTATCAAGACAATTCCATATATGTAAATTCAATTATTGCCACCAATAATATCGCACTATTCTACAATTTAATTTCCACAATATTAATCGCACCTGTTTTTGAAGAGTTGTTTTATAGAAGATTTTTATTAGAAAAACTATCAAATAGGTACAATCCAAATTTATCGATAATTATTTCAAGTCTCTGTTTTTCAATAATGCATATTGAAACACCAAATAACTTAATACCAACGTTTATTAGCGGAATTATCTTTGGTATAATTTATATAAAAACTAAAAAAATCGGTTATAGTATAATGCTACATTTTTTTGTAAACTTAATTATATTTTCAACGAATAACATTGAAGCATCATATGACAATTGGCTTATAGGTTATAATTTTAATATCATGTATTGGCTTTTATCTGGAATAGGAATGTTTTTGATGCTAATCGGAATGAAAAAAATAACTACAACCGTGCGTAAATCATAGCTTGGCATTAAAAACATGTAATTCTACTTGTAGGATATTTTTAGGGAAAATATATATTGAAAGTTGAAAATTTGGAGGACTAAATTTGACTACGATAAAGTTACTTCTATTGCTTAGAGATGGCAAGTATAGGTGCACTTTGTGCTTATAAACATAAGTTGGCAACCATATGACAGAACGAAATAAAATGAACCTATTAAATAAAAGTGAAGTTCTGATAAATCTTCTGTGAAATACATTTGAAATAATTACAATTTAATATATACTTGACCTCTTCTAATCAAAACCTCAAAAATGAAAAAAATCCATTTTGGAAATTTAAAAAGAAAAGAACGTTGGCTAATAGCAACACTGGGTATAATTGGATTATCACTCATAATTAATGGGGCTTTTGAATTTGTAGAATTTGAAAACCCAAAAACTAACAACTATTTAAATGCAACCGGGTTTCTGATTATTGCAATTATCAGCACCCAAATGTTTTGGTATCAGAATTATGTGCAATGGAACAACAGAGGAATACTTATAAAAGTAAAATCACTCCTTGGAAAAAACATAAAATTCAAAGAAATAAAATCATCTGAATTGACAGATAAAAAGCTGGTGATAACCGAAACGTTTGGAAATAAAATTGTAATTGACCTAAGTCATATTGTAGAATCTGACACTTTGAAATTGCATGAGATTATAAACAAAAATACTATTGCCAACGTGTAAAATAATTGTTTATTGATGCCAAACTATGGCACTCATTACAAACGAGCGCCAATAGAGAAGAAAGCTACATTTAAACTAAGTCCAACAATTTTTCAGTAGGCTCCCAGTTCATATCAAATGCTTCGGCAACTTGTTGATAAACAACAGTGCCGTTGGCTATATTCAGTCCTTTCCGCAACTGTTCATCCTCCTTAAGCGCTTGTTTCCAGCCTTTATTGGCAATTTCCGTGGCGTAATTCAATGTGGTATTTGTCAACCCCAAGGTAGCGGTTTGAGGGACGGCGCCCGGCATATTAGTGACACAATAATGCGTGATACCATCTACAACAAAAACTGGATCTTCGTGCGTGGTTGGTCGTGAGGTTTCAAAACAACCGCCCTGATCAATGGAAACATCCACCATCACAGTGCCCGGACGCATGTCTTTAAGCATGTCTTTCGTAATCAATTTTGGCGCTTCTGCACCTGGTATCAACGCTGCTCCAATGATAAGGTCAACCTCGGGAAGCATAGCTCTAATATTAGCTGGGTTTGAAAAGAGTGTAAATATATTTTTTGGCAAGATGTCATTTAAATAACTTAACCGAGAGATGGTACTATGCATAATCGTCACATTAGCGCCCATTCCCGCTGCAACTTTTGCCGCATTAACGCCTACGTTTCCACCGCCTAAAACAAGTACTCTCGCTGGTTTTACTCCTGTGATGCCGCCCATTAAGACTCCGCGGCCACCGTTGGTCTTTTCTAAATATACCGCACCTTTTTGTGCCGCCATTCTACCGGCAACCTCACTCATTGGCACAAGCAAGGGTAACCTACCATTCTCATCTTCTACGGTTTCGTAGGCTATAGCAATGCATTTAGAGTCTATCACTGCTTTAGTGAGTGCTTCATTGGCTGCAAAATGAAAAAACGTAAAAATAATTTGACCTTCGCGCATTCGTGGGTATTCCTGGGCAATTGGTTCTTTTACTTTCAATATCATTTCAGCTCGCTTCCAGAGCTCGTCCACATCATCCAAAATAGTAGCGCCAGCATTTTCATACAGTTGATCTATAAATCCACTTCCTGTTCCCGCGCCCTTCTCAATAAGGACATCGTGACCATTTCGTTTCATTTCCAACACACCACTTGGTTGAATCGCCACACGGTTTTCGTCTGGTTTAATTTCTTTGGGGATTCCAATAATCATAATTTATTTTTAATCTTAGTTAAGAACTTCAAATTTTGAAGATGAACAATTTAATAAAAAAGCAGGAGAATTCGTAACGATGTGCACGCAAAGGTCAATAACTACACTGTAATCACTTTAAAAGGAGGTTGTATTAGACACCAGTCTTGATTCTGCCAGATTTTAAATGCCTTACAATCTCGTTGCGTAAGTTTGAAGTGCAAATAGTTACTTACTAAATCCCGCACAGGTTGTGTAAACATTTTATTTGAAATCTATACTCATAGTTATGAACTGACATATCCTTCAGATAATTACTCAAAATAAAAACCAGTTGGTGACACTACATAAAAAATAATTGCTGGGTTCTCGCCTACTCGGAAACTCTCCGCGAAAATCACGAACTGATTTGTCATTGTTTATTATTTCCTTTCCCCTATATTTGCGCCCTTAAAAAATAGCTTTTTATGAGAAAATATACTTTAATTGTTTTGGTATTTGCATTCTTAACGGCATGTAATAAAAATGATGACACAGTAGATTATACAGAGAAAAATAATAATGACATTATAGCCTATATTGACAAGAATAATTTAGATGCCCAAAAAAGTGGCTCTGGCTTGTATTATATTATTGATGAGCCTGGCTCTGGTGCTCAGCCAGTCACATCCTCTAATGTAACCGTAGCTTATAAAGGTTATTTCTTAGACGGTAAGACTTTTGACCAAAGTGGTGCTAATGGAATTTCGTTCGGTTTGCAACAAGTCATTAAAGGATGGACAGAAGGAATTACCTATTTTAAGGAAGGTGGTAAAGGTAAATTATTAATTCCTTCACATTTAGGCTATGGAAGTAAGGCGCGTCAGGGGATTCCAGCTGGATCTGTACTTATTTTTGATATTCATTTAATCTCTGTGAATTAGTGAGATCGCTTATCGCATTGTCGGCGCTCGTTTTAAACGCGCGCCATAGTGCCATGATCCTTCCCTATTTCCAGCAATATCATGCCCTAAAAAAGCCTGATCCAAATCCTTTCACCCCACAAAATTAGGTGCGTCATTTAAATCCTCATTGGCCCTCGTCTTTGTTGTTTTTCGTATTTTACATGTTTTCATTAGCAATTAATAGTTGAACCGCAGTAAAAAAGCAACTTTTGTATGTTCTGGTCATTCAAAATCCTATACGAGTTCCCTATCCTGATTAAAATATTAAAAACTTCAATCGTACCTTCACAAAAACATTTAAATTCCGGAGCTCCTGCAATACGAGCGCAATAAACAGAGTTATATACTTAAGAACACTGTCTTAAGTAATCAAAACAGATCATGAATTAAATGAAGCCTATAGCAACACTCCTACTCCTTTGGTTTGGCATATTGACCGCCGGCGCACAAATTGCCGAAGATATCACAAGCTTAGAAACACCTGTTTTGGACGAAACTTCCGGTCTTCTTTTTTATAAAGACACTCTCATTACACATACCGACAGTGGTGGCAAAGCAGAATTATATGAAATAAACGCCAGCACTGGGGCCGTTACAAGAACGGTTGAAATAACCAATGCCACTAATGTCGATTGGGAAGATATGGCCCAAGATGCGGCTTATATCTATATTGGCGATATTGGCAATAATTCAGGCGACAGGACAGATCTGAAGATCTATAAAATATCCAAAGCAGATTACAACGCTTCCGATGGTAAGGTTACTGCCGAAATTATAAGCTACTCTTATGCCGATCAGCTTGATTTTACGCGGCATCCAAACCAAACCAATTGGGATGCTGAAGGCCTGATTTCTTATGGGGACAAGCTTCTAATATTCACCAAAAACTGGGCAGACAATAAGACGAATGTTTATGCGGTGCCAAAAATTAGTGGCACCCATAGTGCTGTTTTAGTAAGTAGCCACAATACTAACGGACTCATTACCGGCGCCGATAGTTCTCCTGACGAACGTGTGATTTATCTTATTGGATATAGCAATTCCGAAGCGCCATTCATGTTCACGATCCATAATATACCTGAATATAGCCTGGACCTATTTTCGGGAGAAGTCTCAGAAAAAATAGCGGATATTGTTACCCTGGGACATCAAACTGAAGGGATTGCACTTTATGAGATCACTCCAACGACGCATCGTATATATCTTTCCAACGAAAAACTCAATACTTCCCTTGGTCCCATTAAAATAAAGATTCCTGCTAAATTGATGGGTATTGAAATTGATGCGCAAACCTTAATCTCCAACTAATGTTATGCTCGTGGGTTTGCAATAGACAATTTTAAGTCTCCTCTGATTCAAAGGCAGCAATGGCGCTTAAAAAATAGCGGCTGTACCGCTCCGCCTTTACTTTCCCAACCCCCAACACCTCTTTAAACTCTGATTTTGTCTTTGGTCGTCTTGCTTCCATATCTTTTAATGTCGCATCACTAAAGACGACATAAGCCGGGACTTTTGCTTCTTTGGCAATCGCTGAGCGCAGTTCACGTAATCTTTGAAATAGTTTCGAACCCGTTGTATGTTTAATACGATCAGACTTGGTTGCCTGCACTTGCTTTCGAGGCGTGGCCAAACGTACCGGTCGGTCATCAAATAAAATGGCATTGGCAAGCGGCGTCAATACTAAACGCCCATTTTCATGAAAGCGGATTTCCAGAATCCCTTGATTCAACATCTGAATGATATATTGCTGCAAATCTAACCAGGACATATCATGAAGAATGCCGTAAGTCTTGATGTTCTGGTACCCTTTGCCCATAACCTGAGCGTTTTGAGCACCTCTTAACACATCAATAACCATCCCTGTTGATTCTTGCTCTTTAAGCCTATAAACGGCTGAACATACTTTTTTAGTGAGAATGGTGCCGTCAAAATAGCGTGGCGGCGATTTGCACACATCGCAATTGTTGCAGTTTTCGGTATGGTGTTCTCCAAAATAATTGAGAAGTGCAATACGACGGCAACTTAAAGCCTCAGCAAACTGCTGCATGCGATTCAATTTCGCTATTTGATAGTCGGCGTTGGAGGCGTTTTCGGTAAACCTTCTCAGCTGAACCACATCCGCATACGAATAAAACAGAATATTATACGCAGGAAGTCCATCGCGACCGCCTCGTCCGATTTCCTGATAATAGCCTTCGATGTTTTTGGGCATATTATAATGGATGACCCAACGCACGTTGCTTTTATCAATCCCCATCCCAAAGGCAATGGTGGCCACAATTATAGGGGTGACATCATTGATAAAGCTTTCCTGAATGCTGTTCCGTTGGTCGGCCGAAAGTCCAGCATGATACGCTTTGGCTTTAAATCCGCTTTTCTTAAGTTTCGCGGTGACCTCTTGGGTACTTTTTCGGCTCAAACAATAAATAATACCACTTTCATCAGGTCTAGTTTTCAAAAACCTTATGATCTGATTGATACGATCATTTCCGGGGCGCACTTCCAAATAAAGATTTTCCCGATCAAAAGAAGATAAATGGACTTTAGCATCCAAAATATTCAATTGGGTAATGATATCCTGTTGTGTAGCACCATCGGCGGTGGCTGTAAAGGCAGCAATCGGTTTATTTGGGAATTGCTTTTTGAGGTAGCCCAATTGCGTATAAGCAGGTCTAAAATCATGGCCCCAAGACGAAATACAATGCGCTTCGTCAACAGCGATCAAACTGATTTCTATCTCAGAGAAATACTGTGAAAGGTTTTGCAAACTTTCTGGCGCCACATAAATCAACTTTAAGTCGCCGTCCTGCAATTGTTTGAGGATGTCATTCTGTACAGAAACCTCTTGACTGCTATTGTAATATGCCGCAGATATGCCATTGGTCAGAAGTGCATCCACTTGATCTTTCATTAAGGCAATCAAAGGCGAAATGACGATGGCCGTTCCTGGAAGTGCCAGAGCCGGCAACTGAAAACACACCGACTTTCCGCCACCCGTTGGCATAATGGTCAAAACGTCATTTCCATTGATGATATCGTTGACAATCTGCTCTTGATTAGGCCGAAATGTACGATATCCGAAATGGGTTTTTAAAAGTTCTAAAGTGGTATCTGTAGTAATCATTTTATATTTTTAAAGAGACACTGGCCATAGTGTCTTTCCTATTTTGACATCCGAACAAACATTTAGCAATCAAAAACACATTTGTGATTGATGTCGATTTATAACATTAAAAGTGTAGAAATAAAGGCCTTGTTCACAAAACTTCTTAGGTATAAATTCACTTTTATAAGCGGCATCAAAGGTACTGATTTCAAGATTGAATTATGGAATTCTGGTGTCCTGAACTTTGTTTTGTTTTCAACCTGCTTGTGATGTAATTTATATTTTCTGTTTAGAAAACTCAGGCACAACTCGTTGACAGCATCAGGAAGCTTTGTGAGGCATAGGTTTAAATGAACCCTCGTGGAATGAATATTAAACGACCATATTCCCCTGCTGTCGCGAGTAGCCCACTCGAGACCCCAACTCTTTCTACCCACAGAACCCACGGCATGGTTTAAAAAAAACGTAGTTCTACTTGTAGGAAAGTTTATAAAAAGGTGGTAGATTGAGGGTTGGAAAGTTGACTCTATTGGCATAGAAATGACAGATATAGGCCCTACTAGTGCTTACAAGTATAAATAGGCAACAAGCTAAAAATGGATATAAAACATTTACCAAATAAAGGCTTCATACTAAATTCTGTTAGAATAAAATGGAATGACGATCGAGATTCGGTTAGAGAAAAAATCGGAAATAAGCATAAGGAAGATGATAAAACGATTGACGTCGCGGAATATTTTGACGGAGACGAAAGTGTGAAAATTCACCAAAAAAGAGATGTTTACAAAAATCTGAATGCTATAAATGATTTGCTATTTCTACATTATGACAAATACAATAAATTAAGAGAATTAGAAGTACACTCTGGATTTGATATTATGATTGACAATATTAGACTTGGTTTTGGAAACGAAATTTCGGATATCTTAAAACAATTTCAAGAAAGCGGAGTTGAATACTTAGAAACAGAAAAAGGAAATTATCTCGTGCCGAATTTAAAAATAACGAAAGTAAATAGTGAATCAATGGGTGGAAATGGAACTGGATTGTCTTATTTTTATGCGACATCTGAAATTAACCATTTAACCGATTTATAAAAAATCAAACTTAAGATGATGTAGGCAACCAGCCCAAACGAATCGCTCTGGCGGGTGGCTTGTTCTCAACGTCTTGGAAAACACTCAATGTTTGAATGCGTTGCAGGACAGGTCCAATGGCTCTGTAAATATTTAGTGTTTTAAGTGTTTGCTACCGCAACTATTCTTACACGTAATCCTTAGCTACAAGCTGAGTCAAGAAAAATGAAATTTATTTAGAAATAGGGTTTGGAATAAATGTTTCAGCATTTTTTCAATTGCTGAAAAGATAAATTCAAAACTTTTATCTGTTAAAATCACTGTTTTTTCAGAATAGAAAACTCGGAACAAATACCGTATCCAACACTGTATCATAAACGCCGTTCTTAATTACAACACACCATTCCAAAAGATGATTGAAAGACTTGAACATAATGACTTAGAGGTATCTAAAAGAATACGCACCGTTTTTCAATTATCGTATCAAATAGAAGCGAAATTATTGAAGGCTACTGATTTTCCTCCCTTAAAAAGACCTTTGATAAGTTATGTCAATAGCAACACAGCATTTTTCGGATACTTAAAAGGCAGAGAACTTGCTGGAGTAATTGAAATAGAACATAACACTAATTTTACAAAGATTAATAGCTTAGTAGTTCATCCGACTTTTTTTAGACAAGGAATTGCGAGGAAGTTAATGGAATTCGTTTTTAATACATTTGATTCGAATCTTTTTGTTGTCGAAACCGGACTGGAGAACATGCCTGCTATTGAATTGTATAAGACATTTGATTTTAAAGAAGTTAAACAATATAACACTGACCACGGAATTAGAAAAATACAGTTTGAGCGACAAATAAACAACTAAGTATACGAAATCACTATGTCCTTTCTGATTCTGATTTTGAAAAAAACTTATTTGTTGCGGTTTAATACCATCGGACTTTACCCACTAAGGACGCTTGAGAAGAAGCCTACACCGAAACAAATATTATTCAATTAATTTATTTTACATATTAACTTAATATTCTTAGGTTTAGTACTTATTAATTGTTGAGAATCTCTCCAAAATTTCGGTATGCAAAAAATTTTGAAAAAAGCGCCTTTTATCGACGAGGTTCTAAAAGGAATTAGTCAAATTCTACTTCAAGAAAACCCTTGGACAGGTTTTTTATTTTTATTGGGAATGCTTATCGGGCATTGGAGTTATGCTGCCTCGGCACTCTTAGCAACCATAGTAGGAACCCTTTTTGCCAGAATTATTAAACTGGATCCGCTGCTCATTAAAAAAGGAGTGTACGGTTATAACCCCGCACTTGTGGGCATCACCTTAACCTTTTTATTTGATAAAACCTTCATTGTTTGGGGTTTGGTAGTTGGCGTGGGCGGTATTTTGACAGTTTTGATCCATCATTATTTTATTCTTAAGAAAATTACTGTCTTCACTTTCCCGTATATCTTAGTGGCATGGGTGTCTTATCTTCTTATAGACCAATTCAAGCTTTTAGAACCTTCAACCATTCAGCGAATGTCAATAGATGCTTCGACAATCAAATATGGAGACTACTTTGCGGCTATTGGAGGTTTTGGTGAAGTTATCTTTCAGGAAAACATTGTGGCCAGTTTTATTATCTTCTTAGGTGTTTATATCAGCAAACCGATTGCGGCACTTTATGGGTTGATCGCTTCGCTCTTGGCCACTTTATTGTCTCAAGTGTTCGGCCAATCTGCAGAATTGGTTTATGTTGGCTTATTCGGATTCAATGCTGTTCTGACAGCCATCGTTTTCTCGGGAACAGAAAAAGAAAATGGCCTCTGGGTTTTAATTGGTGCTACAATCACGATTTGTATTAATATCTTTTTGGTGGATTTCAATCTCTTAAAACATGTGGGAGGAACGTTCACTTTTCCGTTTGTGGCTGGAACATGGATTACCTTATGGCTCAAATCAAAAGTTTCGTTATTCACATTAAAAACGAATTATTTTTAAAACTTCTCCAGCTGACGCCAGTGTCACGCTGGTGCTCAACAACACTATCGGCGACTATAACCCATGGAATGGCCTAAAAAACACATAGCTCTACATACAGAAAAATATGTAGGAAAGTGGTAAATTGAGGTTGGTAATTTGTCATTACGACTAAATCAGATTGCAGAAACTACTTCTATTCATCCAAAAATGGTAGCTGTGGGTAGTTTTGATGCTTTTAATTACAAGTTGGCTAACCTATAAACTAAAAAAGAGAGGCATGTTCAAAACCCTTATATTATTATTTGTAATTATTATTTCCCCACAAGCGAAATTAATAGGACAACAAACGAGCACATATTTAAAAGCGGGCCATTTATACGACAGCAAAAACAATACGCTGCTAAAAAACAAGTTGATCCAAATTCAAGGAACAAAAATTATATCCATTGGCGAGTTTTCATCCTTACCTAAAAATCATCGTGCCATTGATTTAACAGATTACACTGTTCTTCCCGGCCTGATAGACGCTCATACACACGTACTTTTTTCTCAAGATGCCAACGAAGATTTTGCAGCACACAGTATTCAATCCCTTACCATGGAAAGCAATGCATTAAGAGTACTTCGTGGTTTTAAAAGAGCTCAAAGCTATTTAGATCAGGGCATCACAAGTATTAAGGATCTTGGAAATTCTGGCCTATACCTTGATGTGGCGCTTAGAGACGCTATTAACGAAGGAACGATTGAAGGTCCACGCATTTTTGCTTCTGGGCCTATTTTAGCCGCATATGGCGGACAAATTTATGGTGTACTACCTGAACATCAAAATATAATTGATTTAGAATATCGAATAATAACCAGTCCTGAGGATGCAAGAAATGCTGTCCGTGAAGATGTTAACCAAAATGTAGATTTGATTAAAATTTGCGCTGACAATGTTCCAAATAAAACCCATTTAACAATAGATGAAATAAAATCAATTGTGAAAACGGCGCACTCACACAATTTAACAGTTACAGCGCATTGTATTACCAACCAGTCTGCTTGGAATGCAATCGAAGCCGGTGTTGATGGTATTGAACACGGTATTAATTTAGCCGATTCTACTTTAACCAAAATGGCCGAAAAGAAAATTTTTTTAGTGCCAACAGAAAATAGTAGATCGTATATGGCTACTTATGCCAAACTTGCTGGCTATGAACAAGATGAAATAGGATGGATTGAGAACTATCTTGAAAGAAATAAAGATAGGCTAAACAAAGCCATTGATAAAGGCGTCCCTATTGTGGCGGGTTCTGATAATTACACAGATATAAAGGTATCTCGAGGACAATCCTCAAAAGACATGTTTACCTATTATTTTGAAGCAGGAATGAAGCCATTGGATATACTACAGTCAAGCACATATATTTCAGCAGTTCAATTAAAAAAAGAAAATGAAATTGGCTATATATCACCTCAAGCAACTGCGGATATCATAGCTGTAAAAGGAGATATCCTTAATGATTTTATCGCTACAATTGAAAACGTTGTATTCATAATGAAAGACGGAAAGGTTTATGACAATAAAACCGACTAAAATTTACCTGAAAACAAAAAGCGTATGCCAACCTTGGCAACCGATGCACAACCCCATAAAATTTCAAGATCTGAACTTTTTCAAGCCTTATTAAGGCCTTTTATTTTGTAGCCAATCAATTATGTCAATTATATTTTGGTTGACTTAAAGTAATGTCCGCTGCTGGCGCAAGCATTCCGCTCGTGTCTACAACACAGCAACTAACCAAGTCTAAACGGCACTTTACGCACTCACTTATTAAAAAGATCGTCTCCTGCATAGAAGCTTAAATAGCACTATCGGTCACTATAACCCATAGAATGCCTCTGAAAATAAGTAGCTCTACTTATAGGAAAGTTGGGGGAAAATGGTATTTTAGACCCTTCTAATCCATAGATCAACACTTCATGTGCTATATTTATGTTGTGAAATATTCCCTCAAATTAAAAAACTCTATAAACATTTAATTCAAACTATAATAAATTACCCATGATTCAGAATTAAACAAAAATTGGAAACCTATGAAATTGAAAATTATTTTCCTATTAAGCACTATGGCTTGCCTTATTATTTCTTGTGGAACTAAAGATGATGATGTTTCCATAGTTGAAGAAAATGTGACAAAAACCTATGGAAACCATGTGTTTCTTGATTCACAAAGTAAATTAGACGCTTTCGCAGCCAACAATTATGATGAAATTATTGGTAATATTGTGCTAACGGGTCTATCTATAACTTCCGCTACAGATTTAAAAAGTATTAAATTTATATCTGGTGACATCCTTGTTATGGGAACAAACTTAGAAAACCTTGATGGTCTTGCTAATACAAATGTTTCTGATGATTCAATTCTCGAGATTAATAGCAATCAAAAATTAACATCCTTAAATGGGCTCAGCAGCATTTCCAAACGACTAAAGAGATTAGTCATTAAAGGAAACCCATTAATTAAAGATTTAGAAGGATTAAAAAATATTACTCATGTTACAACGGAAATTTTTCTTTCTGATACTAAAGAACTCACTAGTTTGAATGGGCTTTCAGGTATAAGCAGTGAGGTGTTTTTTGTTCAGATAAGAGATAATTCAGCGCTTGTTGACACAGAAGGCTTAAGAAACATCCCTAAGATAGAGCATCTGCATTTTATTAATAACAGTGCCCTGATTTCAATAAGTAACATGTCCAGTTTAACAGAGGTAATAGTTCTTGGGATAAGTAGAAATGCGTCGTTGGAAAACATCAATGGTTTGTCTGAATTAAAAACCTGTTCAACCCTGAGAATTCATCATAATAACAGTTTGAAAAACCTCGATGGGTTAATCAAACTTAGTAAAGTTGATAATGGTATGATGGGAATAACAAATAACACATCCTTAAGAGATTTCTGTGGCCTAAGCCTAATAGCAACAGTTAGCTCCGCAAACTATTTTAATATTGAGTTTAATTATTACAATCCAACAAAGAACGATATCAAAGCTGGGAATTGTAGTATTTAAAATTAGTTGTTTCCTCCGATAGCGTATCCCTTCTTCTTTCAGTATCTTTAATTTATCACGTCTGAAACTGTAATATTGGACAAAGTATGCTGGTCAATTTTTTTCTAAAATATGTGGCTCTACTTCTATAAAAGCGAAGAGAAGGTGTATTGTGGTCTTAAATAAGGTATTGAAGTAACGATGTCTGTGTTGGCACATTTGAAACGTATCAGCTAAAACTTCAGAACATGATAGAGTTTCGGTCCGTATTGATAGTTATAATGATTTTTTTAATCATCACTTTTCCTTATTGGAAGCTCACTCATAATTTTGTTGAAAGAGTTTATGGTAAAAAGACATTTTACCAATGGGGTTCGAGAACTTATTATTGGCACACTGCATTGTTGGTCAGTGGTAAACTGACGGTTGTCGTTATACTATTTTTAAAATGGTCAAATGCTGGGCTTTTTATAAGCCCGTACAACAAAAAAGTGTCACACGTTGCCAGTAAGCTTTAACTACCCATTCCTGCGCAATTAATTGGATCACCTCTAATTTAAAACAGATGAAAAAAACACTCCTTTTGATCTTTATAATTCTCATGCTTTTCTCGTGTTCAAATTCTGATGATGGCATAGACTGCAGTCTTTACGACCCCGCATTCCCTGCTTTATATGTCCGTATCGTTGATGAAACTGGAACAAATCTCATCGAAAATGGTACGATTGATCCAGACTACATCAGTGTGGAGGGTGATTTTTTAAATGCCGGTTTTCGATTTGTGCCTCCAAATGAATTTGCCAACCCTGATGCCGAGATTAGAGAGCTGGATAATTCACTGAACCTAACAATTCCACATTCATCAACCTTTCAGTACACCATCCATCTCAACGAAATGGACCCCATTAAGGTAGATTTCACCGCAGAGTTAAAAAGGATTGCTTGTCATTTAAGCTATTTCCTCCCTATTGAAGCCATATTTAACAACCAATCTCTCGTTATAAAAGAAATAGCCCCACTTCAAGTTTTGGCCATAATAACCTTGTAAAGAACACTGATAGCAAGAGTATTCAGAGAATGTCCCATACAATTGCCCAGACGTTCAAAAACTCAAAGGAAAGGAGTTAAATCCTAATGATGGGAATAAGCGAATCTCGCTTTCGCTAGCGTCCTGATCGGATGCAACAACACACTAAGAATTTAATAAAAAACCGTCTCCTCATTTTATCAGCAACCTCAGCATCCTAATTAAACAACTAGTTCAACACCAAATCCCTGTTCCTGAAATTGTTGAAAACTTGCAGTACTACATCTACAACGGTTTCAGTAAAGGTGGTAGATTTAACCACCTATAAAGTAGGTTTAGACAATGACAAATCTACACCTTTATCGGCCAGACATAAAAAAAAGAAGTGTATTCAAATCTTAATTAGCAATGGAACAAAACAAACCAACCAAAAAAGTAAAAACGATCGGCATCATCGTAGGAGCCATTGCTTTTGCCATCTCCTATTATGGCGTACAACAGTTTTTTAAATCGGACTTGGAATTGAATTTAAAAAAAGTCGCAACGGAATTCAACAAAAAGGGGCCTCAGCAAATTGACCAATACACAAGATTGGATAGCGTGTCGAGTATAGGAAAAACCAATTTTATTTATCACTATACGCTTATTGATATAGAAAAATCAGAAGTGAATTTAGACACGGCGAACAAATATGTCAGACCAAGCATCATTGAGAATATAAAAACCAGTCCGGAATTAAAGATCTATCGTGACAATAATATTACAATGGACTATAAATATTATGATAAAAACGGTGATTTTGTCATTGATATTTCTGTAACACCCGAAATCTATAAATCGGAATAAACAACTTCGCCAACACTGAATTCGTGATTATCCCCTTTAACTTAACAAGGAGCCATGGAAGATTAACATTGCAGCCTTCCGCTTTTAAAAACACTTACCTCCATCGGTCAGGATCAATATTTAACAAGCTTACAATTGGCATATCATGTTGTATTTCAGTATCAAAGCTTTGGAAATACGTTCCTCTAATTATAGGAAAACTTCGAGAAAAACATTAATTTAGGATCAGATAAATTAAGTATATGTAAAGTTATAAGCCATACAAGAAACGGCCAAAACCGAGAACCCTATTTGGATACGAATGAAAAAACACACTTATGAAATCAAAGTTGAATGGACAGGAAACGAGGGAACTGGAACCCTGGATTACAAATCTTACAATAGAAACCACAAAATAATAGCGCCCGGAAAGTATGGTGAAATAAGCGGTTCATCTGACCCTTCTTTTTTGGGAGACAAAGCAAGATATAATCCAGAAGACCTTTTTTTATCTTCCTTATCAGCTTGCCATATGCTTTGGTATCTGCACTTATGTGCTGTGCATAAAATTATAGTCACTGAATATTTGGATGATGCAATGGGGACTATGGAAGAAACTGAAAACGGAAACGGTCGATTTACGGAGGTCATACTAAATCCCAAGGTAAAAATAACAGATTTCAATAGGATAGAAGAAGCGAACGATTTACACAAGGAGGCCAACAAAATGTGTTTTATTGCGAACTCTTGTAACTTTAAAATTGGACATCATCCGACTACGACTGCAGTATAATTTTGCGTTGCGTATATTCAGAAAGTTAGCGTCATTATATCCGCTGTGATAGGTATAGAAAACGTCATGTGCAATCCAATCAAGAAGCTTCGGGGATATTAAAATCCACTGGTAGAATAAAAATCGTAACTCCATGAAAAATACATTTAAAATAATCGTTGTAACTTTTTTGGTAAGTACGTTAACCCATTGCAATGGCCAAACCAAATCTGGAACTAAACAATCAGAAACCAAAACGGAGAGGAAACAACTTGTCGGAGGAGGTTGTGACGGTTGTGAACTGATGTATGTTGGAATGCCAAAAAACATTAAGTCAATCGACACCAGTTCGGGATGGACTGAAAAAGGTCAGAAATTGATGATCACAGGTACCGTTTACAAACTTGGTGGCAAAATCCCAGCTCCAAATGTTATCATTTATTATTGGCAAACCGACCCTAACGGCTTTTATTCTCCAAAAGCAGGAATGGACGAACAGGCCAAAAGACACGGGCATATAAGAGGTTGGGTAAAATCAGACGAAAATGGAAACTATTCTGTTTATACCATCAGACCCGCACCCTATCCAAGCAATGATATGCCGGCACACATCCACACATCAATTAAGGAACCAAACATCAAGGACGAATATTATATTGACGAATTTGTTTTTGATGACGATATCTTGTTGACAGGCAAAAAAAGAAAAGCACTTGAAAATCGAGGTGGAAGTGGCATTTTAAGAGTTTTGATTGACAAGGATATGCAAGTAGCGGAACACGATATTATCTTAGGACTAAATATTCCAAACTATCCAGAAAAGAATGAAGCAAAACTAAATTCAGGACTTGAAATTGGCGAAGACAATCCTTCTTTTACACCTTTTCACGCTTATGGCCCAGATAAAGGAACCAAAACTTGTCCAGTTTGTAAATATGGAAGATTTCATGGCATCGTTTATTTTGTCGGAAACCATCCAAATTGGGACAATATAAAAGATTGGTTATCATTTTTGGAACTTGAAAGTGTTAAGCGCAGTAACTATTTAAAAGTCTATTTTGTGTATGGGAACGAGAAAGATTACAGCAAGGAAATGAGAGAAAAGGAATTAGAGAATTTAGGAAATGAACTGAATACAGAACATATTGCTTTAACATTTGTTCCGTCATTTGCTGACCAGGAAAGTGAAGTAAACCTCAACAAAATAAACCCCGAAGTGGAGAATACATTTGTGATTTATAGAAACAGGGCGATAATTGACAAGTACATGAATCTAAGCCCAACACAAGCTAATTACAAACTGATTTCACAAACCTTGGACAAAACGAAAAATGAATATTTCAATCTGCCGGAACCTAAACACGACTGAGATGAGCACCACACATAAGTTGTAGACAAGCTATGGCACGGTCTGCGCCTATTGAAAAGCTACGATTTTAGTGTATCCCACTGAAGACCATCTACGCTGTAATTACCCAAGCATAAACGGTACACGCCCATATTTAAAAATGCTTACCTAGATCTGTCAGAATCCTATACACATATGGACAACTGGAATATCGACTAAAACAGTGAGATAAAAGGCTTTGTGATACAGTTCTCTATACTGGAACCTGAAAGCAAAATAGTTAGAGAAACAGCCTTAAAAATATAAAAATGTAAATATTGAAATGAACCAAATTCATATGATAAAAAGAGTTGGATAAAGACACGATTCGTTAATTTAGGGGTTAAAACTAGCTAACAAAATACTCAGTTAAGATTCGCACTCTGACAAATCTTTGGCCATCTCTTATCTTAGTATTCACATTGAAATGTCAACCAAATGAACTATTTAAAAAAGATTGTAAAATGGGTTCTATTGCTCCTTCTCCTGCCCTTTTCATATATAATCATTTCATTACTCCTGACTTTTATTACTGTAAATGCTAAAAACCATCCTGAAATTAATACTGAAACAATTTATCTAAGTACCAATGGCGTCCATTTAAATATCATTCTTCCCATCACACAAATCGAGGCTGCCGTGCTTAGGGACATCAAATACTTTGACGATGATTCTTATTTATCTTTCGGTTGGGGTGAAGAAAATTTTTATATCAACACACCTAATTGGAGCGATCTGACGTTGAGAAATGCCATAAAGGCTTTGTTCGTACAAAGCTCTACCTTAATCCATGTTTCCAGACATAGAGCTAAACAATCCGATTGGACTGAAGTCAAATTATCCAAAACACAATTAAAACAGCTTAACAGCTATCTGCTCCATAGTTTTAAAATAGATGAAAACGGCCATAAAACAATGCTTCTTGATCAAGGTTATACACCATCAGATGATTTCTATAAAGCTCATGGCAACTACACTATACTTAATACTTGTAACACATGGGTCAACACTGGCTTTAAGGAAAGTGGCTTAAAGGCCTGCCTCTGGACACCCTTTGATTTCGGTCTCATCAACAAGTATGAATAAAGATGTCTGCTGAGATCTATTCATTAATTGGTCTTTTATCAACTTTTGACATCATTCTGACTGCTCCTGAAATCATTGAAATGGGTATGTCCATCCCTTGACAGATGGTACCACAAGCACCCCAAAGACTCTTCTAAATATATTACAGCCGTGTTTCCAACGGCATATAAGCCTTCAATTCTGGTTTTATCTTCCCATAAAACTCTGCCGTGTTCATCTACCATGAGACCACCACAAGCTCCAATATCGGAAAGCTCCACTTTTAGGGCATACAGTTTTCCTTTAAGCGCTATAAAATTGGGATTTGGTCATCGGTCAGAATGTTGAACATAATATTTTTAATAATTTATAGTTTTATTTATAGAAAAACTTGGTGAATGGTCGTAATTTGTGCTTCTAAAAGTTAAGTTATGCAGTGGCATCTATTTGCTATTGTGATTCCCTAGTCTCAAAAACAACCTAAATGATTGATAAAATCCTTGAAAAATTAAACTCAAATACAATTACATCAGCTTACGAAAACCACAAGCTTTTAAAGGGACTCAAAAGAGGTGACTTCTTAGATCTTAAAAAAGAAGATGTCCTTAAACATATCTCATCTTACGAGCATTCTAAATCACAATTAAAGCAGGATATTTTTGTGCTTCATCAGTTGGACTTTAAGAAAAACGGCTTTTTTGTTGAATTTGGCGCTACAAATGGTGTCGATTTGAGCAATACTCATCTTTTGGAAAATCAATTTAATTGGAAAGGCATCTTGGCCGAACCCGCAAAGGATTGGCATGACGATCTAAAAACCAATAGAAATTGCAATATAGAAACAGATTGCGTTTGGAAGGATTCAGAAACAGTGCTCAACTTTAACGAAACCAAACACAAGGAACTTTCGACCATTAAGCAGTTCAACGATAGCGATCGCCACAAAAAAAGAAGAGCGGACGGAAAGAGCTATCAGGTCAACTCTATTTCGCTGATCGATTTATTGGATAAATATGATGCACCAAAAAATATCGATTACCTCTCTATTGATACTGAAGGAAGCGAATATGAAATCCTTTCTCATTTCGACTTCAACAAATACACTTTCAAAGTCATTACCGTTGAACATAATTTCACTGAAAGTAGAGAAAAAATATTCCAGCTTTTAAAAGAAAAAGGCTATAGTAGAAAATACAAAGCGCTTTCTAAATGGGATGACTGGTATGTTAAAGTATAATTTCTAAATCAAATTCGCTACATAGTTCTTCCATCTCGCAAAAAAGCTTATTCTCAGGTTTGTGGCCCTTAGTTACGATGAGGAATCATTACAAATAAAAATTATTTATCTTTAATACCAGTTATTGCAATCTCCTCTGCTCAGGTTCACGTCTTCTTCCTTGGATAAGAACACTAAAGTTAAGTATGGGCCGCACTGCAATTCGTAAATTAATAGGTCAACACACACAGACATGAAACACATTATTAATGCAGTAGTCGTATTACTTATTGCCAGCAGTTGCAAATACAATAACGCAGTAGCACAATCCACATCTGAAGCCCTTAAACCACCTATTGCAACTTTTATTACTGAGACTTTGGGGTTGACGCATTGCGAATCGGCAGTTTATAATGCTAAAAACACTATTATTTACGCCTCTTTGATCGGCAAGAGTGAGGATGGCGATGGCTCTATTGCCACAATAAATCTCGAGGGCAAGCTCATTAACGCCAAGTTTATCAGTGATCTTAACGACCCAAAAGGGATTGCCATTACCGAAGATAGGCTTTACGTATCTGATATCACAGAGCTTGTTGAAGCTGATTTAATGACCGGACAAATAATAAAAAAACATAGTATTGAAGGTATCCAGTTTTTAAACGATGTCGCTATTGATTCTGCGGGGAATGTTTTTGTCTCCGATACACGAACCTCAAAAATATATCAACTTGATACCAAAGGTAATTTTAGTTTATGGTTAGCGGATGAGGATTTAGATAACCCTAATGGATTATTGGTACAAAACAAAACCATGTACGTAGCATCTTGGGGAAGCCAACCCAATGGCGGGAGAGTTTCTAAAATAGACATGACCACAAAATCTATTGACACGGTAACGACCATCATTGGCAATTTGGATGGGATCAGACCTTATGATAAAGACCGTTTGATTATCTCAGACTGGAGAAGCGGCAATATTCACTTAGTAGATGATAAAGGGAATACCCAACAAATCCTTCAAGTTGGACAAAGTGTAGGTGATATTGCCTATATCCCTGAGAAAAAGCTACTCTTATTGCCCATGAACAAACAAAGCCGGCTCCTGTTTTATAGACTAGAATGAACAATTAAGCACTGCTGGTGTAGGGATCTCACTCGAATGTCCTCAGTGATCACATAAGCTTAATAATATACCAGTTGCATTTAAATTGAAAATCAGCAGTAGACAGTAACTGAAAAAGATTTTCAAGAACGCAGTTCTTTTTATCGAGATTTTATACAACAGGTGGTATTTAACTACCTATATGAAATCAGAACTCACAATGGTATATAAATGCTCGATTAAACGCAAAAATTAAAATTAAGGATGATATGTATCAATTAAATTACCGTTCCACATCAAGACCAGGATTAGGATTTGAAGATTTAGAAGCCATTCTTGAGGAGGCCATCGCTACGAATTCGGCAAGGAATATTTCTGGATGTCTCATCTACCATAATGATAGTTTTGTCCAAATCCTTGAAGGAAACAAAGAGGACGTGCTCCAAGTTTATGAAAAAATTAAGGCTGATGATCGGCACCATACGGTAACCTTACTTTGGAAAAATCATGTAGACCATCGATTTTTCGAGGAATGGCACATGGCCTACTACCGGCCGGATGATAAAAATGTCAAGGAGTTTGTTAACGACTTATTATTACTTTCTGAACTTACTGATAAGCCCTCAAGTTCGTTATTGACTTTTTGGGCATCCGTTCAAAAAATATTGCGTGACGGCCAAGTGAGGCAATTTGAGAAAGTTTATTAAGGAATGATTGCAACATGATGTACCTCTTTAACCTTCATCACTACTCTACCTTCGAATAGCCAATGGACAAGACGTGCTTTTAAAAGACAAAGCTATCACATCGCCATTTATCTTCTGCTAGTACAGTGTCCTTATACACTCTAAACGGAGCACGCCAACCCAAAAGTCGTGCAGATACGGACGTACTTTCATGGTATAAAACCAATTGGACATCAATCTTTTTAACTACAAACACAGTTTAAACTAAAGTTTTAGTTATATTTGAACAGATTCAAAATTTCAAATCACATGAAATTCAATACCATTTCAAGAGTGCTACTCATGCTGATCCTATTCCTGGGAGCAATTAGTTGTAAGGAAACTACCGACAACAAAATAAAAACTATTGTCAAGGAAACAAACTTTACTGTTTTCAATTTCGACAACAAACAAGAATTAGCCGCGTACAATAAGTTAAATTTAGACCACACGCATCCCAACTTGCTAAATCCAAAAATATCAACAACTGACTATGAGATTGTAATTAAATCTTGGACCGATTTACACCAGAGAATTGGAAATCATCTATCAAAAAACGCATTTCATTGGGAGGTGAAGGATTCCTCAATAGTTATTGTTCACAAAATCTATTTTAAACCCAACGGCAATATTGAGAGTTATTTTTTCAATATTCTAAATGACGATATCACGAAAGAAAAAAAAGAACAATTTGCCTTACTGATATCGGATTTTGCAAAGCATAACCGAATTGAATTCAAAAGCGAAGAAAGCTTTGCCCAATGCGGAAAAACAAAGTATGTCAACAACTAAAGGTCAATTGCCTCGTAGCTAACAATTCTAAATGCTCACGGCCCTGCTCATAAAGTCCTCGCTCCTTATAAATGTATCATTGCACGTGATTAATTGTTTTCATCAGCCTTAAAAACTCTGCTACCTGTCTTTTTGGTAGACAGTGTTTCTCTTTTCGGTTTATAATTGGTAAATTAGTGTTTAACCGCTTAAATAATCAAACACAAACTCCCAGACGTTATACCGTCCGGTAAACATCAAAAAACACTAAGATGAAAAAAACACTATTGATCCTATTGACTTTAGGGTTATTTGCCTGTAACCAGCAGACCGACAACACCAAAGATTTACAAGACCAAATTAACAGTTTGGAAATCAAACTTACCAACACCTACAAACCTGGCTTCGGAGATTTTATGGGGAGCATACAAGCACATCACGCTAAACTATGGTTTGCTGGGCAAAACGAAAACTGGGATCTTGCTGACTTTGAAGTGCACGAAATCATGGAGGCTGTTGAAGACATTGAGGAGTTCCATAAAGGAAGAAAGGAAACCGAATTGATGGGCATGATATTGCCACCATTAGATAGCATCAGTAAGGCCATTGACCAAAAAAATGCTGCATTATTCAATAGTAGTTACACCTCGCTCACCAACACGTGCAACGCGTGTCACAAGGCCGTAGAAATGGAGTTTATATTCATAAAGACACCCGATACACCACCTTCAAGCAATCAGGGCTTTGAACCTATAAAATAAAAATAGATCTGTTTGTGATAGTCATCACGCATCATCAATCAAACCTTAGCTAATCTTTCAATCACCATATATGAAATCGAGAAAATTATTAATGATCCCTGGCCCCATAGAATTTGAAAACGACGTGTTGCAATGCATGGCAACTCCCACGCCAAGCCATGTGGATCCCGACTTTATAGCAACTTTTTCAAATACACTTAAACTTCTGAAAGAGGTATGTCGAAGCCCATCAGGCCAAGTGTTCATCGTGGCAGGAACAGGAACATTTGCCATGGATATGGCGGCAGCCAATCTTATAGAATCTGGCGATAAGGCTCTTGTAGTTTCTACCGGATATTTTGGCTTGCGCTTTGCTGAAATCCTAAAGCGTTATGGCGCGGAAGTAGACGTCCTTGAAGCAGAAGTAGGCGACATTGTCCCTATGGACCGCATCGAGCAACAGCTCCAATCCAAAACTTATAA
Organism: Gelidibacter pelagius; assembly: GCF_017581925.1. GTDB lineage: Bacteria > Bacteroidota > Bacteroidia > Flavobacteriales > Flavobacteriaceae > Gelidibacter > Gelidibacter pelagius. The sequence goes on along the minus strand of NZ_JAGEVG010000025.1, from coordinate 27,873 downwards.
ACTTTTGGCCTTCACCCATGTGGATACGTCCACCGCAGTATTGAACGATGCTAAACGGATTGGTGCCTTAGGTAAAAAACATGGGGTGTTGACAGTACTTGATGGCGTATGTTCAGTTGCTGGTGAGGACATCAGACAAGATGATTGGAACATTGATGTCGTCCTTACTGCCTCACAAAAAGCAGTAGGTGTTCCTCCTGGATTGGCACTTTTAGTAGCGTCAAAAAATGCGATACAAGCCTTTGAACAACGAAAAAGCCCGGTGGCCAATTATTATGGCGATTGGGCCAATTGGTTGCCAATCATGAAAGCCTACGAAAACAAACAAGCCTCTTATTTTGGCACCCCTCCGGTCAATTTAATCATGGCGTTGGAGAAAAGTTTACAAAACATTGTAAAAGAAGGTTTAGACCAGCGTTTTGACCGACACCAAAGAGCTGGAAAGGCCATGCGCGCTGCACTCAAAGCCATCGGTTTGGAAGTGTTGTCAAAAAACGAAGACATCGCTTCCAATACCTTATCAGCCCCGTACTATCCAAGTCAGATAGATCCGTCGTCCTTCCTACAAGGAGTAAACAAAGAAGGGATTGTACTGGCAGGAGGCCTTTTACCCGAATTGAAATCCAAGTATTTCAGAATTGGACATATGGGTTCGGTCAATAAATCCGATTTATTGGGAACCATAGGCGCAATTGAAACGGTATTAAAGAATTCTGGACATAAACATGAATTGGGCTCCGGAACAGCCGCGATATTGAAGCACTTCTGACAAACGCTTCCAAAGTACACTACTCTCAACCAATCCCAATCTTGGCAGAATGAAATGCTAGTTATATATCGCTCTCAGAAAAGAAATCCAAAAATGCAATAAAATAATTTGACAGAATGAGATTACTTTTATCTTTAGCTTTAAAAAAAAGTATAATTTAAATCCTTACACTCATGGTCAGATACACAATCGTTATCGTATCCATTCTGTTTCTAAATTTGTTATCAGCACAAACTGAGCCTCAGCTGGTTCATTTTAATGATAAATTGACTGGTTTCCTTAACGTGAGAGATTTTTGTATTTCCAAAGATGGCGATGAAGCCTTTTTTACTTTACAAAGCCCTAGTACGGCAATTTCGCAAATTGCGGTCATTAAACAAGAAAACAACAATTGGTTAGACCCTCAACTTCTGCCCTTTTGTGATAAGTTCACCTACTTGGAACCGTTTTTATCGAGCGATGGCAATCGCTTGTTTTTTGCTTCGGATAGACCCTTGGATGACTCATCACAGGAGAAAAAGGATTTTGACATTTGGTATGTTGACAGACCCCATAAAAATGCTGAATGGTCTGAGCCAAAGAACATGGGCAAACCGGTCAACTCAGATTTAGACGAATTTTATCCAACTCTAAGTGAGAATAACAATCTGTATTTTACGATGGACGCTCCCGACGGACTTGGAAAAGACGATATCTATTTTTCAAAGTGGGAATCGGGACGCTATTTGGAACCCGTACTTTTAAACGAAAACATCAACAGCAACGGCTATGAATTTAATGCCTTCATCTCAAAAAAGGAGGATTTTCTAATTTTTACAAAATACAATGAGAAAGATGGCCATGGCAGTGGCGATTTATACATTTCAACAAAAGACCAGAACGGCGAATGGCAGAAAGCGACCAATATGGGCCTTCCCATAAATTCAAAATATATGGAATACTGTCCTTTTTACGATGAAAATAATCAGCTTCTATATTTTACAAGCAGACGGGAAACGATCACCCCAAAGAAATTTAAGGACATCAACGATTTTAAAAGCTACATTCAAAACAATCCAAACGGTTTGAGTAAAATTTACTCGACTTCCATTAAATTAAATTAGAGTCGATTATATTTCTTATGTGAGCAATCCTATACTCCCATCAGTCGTAAAATCCACGAGATCAGATGTTGAAATGCATCAACAAAAACAATTCAAATCACTACGAAAAGATGGGTTCAATGGCATAGATTTTGTACAGATGGTAAAGAAATAAATTAACAGTTTCCCATAGGGGAAAATAAAAATCCAAAAAACCATTAGAACAAAATGACAAAATCCATTTTAACAATGACAATGTTAACCGCATTGTTTTTAAGCTCTTGTAAAGAATCTCCAAAACAAGAAAACACTGAAACAACATCCACAGAACAAGTTGCTGACGATATCGTAACAAGCACCTCAACCGACGCAGACGGAAACAACTTAGAAATGGCATTTAATAATACAAAAGGCACTGCCACTGTAAATTTCAAAGGAGAAACCATCGAATTGGTTGCAGAAAAATCGGCTTCAGGAATTTGGTACATCAACGATGATTATGAACTGAGAGGAAAAGGCAACGATATAGAATTGAAAAAAGACGGAAAAGTCATCTTCACATATAATGACGCTATCATAACCACCTCTTTAAAAAACAAAGAAGGACAAACGCTAGATATGACGGTCAATAACACCACCAACACGGCTAAAGTTTATCTAGACGGCGGTGAACAAATTGAGTTGGAGGGACAAAACCCAGCATCTGGAATTTGGTATAAAAATGACCACTACGAACTTAGAGGAAAAGGAAATGATATAGAGTTGAAAAAAGATGGCAAGCTAGTATTTAAGCATGACGACGATATTGTAAAAACCTCTTTAAAAAACGAAAAAGGACAAACACTGGACATGACCTTTAACAACACCACCAATGAAGTAAAAGTTTACTTAGATGGCGGTGAACAAATTGACTTGGTTGGTGAAAGAGCTGCTTCAGGAATTTGGTACAAAAATGACCACTACGAACTCAGAGGCAAAGGGAATAATCTTGAATTGAAAAAAGACGGAGAAATAGTATTTAAAAGCTAAAACTTTCTGTTTGCTCCCGTGCATAATCAATTGTTCGAGCAGAATAAATAACAAAAATCCTTTTTGTCTAAAAACACGGCAGGAAGGATTTTATTTTAATAATACTTACTTAACCAACGCCACGTATTACGATACAATACCGTGAGAAATACTATCGAAAATCCTGCTATAAGGCTTTTCAAAACCCATCGAATTATTGTATATTCTCGCCCTCTCAAAAGACAGATTAATGGAAGATAAAAAAAGAAGTGACTATATAAAAAATGTCCTAAAAAACAGGCCCACCGGCTGGTTGACGATCACCACCCATCGCCTTGATATCTATGATGAAGCATTGGCGAAAACTCAATTCTTAGATGAATTTGAGAGCTTATTTCAAGCTAATAATTATGAAACATCCGCATTAAACAACCTTCCCACTGCTTATGATTATATTCGACTTGGCCATCCTTTATCTTGTATTCTGGAATGGAAAGTTGCACACTTAAATAATCTAAACCCAGAGAATGTCATCAGTTTTTCGTCAAGAACGGCACCAATTTTAGCTATTCTAAGAAAAAACCTGCTATCAGGTAAAAGCACTCAAATTCTTTATACCGATGCATTACCTGACCATTTTGATGCTGAGCTCCTAAAACGCATTTATGGCTATCAATTTGAGTTGAAACAGATTGAGAAACCTGAAGACATGTCGCCGTTTAACGGTAGTACTGTTTTTATTTCACAACACGACAAATTCCTGGATGTTGACCTCTCCCCTAACATCGATTTTTACATGACTTCGCATCCACAGCTTGGCAGTGTGATCTTAGTCAATGGGGAGCAAAACGCCAATTATGTTTCAGAGATTCAACATGTCAGAAGAAGAGAGACTATTGCCATGACACCCGCCAATTGTCTTTCAGCTTTAAATTTGCTGATTGACAACGCATTTATTATCCCTCAAAACGCTGATGTTGAAACCAACAAATCGCACGTTGAGAAAACCATAAATCAAATTACGAATAGTACCTCAAAGGCATTAGTGGCTTCGAGCGGACTATCCATGCAGTATGCCATTATGATGGGACTTATTCACGATGCCCAAGAACAACATCAAGGAAAAGACATCAAATTTATTGTGCCTCCCAATTGTTATGGTGGCACCAACGATCAAGCAAGACGTGTTGCTGCTTGCCTTGACAACGTTGATGTGGTTGATTTGCTGGTGGATGGTGACAACGATATGGTGGAAAGCATCGCCAACGTTTTAGATAAAATTGCCAGCGAAGACGCCATCCCTTACATCATTGCTGAAATCCCAACAAACCCAAGAGTTGAAGTTCCAGATCTCAAAAAACTAAAAGAGGTCTTAAGTCAAAAACGTCACACGAAAAGTGGCGACTTGGCTATCGATCCAGTGTTTATTTTAGATCAGACGTTTTGTCCCAATGTCCACTTTTTGGGCGACGAGGACATCCTCTCTTCGGTGCGGACTATATCTTACGCCAGCGGATCAAAATTCCCAAGTGGTGGGCTATGTACAGCGGGTTACTGTGTAGGAAATAAAAAAACGGAAGCATTGATGGACAAGATAGAGTTACATCTGTCCCTGTGCGATAATGAGGCTACAGACCTTCAAATGGACGTATTGGCAAAGCAATTGCCTTCCATGAATCAGCGAATTAAGGATGCTTATAAAAACACGCGTGAATTTGTAAACTTCATCCATGGAGTCTTACCTGCGGCGAAAATCAATTTTGTATCCGAAGAGCTAGCCGAACAAGGCTTTACCCCATCAGTGTTTTCATTGGATCTCCCCACCAAAGGCGCTTCTGATTCAGAACGGGAAGCTTATAAAAGAGCCCTGAACCTGAAATTAATCAATTTAATGATTACTGAAATCCCCCATGAAAGTAAGTTCTGTGTCAGTTACGGGCAGCTTAAAGGGTGTTATTGGACCATTCCCGCCACTTCTACGCAAGGAACTACTAAGGAAGGCGACAAAGACTATATTGTACGGGTTTCATTAGCACCAGAAGTTGATCTTGAGCTTCATAAGAAAGTCTTTAGAGACTTTGTTGAAAACCTCTGATCTTGGTAAGCATTAACAGATTCAAGACTAATTTTACGGTAGGTTAGCACGGTATGATGGATCGTGCAGCTAGTCATTATGGTAAGTCAAGGTTAAAAAATCCATCATACGTCTTAACAATAAACAATAATTAATAACAATAATCAATAATTTAAATAATATGACAATTACAATTTGGTCAGACATCAGATGTCCTTTTTGCTATATCGGAAAAAGGAAATTAGAAAATGCAATTTCACAGTTTAAACATAAAGACGACGTTTCTATTGAATGGAAAAGTTTTGAGTTGGATCCCAACTTACGCACCAATCCGGACATTTCCACTATCGATTATTTCGTGAACAAGGGTGCAAACATGGATCAAATGTCACAGATGTTGGCAAACTCGACCGCTATGGCGAAGGAAGTAGGTATAGACTTTAATTTCAAGGATGCGGTGGTTGCGAATTCCTTTAATGCACATAAATTAATGCATGCCGCAAAAAACATCAATAAACAAAACGAGGCCAAAGAACTCTTGTTGAAAGCACATTTCACCGATGGTAAAAACATTGATGACATGAAGGTGTTAGTCGAAATTGGAGAAAGTTTAGGTTTTGAAGCAGAAGACATAGAAAAACAACTCAACGATTCGGCCTTGGATAAAAATGTTGCCGAAGACCAGATGCAAGCCAAAGAAATAGGCGTTACTGGAGTTCCTTTCTTTGTATTCAATAATAAACATGCGCTTTCTGGAGCACAGCCGGAAGAAGTGTTTTTGGAGGCCTTAGAGAACGCATATAACGAATAGTTTTGAACTCATCAGTTTCCGTTTATCGGAAAAGGTAAATATGTATCTCACATTTTTATAAAATCTGCTTTGTAATCTTTTTGATTTCAAAGCATTTATAACAGGATACAACAGTTCATAGGAATGGCGGCATCAGTATTTGATGCCGCTAATTCTTTTAAAAACATATTGATTACATTATTATTTTCTCAAGATCTTCGGTTTGACTTCCTTCAGATTTATTGTTTCTTTGCAGTCCTAAAACAAAACTTCATGAAGTACCTTTTCTTATCACTGGCAATAATATTTGAACTTATAGGCACTGGCTTTATGCAAGCCTCGAATGGGTTTTCAAAAACCATCCCCACCATTTTGACCATCGTAGCATATACGATTTGTTTCTTCTTTTTCTCGCATGCTTTAAAATCAATTCCGCTGGGCATTGCTTACGCCATTTGGGGTGGATTGGGAATTGTGCTCTCGGCAATAATTTCAATAGTCATTTTTAAACAATCCTTAGACCTGCCTGCCATCATTGGAATCACACTGATTGTAGCCGGGGTGTTTGTGATGAATGTCTTTTCAAAGTCAGCGGTTAATTAATTTAATATGCTGCGATAGACAACATAACCAAGTAAACCTGCAGAGTATCTTTATATGAAACGGACTACAATGAATAAAAACAAAATAATTTCAGGCTGTGTTGGGTTATTGGTCGGGTATTTAGTCATGATATTGCTAATTGATGTCATATCAAAACCTGACAACATTCCGGTATCATTAAAACCCATTGAAAGTATTGAAACTTATATTTTTACTTTTGTTTTTACTTTGGGCACTTTTGGGTGGGTTTTGGGAAGCCTTCTTTTAATTGGGTATTTGGTAGTATTCTACTATATAGGAACTTGGGTCTATAAACTCATGTTCAAATAGTAAGAGATAAAATTCCACCAATTCTTTTAACCCTTAATTTCATGTGCTCAAGACATTTCAAAATTGCAGAACGGGTCAGTCTCAATCGGATTCTTAGAAAGCAGAACAACTTGACTTATGACATTAGCTTCATTTCAGAAGCATCAAGAACTGGGTTTGTAAATACCAACCCTAAAGAACTCGTCATAGTCAACAATAAAACAATCACCTTTTTTAAGTGAAGGTAAAAACGAAGATAAATGGCAGAAAATTGACCAACATTTGCAGGAATTGACTATTAAGAACTAACAAACTAATTCCTTATACCGATTTTAATTCACAGCTCACCCTATCCCACTAGCGATTTCCTCTTTTAACTGTAAGTCTTTTAAGTAGGATTTCAATATCAAAATTCGTAATTTTAATAGCTAATGCCAGACATCTTCATGTCATAGGCAAACACGAGAATTCACCCACCTACCATGCGCGCAAGTACATTAAAATAGATGAGGTGCATTCAAAAAAGCCTAAATCAAGAGTCTCGCGGCTCGTCCGACCGGCACTGGTGGGCAAGCCCACGAGGCATGAATAAGGAATAGTCTTTTTGATCGAGGCAAGCCTCGAGGTATTAAAACCCAATGGTCGGAATAAAATTAAATATCATGAAAATAATCAAGCTCTTTTTGAGGCTCGCCATTGCTTTCGGGTTTCTATCGGCTTCTGCAGACCGGTTGGGCATGTGGCCCAAAGAAAGTTCTGCTTGGGGAAATTGGGACAGTTTTTTGGAATATACACAGGTATTGAATCCATGGGTTCCCGACACCTTAATACCAACGGTAGGAACTATAGCCACAGCAGCAGAAATAATCTTTGCCATTTTCCTGATCATCGGATTTAAAACGGAACTGTTTGCAAAATTGAGTGGAATCCTACTCTTGATCTTCGCACTCTCCATGACCTTTACCATCGGCATAAAGAGTGTTTTTGATTATTCAGTATTTACTGCATCGGCAGCAGCCTTCGCTTTAAGTTTTTTAAAAGAAAAATATTTAGAGGTGGATCTACTAATCGCAAAAGCTAATAAATCGAAGGTATAAGAAGATGAAATTTGTTAAATTAGTAGCTTCGTAGCAACAAAACAATCGGCCAGAATAAGAAATTCAAAGCCTTCTATGGATCAATTATGGAACTCTGTTTAAAAGGGCCTATAAACAACTTATTTATTAATGAATATTTCACAAAGTACTCTTGCAGATATCAACGACATATTCACTTTATACGATGCTGCAACTGCCTATCAAAAAACGGTAAATAACAAAAGTTGGAGCGGATTTGATAGAGCACTCATCGAAAAGGAAATAAATGAGAATCGGCATTATAAGATTATGGAAGGCAATGAAATGGCTTCCACTTTTGTTGTTACTTTTGAAGACCCCGTCATTTGGGACAACTCAGATCAGGATAAGGCCATTTACTTGCATCGGATCGCTACAGATCCAAATTATAGAGGCCGTTCTTATATCAAAAAGATTATAGAGTGGTCCAAATCCTTAGCAAAGGAAAGAGATATCGATTTTATCAGAATGGATACCCATAGTGGAAATGACCGATTAAACAGCTATTATATCCGCTCTGGATTTGTTCATAAAGGCATCCGAGACATTGAGTGGACCAGTGATTTACCTGAACATTATAAGACAGGTCCGTTTAGTTTATTTGAGATGAAAATCTAAGGTATTGGAGCAAAATAGTGTAAAGAAGACCATAAGATGGCTCCAAAACCCACAGTTATAACTTATAAAATCGTATTTTACAAAACTGAAAATAGTTATAAATGCCAATAGAAAACATCCCTGAAATCTACCTTCCGAAGTCAGCCGAAAGGCCTGATTTATTCGTTTATGATTTTAAAATGACCAGTGATGTGGTCAAAAGCAAGGTCAACTTAAGCATGAATATGTTCAGTTTTCTTCAAGTTGGCAAAAAACAAGTCCATTTTGCAGGCACTTCCGTTGCCGTAAACAAAGACCAATCGCTATTGCTAAAAAAAGGGAATTGGTTATGGACAGAATTACTCGAAACAGAAGCCATTTATTACTGTAAACTCTTATTTTTTTCTGAAAGAATCCTAAAAGGATTTTTGGAGAAACATACGGACAATGAGACGATGGTGAGCGACGACATTCCTTATTTTATCATTGGAAATGATGCCTACATCGTCTCCTATTTGAATTCATTAAACACTATCGGCAATGCTCCTGCAATTTTTATGGAGAATTTACTCTCTGTGAAATTTGAAGAATTGATGCTCTATCTCATCCAGAAATATGGAAGAAAATTTGAACGCTATTTGCAATCGCTCATTGTGGATGGCAGTTCACCCTTTAAAAAAATTGTTGAAAGTAAGATACACTCCAACTTGAGGTTAGAAGAAATTGCTTTTTTATGTAATATGAGCTTATCCACATTTAAGCGTCATTTTATATCTGAGTATAAAGTGTCTCCTGGTAAATGGCTACAGGACAAACGGCTTCAAAAAGCTAAAGAAACCTTGGAAGAAGGTGTTCTAAAGCCTTCTGAAATTTACTCGGATTTTGGATACAACAATCTGTCCAACTTCAGTACTGCCTTTAAAAACAAATTCGGTTTTAGCCCTAGTAAAACCTCTTCATAAGTTTATTTCATTATCTACTATTTTACAACTGACCTGTTTTCATAAGCTATTGAACTCTTACAATAACTGAATACATCTACCTTCATCGTAAATTTGCATTTGAACAATAACATTATTAAAACAAAGACATTATGAATATTACATTAGAACAGGCAGAAAAGGCTATCACAGCAGCAAAAAAGAAAGCTGTTGCAATTGACACTAAAATGAACATCGCCATTGTAGATGCAGGTGCAAATTTAGTAGCATTTGCAAGAATGGACGGTGCGTGGTTAGGTTCACTTGACATATCTATCAAAAAAGCAAAAACTGCTCGTTTTTTCGATATGAATACAGGCGTTGTTGGCGAATTGTCACAACCAGGGGGTTCTTTATACAATATTGAGCATTCCAATAACGGACTAATCACCTTCCCAGGAGGTATTCCAATCAAGAATTCAAAAGACGAAATCATTGGTGCCATTGGCGTTAGTGGAAGTGCGGTTGAAAATGATCATGCTGTTGCAGAAGCTGGAGCATCAAGCATCTAAAAACCGAAGCATTAAAGGTATAAAGAGGGTAATTATGCTTTAATTATCCTCTTTTATATTTCAAAAGAATTTATACAAAGCTGGATGAATCAAGAGCCTCAGAGTATCAAAACCCACAAGTGGGCACAACACTCCTGAAATTTAGGCTATCAATTTCTCTTTAGTAATTCTATTGACGACGAGAGCAATAGCGCCATCGCCAGTAACGTTACAGGCGGTTCCGAAACTATCCATAGCGATATAAAGGGCAATCATCAGACCCAACATCTCCTCGTTAAAGCCTAACATGGATTGTAAGATGCCTACAGCGGCCATAATTGCACCTCCGGGAACTCCTGGTGCCGCAATCATAGCAATTGCCAATACAAATATAAATCCAGCAAAGAGTGTAAAACTGAAGGGCACCCCTTGTAAAATCATCAATGCCATGGCACAAGCGGTAATTTTCATCATACTCCCGGACAAATGGATGGTCGCACATAAGGGAATGACAAAACCCGCAATCTTTTCTGAAACACCATTCTTTAAGGCTTGTTCCAAGGTCACTGGGATGGTAGCTGCCGAAGATTGAGTTCCTAATGCCGTGAAGTAAGCTGGCATCATGGTGGCCAATAACTTTATAGGGTTTCTTTTTGTCAACAACCCAGCTATGGTGTATTGTAATAACAGCAGTAAAATGTGCAAGGCGAAAATGACGCCTATAATGCTTAGGAATACAGTAAATATTGAAAACACTTGCCCATTAAAAGCCATACTCACAAATATGCCCAGAATAAAAAGTGGAAGTAAAGGCACAATAACGTAAGTGATCAACTGCATGATGATTTTTTCAAAATCTTTGACGACCAGTTTTAAACTTGATTTTTCTTGATATGATAGTCCTAAACCAATAACAAATGCCAAAACCAATGACGTCATGACATCCAATACAGGCGGGATGTTAAGACTGAAGTAGGGTGTTAATTCACGACCAGAATCGGCAATTTCAGCCGTATTATTGACGCTCGATTCCAAAAGCGTTGGAAATATACTTGAGGTTGCAAAATAGGTCATAAAACCTGAAAACAAGGTAGACCCATAAGCAATGGCGGCTGTGAGCAACAACAATTTACCAGCACCTTTTCCCAAATCAGAAATGGCTGGCATGATCAATCCCATAATGATTAAAGGAATGGAAAAACTTAAAAATTGTCCAAAAAAGGCATTAAAAGTGGTGAATATTCTGTTGATGGATTCAGGCAAGTACAGTCCGAAAACAGTCCCTAAAACGATGGCAATAAAAACTTTAAACAATAGATTTGAAAATAAACGCTTCATAATACATATATAATACCTTAAGACGTCCAAATGCTGTCTTATTGTTGATGATATTGAGTTCGCTAATATACTGTCAATGTCCTAAAAGAACATCTTAAGACCGTTCTTTTTTTACACTCATGACATTTCATAATTATATCAGCGAATCCAAAAGCAATCTCAAATCTGAAACATCATAACCCATACTTTTAAGAGTGATTTTAGCTTTGGAAATCCTCTTAAATTCTTTAATTTTAAGAATAATGACTATTAATACTATAAATTCAAGTAAACCATGAGCAGAGGTTTCGTAAGAGAAGATGATCAGGAAGAAGTGCCCTTTGTAGCACCACGAGCAGATTTACCAGAAGGTGTCACCAATTATGTGACCCAAGTTGGCATGGACGCACTGCTCTCAGAAAATGACCAACTGATTGCAGAACGAGATAACTTGGGCATCACCGACGAAAAGGAAAGACGTATTGCAACCAATCATATCAACGCAAGATTACAGTTGTTGAATAACCGTATTCTATCTGCAAAAATTGTGGATCTCAGCAAGCAGCCACAAGATGAAGTACGCTTTGGAGCTTTGGTAAGCCTAAAAATCGGGAACGATAAGAAATTACAGCACTATCAGATAGTCGGTGTTGATGAAGCCGATATTTCTAAAGGAAAAATCTCCTTTATTTCACCAATAGCTCGCCTCTTGACGGATAAAAAAGTTGGCGAAACAGCAGTGTTGAAATTGGCAACAGAAGATCGGACTTTTGAAGTTATGGACATTGTGTATCCGTAATAATCAAAAACATTGACTAATGCGCCGTGTCAGACGATAGTTCTTCTGGCTGGAGTTTTAAAACAGACTGAAAGTCTGTTGCATTCGTGAAATAGACAGTGGAAAATTCACGCACAACATTTCAGACTTTAAGCTCCTCGTGAGAATTTGTGATTTCAATATCGAGGCGTGTCTAAAACTCATTTTAAAAAGAAGCTATTTCACAGAATTACACAAAGGTAATAACTAAGTTACACAAAGGGCATTTACTATTATGTAGGTCAAATCAAATTCATGCAATTTGTGAATACTTGTAATCCGTGATTCCAATAAATCGGGTCGTTTCAAAATACTTTTAGAAGACAAAATGAGGTGTGATAAATTAAATAGTTATCCACTCATTCAGGTTGGTTCTTAATGTTTTGAGATCAATTAAAGATTATAATTTGGAACAAAAAAACACGACCCATTAAAGTCGTGCTTTTTGTTATCATAGTTCTGTTATTACAGAATTTAAATCATTTATCTTGAGTAGTTCGGAGACTCTTCAGTAATAGTTACATCATGTGGATGACTTTCATTGATTCCTGAAGCAGTGATTTTCACAAAGCGTCCGCTCTCTTTCAAAGTGGCCACGTCCTTGGCACCGCAATACCCCATCCCCGCACGCAAGCCTCCCACAAATTGGTGGATACTTTCAATGACTTCACCTTTATAAGGTACACGACCTACAATGCCTTCTGGTACCAACTTTTTGATATCATCCTCCACATCCTGAAAATAGCGGTCTTTACTACCCTGTTTCATAGCATCCACAGACCCCATTCCGCGGTAGGATTTGAATTTCCGACCTTCATAAATGATGGTTTCTCCCGGAGCTTCTTTCGTTCCTGCCAATAAAGATCCCAACATCACCGTATCTGCTCCTGCGGCAAGTGCCTTAGGAATATCACCAGTGTAACGAATGCCACCATCAGCAATTACTGGAACTCCAGAGCCTTTGATGGCTGCTGCAACTTCCAAAACTGCAGAAAACTGCGGATATCCCACTCCGGCAATTACACGTGTAGTACAAATAGAACCTGGTCCAATGCCTACTTTAATACCATCCGCACCAGCTTTCACCAAATATATGGCGGCTTCAGCAGTAGCAATATTACCTACGATGACCTCAAGATCAGGAAATCGTTTTTTGATTGTTTTAAGCATGGTCACCACACCTTTGGTATGTCCGTGAGCCGTATCAATAATCACCGCATCCACTCCTGATTTCACCAAGGCTTCTGCCCTTTCCTCCGCATCTGCAGTGACACCAATCGCAGCGGCTACGCGCAAACGTCCAAAAGTATCTTTGTTAGAAATTGGTTTCGTGGTCAATTTAGTAATGTCTCGAAAGGTAATTAAACCGGCAAGATTATAATTTTCATCAACAATAAGAAGCTTTTCAATTTTGTTCTTTTGGAGAATCCCTTCGGCATCCTGCAACGAGGTTCCAACAGGCGCTGTTACCAAATGATCTTTGGTCATCACTTCAACAATGGGCCGGGTGCCATCTTTTTCAAAACGCAAATCACGGTTGGTTACGATACCTTTTAGAATGCCGTTATCATCAATAATCGGAATTCCACCAATACTATGTTCTGCCATATTACGTTGGGCATCCAGTACGGTTGCCGTCAAAGGCAAAGTGACAGGATCTATGATCATCCCGCTTTCCGCACGCTTCACCTTACGGACTTCATTGGCCTGTTGGGCAATGCTCATGTTTTTATGTAAGACGCCAATACCACCTTCTCGAGCCATGGCAATAGCCATAGCGCTTTCAGTAACCGTATCCATGGCTGCTGATATGATAGGAATATTGATGGTGATGTTACGTGTAAACTTTGTTTGAATATTGACCTCTCGAGGAAGGACTTCAGAATAAGCAGGAATTAGTAGAACGTCGTCATAGGTCAATCCCTCACCTACTATTTTGCTTTCGTGTGCTTTCATTGCAATTACGGTTTAATTGCGTGCAAATCTACGGAAAATTTATTTAAATTTAGTGTAAAACTTTGGTATCCTATAATCTTTTTATTCGCTTAAATAAGCAAATAAAAATTATTCAATTATCCGAAAAACATTGACATTTTGAATGCTTTTCGTGAGTTTTGGAACTGTATTACTTCCCCACAATAGATCTTCCGTAAAAAAGACCGCCTTATTATATTTTAATTTGAAGTGTCATATACCAATTTCGAGGTGCCGAAGGAATGATTCCTGGCCCAGGATATCCCGTGGCACGTCGTGTAAAGTAAGCATTGTCCAAGATGTTATTGATGCCTGTCTCCAATTTAAAGCGCTTGTAGGCATACGACAAGGACACATCCATAACATCATAACTTGGTATTTCACCAATGACTCCACTGATATTTGCCGATTGTGAATTGGTCGCATCCGTAAACTGTTGGGAGAGGTAGGTATATTGGATATTAGCCATAAGGTTCCTATATCCAAATTTTAACCCTGTTTTGATATTTATATCTGGTACAAATTCCACTTGATTCCCTTCGACGTTCGCTTGTTCCGAAGCTGTATATTCCGATTTGATGAACGACGAATTGATGAAATAATTTAAGCTAAATTCATTATTAAGTTCTAATATTCTCTTCAGATTAAAATCGAATAACGATTCCACACCATATAAAACGGCGTCCCCAACATTCCCACGTTCACTGATGACCCTACCATCAGATAGGCCTTTCTGGACAAAACCAATGCGCCCATTATAGAACAATCCAAAAACGCCCAAATCATAGGACATCAAATTTTTGTAATTGCCTCGAATGCCCAAATCTGTGGTAAATCCCTTTTCATCCGTAATATTTGGATTGATGGCAAAAGCTGGATTATTGATATTGATATCAGAATAGGTTACCGAACGGTAATTTTGCGAAAGGTTGCCGTAGACTTCGAATGCGGTGTTAGGCTTATAGCTTAACCCCAATCCCAACAGCACGAACGATCGCTCAAAATTCCGATTGTCTTCCACAGATTCCTCAAAGATGACATTACCTGCCGCATCAGTATTGATACGCTTATAAAATCCTTCACTTTGGGTTTTTATATATTCAAAGCGAAATCCAGGTGTAATCGAGAATCGATCCGTGGCATAGAATATATTTTCTCCAAAAACAGCCATGTTTAAATTTGGAAAATCGAAGCTGGATTGATTTGGATAATTTGGAAATCGCTCCGATTGGATATCAAAATTTGGGCCGATGCCATCGCTACCCGGACCTTGCTGCTCTGCATTGTTGGCACGATAAAATTTAGTGCCCAACAGAAACGTAGAAGCTTTGTCAAATACTTCATATTTGTTCAAGATTCGAGCTTCAAAACCATAGTTTTTAAAATCACCTTTAATCAAATCACGTTCACCCATTGGATCAATTTGATCCACACGATTGGTCCTGAATCCTAAGGCATAACGTGATGCATTCAATCCGAAGGCATTGAAACTAAAATTGGTGTTCTCCGTAAATTTATGTTCAAATTTCAAATTGTACAATAACCAATCCACCTGAAACCAGTTTCGTGATCTGTTGCTCTGGTAAGGATCATTATCAAACATTTGGTCCGTAAGCCCTCCACCTTGTTGTGCCAAATAGCGCATATAGCTCAACTCTCCAGTTAGTGAGGTGTTTTCATTGAATTGATATCCGATATGGGCATAGGCATTTTTGGATTCAAATTCAGAATTTGCCCGGAAGCCATCACCTTTCTTGTAATTGAAAAAAGTATAATAACTCCACTTGTTTTTTGTGCCACTGATGCTGGTAAAATTGGTATATAAACCAAAACTGCCCAAGGTATTTCTTGTAATCAGTTCAAAAGGCTTATTGGGATTGGGAGATTTCATCTTAAAATTGATCAAACCACCAAACTGAGTCCCGTATTGCAAGGAGGCCGCACCACGGATGATCTGAATTTCGCTTAAGCCTTCAGCAGCTGGCGTGTAATAACTTTCAGGATAGCCTAAAACATCGGCACTGATGTCATACCCGTTTTGCCTCGTGTTGAAATTTGCCGTACGATTAGGATCCAATCCTCTTCCGCCCACATTGAGCTGCAAACCAGCATCATCATTTTGATAAATGTTCAATCCAGCCACCTGACTGTAAATTTGGCGCGCATTGTTGGACGCTAAATTTGCCATGGACTGTTCCACCAGAACGACTTCGGTTTTCTTACCCGCAAAAATTGACGTCCCCTCCACATCCTTCAATCGTGATAATTCAAAAACTTTGGTCTTTCGAGCGGTGACTTCCACTTCAGTTAAAGCAATGCCCAGTTCGTTTATGGACACATTTAATGTTGTACTGCCGGTGACTTTTAACTGTAATTCCTTCGCTTCAAATTCATAAGAGAAAAAGACCAGCGTGAGATTACTTTTTGAAGTGGTAAACTCATATAATCCGGATGCATCTGTACTGGTCAGTAGGCCAGAAACCTTGTCATACACATCCACATCTGCAACTGGCTCTTGGGTGCGAGCGTTGGTGATAACTCCCGAAACCGTGTTTTGTGACAGTGCAGAAACGCCTATCAAACACATTATAACTACACTAAAATCCTTTAATTTCATCATGGAATGGTAAAATCCAGTTTTTAGGCCGGAATGATTCTTTCTCTTTATATAGATCAGTACTTGTATCAATATACGGCTGACTCAATCGGCCATTGAGTGCCACATAGCTTTCTGCAAATACTTGAATGTTTTTATGACCTTGGTTTTTAAAATGATCGCCTAAGTAATGGGCATATTCCAAAATAAAATCGGACTGAAAACTCATCTGTTTCTCTTGAAATGAAGTCAAGAAATCGGAATTATCAACCAAAAAACCTTGTCCCGTTTCTGCATCCACGATTTTAAAGGTGGTATTGCCCATTTTCTCCATAAGCATCACCCGCCATGAAAACCGATAACCTTCTTCAGTCCAAAATAGTTCGTTGGGATATAAGAGATAACGAAAGGGAAAAGTGATCTGAAAAGCGAAAAACATAATAATGATTGGGACTACTAATTTTTGTTTTTTGTAGTTATAGAATTCTTTTTTAAAGTTTTCTGAATGGACTCTAAATGGTTTCAATAGCTTTCTGAAAACATTCAAAATACGCAGATGGAAATCTGAATCGAAAAAGATAAGTGCGGTGACAATCATAATGTACGGAAACATGCCGATGGGAAACAAAACCCGCGTAAACACATGAAAGAACACCACCAGACCAAAGGCGAACCATCGCGTGCGCTTGGTGATCAATAAAAACGGAATGATCAAATCATAGATCATTCCAGACCAGCTCATGGCGTAATGGAACCATTCCTGTTGCATAAAGGAATTTCCTATAAAGGGAAGGTCATATTTAGAAGGTAACCAGATCTTTAACGGCATGGCTTTAAATAGCCAATCGGAATTTATTTTAGCAAGACCCGCATAAATATAAACGACACCTACTAACAATTTAATACTGTCAATAGTCCATTTGGGGATTGCTGTATAAGTTTTCTTCTTGAGAAGATTATCAACAGAAAAATAAGCGTTTGCGGGCAAAAAAATCATCAGAAAACTCAACACACTTATAAAATAGTAATGGTTGAGATAAGCCGTTTTGTCCATGAGTTCAATATAGGTAAAACTCAAGAAGAACATGATGATGGCCATCCGATATTTCAGTCCGATGGCAATGAGAAATGCCGAAATGCCACACAGTGCAAAAATAAGATAGGTATAGTCGCCAATGGGTTTGATCCATGCAAAACCATAATAGGAAAAATGGAATTTGGGTAGAATATAAAGGGTTTCTATCCAGCCATTCCTCCAGAAACGTACGATACTGAGAAGCATCATCACGCCAAAGCCTATCCGGAAGACCGCCAAAGGCGCCGGATGGGTATGTTTGTTCAGATATGTTTTAAAACTAGTGCCCATAAAACCAAAAAGAAGATTCTCTAAGGCATTTAAAGAATCTTCTTTGTCATAAATTTTCGCTTAAAAATTAATCGCCATCAGCATCTACGTAATCCACGCTAATATTAAAAGCCTGAACCATGTCGACCTTTAGATAAACCACTGCCCTTTGCAGCGCATCGTATGCAACGGTCATTTTTGTGTTATCGGTGATGATCTGCTGACTGAAATTTGAATTTAATTCTTGAATTTTCGTCCTCGCTTCATTGAATTGCGCATTAATAATAGCGCTCAAATTTTGCCCATTTCTATCCACCTTCAAATATTCCAGATACGTTTTAAAACTTGCACCTGTCGCAGAGCCACTAAAAGCTTTTCCGTTGAATACATCTTGAACGGCATTTAAGGCTTCAAGAGCCAATTCTTTTGATACTTCACCATTATAATAGCCCTCCACTTTATCCGCTAAAGGCGTTGTAGAAAAAACCCCTGCTGGGATTCCGATTTTATTGGCTCGCAAGCCTTTTTCGTAATAGAAAATAAAGTCGTTTACAAATTTGTTCAAAGAACTTGTGGCTGTATTTTTTGAGGAATTCACAAATTGATCGCGATAGCCTGTCGTCCAATCGGTGATGACCTGCTGCGTCAAATTATCCATTTGGTTGATCACATCGGTCAAATAATCCTTATACCCTTGCGCATTAGCATCAGATGAAAATTTTGCCACAATTCCCGCATCATCATCAGCAACACCATACAAGAGATAGTCCAAAGCAGGAAACCCTTGTGCATCATGGTAATTGGGCGTATTTAGATCGTAATTCCCAGTGCTTACGCCAGTCTCAATATCAGAAATCGTCACTGGATAAATATTCATAAAAAAATGATACTCATTCAAAGCTTCTGCCTTTCCAATATTGAACATTTCAACATGCTGCCAAGCTTTATAGGCAATGAGCCAATGACGTCTTGCGGTTTGCAAAGTACTTTGATTTGGTGTTGCCACAAAACTCTCAATGGATCCTTTTAACGTGGTCAATTTTGGACCAAAATCCTGATAGGACGGAATGATAATATTATCTGCTAAGTTTGTCAATAATGCCGAGCGGTCAAAGTCGTCCGTAGCACCACCACCTCCCGCGCCCGAATCATCGGAGGAACTACAGCCCATCATAAATACCAAACTAAAAACTAATGCTATATTTTTAATCATGTGAATCAATTTTCTTAATAATTATGCAAATTTAAAGAAGCAGTAATTGCCCTCCTATAAGAGCAATCACTGAGTCTATATTTTTAGTTAGCCGCTTCCGCTACCGTAAAGCCGAATTTTGCCGCAATGGTTTCAGACATGTCGTCCAACGTTTCAGGTGTGACTCCCCATAAGCCTTGTCCTTCCATTAGGGTATCCATAAAAACTGTAACCTCTTCATGAGTAAAATATGGTGAACTTGAATCTGGCTCTCTTGTAAATTGTAAACTATTGATAAATCCGTACGCTTCAGATAAGGCATGAAGTGCACTCGCCATATCCCCTGTGGCCATTTTTGCTTTTCCTGCCTGCAAATAATAAACTGCACGAACTGCGGGAACTTTTGAAATGTTTTCTCTAATGATCGCCACTTGGGCGTCTCTCACCTCGTAGTTTTTCGCCACAATTGCAGCTCTACCCAATTTTAAGGCATCATATACCGCTGATGCTGTCCCCGCAAAATCAGGATCTGAATCGACTTGTTTTAGATAGGTGTTCAAAAAACTGTCAGCACCTAAGACAGGAACCGAAGGATCCACTTCATTTCCGTACAAATAGCCATAAGCTTCATCCCATTTGTGCTCCATGGTGGTATAAGATTTCCCTTCTTCGACAATGCCGTTATTATTGTTCTGAATATTTGAAGCCTCATCCAATACAGAAGTACTTAAATAGTGGTTCAGCATTTGGTCGGCTATTAAACCGCCAATAAGCGTTTTTGCAATAGCTTGATCCAATTCAAGACCTTTACCATTCACATATCTTACAGTTCCGCCACCGACCTGTTGCAATTGGCCTGCCGTTCCTGAAGTTGCCATAGTTTCCCAATTTGTAAATACTGTTGTAGCTTGTTCTTCAACCCATGAATCCATCAAGCTTTTAATTTGATTGGAAACCGTAGTATTAGCAGAAAAATAATCTTTAGAAGCCGCTACTTTACTGCGTATATTTTTTCCTGAAGCATTTAAGTCGGCATCCGAAAAGTCGTTATCACCTTCAACGTGAGCAAACATGCCGTGTAAATCAGTTGCAGATTTTGTGTTGTCTTTTAGGGCTGAACGAAATTCCATAGCCATTTTGATTCTCGTAGTCTGACCATTAAAATCGACGGTTGATTTTCCATCTCGTATAAATTTGTAGGTTAATGGCGCCTCCACTTGAGGGTTTTGATCGATACTGTCATCATCACTTGAACATGATGTAAATAGCGCTGAAGTTATCGCTATTCCTAATAAAATTTTTCTCATTCTTATTTAGTCTTAATATAAATAGTTGATTTGATTCGAGTACAAAAATAAGTTAGGATTTTAAAAGCACCAAAGCTTATTTAGATTAATTTCAAATAAGAAAACGGGAAACTAAAGTAAATGTTGAGAATGAGAATATTGCAAGCAATAAAAAAATCAATATTCCATAAAAGAATTTTCAGTGGTAAGATGTGAAAATTTTGGTTGCTTCATTGTATGCACTTTCAAAACTCAAGGCATTTAAGGTATTACGTTGTTTTGAGGTAAAATAAGAGAGTAATTTTTCGGTGGGCATATTTCCGGTCAATTCGTCTTTTGCCATTGGGCAACCCCCAAAACCCTGAATAGCTCCATCAAACCGGAGACAACCCGCTTTGTAAGCGGCATCTACCTTTTCATGCCAAGATGTTGGTGTTGTATGGAGATGGGCACCAAATTCGATATGTGGGTATTCTGGAATCAAATTGGCAAAAAGGTAATTTATATTCTCTGGATTGGACGTGCCAACCGTATCGCTTAATGACAAAATCTTTACACCCATTTTTGCCAAACGATCGGTCCAATCGCCAACAATATCTACATCCCAAGGATCGCCATAAGGATTTCCGAAACCCATGGAGATATAGACCACCACTTCCTTATTGGATTTATCTGCGATTTCCAAAATCTCATCCAAGATCACCACAGATTCCGCAATAGTCTTATGAGTGTTTCGCATTTGGAAGTTTTCTGAAATTGAAAACGGATAGCCCAAATAATTTATTTCAGAATGTTTGGATGCATCATCAGCACCTCGGGTATTGGCTATAATGGCCAACAGTTTGCTTTTGGTCGTAGAAAGATCGAGTTTGGATAACACCTCAGCAGTATCGACCATTTGCGGAATAGCCTTGGGAGAAACGAAGCTTCCAAAATCTATCGTGTCAAAGCCAACACGCAATAATGACTGAATGTACTGGACTTTCTTTTCAGTTGGAATAAAGTCCTTGATGCCTTGCATGGCATCTCGTGGACATTCGATTATTTTAACCTGTTGCATGGGACCAAAGATATGAATTCCTACGTATGCAGTAATCTTTCAAATCAAAAAAAGAAGAGGTGTAGAATTTCAAATATTATAAATAAACCAAGAACTATGGGCTTTTAAGAATGTTACTTAATTAAAAGCCCATAGTTCAATTACTTACATTTAGCAATCACTTTTTCGGCGAGCTTTTTTGCTAATTCCCTATTCTCATCTGGATCATCACTGATTTTTATAAGGATGGTAAAATTAGCTCTACCGGCAAGTACGACCAATTCGCCGCCCCATTGATCACTCCATTTGTACCAAGCACTCGAGCCTAAGCCCTCAACAGCATCCCAATTCATTTTAGACCTCACTTTCATAAGATCTTCCCCCGTTTTTTTCACTTCATCTTCTGCTTTTTCGAGATTTTTCTGGATTTGCTCCAATTCTTTATCCGATAATTGCTTATACCCCATATCAAAAGTTCCAATTGCCGATTTCAAATCAGTTTTATCTGAATAGAAGGAAAGATTTTTTATTCCTATGGTATTTTGATCTGGAACATCCATTTTCATATTGCTCACTTCCATTGTAAAGGAAGGGCGATTACTATTCCATCTATAAATATGTTCGCCGTAGCTGCCCGATCGCAATTCTACCTTCGCTTTATCATTTATGGGATGCACAGAAGTCATTTCATCTTTGGTAAGCAGCGCTTCATAATCGTCCTTATAGTCTTTTAAACAATCGTAGGATTTGCCATCACTTTTGTTGCTGACTTTCTCTGACTTGTTATCTGATTTAGTTTCAGAAGATCCTTTTTTTTCATTGTTGCAAGAGAAGAGCACAAAAAACAGTACTGCAAGAAATGTCATTTTTCTCATAATAAAACTCATTTTGGTTAACTGCTAAATTAACTGTATTCCTGTAATTTACATCGTTCAAAGTGAGCAATTCATCTATGAATCAGATAATTAATGCTTCTTATTTGAAAAGGTATGATCCAAAAAATATTTTATTTAAGCTGCAATTATGTAGAGTGCAATGCCAACAAAAACAACAATCTGAAGCCATTTTAAGAAAACGCCGACCCCTTTCCTTTTTAGTATGAATTCGGAGATACGCCCTGCCAATAAAGCAACGCTACTAAAAATAAGAAAGGAAACCACCATAAAAGTAATTCCTAAAATATAAAATTGTACAACAGTATTTCCGTCTTTATCCCATAGAAAGCCAGGGAAAAATGCCAAGAAGAAGATCATAACTTTCGGATTCACCAAATTCATGATCACACCTGTTTTGAAGAGTTGTAAATAAGATTTGCGAGGTGCATCTTCTGACCATGAGATTTGGTCATCACTTTTATAAACTGTATAAGCCAAGTAAAGTAAATAGCAAGCTCCTAAAACTTTAATCCCATAAAAAAGTTCTTCGGAAGTCGTGATAATTGCTGAAATACCAAATGCCAAAAGTGTCGTATGCACAATACAGCCACTGATGAGACCAGCGGTTGTGGCGATGCCACTTTTGGTGCCATTGACTAAAGATTGGGTCAAGACATAGATGTTATCTGGCCCTGGTGCAATGGCCAAGGCTAACGTTGCTACTGAAAAAGAGAGGAGAGTTTCTATCATAAAAGAAGATGTAAGACCGGAGCGCAATTAAACGTAAGATTCAAGACTCACATTGAATGAATACGGGATAGTTATTGAATATTTATAGTTGCTAAATTTCGTATTCTCCCCATGAACCTTTTAGTTTATAACTGTTTTGTTAAAATGGCTTTATTAATATCTTTAATCAATTTAGGGCCTTCATAAATAAAGCCGGTATAGAGTTGTATCAAATCTGCACCTGCCTCTAATTTCTCCAAGGCATCTTCCGCAGAATGGATCCCTCCTACACCAATAATTGGAAATGCCTTATTGCTCTTTTCTGCTAAAAACCGAATGACTTCTGTAGACCGCTTTGTTAAAGGTTGTCCGCTCAATCCACCCATCTCATCTTTGTTATTACTTTTTAGTCCTTCTCGGGAAATAGTGGTGTTGGTAGCAATAACGCCATCAATCTTGGTTTCTGTAACAATATCGATAATGTCCAGAAGTTGCTCATTGGTCAAGTCTGGAGCAATTTTGAGGAGAATTGGTTTGCGTTTTTCCTTAGAATTATTTTTGACTTGAAGGGTTTGCAATAAATCGGTCAATGGTTTCTTTTCCTGTAACGCACGCAAATTTGGTGTGTTTGGAGAACTTACATTGACCACGAAATAATCGACATAATCAAAGAGGGCTTCAAAACAGATGATATAATCGTTTACAGCAGCTTCATTAGGGGTGATTTTGTTCTTACCGATGTTCCCGCCAATCAAAACATGTTTTTTTCCTGTTATCGGGTTCGATTTTAATCGTTCAACTGCCTCTTCAACACCACCGTTGTTAAACCCCATCCTATTGATGATCGCAGCATCTTCTTTCAAACGAAATAATCGCGGTTGTTCGTTTCCTGCCTGTGCTTTTGGCGTAACCGTTCCGATTTCTATAAAGCCAAATCCTAAATTAGAAAGCTCCTTATAAAGCATGGCATTTTTATCAAAACCAGCCGCCAAACCGACAGGGTTGGGGAATTTTAATCCAAAAAGCTCACGTTCAAGCAATTTATTATGGACTTGATATTTGCTTCTGAAAACTCCTCCAAAACCCAAGCTATGGGCAAATCTTATGAGTTTGAAAGTAAAATGATGGACAGCTTCAGGGTCGAATAAAAAAAGAAAAGGACGTAGTAATATTTTATACATAGATGGCAAAATAAAAAAACTACCCAAAGATAGGGTAGTTTTTTTATTCAATTAATGAATTATGTAGGATTTAAGCATACGACTGAAAAAATGATCAGTTAAAATACCGGCACTTTAAAATCAAGGATCTATTAAATTACATTTAACACCATTGTTGTTATTGTTAATATGCCTTATTTTGCATAATAAAATTAAAAGTTATGATTGATAAACAACACATCATTGATAGATTTATAAGCTACGTTACTATTGACACGGAGTCCGACCCAGATTCAGAAACCACTCCAAGTACTGAAAAGCAGTGGGACTTAGCACATGCGCTCGTTAAAGAACTCACGGCCATTGGGATGAAAGATGTTTCCATAGACCAAAATGCTTATATCATGGCAACGCTACCGAGCAATGTGGACCACGACGTTCCGGTGATTGGCTTTGTGGCCCATTTTGATACTTCTCCAGATTTTACGGGGGCGAATGTCAAGCCTCAAATAATTGAAAACTATGATGGCAAGGATATCGTTTTAAATGCAGAAGAAGATATAATTCTGTCACCAGATCTGTTTGATGATTTGTTACAATACAAAGGACAAACGCTTATCACAACGGATGGCACCACACTATTGGGAGCGGATGATAAGGCCGGCATCACGGAAATTGTTTCCGCTATGGAATATTTGATTCAGCATCCTGAAATCAAGCATGGTAAAATACGAATCGGTTTTACTCCGGATGAGGAAATTGGTCGCGGTGCCCATAAATTTGATGTCGAGAAATTTGGTGCCGAATGGGCATACACTATGGATGGCAGCCAAATTGGTGAATTGGAATATGAGAATTTCAATGCTGCTGGTGCCACGGTAAAAGTGAAAGGAAAGATTGTGCATCCAGGATATGCCAAAGGAAAAATGATCAACTCCATGTATATTGCTACCGAGTTTATCAATTCCTTACCAATGCTTGAAACCCCAGAACATACAGAAGATTATCAAGGATTTTTTCATCTTGCCAGTATTGAAGGCGTTGTGGAAGAAACGATTTTGAAATATATTATAAGAGACCATAATATGGCAAAGTTTGAAGCTCGGAAGGAAGCCATGCTTCAAATGACCTTCGACTTGAATACGCAATACGAACGTGAAGTTGTAACCATTGAGATCAAGGATCAATATTTCAATATGAAAGAGAAAATAGAACCGGTAATGCACATTGTGGATATTGCAGAAAAAGCCATGAAAATGCTTAATATTAAACCCATCATTAAACCCATTAGAGGTGGAACAGATGGTTCCCAATTAAGTTATATGGGCTTACCATGTCCGAATATCTTTGCGGGAGGCCATAATTTTCATGGACGCTATGAATATGTTCCTGTGGAAAGTATGATCAAAGCAACTCAAGTCATTTGTAAGATTGCAGAGTTGGTTGCTTTGAAGAAATAGACTGCTATTATGTTATTAACCCCGTTTACTAACTTAGACGGGGTTTAAAAAGTTAATGCAGGACAGTAAATTTGATAAAAAATAAATTCATGCGAAAAGTAGATTCTATTGAAGAGTACCTTGAAGTCAATTCACATTTTGCTGAAGCATTGGATGTTTTAAGGCAAATTATCAATTCTACAGAACTGGTTGAAACCTTGAAATGGAACGCCCCAGTTTATACCTTAAACGGAAAGAACGTTTTGGGATTGGGTGCCTTTAAAAATCATTTCAGTATATGGTTTTTTAATGGTGTCTTCTTAAAAGATGAAAGGAAGGTTTTGGTAAGCGCTGACGAAAAAACCAAGGCTTTGCGCCAAATGCGTTTTGAATCGCTTCAAGATATCAACAAACCAGTAGTCTTGGCCTATGTGAATGAAGCGATAGAAAATCAATATCTTGGAAAAGAATTACAAATTAGCCGCAATGAAAAAGCGGTTATTATGCCAAGTATATTGAATGAAGCGTTTAAAACTGCCCCCTTGTTTAAAGAAAGTTTCCAACAACTCACTTCAGGGAAACAAAGAGAATACGTAGAGTATATAGAAAGCGCAAAACGTGACGCCACAAAAGCATCCAGATTGGATAAAATCAAACCCATGATTTTGAAAGGTATTGGGCTTCATGATAAATATAGAAATCTGTAGTCAAATTAATGTTTTAATAAACGAATTCACTCAGAATCATACGGTATCATATATCATTCATACCACTCAAAAAGATATTTTTCTTCAAATTCAATCTCATATAACTTTAACAGCTCCAAATACTCTTGCTTAAATGATTGTGTTTTATGATGTTGGGGCTGTCTTAAAATATATTTTACAACCTTATCTATGTGCGATTTTGAGTAGGTAAACGCGCCATAACCCTCTTGCCACCTGAACTGCGCATTAATCCATCGTTTTTGATTGATCCATCTTGAAGAGTTAGCTTTAATATCCCGAATTAAATCTGAAAGAGATAAGGAGGGATTCATCCCGATTAAAATATGGACATGGTCTGGATTACAGTATATGGCAAGCGGCTTGGATTTACAGTTATTGATAATTCCGCAAATATATTTTTCAATTTCTTCACGATGAATTTCTGGAATTAGATTTTTTCTTCCCTTAACTGCAAAAACGATCTGAACGTACATTTGTGTGAATGTGTTGGCCATAATTATTAAGATTACGCTCCTACGGAGCTATTATAAATCTAAGTTCATTGCGCTTTATTGGATGAAATCATAAATTACATAATCCCGGTGATCAAGCCTATACAGCACATATTTACAGTAGCAACTAAATTAACAAAAAATACAATCTGATTATTAAACTGCAATAATCCAAAAACCTCGATAATATTATAAAACTTAAATCCTTATGATGAAATAATTAAACCATATATCACCGCAATTGACAATCTCAATAACAATATAGTCATGCAATCTTTGTAGCAATGTAGTTGCGACATCCTTGTTGTACTATAATTATACATCCGTTAAAGCTGCTAGCGCAGCAACATCCTTATCTGATTTGAACGTATATTTGTGGGAATGTGTTGGCCATAGTATAGAGATGACGCTCCTACGGAGCTTGGATTAACAAGTTCGTTTTTAATTACAAAGATGATGCTCCTACGGAGCTATTGGAAATCTCATTTTATGACAATTTTGAGAGTTTCACCAATTTCAAAGATTATAGCGTGACGAAATGCCAATCTTTTTTATAGCGGTTATCAATCTCATAAAGCACTCAATTGCAATTTACTAATTTAACAAAAAATACGATTTGATAATTAAATTTCAATACTTCAATAAAAGCATAGGGAATTTTAATTCTAAAATCCTATTGTCTGCAAATGCTAAACCTTGGATTACCATAATGACCAATCATAATAACAACGAAGCATACAATCTTTACAATCGTTCTCCCCCGCAATATGATTGTATCATCTTTGCAATAAGATAATTACATATAGATTAGAGCTGAAGCGCAGAGAGATGATTGTTTTTTTATCATAAAGCAGTGAATTTCGGGAATTCGATTCTTCTCCTAATCCAAAAACAATTTGAACATATTTTTGCCATCTTAGCATCTATTTAAAGATTACGCTCCTACGGAGCTTAGATTATCGGTTTTCTGATTTTGCTACAAAGATGATGCTCCTACGGAGCTATTTGCTTTGTAGCAACGAAGTTTTTCTAATAATTAATGTTTGGGAAGATAAAACCATGTCACA
>NZ_JAGEVG010000024.1 GCF_017581925.1 Gelidibacter pelagius | reverse complement strand
CAACGGCCCGTTCCCAAGACTAATTCTAACTGTTTCTTAATGTGTAAATCTGCTATTAATCCTTTGGTTGAAGGTATTCTGTTTGAAATCTATCTTTACATAGGCATTTTTTTAAGGTTTAAGCCTAATGATGTGCGACTAATAACCAATGATTATTTTTAGCGGCAGCTATCCTAAGACTAATTCTAACTGGATTAGTGCGAAACTTTTAAAAAATAATAGAGCAATGCTAAGAATGAAGTGAGTGGACTTTTTTTTAATAAAAAAAGACGTGGAACTCAGCTTATTGCCGTTGAAGTACTGGTATACCGTGGAACAATAAGTGAGCCCACGTCAGTTGACGTGAGCATCTTACTTATCATCTCGTTCCAAAAATTACCAGTTTTCAACGGCGAGATTCTAAGCGAATGCTTCTATATATCTTATAGAAATGCTTTCGCAAATGTAATAAAATGTAACCTTTTTTAATTGGATACAAAGCGAATATAAAAAAAACAATTGACCTATTCAAATATATACCCATTTAATTTCAAGCACATCTGTGCAAATTGTTCCGAACACATATAATTAATATGATAAACAAGGACAATAACGAAATTAGAAATAGAAAGAAGTTTAGCAAAAACTTTCAAAATATTTTAGCTGTTAAAGGAATCACTCCGTATGAATTTGGTAAAATTTTCTTCCCTGAGAAAAAGAAAAGTACAATAGGGTATTACTATCTAAATAATCCAAATATTACTATTTATAATCTTTGCAAAGTTGCCATTATCCTTAACGTTGATATAACTATCTTTTTCCAAGATAATCTAAATGATATAATTAAACTTGAAAATGTTGATGTTAATAGTTATTATTCTCTAGTATTGAAAAATATTGCTACTAATATTAAATTAGTAAGAAAAGAAAAGGATGAATTGCTGCTTGACTTAGAAGTTCTTTCTAATATTGACAGTTCTAATCTCAGTAAAATAGAAAATGCAAAATCAAATTTGAGTATCGCAATTTTAACTAGGGTTGCGGATACCTTAAGCACGAATATTCAAGGACTGTTAGAGTGGAATTAAGAGATTTTACGGTTTTGACAAGCTATGGTAAAATTATTCTTTTATCAATTGAGTCTCTTCTATTGGTTAAATTTTGTTCTATCAATTTGAAAATTGTTGGTGAAACACACCAACAATGGCTAAACTTCAAATTGAGTTATCTATTTTTATTTTCGTATCGTATAATAATTCCATAAGTATTAGTAGAGAATCTCTCTTTATGGGGCAGTAATCCGATAATATAAAAAGTTCTATAACCTTTTTTGTCATGCCATGATAAACTAAATCATAAAATGGTTGATCTTCATTTCCCACAAATTCAATTTTGGTTAGTTCGTCACAAACCCTATGATATAAAATATTAATCTTCAAAACTTCTTCTTCATAAAAGATATCAAAAATTAGATTTATAAGTTTCGTCGGTGTTGTTGTTTTCATATCAATTTGTGTTTAAGGGAGGTTGGGAGCCATGAAATAGTTTATGATAACCGTTGGTAAAAACATTGTTCTGAAAATGAAACCTTTAAGGTTTGAAAATAATAAATTTTTTCAAAATAGGCAAAGAAGAATCAATTTACGTCGCTGCTGGTGTTTTCCACTACCAGCTTTGGTGTATTTGTCATTGTAAACCATCTGTGGGGAATTTGTTTGGTATTAAATCCCTCATCAAAATTACCAGGTTTAAATCAAATGAAGCTTAGCCACCCCTCTCAGGGTTT
This sequence comes from Gelidibacter pelagius, assembly GCF_017581925.1. Classification (GTDB taxonomy): domain Bacteria; phylum Bacteroidota; class Bacteroidia; order Flavobacteriales; family Flavobacteriaceae; genus Gelidibacter; species Gelidibacter pelagius. The sequence continues at coordinate 53,906 of NZ_JAGEVG010000024.1, read as the reverse complement.
AAAAACCCTGAGAGGGGTTTTTAGTTAACAGACGCGGTTTCAGTTTAGACTTTTAAATGGTCGAAGTTAATGAATCAGGAAAGAATAATTTCTTAAAGCAAAAAGAGTGTGGAACTCAGCTTAAACGCCACTAAGAAATTGTGATGCGATGCTACCGCTAAAAAATAAGCCCACGTCAAGAGACGTGGGCATCTTACTTATCATCTCGCTTCTTAATAAATTACCAGTTTTCTAAGACGAAATTCTAAGCAATATTTGTGAATTAGTTCAATCAATGCTATCGTAAGTAGTTTATATCAATATAGGTTGATGAATACTAAATAAATCATTGTTGTCCGATAAAGAATCAAGACCGCTTCGCTGTTAGAATCAAGAATAAAGACTTGATTGTAAATAACTAATAAACAGAGTGCCTATAAAACAAAACTATCCTCTCTTACTCTTTAAAATCATTTCCAATAAAGCAAGGTCGTTCTTTAAATACTTCTTGAATCTCTTACATTTACAAGCCTCATCAACTTTTTACAATTTTTAATCGGACACTAATGTAAATAAATATAGTAAAATATTCTATATGCCATATATGTTTGTTGATTATTTTTCAAGATAGGGATGGGGGTGACTACTAATAACGGAGACTATATACTTCAGAAGAAAGATTGTATACATGGCAAAAAATATATTAAAAACTTAATGTTTCTACGACGTCCCCATAAATTCGCTCTTCTGCTTCCATGTTTCTCATCAGAATTACTATATTAGACCCATTCAAAAACTGCTATATCATTGAATACAAAAGACGACGACTGGTTATACACCATCTCTTCCAAAAACAAACTGATCGATCTCAATTTTAAAGAGATCTGGCGTTATCGTGATTTACTGATGTTATTTGTAAAGCGTGATATTGTAACGGTGTATAAGCAAACCATTTTGGGGCCGTTGTGGTATGTGATTCAGCCCTTGTTTACTTCGGTTATATTTACCTTGATTTTTAATAATCTTGGGAATATCAGTACCGGAGGTATTCCTCCATTTTTGTTTAACCTTGCCGGTATCACGGCTTGGAACTATTTTAATAATTGTTTGACCGGAACTAGTGACACCTTTAAAAAGAACGAGAATATATTCGGGAAGGTATATTTTCCTAGGGTCATTATGCCCATGTCGGTAACCATTTCCAATTTGTTGAAGTTTTTTATACAGCTGGGTATCTTTGCAGGTTTTTATATCTTTTATTTAAGTACAGGCAGTATCCTATCAGTGAATATGAATTTGTTATTATTTCCAATTTATATTTTAATGATGGCCATGCTTGGATTGGGACTGGGCATGATTCTGTCATCCATGACCACCAAATATCGAGATATGACCGTAGTGATCGGGTTTGGTGTGAGTTTATTGATGTATATGTCGGCGGTGCCTTATCCGTTGTCGGAGGCACGAAAAAAATTTCCGGAATGGGTTGCAAATTTCGTGGAATACAATCCACTGACACAAATTATTGAAGGGTTCAGATATATGCTACTCAATACGGGTACCTTTACTTGGTTTGGTTTTTTATATACATTAGCTATTAGTATTGTGTTATTTTTAGTGGGAATTATTATTTTTAATAAAACGGAGAAGACGTTTATTGATACAGTTTAGGCATTAGGCATTAGGGATTAGTGAGTAGAAATTTGTATGTCTCTAGTATAGGTTGACCACTTTAAACAAAGTGTAAACTTATGAAAGCAAACATTAAACTATTGAAAAAGCAACGCATTTATTCGGATGAATTTAAACTACAAATTGTAAAAGACTTTGAATCGGGAGAATTCAGTGTAACTCAGTTAGAGAAATTACATAATATAAGTAATGTATCGATTTACAAATGGATTCATAAATTTTCTACCTTTAATGAAAAAGGTTCAAGAATTGTAGAGATGAAAAACAGTAGCACCCAAAAGATGAAAGAACAACAAGCTCGAATAAAAGAGCTTGAAGCCATAGTTGGGCGCAAACAGATCAAGATAGATTATTTGGAGAAGATGATTGATATCGCAAAGGACGATTTAAATATAGATATCAAAAAAAACTTCGGCACTCCACAATCAACTGGTTCAGGACACATAAAGAAAAAATAAGCTTTAGTATGAACCAGCTTTATCAAACCATAGGCATAAGTAAACAAGCTGTCAGTCAGTATGCACGGCGACAGGCCGTTTTCGATGGCCGAGTGTCTCAATTAATTTTAGAGGCGGATGATCTTCGGGAGGACCATCCTGGTTGTGGAGTTGAAAAGATGTACGATATATTAGATCCGGATTTTATAGGTAGAGATCGGTTTATAGAAACCATGATGGATCTCGGTTACAGGATAAAAAGGAAGAAGAATTATAAACGTACAACAATAGCAGGCAAGAAGTTTTATCCCAATCTAATAAAAGGCTTAAGAATAAACGCACCAAACGTATTATGGCAATCGGATATAACCTATTTGCCACTCAATGGCAAACACTATTACGCTGTGTTCATAATAGATGTTTATACAAAAAAGATTGTTGGATTTATAGTATCGGATAACATGCGGGCTCAAGCCAATTTAGAAGCTCTTAAAATGGCACTAAAGGAAAATAATGCACCTGAGATTCATAATTCGGACAGAGGAAGCCAATACACTTATCATAAGTATATAGATTTATTGGTAAGCAATGGAACCAAGATAAGTATGTCCTTAAGTGGATTGGACAATGCATATGCGGAACGTATCAATAGAACTATAAAGGAAGAGTATCTAGATTATTGGAAACCTGAAACATCCGTTCAGTTAAAAGAATGTGTAGCAAAAGCTGTAAAAAATTACAATGAAAAAAGAACACATAAAAATTTACCAAAAATGAGCCCAAACAATTTTGAGGAATATTGGTTGACCTTGAAACCTGAAGATAGACCAATAATAACTATTTTTAACAATGAAATAAATAACTAAAAAAACGGTCAACTCTATTCAGGGAAGTACAATTAGAGTCGGTAGAGGATAGAAAATAGATCAACGATTCAAGAATCAGGAGCCAGGACAGAGAAGCCAAAACAAAGAATAACGAGATGTCATTGAGAAGCCTCTCCACCTAGCGTCATTGCGAGGAGTGACGAAGGAACGACGCGGCAATCTCATAATTGGTTAGCTAAAACCCAAAGATTACTAACGTCTTTTAGTTTTGATAAAGGGGTGTTAGTGAATGCTCTGCATTTGCTTCACATCGTTCGCAATGACGGCATAATTAAGAAGCTCGCAATGACGACCAAACAATAAATAAAAAATAAAGAATAAGTAATATTTTAATGATCATTTTAAAAGCCGAAAATATCAGCAAACAATACCGCCTCGGGCTCGTGGGTACGGGTACTATCAGTCATGATTTGAACCGATGGTGGGCTGGCATTCGTGGGAAGGAGGATCCATTTTTAAAGATTGGATCGGTAAATGACCGCAGTACGAAGGCTGATAGTGATTATGTGTGGGCGTTACGGGATATTAATTTTGAGGTGAAACGTGGCGAAGTACTGGGGATTATTGGAAAAAATGGTGCCGGTAAATCTACTTTACTTAAAATCTTGTCGCGTGTAACAGGACCGACTACGGGCGAGATCAAGACTAAAGGCCGGATCGCCTCATTATTGGAGGTTGGTACGGGTTTTCACCCTGAATTGACAGGACGAGAAAACATTTATTTAAACGGGGCTATTTTAGGCATGAGCAAAGCTGAAATAAAAGCCAAGGAGGAAGAGATTATTGAATTTTCTGGGTGTGAGCGTTATATTGATACCCCGGTAAAACGTTACAGTAGCGGGATGCGGGTGCGTTTGGCATTTGCCGTAGCGGCGCATTTAGAACCTGATATTTTGGTGATTGATGAGGTGCTTGCGGTTGGGGATGCGGAGTTTCAGAAAAGGGCGATTGGGAAAATGCAGGACATTAGTAAAGGCGACGGACGGACGGTATTGTTTGTAAGCCATAATATGGCGGCGGTGAAGAGTTTGTGTACCCGTGCTATTGTTTTGGAGCATGGAAAAACCGTTTTTGAAGGAGAAACGGATGAAGCTGTTGATTTTTATTTAAATCAAACTAAAGAAAGATCAAAACGCTATATTTCAAAAAAAATAGGAAATAATGAGAATTACGTAAAAAGTGTAAAAGTAATTACCAGTAAAAAAGGTTTTCATGAATTCAAGGAAGACTTACAAGTTGAAATTATAATTAATTGTGCAGAAGAGATTCAGGCACCGGCCGTTTCTTACCAAATAATAAATAATGACAACCTGCCTATCATCCATGAACTTATTTTAAATACTGAGGAAGCATTTGGAGAAGAAAAAGGTATTTATAGATTAACTTCTGTTATAAGAGGCTTAAAACTATATGAAGGCGAGTATAGATTAAATGTTTTTTTTGCAGATAATTTTAGCAAGAAAGCCTTTGATAGGTTATTTGAAGTTTGTCATTTTGAAATTATTAACAGTGATAAAAGACCTTACTATTGGCAGAAAGGATCGGCAGTATATAAGGAGAATGATACAGAATGGTTTATTTCTATAAATGATGAAAACAAGGTATAGTAACCCTCTATATAAAGATGGTTTAGTTGATAAAATTGAAACATTTAAAACTAGGCTGATTCTTGATGCTTACAACTCCATGGGAATTGACGTAGCAAGATTATTTAATGGAACGAAAGAAATAGAATTGTTACGATGTCGTAAAACAGGTTACAGATATTATTATCCATTTTCAGTTATAGGTGATGCAACTTTTTACAAAGATTTATCATTAAATCGAGAAAATTATTATTCAACCCGTTGGGAGCATCTTGAAATATTACCGACTATTAAAAAGAATGAAAAAGTTTTGGAAATAGGCTCTGGTTTTGGAGTTTTTTTGAAGCTATTAAAAGATAGAGGAATAGAAGCGGAAGGTATTGAGCTCAATCCAGAGGCAATTAATATTTGCAAAAAGGAAGGGTTGAAAATACATAGTATGCTTATAGATAAGTTTTCAAAGAATCATCCAGAACAATTTGATGTGGTCTGTTACTTTCAGGTTTTAGAACATGTAACGAATGTTCATGATTTTATCAACGACTCTTTGAAAACAATAAAAACAAATGGAAAGCTAATTATTGGGGTTCCTAATAACAACCCTTATTTGTTCGTTAAAGATAAATATCATACACTTAACTTTCCACCACATCATGCTGGATTATGGAACAAGAAATCATTGAAATCCTTAGAAAGTCTTTTTGAAGTTAAATTGGAGTCTGTAAGTTACGAACCATTGGAAAAAACCTATTCTCAATTTTTAAAAACATATATTAAGAATTCTAATCCAATTTATGCTGGGTTTTTAAAAATGATCAATGGGATTTCACCTAAATTTTTAAAAAAGATATTGTGTCATTTTATTGATGGGAGAAATATTTTAGTGGTATTTAGAAAATTGTCTTAATGAAAGATTTTATTGACATAAAATTAAATGTAAAAAATCTCGATAAGTATATTATCAGGAATGCAATATTTAATGCACTTAAAGAAGTTCTTATCAATTTTAATGGTGAATTATTAGATGTTGGTTGTGGTAAAATGCCTTATAAAAATTATATATTAGAAAATTCTACAGTTTCAAGTTATTCAGGTTTAGATATTGAAACGGCAATAATTTATGACAAGAATGTGAAACCTGATTTTTTTTGGGATGGTATCATGATGCCTTTTGAAGATGCCAGTTTTGATTGTGCTTTTGGCACTGAGGTATTGGAACATTGTCCACAACCTGAAATAGTTTTAAAAGAAGTATATCGCATTTTAAAACCAGGTGGTGTTTTCTTTTTTACGGTTCCATTTTTGTGGAATTTACATGAGGTTCCACATGACGAATATCGTTATACGCCATTTTCTTTAAAACGTCATTTGAAGAATAGCGGATTTAGAGATATCAATATAAAGGCTACAGGAGGCTGGCATGCATCTATGGCTCAAATGTTGGGTTTGTGGGTGCGACGAAGCCCCATGTCTAAGAGAAAAAGAAAGTTTTTATCAAAATCACTAAAGCCAATAATAAAGTATTTAATCAAATTGGATAACCCTAAATCTGTTCAGTTTAAAAACGGACAGATGATTACTGGCTTATATGGAATTGTCAGAAAATAAATCTTGAAAATGAAGATTGCTTTTATTACGAATAAACCATACGAAGATTGTGAAACATTCATTAAAGCTCAAGTTGATGGTTTGCCTTTTAAAATGCTGCATTATTGGGGTAGAAAAATACCATTTAATATTGAAGCAACCAAACCAAGCATATTATTCTTGGGGTTTCGGAAGTTGGGTTTAATAAAAAAGAAATCTAATCTGAATCGTTTTGTGGAAGATTTACACTTAAAAAACATTCAATTGATTTTTGCTCAATATGGAATGATGGGTGAAGAAGTTTTGAAAGCATGTAAAATTTTAAATTTACCTTTGGTCGTTCACTTTCATGGTCATGATGCAGTTAGGAAATCAGTTTTGGAACACTATGAAAATTACAAAAAGCTGTTTTCTTATGAACGATTAACAATTGTTTCTGTAAGTAAGGAAATGACCAAGCGATTAATTGCTATTGGATGTCCAGAAAACAAAATAGCGTATAATGTTTATGGTCCAGCAAATAATTATTTAAGTTTATTGCCAAAATACAGCCAAAAACAGTTTATCAGCATTGGTCGTTTTGTCGATAAAAAAGCACCTCATTTAACTATCTTAGCCTTTAATGATGTGTTAAAAATCCATAATGATGTTGTATTGATATATGCAGGGGATGGGGTTCTGTTGGATAGTTGTAAGGATTTAGTGGAAGCATTAGGTATTTCCAAAAAAGTGAAATTTCCTGGTAGGATTACACCCAATGAATATCAAGACTATTTAGCAGAATCATTAGCCTACGTGCAACATTCTATTGAAGCACAAGATGGTGATATGGAAGGTACTCCTGTATCTATTTTAGAAGCAAGCGCCGCAGGATTACCTGTAATAAGTACGATTCATGCGGGTATTCCAGATGTTATACTACATGAAGAAACAGGCTTGTTAAGTCAGGAAAGGGATATAATAGCTATGACCAAACATTTGTTGTGGGTACTTGAAAACCCACAAGAATCGCAAATTATGGGTATGAGAGGGAAAGAGAGAATTGAAAATAATTATACAATGTCACATCATTTAAATAACCTATCAAAAATAATTAAAATAGCAAAGACGAAGGAATGATGGTTTCTATAATTATGCCAACTTACAACCGCGCGCATTTGATTACTGAAACATTAGATTCCATCATAGCGCAAAGTTATATACATTGGGAATGTTTGGTTATAGATGACGGTAGTTCCGATAATACCATGGTTGTCATAAATAAATATACCAATCGAGATTCACGCATCAAACTTTTTTGCAGACCCGAATCAAAACCGAAGGGAGCAAATGCATGTAGAAACATAGGCTTGGAGAAAGCACAAGGTAATTACGTAGTTTTTTTTGATAGTGATGATTTAATGACCGAAAATCATTTAGAAGTTAAAGTACACGCAATGCAAAAATATAATTGTGATTACGTGATTACTCGAACGGAATATTTTAACCATACATCAGAAAAACTTAGGAATTATTACAATTTCGAAGATTTCAAAATATCAAAATATAATTATATCGCACAGAATATTAATTGGTTGACCTTAGATATTTGTATTAAAAGAGATTTGGCAACGCGTATAAGATTTAATGAAGCGTTACAATCTGGTCAAGAGTATAATTATTTTTCCATTTTGGTTCATCACTCAACCCATGCTTATTTTATAGATAAGGTTGTAAGTTTACGGCTTTATCACACAGATTCTATACGAGGACGTATTGATAATGAGCAAAAGTTGCTTTCTGGTGCCTTTAAATCAAAATGGTTAACTTATTTAGATTTAAAAGAAATTACTGAAAAGGAAATAAGGGTTTTACTGTTAGAAAAGTGTCTTTTTTATATGGCCAAAGGTCGCAATATGGGTTACGCACCCAAAAAAATTGATTTTATAAAAGCGCTATTTAGCGAACTACACGTTAAAGCCATTTACTTTTTTCCCATGTGGTTAAGTTTTAAGGTTAGCGAGGATAAGGGTTATTTTTTCTATAAAAAGCTAATTGGTCATAGTGTTTAAAGTTTTACCTTAAATATTAAATTAGTATCCGATTAAAATAGTGTTTTAATATAAATAACCATTGTCATTGAAAGAAAAACCTTTAGTTTCTATTATTATTCCTACCTACAACCGTGCATACCTCATTGGTGAGACACTTGATAGCGTATTGGCACAAAGCTATACGAATTGGGAATGTATCATAGTAGATGATGGGAGTACAGATGAAACTGCGGATTTACTCATTCAATATTTAAACGAAGATAAACGATTCAAGTTCTATAAACGTCCAGATTCTCATAAACCTGGAGGAAATGGAGCAAGAAATTATGGGTTTTCAAAGAGTACTGGGAAATATATTCAATGGTTTGATAGTGATGATATCATGATGTCGGATTTCCTTGAAGCCAAACTACGACCTTTTATAATAAACCTTGATACGGATGTTGTGTTTTCAGCTTTTGAAAACGTCAATGAAAAGGGTGAACGAACGAGAATAGCCAATCAAAGCTTTAGTGGCAACATCCTTGACGATTTAGTAGATGGACATGTTTCTTTTGGGCCTTATTCTTTTATGTTGCGAAGAAACAAAATAGCAAATATGCGCTATGACGAAACTTTGAAAAAAAACCAAGATCTTGATTTTTTCTTTCGGTTTTTTACATCATCTGATTCCTTAAAAATTGTCCATGTTAACAAGATACTTTTTACAGTTAGGACTCATGATGGTTCAATGAGCTATCATTCGGATAAGGATATTTTAAAAATGGTATCTATATATCAAGTATATCATATGGTTTTGAATTATTTTGCGGCACAAAAGCACACAAAAGGTATTTACAGATATAAACAACGCTGTTTAAATAGTTTAAAAGTGATGTTAAGAAATGGTTACTATCATGAGGTAGTTAAGCGCTTGATTGCTTTTCAATACTTGAGCATAGGCCAAAAGGTTTATTTAATGGGCTGTATTGTCTCTCAATTTTTAATAAAACGCGGTGCTACTCAATTTGTTATTATTGATTCGCAAAAAACCTTTAAGGACTTTAAAAGTGATTGAACAAACGATTATAAATAGATTTTATAATTAACACAAACACGCAACTTAAAAACTGAAACAATGTCATTTAATTTCAAGAAAAAATTACAAATCTATATACAGGATCGTATTAAGGAAATAGCTGTAAATCAACAAAAAAGCGAGCAAGTTGTGTTGGATTATGCTCAAATAAGCAGATTATTTCCTGAGCCTGATTTTATTCCTTATACGGATTGGTCAATTTCACCAAGTGTTATTTTGCACATCTTAAATGATATAGTTATTAATAAACGTCAGAATATTATTGAGTTTGGCTCTGGTGTTTCTACACTGTATATAGCTCAATTAATTAAGACTTTGAAACTGCCTACACGATTGTATTCTGTAGAGTCAAATGAAGAGTGGCTATCAAATATGCACAAGGAAATTTCTCGTTATGGTCTAAATGATATTGTTACATTCGTTCATGCTACTATGGTCGCTGTTCCTAAAGAGCTTGGTTTACATGAACAAGAACTTTGGTATGATTCAGAGAAACTAACTAGCGCTTTGCAGAATGTGAAAAAGTTTGATTTAGTTATAGTTGATGGACCTTTTGGAAGTAGCACTCCATACGCTCGCTATACAGCAATTCCATTCCTTCAGAATAGATTAGCCAAAGATTATGCGGTTTTTTGGATGATGGTCATAGAGAAGAGGAACGTAAAATTTCTGAAAATTGGGCTCACATATTACAGGTCAAACCTCAATTTATGGGGAGATATACTTATTTTAGGAGTAACAAGTCTTTTGATACTTTACCCTTTATGATTTCAAATTTTTAAATAATTTCTTAGAATAGAATAACGAGCATTGCTCATTTTTAAAAACATTAATAATCTCAGAAGGAGTCAATACTTAAATTCAAGAGATGTTAAATAGTTTAATAAGCTCTATATTGAAAGACCTAAAAATGACTGTATATAGCTTATTGTAAATATACTTTAAACTAAAATATTAGAATGCCGATTTTATATATTTGAAAACAAATTAAATGCTTAACCCACTAGTTTCTATAATCATTCCAACCTATAATCGAGCACATTTAATTGGAGAAACGCTTGATTCAATTATTGCACAAACCTATAGTAATTGGGAATGTATAATAGTTGATGATGGAAGTATGGATACTACAGAACAACTTATTGAGGGTTATATGGTCAATGATAGTCGATTTCAATATCACCAACGCCCAGACACACATTTACCAGGTGGTAATGGTGCTCGAAATTATGGTTTTAAATTAAGTAAAGGTGATTATATTCAGTGGTTTGATAGTGATGATTTGATGGTTCCCAAAAAATTAGAGTTAGAAGCTAAGGCTTTGACTGAAAATGATGTTGATTTTGTGGTGAGTAAAACAAAGTACTTTAATACGAAAAATAATTCATTTTTTAATTATGATTTTGAAGTGTCAGATGTCACCTTTGAAAGTTATGCAATCGATTATATAAGATGGCACACGCCAGATTTGATGGTAAAACGTTCCGTTATTAAAACTATTCAATTTAACGAAATTATGTCCGCCGGACAAGAGCATAACTTTAATTGTAAGCTCTTATTAAAAACCAATAATTTATATTATTTAGACACTTTTTTAACGTTGAGAAGGTACACACCAAGCTCGATACAAGGACAACGAGATCAATCAGCTGAAATACATCTTAAAAAAATGTTTGAAACACATTGGCATAATTATATAGATATAAAAGAGCAAGCCAATTCATCGAAATTTAACAGGTATTCCTTGTTGCAATGTGTTCATTGTTATTTAGAATTGAAGAACGAAATAGGTTTACCAAATGGATTTATGAAAGAATTAAAAGAGGCATTTCCAAAACGTTATTACTTTTTTTATGTTGCAAAATTCACAAATTCAGCTTTTGGTAAGTATTACAAATTTTATGAGTTGATGAAACAGAATGAAGTTTTTAATACTTACCATTTAAAACAAGAAAATCAATAAAAGACTTGATGATTAATTTTAACAGATCTTGGTTTATATTGGGAAAGAAATTGGTAGCAATAAGCTCAGTTTAGCCGTTACTTTGTTTTTGAATAAAAGGTTTAAACATAAGGTATTAAAGTTTGACTTAGTTATTTTAAATAATTTTGAAACTCATCCAAGTTCAAAATATAGTTTCATCAAATATTATGATTCACTTTCTATATAATTTCACCTTAACGAGAAAACCCTCTAAAAAAGACAATAAGTTGATTGAGTGGTTACATTGGCAACTTTATAAATATTTGAAAGTAGGTTTGATTAAATACTATAAGAATGTTTCTCCCAAATCTTTAGGGATTGATGCTGGGAGTAGTTTTATCGTCAGCTTGACTTCTTTTCCAGCAAGAATTGATTTGGTTTATCTGTCCATACGGAGTATACTAAATCAAACCCTAAGACCCCAAAAAATAATATTATGGTTAGGGAATGCACAGTTCCCTCTTGGTGAAGAGAGTTTACCAAGTTCATTATTGGAATTGAAACCCTTAGGATTGGACATTGAGTTTTGTGAAGATATCGGTGCCCATACAAAATATTATTATGCTTTTCAGAAATATCCAGATAATTTAATTGTGACTGTAGATGATGATATAATATACCCTATACATCTATTGGCTAAGTTATTTGAAGCCCATCAAAAGTTTCCCAATTGCGTGGTAGCCAATCGCGTTCGTTATATGGAAATGAAAGGCAATCAATTTAAACATTATAGAGCTTGGAAAATAAACGAAGTGGGCAGGGGTAACCCTTCCAAAAGAATATTTGCTACTGGAGTTGGGGGTGTGCTTTATCACCCAAGATTTTTTAAACAATCGTTCTTTGATCTCGAAGGAATTAAAAAAACGAATTGTCTTGGAGATGATATTTGGTTAAAAGCTGGTCAGATTGATAATCATATTGCCGTTGTATTTACCAGTTTTTATTTTCAACCTTTTCTTGAAATTCCTGATTCCCAAAAAGAAAAACTGTCGTCAAAAAATGTATTTAATAACGACAATAATCGGCAAGTTAAAGAGGTGTTTGAATATTTTGGAATCACTAATACATTGTTCGAATAGAGTGGCGCTTACAATTGGTAATTTTAACATGTATCTGAATCAGCAATTTCAATCTTATTTCAGGATAATCAATAGATGCATTATCATCCATAATCAACTTTTTATCAAGATAGATCGCGTATGAATTTCACTTTATTATTACAAAAGTCACAAAATATGTTATCTTCAATTTTGCTTTAACATGAAAACAATCACAACCCCAATTATTCCTGTAAAACAGACGTTTGCGAATGTAAAGACGCCACATACACTTAATTATGAAGCCATCTGTGTATTTACAGCTATTGGCTTTTTTTTGGATCAGGATACGTATTGGAAGGATGAAATTGCCTTAAAGCCAGGAACGACTTATACGCTTGATGGAAACGGTGAGGTTATTAATAGTAAAGAGAATTTCCGTTGGCATTATAAGCCACGAAATATCAGTTTTAAAACAGCTGTTACTGAATTTACAGATTTATTTGAAACCATTATTAAGGAACAAAGTGGTACTAATACTGTTTTGTTACCCTTGTCTGGAGGATTGGATAGCCGGACCCAAGCGGTGGCTTTAAAACATCTTGGTGCAGCCGTTCATTCATATTGTTATAGTTTTGAAAATGGGTTTAAGGAACACGAAATTGGCAGAAAAATAGCGGAGGTTTGTGGCTTCAGGTATGATCCATTTATAATTCCACCCAATTATTTATGGGATGTGATAGAAGAGGTGTCAAGTATCAATGATTGTTATTCGGATTTTACGCATCCCAGACAAATTGCGGTATTAGATGATTTTAAAAGAATGCAAGGTGAATTTTCATTAGGGCATTGGGGGGATGTCTTCTTTGATAGAGGTTTTGCTGCGGCAGATGAAAAGTACTCTGATTTGGAAATCATCTATAAAAAGGTAGTCAAGAAGGGTGGCATGGCAGTAGCTTCTAAACTCTGGAAGGCTTGGGATTTGGATGGCGATTTTGAATCTTATTTAAAACAACGCATTCAGGATCTATTAGACAAGATTGACATTCCACACAGAGAGTCTAAGGTTAGAGCTTTCAAATCGTTGTATTGGGCGCCACGATGGACTTCAGTAAGTTTAACCTTTTTTGAAAACGCACATCCAATCCATCTACCTTATTATGATGACCGCATGTGCCGTTTTGTTTGTGGAATACCAGAAGCCTATTTGGCAGATCGCAAAATTCAAATTGAATATATCAAAAACAGGAATCCCAATGTGGCAAAGATTGAATGGCAAGATCAAATGCCCTATAATTTGTATAATTATAAGGACCGTCAATTGTTGAAAACTTTTTCGTATCGGGTTAAGAATAAAATGCAACGAGAGATTAATGCTGTTTTAGGTAAAAAATATATCCAACGTAATTGGGAGTTGCAATTTTTAGGTGAAGAAAATGATGGTCATTTAAGAGGTTATTTATATCAGCCAGATTTTTTAAATTTTGTAGGTAAGGACGTTGTTGATTATTTGTACCAAAAATTCACAACTGAAGATGTCGTCTTTTATTCGCATGCTATGAGTATGCTGCTTACGTTATCAGTATGGCACAGAAAGTTAAAAACCTTGTGAGTTTGGAGGATTTATCAATAAATAAAATGCAACTTAGTCCTTTGGTCAGTATCATTATTCCTGTCTTTAATGGGCAATCTTTTATTAGAGATGCTTACCGGCTTTTAATTGATCAGAAGCTTGATAATTTTGAGATTATTTTTGTTGATAATAATTCAACTGATAGTTCTGTTGAGATAATTAATAACATAATTAAAACGGATGCTCGTGTGTTGCTTTATCAAGAGTTTGAGCAAGGGGCAGCTGCTGCACGGAATGCAGGTTTAAAATATGCAAAAGGCGAATTCATTTACTTTTTTGATGTCGATGATGAATTATTTGATAATGCTTTAAATGCCTTATTGGAAGTATTAATTAGCAATGAAGATTTAGATAGCGTTCATGGGAATATGGTAAGGTCGACCTTGAAATTATTAGATACACCTATCGGGAACGATGACACTAATAAAATTACTTTTTGTGAACGTTATTATTGGGGCATGCTCTGGATGACCTACGCTACGTTACCAAATACAGGATGTTTTCTTCACAGGAAAAATGTTTTTGACAAGATTAGTTGTTTTAATACCAAATTAAAGCTCGGTGAGGATGCTGCTTTTCATGTGAAGTTAGGCATGGAATGCCAGGTCGCCCATTTAGATAAAAACATACTATTGTATTTTAGACACGAGCAGTCAACCGTATCCGCTCAAAACAAAAAGCAATCAAAGGTTTTTACGTATTGGGAACCTTTGATCCATTCGCATATTCCTTATCTGTTAACGCATGACGTGCCGCTCGATTTTAGAAAGCAAGTTTTAGTGCGGGTTTATGGTTCTATTCCGCACATGTTGTTTTTAACTAAAGGCTATGCCCAAAAGAAGCAATTAAAAAATAAATTATTCCGAGAGATAAAACCTTTAAGGATTCCTGTTTTTTTAAGACCTTTTATTAATATTGTTATGTTATCCGGAAACGGCAATGTTTATAAGGTGTATGCTTATTTTGTGCTGAGATATTACATGAAATATGCTGTTAAATGAGTGTAAAACATACTGCTATTGTCAGCATTTGGACTTGTTTATAGATCGTTTTGTTATTTTAAAATTAGAACATTTTTATTTATGTGTGGATTTTTAACTGAATACAATCTGTCAAGTTCAAGTAACTTCCGTAAGGGTCAGTTTATAGATTTGTTGAAGCTCTCACACAAGCGGGGTCCTGATAGCTGCGGTTATATTTCTATAGAACCACATTTACAAATGGGTTTTAATAGGTTGGCTATACAAGATACTTCTATAGCGGGAAAACAACCCATGCAAAGTCCTAATAATAAATTTACAATTGTTTTTAATGGTGAAATATATAACCATTTAGATTTGCGTAAAGCACTCGGTTTTACAAAGTATCGTGGCCATAGTGATACGGAGACCATTACTGTTTGTTTGGAGGTTTGGGGAATTGAGAAAACCATAAAATCGCTTAATGGTATGTTTTCTTTGGTTATCTATAATCACTTAACACAAGAAGTGAGTTTGGTTCGGGATTTTGCAGGCATCAAACCTTTGTTTTATGGATGGGATGGGAGGACATTAGTTGCCGCCAGTCAATACGATCAAATTAAAGCGCATCCTGCTTATTCAAGCAAATCCGTTAATCCACAGGTTTTGAAGCTCTACTTACAACAACATTTTTTACCTGTACCTTTTGGGCTTCATGAGGACACCTTTCAAGTTTTACCAGGTGAAATCATAACGTTCAATAATAAGGGATTTAAAACACAGCAACGTTATTGGGAATTGCCGGTGGATCGAACCTCATTTATATCCGATTCTAAAGAGGCCGAAACTTGTATAGAATCTATATTAGATCAGGTAGTCCAAAGACAACTGATCTCTGATGTTCCTTTAGGCGCTTTTTTGTCAGGAGGTGTTGATTCTTCATTAATTGTGAGCTCCTTAAAGAAATTTCACAAAAACACTCAAGTATTTACCATTGGTTCTGATAGTGAAAAGCACGACGAATCTGAACGTGCCAAGCAATTGGCTGAGGCGATGGAATTACAACAGACCATTTGGAATTTGAACGCTAAGGAGATGCTTTCTTATTGGGATGAAGCCATGAAGGCGGTGCATGAACCAATGGCCGACTTTAGTATCTTGCCCACCTATTTAGTCTCTATGTTAGCTAAAAAACACGTAAGTGTTGCTTTAAGCGGGGATGGAGGCGACGAGCTATTTTTTGGCTATGAACGTTTTTGGAGTATAGGTAAGAACATCAAATACCAACACTATCCAAGTCTTTTGCGCAAAGGTTTATATGGTTTAGATAAATATACCAGTGGGAATAAAAACTTAAACGCCGTACTTTTGGCTTCGAGTCAAGCAAAAGCGCACCAGGGTTTACATTCAAGGTTCAGAAATGAATGGTTAGATCGATTGACACCAGATCTAACAGGTGTGGCTTTGCCTGACGCATATCAAGTATATAATTATCAGAACACAAAAGATACAAGAACCTTATTGCAACATATGCGGCATGCTGAATTTTATGGGATGATGCAAAAAACGTTGCGCAAGGTGGATTTGGCCAGTATGGAAAACAGTTTGGAAGTGCGGGTGCCTTTTTTAGACAAAGAGATGATTGAAGCCAGTTTGCGAATCGATCCTTTGTTGAATTATGGCAGAAATAAAAGCAAACAAGTACTAAAGAATATTCTTCATAAACGTATTCCATCAGTAGGAGAAGAAAAGGTTAAAAAAGGATTTTCAATCCCGATAACAGATTGGCTCAGGGAAGATTTGAAACCTCTTTTTATCAAGCGTCTTTTGGATGCCGATTTAACCTCTTTTGGGTTTGATCGCCGTGCTATAGAAAATATGTTGCAGGTGCATCAAAGTGGCCAGCACGATTTAAAATGGCCGTTATTTACCATATACGCCTTATTGAAATGATAAAAATATTGTTTACCATCCCAAATTTTGATACCGCCGGTAGCGGTAAAGCCTTACTTCACATCGCCAAAAGATTAGATCCTAAGCGTTTTGAGGTGCACATTGCATGTATGCACAATCGCGGGGCTTTTTTTAAAACTGTTGAAGCCTCTGGTTTTTCTATTCATATTTTTGACTATACGACGCCCATGAAACCCTATGTTAAAGGTTTGAAAGCGTGTTATGAGATAAGCAAAAAGTTAAAAAACATCGGACCCGATATTATCCATAGCTTTCATTATGCCGCCGATTATTCTGAACCCTTAGCAGCAAAAATGGCTGGTATTCAATGGGTCTATACTAAAAAGAACATGAATTGGGGAGGTGCTTCTAAAAACGCTTGGTATTTAAGAAGCTTTTTGGCGGCTGCTATTGTAGTTCAGAATACTGATATGATGGTAGAGTTTTTTAAGAATTCAAGCAAAACAATTCTAATTCCGAGGGGTGTGGATGTGGAGACTTTTAAGCCCTTGGAAAAAAGTGAAGACTTAGCTAAGGAATGGCAATTGGAGACTGACAAGCGCATTATTATGTGTGTGGCCAATTTAGTGCCCGTAAAAGGCATTGAAGTGTTGTTACAGGCTTTTCAATGGATGAATGCAAAATTTCCAGACTGGAAATTAATGGTTGTGGGGGATCATAATAATCCTTATGGACAGAAAATGATTGGCCTAGCAAATACATTAGGTTTAAAAGAGCAGGTTGTATTTTGTGGCAAGCAAAATAATGTTCAAGATTATCTGAGTTTGGCGGAAGTTGTGGTATTACCAACGCTTAATGAGGGCAGAAAGGAAGGCTCGCCTGTTTCTTTGTTGGAAGCGATGGCAAGCGGTAAGAACGTTTTAGGTTCAAATGTGTCGGGCATAAAAGATCAGTTACAACCCTTTCCCCAACATTTGGTGAAAGCGGGCGATATCGAAGCTTGGTATATAGCATTATTAAGGTATTGTTCCAATACAAGAGAGAGGAATGCCCATATTGGAAACCAATTTAGGGACTATGTTGTCCAACATTACCATATTGATAAAGAAGTCAAACGTTGTCAGGAATTATATCTTAAACTCATCAATTAGTCGCGTTACATGCTTTTTAACTCTTTAGATTTTGCAGTTTTCCTTCCAATAGTATTTGTACTCTATTGGTTTGTTGTGAATAAGGAGTTGAAGTATCAAAACTTACTCATTGTTGTTGCTAGCTATGTGTTCTATGGCTGGTGGGATTGGCGCTTTTTGATCTTAATACTTTTCAGTACCCTTGTTGATTATGCAGTCGGCATGGCTTTATCCAAACAGCAAAATTATAGCAATCGCAAAATACTATTATGGATTAGCATTATAATTAATCTCGGTTTTCTGGGCTTCTTTAAATACTATAATTTTTTTGTTGATAATTTCGTACAAGCGTTTTCTTTTTTCGGTCGTGAGATCCAGCCAAATACCTTAAATATCATATTGCCTGTCGGTATAAGTTTCTATACGTTTCAAACACTAAGCTATACTATCGATGTTTATAAACGAAAATTGGAACCTACGAGGAATTTTATATCTTTTGCAGCTTTTGTAAGTTTTTTTCCGCAATTAGTAGCAGGTCCTATAGAGCGCGCTTCGAACTTGTTGCCACAATTTTACGTTAAACGACATTTTATTTACCAAAAGGCCGTTGATGGACTACGACAAATACTTTGGGGTCTGTTTAAAAAGGTAGTCATTGCCGATAATTGTGCAAATGTTGCCAATGCGATTTTTGAGGGTTACGAATCTTATTCTGCAAGTACCTTATTGTTAGGAGCGGTATTTTTTGCCTTTCAGATTTATGGTGATTTCTCTGGGTACTCAGATATAGCTATTGGCACCTCCCGACTTTTTGGATTTGATTTAAAGCAAAATTTTGCATTTCCTTATTTTTCTCGAGATATGGCTGAATTTTGGAGGCGCTGGCATATTTCTCTATCTACGTGGTTTAGGGATTATTTATATATCCCATTAGGAGGATCACGGGGAACTAAAAGGAATCAAATCCGTAATGTTTTTATCATTTTTATAGTAAGTGGATTTTGGCATGGTGCTAATTGGACCTTCATTATTTGGGGTGGATTAAATGCTGTGTACTTCATACCTTTGTTATTACTGAATAAAAATCGCGTAAATACCGATGTTGTGGCCGAACATCGCTTATTGCCAAGTGTTAAAGAATTGTTGCAAATGGGGCTGACGTTTAGTTTGACGGTTATTGCTTGGGTCTTTTTTAGAGCTGAGAGTGTTTCAATGGCACTTCACTTTCTTTATAGAACAGCGAATTCATCTTTATTTACCATTCCACAAATAAGACCAACGGATTTACTGATTTTTTTACTAATTTTCATTACTATAGAATGGGCAGGGAGACGTGATTTTTATGCCATAGAACGTTTGTGGTTTAAATATCCTAAACCTATAAGATTGTTTGTTTATTATACAATCGCAATGATGATTTTTTTATACGGTGGAAGGACTCAAGAATTTATTTATTTTCAATTTTAATGCGGCGATTTTTATTTCATACAAGTTTATTTTTAATTGTGTTGCTTGCCAGTTTTTTCGTGGTGTTTAGTATAGCAGATGGGACTACTGATGCGTTTTATAAAAAACTGTCATCACCAAAACAAACATCATTAATTGTGGGATCCTCTAGGGCTGCCCAAGGAATCCATCCAAACATTATAGATTCTATCTATGGTTCCAACAATATATATAATTACAGCTTTACAATCTCAGCTTCTCCTTATGGCAAAGCATATTATGAAAGTATTTCAAAGAAGCTTAATAGTAAATGTAAAAATGGTGTTTTTATAATAGCCGTAACCCCATGGTCTTTATCAGAAAATAAATTCAATAATAAGAATAGCATGGGATATCCTGAAGATCATGATTTTATTGGAAAAACTAATTTTGTTAATTTAAAACCCAATATTGAGTATCTTTTAGAATCTTTTATTCCGAAAAACGAGGCTATTATTAGAAATAAATATAGGAAAGGCTTATATCAGACATTTTACGTGCAAGATAATGGTTGGCTAGAGGTAACTATAGAATCCGATATGATTTCCAAGACAATAAGAACGAAAAATAAAATTGAAAGCTATAGGAACATGCTTTCTAATTATAACGGCTTTTCTGAATACAGATGGAATTATTTAATTAAAACGATTAATTTATTTAAAGAACAAGGAGATGTATATTTAGTTAGAATACCTGTAATAGAAGAGATGTTAGAAATTGAAAATGAATTGATACCTAATTTTGATGAAAGAATCGACTTGCTAGCAAAACACCACCAAAGTCCTTATATCAATATGATGCTATATAACCACGCTTATGATTATACGGATGGAAATCATTTAACTGTTAATTCAGGAAAAAAATTTTCATTAGATTTAGCATACCAAATGAAGAAATTGAAACACGTCAGCAATTAAAATGATTATAGGAATTATACTTTCCAAACCTCCTGGATATTCTGAAACCTTTTTTAATTCCAAAATTAAAGGACTGAAAAAAAATGGGTATAAAATTGTTCTGTTTACGGGACCTACTCAGGAAAAATATGGAGGTTGTACACATATAAAAAGCCCGAAAGTCTATAAATATTTTATATTACAAGTGTTCAAGATGTTTTTGGTAGGATTTCAGTTGCTTCCACACTTAAAAGCCGTGAGGAACTATTTTAAACTTGAGCGGCAATACGGTAGTTCCTTAAAAAGATCGATTGAAAAAATTTATATGAACTCTGAATTGTTAAAATTTAAAGGTGATTGGCTACATTTTGGATTTGCTACTCTCACCATAGACCGAGAACTAGTTGCACAAGCAATTGGAGCTAAAATGGCTGTGAGTTTGAGAGGTTACGACATCAATGTCTATCCTTTAAAACACCCCAGTTGTTATAAATTGCTTTGGAAGCAAGTGAATAAGGTTCATTCTATATCTCATTTTTTGTTACAAAAAGCTTGGCTTTTAGGTTTATCTAAACATGTTCCCTATCAAATAATATCCCCAGCAGTTGATTTAAGTAGTTTACCAAGTACAAAGAATCATAATTCTAAGGGGATTATTAAAATTGTCACTATTGCTCGGTTGCATTGGATAAAAGGGATTGATTATTTAATTGAAGTTGCTAAATGCTTAAGAAATGCTAAGGTCAATTTCGAATGGCTCGTCATAGGCTCAGGGCTAAATGCGGAAACAGAACGTTATATGTATCTTCTTAAAGAAAGAGAATTAGAAACGCAGGTAATTTTAAAAGGGGCTTGTTCACATTCTGAAACTTTGAATTGTTTAGCAGCTGCTGATATGTATGTACAAACCAGTTTAAACGAAGGGTTTTGTAATGCGGTTTTAGAAGCGCAGGCATTAGGAATACCAAGTCTTGCATTCAAAGTTGGCGGCTTGCCAGAAAATATTAGGGATAAGGAAACCGGTTGGCTCATTGAACCTTACGACGTGGAAGCGATGGCAAAAATTATCATTGATATTTCTGAGTTTAGTTTTAAAGAAAAAGAAGCTTTCACCAAACGAGTTATCAAACGCGTGCAAAACGATTTTAATTTGGAGCAACAGAAACAAGCTTTTGACGAATTTTATATGAAATAGCCTCTATGAAACTATACTATCCATCCAATCATTATAATGCTTCTTATCGTGGCCAAGTATTCCCGTTATTAAAGGCATTTATAAAAAATAAAGATTTTACCGACATGCAACGCGTATTATTATATGGTATTAGTGAGCGTGATTTTGAAATGGTAGACACGATGGATACTGCTGATATAGTGGTTCTACCCATGTCTTGGAATTATTATGTTAGAACAAAGCAAATGGATTTGGCCTATACACTTATACAAGAGGCTAAAAAGTTAGATAAAAAAGTTTGGTCTATTAATACCGGTGATTTTGGGGTGAAAATACCGTATTTTAGAAATCTACTAGTTTATAGACAAAGTGGTTATGTTGCAAATAAACAATTAGGTCATAAAGGTTTTCCTTCTATAATTGAAGATTACCTTCATAAACATCAGATAGGAGATAGGTATTTAGACAGTGTTTATGGCACACTGCCCCTTGTTGGTTTTTGTGGACAAACAAATTCATCAAAATTGGATGCCTTTAAAGAAATGATAAAGCAAGTTTTACGTAACTTGGGTAGTAGGATAGGATTGAGGAACTTAGAGCCACAGAAAATTTCAGCTACGAGTTTTTTACGTGCGAACTTGTTAAAAAAATTAGAAAGTAATAAAGCTATTGATTCCCGTTTTATTAAGCGCAAGCACTATCGCGCTGGAGTGACTAAAAACAAAGAAACCCACATTAGCACTAAAGAATTTTATTGTAATATGTTGATGTCGCAATATGTATTATGCGTGCGTGGCGCAGGGAATTTTTCAGTCCGCTTTTATGAAACACTCATGATGGGACGAATTCCGTTGTATGTGCATACCGATGGCTATTTGCCTTTAAATGATATAATAGATTGGAAGAATCACGTGGTTTGGGTGGATTATAAAGACCGACATCGTATAGCGGACATCTTGTTAGAATTTCATAGCAAACTAGATCAAGAGAAGATGCAGGTATTGTTTGAAAACAATCGTAGGTTGTGGAAGGAAAACCTAACCTTATCTGGGTTTTTTAAGATGCAAAAAATAAAAATGTAACAACGTCGAGTATTTTGTGAAAAATATTGTCTGAATTTATCCTATATAAAAAAGAGATTATTTTTTTAGAAGTCTAATTATCTAACAATAGTTAATGAAAGTATATTTCTTATCTTATAACTTAATGAATACGTCAACTGGTGATTATTTTATTACCTTAAGTAATAAGTTGTCTGAAGAGAATGTAGTGGTAGTTATTGCTGGAAAGATTAGAGAAACGAATATTATATTAAAGGAAGATATTACCGTTTTAAAATGGCCGTCAGAAAGACCAAACTCTTGGAAGGATTTTTGGTTTCTTTATAAATTAATCAAAACTTATAAGCCAGATGCGATGCTATCCATGTTTAGTTTTGTTAATCCGTTTTTAATTGTAGGCTGGTTTTTACGTGTAAATATTAGAGTCGCCTGGATTAGAACTTTGAGCTCTCAATACACTCAAAAAAGATACAAAGTAATGCGGAAGTCGTTGATTTATAGTTTAGCAACAAATATCATAACAAACTCAAATACGACTAAAAAAGACGTTTCTAATTTTTTTAAAATTCCTAAATGTAAAATAACAGTACTTCCAAATTCAGTAAAAGATTATAGTGATACATTATTGGAAGAAACTACCAATAAAAAAAACCTACTATATGTTGGACGTCTTCATCCCAGCAAAGGCATTGATGTTTTGTTACGTGCTTTTTCAACATTATTAAAGAGGTTTCCAAATTTTCATCTAGATATAATTGGTCAGGGAGAAATTTTAAAGGAACTTATAGCGCTAACAGAGTCTTTAGACATATCTAAGAGTGTTTCTTTTTTAGGAGAACATAAAAAAGAAATGGTATTAAAGGCCTATAAAAAGTCATTTTGTACCATTATTCCAAGTCGTTCTGAAGCCTTTGGGTTTACTGTTATAGAAGCTATGAGCGTTGGTACTTGTGTTATAGGTGCTAATAATACGGGGATCAAAGAGATAATTAAACATGAGGAAACAGGCTTGCTGTTTGAAACTGGTAATCCAAATGATTTGGTTCAGAAATTACAAATAGTCATTTTGGATGTAGATTACCGAAATTCTTTAGCGCAGGCTGGTTATCAGCGATTCATAGAATGTTATGAGAATTCGGTTGCTATTAATCGAGATATTAATTTTTTTAAAGAATTAGCAAATAAATAAACAAAAGTCAAAATGAGTATTAATTTAAGTAACATAGTCATTCTCATGACTGGTACTATTAAACCTAATAGTTTTGCGACTTTAGCATTGAAAGATCCAGAGGTAAGGAAGTCGCAATATGTTGATGCCATAAGGTTTTATCTAACAAATACTACGCTAAATATAATTTTTGTTGAAAATTCGGGTGTTGAACTATATAAAGAATTTGAAAATAATAAGGATAGAAAAAGGTTGGAGCTCATAACCTACAAATCAAAACCAACTGTACCTGATAAAGGAAAAGGAGCAAAGGAACTTGAGATTATAGATTATGCTGTTAATCATTCTAAATTTATATCTGAATCTTTTGCTGTGATTAAAGTAACTGGAAGACTAAAAGTTTTAAATATAATAGAATTAACTACGAAATATTTATCCCAAGCAGAGCGATTTAAAAAAGTTTTTTCTTGCAATATCTATAAGTTGAAAAAAATGGATGCTCGTTGTTTCTTTTTTACTAAGGATTTTTTTCCATTTCTGCGGGAAGTAGGTCAGACTATTGATCTTCAATATTCAATAGAGATGGCGTTATGGGATTCTGCTTTAAAATATCTAAATTCTGATGGGAATTTTAGGCAACTGAAACATCCATTGAGGATTAAAGGTGTCAATGCTGGGTTTGGAACCTCTTATGAAGACAGCTTTATTAGTGCTACAGCAAAACGGATAAGACATTGTATTCGAGCTCCATATTATTATCAAAAAATGATAAAAAAAGCTAAATCATATGGTAAGATTAAAAATAGGAACCATTGAAAATACTTATCCTATACACTTATAACAAAGGTCTTTTGTCTGAGTTTTATCAAGAGTTTTCAGAGAAACTTTGTGCTGATGGGTTTGAGGTGGATAATTTTTATTTAAAACATGAAAAAGCCTGTTTTAAACAAAATGGGGTAACGATTTATGGGGAAAAACGACGTGATTTTATTTCTAATTATCACGCTATATATAAGATGATTAAACAAAGTCAACCAGATATAGTCGTCTCTAATTTTAGTTATATTAACCCTGCTATTTTATTTGGTAAATTATTAGGCGTAAAACATAACGTAGCATGGTTTCATTCCGCTTATGGCCATACAAAACCCAACAAATTAAAAGTATGGAATAAAACGCTTTATTTAAATATGGCAGATGTGGTGGTAGCAAATTCAGCGTCTTTACAAAAGGAAATGCAGAGCGTCTATAAGGTGCCAGAAAATAATACCAGAAGGGTACCGTTTTGGACGAATATTACAAAATATTCTTCAGATTCAAACACTTTAAAGATTCCAAAAGACCAATCTGTCATAAATATTGGTTGCCCTGGTCGTTTGCTTGCCGATAAAAATCATGCCTTGGTGATAGAGGCAGTCTTCCAGCTTAAAAAAAACCATACAAGTCGCATTCGTTTATACATTGCAGGCAATGGTGTGTATCGTAACCAATTAGAAACCTTGGTTAGAGATTTAAAGCTTGAGCAGGAGGTCGTTTTTTTAGGGTTGTTGGATGTAAATAGTATGGCCGCGTTTTATGAGGCTATGGATGTGGTGGTCTTGCCAAGCTTTCATGAAGCTTTTGGATTAGTTTTTATTGAAGCTATCGCTTTAGGTACTCCGGTGTTGGTTTCGAAAGCTTTTGGAGCTTTGGACTTTATAAATGATAAGAAGTTCCCCTTGGAAGATTTTTCTTTTAACCCACATTCACTCCATGAATTAATTAATAAATTAGCCCCTTATATAAATCATAAAGGCTTTAAGGCTGATTATTTTAAAACCATGTACTCTGAAGCTTTTGAAAAAGAGATTATTTATAAAAGGATAAAAGCGGTGATTTTAGATCAAAAAACAGATACTTGACGACTTTTAAAGGACAACGTAATATAGCCTTATGCCATTTAATTTTTTAAAATATTTACAACCTACTCACTATTTTCGTCTATATACTAAGAATAGAGCCACAGTGTTTCCTTTAGTTTCTTCCCTGCCAGAGTCTATTTTAGAACAACTTGTGGAAGATACGGCTTATGAAACAGAAATAGCACGCGACTATGATTTATCATGGCAGGCTGTACAAGCAGGGTATGTGGGTTCTGCAAAAACCTATAGTCGCTTTGAAATCGTTTCTGTTCGTGATAATTATCACTTTATTCGCAAACAGTTTCATCCTATTTGGGTGTTTTATGTGTTGGTTATGCGGTTGGTGACCTTACATCATCCATTAAGAGACATTCAGGCTTGGTTAAGAACATCCTCCATAAAAAACCAAAATAACAACATTAAACCCATAGCTTACACTCCTTGGCAATCTTATGAATCTACGTTAATCGCTCAGCAGTCCTTAGTGTCTGTGGTGATTCCAACCTTAAATCGCTATGTATATTTAAACGATGTGTTGGAAGATTTGGAAAAACAAGATTATCACAATTTTGAAGTGATTATTGTGGATCAATCCATACCATTTCAGCCCGAGTTTTATAATGATTTTGATTTGGAGATTCGTGTGATCCGGCAAGAAGAAAAAGCCTTATGGTTGGCTAGAAATAGAGCCATTAAAGAAGCCAAGGGTGACTATCTCTTATTATTTGATGATGATAGTAGAGTTGCAGTTAATTGGATAAGTAACCACTTGAAATGTTTAGATTATTTTAAAGCTAATGTTTCTTCTGGAGTTTCCATTTCTCAGGTAGGTGCTAAAGTGCCTAAAAACTATTCGTATTTTAGATTAAGTGATCAATTAGATACCGGTAACGTATTAATAAAAAAAGAAGTTTTTGAGCATGTTGGACTTTTCGATAGACAATTTGAAAAGCAGCGAATGGGTGATGGCGAGTTTGGTTTACGTTGTTATTTAGCAGGTGTTTTGAATGTGTCAAACCCCTATTCTGAGCGTTTACATTTAAAAGTTGGTACAGGGGGGTTGCGTGAGATGGGTAGTTGGGATGCGTTTAGACCTTCGACAATTTTTGCACCTAGACCGATCCCGAGTGTGTTGTATTTTTACAGAAAATATTATGGGAATGCAGCAGCGCGATGGTCTCTCTTACGCACCATACCTTTGTCAATAATGCCCTATCAATTTAAAAAAAACAAACCGATGTTGGTGATTGGGGCGCTCTTGAGTATCTTGCTGATGCCCGTGGTGGTGGTCCAAGTGTGGCGGAGTTGGCGGTTGGCGAGTGTGAAGTTGGGGGAAGGGGCGAGGATTGAGAGGCTATGAATTAGGGAGGAATAACCCTTCCGTCTTTAAGCTCTTTTCTGAGCTTAAAGCCACCTTCCCTTGAAAAAAGGGAAGGAGCTTATTGTGTTTGTTTGAAAATGAATAATGAATAACGAATGATGAATGACGAATACTGAAGTAAAAAAAGTAGCTTATTAAACGACAACAGACAACAGACAACAGACAACAGTGAAAAAGAACATACTCATCGTCACCTCTGAATTTCCACCACAACCTGGCGGCATAGGGAACCATGCGTATTATTTGGCTTGGTATTTATCTAAAAATGATTATAGCGTTTCGGTAATTGCGGATCAGCGTGATGTTGATAATAGTGTAGAACAAACTTTTGATGCGGCCTTGCCTTTTGTTGTGAATCGGATCTCTTTGAAACGGTTTAGAATTTTCATGTATTTTGATCGGATTTTTAAAACCTTTCAAGCGTTCAAGCAAACCGATGATGTGATTGCCACAGGGAAATTCTCGCTTTGGAATGTGGCGTTCTGTTCGCTTTTTTTTAAGCGTCACAAAATGGCGGTGATTCATGGTACGGAGGTGAATTTTAGATCGACTATTTTGAAAAAAGCGATTGATTTGTCGCTTAAACGCTTTGATGTTATAGTCGCCGTATCTCTATATACCAAGCAGTTGGTAGCTCATTTAAACCGTAAGGTTGCGGTCATTCCTAATGGCATCGACTTAAGCCAATGGCAGGCCGACAACATATCAAAAGGGCGTTTAAAAGGATTTCCTGTTTTAACTACGGTTGGCAGGGTGAGTTCTCGAAAAGGCCAGTTGCAGGTCATTAAATTATTACCTGAATTGAAAAATATATATCCAAAAATTCATTATCACTGTATCGGGATTCCTACCGAAGCTGAAGCGTTTTTAAGTCAAGCAAAAGCCTTGGGAGTGGAAGATCAAGTGAGTTTCCATGGGGCTGTGGATGATATAACTTTGAAAACATCGCTTTTAGCAACAGATGTGTTTGTGATGTTGAGTACTGAGAGTAATACAGGCGATGTGGAAGGCTTTGGGATAGCAATTTTGGAAGCCAACGCTTTGGGGATTCCGAGTATTGGTTCCAAAGGCTATGGGATAGAGGATGCCATTGCAGATGAAATTTCAGGGTTTTTAGTGGATTCACAGGATGTGGTTGCTTTTAGTTCTATTCTTAACAGCTTATTGAACGATCCACAAAAATTCAAATCCCAAGCAAAAGCTTGGGCTGAGGAGCACGATTGGAATCAGATTATAAAACAGTACCTATTGCATTTGTCATGAGAAGTTTAACCATTATTTCACATACTGAACATTATATCTTGCCTGACGGAAGTCTTGTGGGCTTAGGTTCTACGGTGACTGAAATCAATGAGCTTTTGGCGATTTTCGATAACATTACCCACGTGGCCATGCTGCATCATACTGTAGCACCACCAAGTGCCTTGCCGTATGTTTCCGATAAAATTAGGTTCGTGGCTTTGCCAGCAGTTGGTGGTGAAACTTTGAGCGCCAAAATGGCTATCGTGTTTCAAGCGCCTAAAATATTGGGGACCATTCGAAAGGCATTAAAAGCATCCGATTATTTTCAATTTAGAGCCCCTACAGGGATAGGTGTTTTTGTGATTCCTTATTTGGTAATGTTTAACTCGCAAAAAGGCTGGTTTAAATATGCGGGGAATTGGAAACCATCCGACGCACCTTTAGCGTATTGGTTTCAGAAATGGCTTTTAGAAAGACAATCCCGACCAGTAACCATTAATGGGTTTTGGGAGGATCAACCCAAGCAATGTTTGAGTTTTGAAAATCCCTGTCTGACCGACGAAGAAATTCAAGCAGGACAAGTAGTTATTGCCACCAAAACGCTTCAATTTCCTTTGGAACTTTGTTTTGTGGGGCGTTTGGAAGCTGCCAAAGGTGTGGATTTGATTATTGAGGCTCTAGCAAATTTAGATGCCGAGTCACTTCATAAGATAGGAATAATTCATTTGGTTGGAGCAGGACAGCAGATGGCAGCCTATCAAAAACGAGTGGACGATTCAGCTTTGCCTATTTTGTTTTATGGGTATCTATCCAGAACTGAGGTGCATCAGATTTACAGAAAATCTCAAGCTATTTTATTGCCATCCGCCTCTGAAGGCTTTCCTAAAGTGATTGCCGAAGCCATGAATTTTGGATGCGTCCCTATTGTTTCGAACGTGTCTTCTATCAGCCATTATATAAGTCACCTTGAAAATGGATTTTTAATGGAAGAATTGAATGTTTCTTCATTGCAGGTCTGTCTCATGGCCTTATTGGGCATGGAGGCGTCTGCTTATAAACAGATGGCATCGACCTCCCATGGATTTATAGATGCCTTTAGTTATGCCCATTACAATCAGCGCCTATTAAAAGATGTTTTATAATGCCTCATATTTTAAAATAAAAATGATATTTTTAACCCGAACTAACTCTTTGTCATTTAGTTGATGATTCTTAAAAAAATACACTGGACTTTAAAGCGACACCCTTTTTTGTACATGACCCGATTTCGGTTATTGTCTAGGAACTCGAGTGCCGCCGCTATTGAGTCCATTTCTTATAATGTTTTGAACAAGAAGGAAGAGATGCCTCGTAATTTTTATAAGGTTAATGAACTTATTTTCGAGCAAACAAAACCTGATACAGATTTGGAAGTTGTTAAACAAATGGTATCTTGGCTCTATGAGCATACTAGAGTAGGACCTGGTTTGAGTGAGCCTTCTGACAAGGCCCTTGAAATTATGGTCTATGGGAAAGGGGGGGTGTGTAGTGATATGGCTCAGATCTTTAATAATTTTTGTGTGATCAACGATATTCAAGTCAGAGAATGGGGTACTACGAGTGCACCGTTTAGTCGCGAAAACGGAGGGCATTCGTTTAATGAAGTGTATATAAATGAATTGCAAAAATGGGTGTTGATTGATGCTAGTTTAGGTTTGTTGTTCTATGATGAACAGGGGGTGCCCTTATCGGTTCTTGAATTATACCAATTGTCCCGAACAGGTGAAACCGTAAGGTATCGCTCTTTCATTGAAGGTCGAGTAATTGAAGAAGGCCAAGTGATTAAAAACTATTTAAATACGGATGTCACTCCTTTTTTAATTTGTGATTATCGGAATAAAGTCTATGACACCTATCTAAGGTGGGCAAGACCTCGAGTTCCTGTTTTTTTAATTCATTTTGCGGTTTATGTAATCGGAAAGAGCTATCACTATGAATTTCCAATGGACGATTATAAAAAAATATTTTCCTAATCGTTTTTATTTTCTCAGGCACATGATATTAGCAATTATATAATATCTTACAGACATATAATTTTAAACTCCAACCAGTTCTAATTTGAAGACTAATATTACCTATATCACTCTTGTTGGTTTTCATGTTGCTTTGGGGATTTTAATTTTTCTTATTGAGAATATTGCTAAGCTCTATTTTTTTGCAGCTACATTTTATTTTTTATTCCGCATCATCACAGTTGCAGAGAAGGAGAAAACCTATGAAGTTCTAAAAGCTTGTGCTTACTTTGTGGGGGCTGAAGTACTGTTTAGAGCCACAAAGGGTGGTATCTCCTACGAAGCCGGGAAGTATATGGTCATCCTTTTTGTAATGATGGGTATATTTTATAGGGGCTTATCTGGTAAAGGCTATCCTTACTTCATCTATCTCATGTTATTGATTCCTTCAATTTTTGTGGCTTCCACCACTTTGAGTTTTGACGCCAATTTCAGGACGAATATTGCTTTTGTTCTGAGTGGTCCTGTCTGTTTGGGATTGACAGCTTTATTTTGTTATAATAAGCCTATATCGTTTAAGCAGATGTCGGAAGTTTTATTATATATGTTACTCCCGATTCTTGCACATACTGCATATGTTTATTTTTATGCACCTGATTTACGAGATGTTTTGACTAGTACAGCTTCTAATAGTGCAGCCGCTGGTGGCTTTGGAGCCAATCAAGTAGCAAGTGCGTTAGGGTTAGGCATGTTTATCTTAGCTGTTCGGATATTTTTGAATTCACCGACATTTAGTTTTAGGCTGTTAAATATGGTGCTTTTAATTATAATATCGTACCGTGCCATTCTTACGTTTAGTAGAGGCGGTGTGATTACCGGACTTTTATGTATTGCCATTTTTCTAGTGATGTATTACCAGCAAGCAAAACCGAAGGTCCGAAATCAAGTGTTAAGTGCGTTTATTTTGTTTATTGGAGCATTAGCCTTGGCATGGGTAATAAGCTCGAATCAATCTGGAGGTCTAGCTGAAAAACGCTATGCCAATCAAAACGCTGCGGGTATTGAAAAGGAAGATATTACTACCGGTAGGACAGAGTTGTTTATCAATGAATTAGAAGGCTTTGTTGCAAGTCCCTTTTTAGGAATAGGCTCCAGTCGTGCTAAAGACCAACGTATTGAAGAAGCTCAGCAAGGATTAACTTCTCACAATGAGATAAGCCGCACCTTGGCAGAACATGGTATTTTTGGTGTGATTATCTTGGTTATTCTCTTATTTAAACCATTGAATATGCGCGCTAACAATAGACAAAATTATTATTTTTATGCTTTTTTAGCATTTTGGTTTGCTACTATTAATCACTCTTCTATGAGAGTTGCGGCACCAGCCTTTATATATGGCCTCGCTTTACTAAACGTTAGAAATGAAAAACCTAGTCTACGTCGGAAACCATCTCCAGAACTCACAGACTAACCTTAGTTACAGTGCTGTTTTGGGACCTTTGCTAGAGCAAGGCGGTTATGAAGTACATTATACCTCCAATAAAACCAATAAAGTACTGAGACTTTGGGATATGCTATGGACCACATTTATCTCTCGTAAAAAAACAGACCTCGTGCTGATTGATACGTACAGTACCCAGAACTTTTATTTCGCGTTGCTGGTCAGTCAATTGTGCCGACTATTAAAATTGCCCTATTTGCCCATTCTGCATGGCGGCAATTTGCCTAACCGTTTAAAAAAATCTCCGAAACGCTCCAAGAAACTTTTTAAGAATGCTTATGCGAATGTGTCTCCGTCTTTATATTTAAAAGAAAGCTTTGAAGCGTTTGGCTATGAGAATGTGGTGTATATTCCCAATACCATTAGCCTTGAAAATTACCCGCAGCACAAAAAAACCTATGATGCACCCCGACTTTTGTGGGTGCGTTCGTTTTCTGAAATTTATAATCCGACTTTGGCGGTCAAGGTGTTGCATGCACTTAGGCAACGTGGTTATGATGCAACTTTATGTATGGTAGGACCCGATTCGGATGGGAGTTTGGCCGAGGTGAAGGCCTTGGCGGAACGGCTGAATGTGTGCGTTACTTTTACTGGGAAACTCACGAAAGCTGAATGGATTGAACTTTCAAAAGATTATAATGTGTTTATCAATACCACCAATTTTGACAATATGCCGGTAAGCGTCATTGAAGCTATGGCTTTGGGACTTCCTGTCGTGTCAACCAATGTGGGTGGGATGCCGTATTTGATTGACGATGGCGAGGATGGGCTTTTGGTGGCTCCTAGTGATAAAGTGGCGATGGCGGATGCGATTTGTTCGGCTTTTGAAGATGTTGATCGGACGGAGGCGAGGGTTGTTAGGGCGAGGAAGAAGGTGGAAGATTTTGATTGGGGGAAAGTGAGAGGACTTTGGGAGGAGGTGTTGTTGGGGAGGGATGAGTTATGAGTTCAGAGTTCAGAGTTATGAGTTATGAGTTATGAGTTCAGAGTTTGGGCTTTGAAGATTGAGGAGATGTCTAAGTCATTGGTTTGCTGAAGTTAAATTGAAATTGCCTGCCCGTCCGTAGTAAAGCGAAGGCGGGAAATTGAAAATGAAGGGTTTAACTGACTTCCTTATCGTTTTTATAGATGCGAGTTTCTTGCCATAAAACTATGACGCACAAAGGAAAGAGGTTTTAGGGATTTGGGATTAGTTGGTGTAGTAAGTAAGGAAATGTTATAGACTGTTTTAAGGAAGGATTAATGGATTAGTGTTCTGCGAGCATCTGCAACCCGAGCGATAGCGAACTGGCGAAGTAAATCTGCGGGACATAATAGTCCTGACACAGGTAATTCAGAGAGATTTTGCTGATATAAGATGAAATTGGTGAAATTATTGAATCCGTGAAAATTCGTGTAATCAGTGTCTAAAAAAGTAAACTTCAATTTTTTGAGTTGTTACACAGAGTTCCACAAAGGAGGCACAGAGTTTCACAAAGCAGACACAGGTTGCACAAAGGCCCTCAAAAGACCTTGGATTTTATAATTAATACTGACTATTAACGTGAAAATTATTCAATGTTATTTTGGCATTGACAGACTGAGGACTGTTGATGATTTACGACCCGCCCGAACGGACCTTTGTAGGTATGGGCGGGTTAACGATTTTTTTGGATAATAATTAACGATTAATGATCGGAGAATTTTGATTGAAGACTGAGGACTGAAGACTGAAACATTTAATCTGCTGACATTTAATGATAAAATCCGATGAATACTTGTAGAATTGTGAAGACTTACTATCTTCGCTTTAAGATTATTTTAACAAATGCCAAAAAAGAGAATTCATTTTCAAGTTTCAGAGCGTAAACTCTTGCTCCGAGGAATGGATTTGGTGATGGTGGTGCTTGGGTTATACTTGCTGAGTTTCTTTTTTGATTATACCTATCTTGAGATTTGCTGGGACAACAGTGTGGCCATTTTTCTTCTCTTGTTGTACTTAGCCGTCTTTGGGACGGTTTTTGAAATTTACGATTTACAGAAATCGAGTCAAC
Source organism: Gelidibacter pelagius (assembly GCF_017581925.1). Lineage (GTDB taxonomy): Bacteria > Bacteroidota > Bacteroidia > Flavobacteriales > Flavobacteriaceae > Gelidibacter > Gelidibacter pelagius. The sequence goes on along the minus strand of NZ_JAGEVG010000024.1, from coordinate 20,137 downwards.
TTGATGTGACGTTTAGGATCATTGTACTCATGGTTTCTACAAGTGTGCTCTTCTATTTTTTGACCCCGGTATTGACCCCTTTTTTACCTGAGAAACGCCTTCAAATTGTCTATTTTTATCTGACCATCATCTTTTGTATCTTTTTTTGGCGGGTGGCCTATGTCAGTTTGATTGCGTCCCCCCGATTTTATAAAAAGGTACTGTTGGTTGGTGAGGTCACTTATGTAGAAGCTTTTGTCAATGCCCTAAGCCAATCTGATCCGCATTATAAGATTGTCGGGTTTATCAATTGCGAACTACCAAAGGAGCATCCGATAAAGTTTAAGGGGATTCCTGAATTTCAGCCCAATGACTTGATGCAGATGATTATTGACGAGCAGATTTCAGAAGTAGTGGTGGCCAGCTTTAATACGGAGACCATCACTGCGGACATCTATAGTGATCTCATGCAGCTCTTGGAGCGCGGCTTTACCATCAGGGAATATACCCAGGTGTATGAAGAGATCACGCATCGGGTGCCGATTCAATTTGTTGGAAAGGATTTTTATAAATATTTCCCTTTTAGCCGCAGTAACCAAAACACCTTATACCTGTTTTTTCATCGCATATTTGATATCCTCTTTTCGATGATTGGATTGCTTGTTGGGATTTTCATTCTACCATTTATCTTGATAGGAAATCTTTTTGGCAACAAAGGCCCTTTGTTTTACAAACAGGAACGGGTGGGTAAAAACGGAAAGATTTTTAAGATTGTCAAGCTGAGAAGCATGATCGTCAATGCCGAAACCAATGGTGCCGAATGGGCGAAAGTCAATGATGTGCGGATCACTAAATTTGGAAAGTTTCTGCGACGCAGTAGAATAGACGAAATCCCCCAGTTTTATAATATCCTCAAAGGCGAGATGAGTGTGATCGGTCCGCGACCTGAACGGCAATTTTTTGTTGATGAACTCGCCCGGACCATTCCTTTCTATGAAACCCGACACATCGTGAAGCCTGGACTGACAGGTTGGGCGCAAGTGAAAACACGGTATGGCGCTTCGGTTGATGAGAGTCTCGTTAAATTGCAATATGACTTATTCTATATTAAGCATAGAAGCATATTTCTCGATCTGAATATCATGGTGAAGACCTTAAGTACGGTGGTTTATTATAGAGGGCAGTAGTTGGTGGGTAGTGGGTAATTTGTAGTGGGTAGTGGGTAGTTGGTAGTGGATAGTGTGGCGGAGAAGTGAGTTGGAGAGAGGTGTGTGAAGTTTGATTAACGATTCGCCCGAACGTACCTTTTAAAGTATGGGCGGGTTGATGATTGATGAATGTCCCTGAATAGAGTTAACCGTTATTTGTTATTCCAAAAGCCAGATCCCTCCTCACCCCTTTAGGGGCTGGGGGTAAAGCCCCAAAGAGCATCTTTTCATTAAAAAAGTCATTGCTCAACTTTGTATCCCCTCTTGGCTTTAACGATTTACGACTTGGCCGAACGAATCTTTTTAGGTTTGGGCGAGTTAACTTCCTAATGCCATTTCCCTAATCCCTAAAATTTTCCAAATCAATTCGTATCTTTGCAGCTTCAAATAAAAACAAAAAATAATGCAAGACGGTTTATATGCAAAGTTCGTCACCAATAAAGGTGATATTTTAGTGAATTTAGAATACAAAAGAACCCCGGGGACGGTTGGTAATTTTGTGGCGTTGGCAGAAGGGAATTTAGAGAATTCTGTTAAGCCACAAGGCAAACCATTTTATGATGGTTTGAAGTTTCATCGTGTGATTCCTGATTTCATGGTCCAAGGTGGTTGTCCGCAAGGCACAGGAACTGGAAATCCAGGCTATAAATTTGACGATGAGTTTCATCAGGACTTAAGACATGATGCTCCAGGTGTCTTGTCTATGGCTAATTCAGGGCCAGGATCAAACGGAAGCCAGTTTTTTATTACGCATATTGCTACCCCTTGGTTAGATGACAAGCACACTGTTTTTGGAAATGTGGTTGAAGGTCAGGATGTGGTTGATGCTATTGCACAAGGTGATGTGATAGAAAAAATAGAGATTGTCAGACAGGGCGAAGAAGCCAAGAATTTCAATGCTGTTGAAGCTTTTAGAACTTTTGAAGGATCAAGAGAAAAACGAATTGCTGAAGAGCGCAAAACGAAAGCGGCCGAACTTGATAAATTGGCTGCTGGTTTTGAACAGACAGACAGCGGTTTACGATATAAAATAATTAATAAAGGTAGCGGAAAGGCTGCTGAAAAAGGTAAAATGGTTTCTGTGCATTACAAAGGCCAATTGGCCGATGGAACTGTTTTTGATTCCTCATACAAACGAAACCAGCCTTTAGACTTTCAAGTTGGCGTGGGTCAGGTGATTTCCGGATGGGACGAAGGTATTTGCTTGTTGCAAGTAGGTGACAAGGCGCGTTTGGTCATTCCAAGTGATTTGGGCTATGGGGCACAAGGCGCTGGAGGTGTGATTCCTCCAAATGCCATCTTGGTTTTCGATGTGGAATTGATGGATGTGAAATAAGCAAGAATCCAACTTTTCTTTCAGTATTATTTTGAAAAAGAACCAAGACCGCTGCGCTAAAAGAGTCAAGATTCTTAGACAAGCTTAGCAATTCTCGTTGCGCTAGAAGAGTCAATCTACTGGCCAGTAGGAACCAAGACTAGAAGTCTTTTTTGGAAATCAATTAGAATAAGCACTTACAATCAAGTAACAATTCATAATAAAAATCGTCTCATTCTTTAATGGGACTTTTTTTATACCATTATTCACCACTAAATCCAACCGAATGAAGACCACAACTTCTTTATTAGCCTTAATTTTAATTGTCATTATTTCAAGTTGCTCAAAAAATATACATTATTCTGCGGAGCATATTGAGCAAACTTCAGGACGTTATTTATACGATAACAATGAAATTATTGACATCTTTTATGACGAGAATAAGTTGTTTGTAAAATATAAAGGCGTTGCGAAGACCCCTGTGGTTTTGGATGAGAACACTTTTTTTGTGGCTGACCTCTACAAGAAATTACGCTTTGTAAAACATCAGGACAACCAGAAAATGTATCTCGGACTGGTGTCTGAAGATGATGATGAGATTCTGACTTTTGAATATCCCAAAGTTGATGACCACTACAAAACGCCACGCATGCATTTAAATGACGGCGAATATGACCTTGCCATCGAGGGGTTTTTGGAACTTAAAAAACAAAACGCATCGAAGATTTATATTGAGGAGCAGGAGGTAAATAATATTGGCTACGGTTTATTGCAAAAGAAGAAGTACGAAAATGCCATTGCCATTTTTGAAATGAATACAGTTTTGTTTCCGGAAAGTGACAATGTATATGATAGTTTAGGCGAAGCTTATTTGGAAACTAAAGACAGTATGCAGGCTTATGTCAATTACAAAAAGGCTCTTGATCTGAATCCGAAAAATAAACGTGCAAAGAAATTTGTAGATGCTTATGCTGAAAATAGAGATTAAGACATTAAAGTCTTTCTGAAGTCAATAGAGATTGGAAGCATTGATTCCCACCAGTGGGTTTTAATATCCCGAGGTTCTTGATTCGCGATGAATAATTTCCCACGCTATTTGTGTTAAAAACCACGGCAATTATTCAGTATACACCTGCCCACGATGGGGTTTTAACGCATCTCTTATTGGTTTCATCTGGTTTTCAGGAGTAATTAAAAAAGCAATCGCGTGAAACTCATTGAGGGCTTCAAACCCCGTAGAGAGATCCTCGTAGTTTTCTGCTTCAATAAATTCGTTGAGATGAATGGCATGGTGTTCTGCAATCTTTATGCCGTCGGGACCTTTAAAATCCCAAATTAATTTTAGTTTACGCATGAGCTACTGAAGTTCCATTTTCGACAAAGTTCTTAAAATCTTTCATCGCTTGCAACGACTGTTTCTTAAATGTTTTTGGCATTAGCCATAGTTTGATGCGCATGTTAAAATTTAGTGGCACACATTCATTAACACTGGTCCATTTGGTTTGGTTTTGGGATGTGGCCGTAAAAAAATTATCTTGAAGATGGTCCAGATCTTTTGTGGCGTAGGAGCAATGGAGCTCATGGGGTAAATTTTTATGGGTGATGGTCTCAATCTGATTTAAATTGAGTCCTCCGATCTTGTAATGTAATTTCATTTTTGATCCAAGTTCATTTGGGATTCCCGATAAATGTTCTATCGAAACCAAGCCGCGGTGCCAGTGATTCATGTATTCTGTTATGCTAAATTTCTTGGCACAAACCTCCAAAGGAGCCTCAATTAGGATGTCGAGCGTATATTTCATTGATCAAAAAAATGAAAATCTTGGGATAAAGATACATTGGTTTCTAAAAAGAATGGATCTCCTAATGTTTAACTGTAAAAAAAACTGCTGAAATGTTATTTATTGATCTATAAAAGCATTTTTCATGAGATAATGCAGGCCTCCAAGTTCTTGAATCGATATTTATTACCTGCCTTATACGCCAATTGATATACTAAACACCGATGTGCTTCGTTTGAAAAAAAGCAACTTGTTTAATGCACTAATTATATTATTTTTGCAACTATTGTCAATCTGTTTTTAACACAAAGATATGGCCGTCCTTTCAAAAGACTATAGAATTGCCATGTTTTAAAATGAAGATATCAAATTAACATAATGAAATTATATATCAGTTTATTGGTGCTTTGGCTCGCGGCCTTTGCAAATGCACAAGTGACTCCTGAGGACGTATTGTTTACCGTTGATGGCGACCCGATTAAAGCGGAGGAATTTATAAGAGTTTACAATAAAAATCTCGATTTGGTAAAGGATGAAAGCCAGAAGGATATTGATGGCTATCTCAATCTTTTCGTGAACTATCAGTTAAAGGTCAAAGAAGCCAAGCGTTTGGGACTAGATCAAGATACCAAATATATAAGAGAGTTTTCATCGTACAAAGATCAGTTGGTTAAAAACTACCTATCCGAATCAAAGGTTACAGAGGCCTTGATGAAGGAAGCTTATGACCGAATGGGCTATGATGTAAAGGGGTCGCACATCTTGATCCGCCTAGATGAAAATGAAACAGACACTTTAAAGGTATATCAGGAGCTATTGAAATTGCGTGATCGTGTCATCAAGGAGGGGTTTGCGAAGGTCAAAGACGAGGTCCACGATGGGAAGACTGTTTTTGCTGAAGAGTTAGGTTATTTTTCAGCCTTTAAAATGGTTTACGAGTTTGAAAATGCCGCCTATACTACTAAGGTGGGTGATGTTTCTATGCCGTTTAGAACACGTTTTGGTTATCACATTGTCAATGTTGAGGACAAAAGACGTTCACTTGGTGAGGTGACCGTAGCGCACATCATGGTCACGGCCAATGAACAAGATAGTATATCTGATTCTGAAAAACGGATCCGTGAGATTTATAAGAAGTTAAAACAAGGAGAAGACTTTGAGTCCTTGGCCAAACAGTTTTCTGACGATAAGAGCTCAGCTAACAATGGTGGGGTATTGGCGCCATTTACCGGCGGACAATTGAGCGCTCCTGAATTTGAGAAAGTGGCCTTTGATATGAAGGCTATTGGTGGTATTTCAGAGCCGTTCAAAACCAATTACGGATGGCATATTATTAAGCTATTGGATAAAAAAGGAGTACCACCCTATAATGATGTGAAGTTTGATATTGAGAATAAAATCCAGCGCGATTCACGTTCCAGTCTGATCAATACCTCTTTGGCAAATGATTTAAAGGCCAATTATGAGCTGGTGATCAACCCGAATGCAAAAGGCTATTTTGAATCTATTATGAATGCCAATTTTTTCTCGAGCTCATGGACCTTGCCGAAAAATTTTGAAAAGGATCAAATCTTATTGACCATTGAAGCAGATACTTTAAGATACGACGATTTTGGAAAGCGTCTGATGAGCATCCAAAGAGTGTATGCAGACCAAAAGATGCCTTTTAGAACGGTCATTGAGAAGGAGTATAAAAACTTTGAAGAAGACGCTATCCTAAAGTATCATGAAGATAATTTGGAGTTTGAAAATGCAGACTTTGCCCAAATCTTAGGAGAATATAGAGATGGGTTGTTATTGTTTGATCTTATGGAAAAGGAAGTGTGGAATGCCGCCGCTTCAGATACTATAGGCTTGCAAAAATATTACAAGACCCATAAAGATGATTATTTTTGGGAAGATCGTGTAGATGTCCTTATTGCTACGGGAGCTAAAGAAAATGATATCAAAACAGTTGCACGACTTTTGAGAAGAGGTCAATCGGCAGATGATATCAGCAAAGAACTGAACACAGAGAAGGAACAGAAAGTTATGTTTACCAAAGGAATCAGGCCTTCAAATGATCAAAGTTTGCCTCAGGATGGAATTTTCAGGACAGGACTTTCTAAAATTTATCGATACAATGATGCGTATCATGTTGTGAAAGTGAATGCATTATTGCCTAAAACCAATAAGACCTTTGACGAGGCAAAAGGTAAGATTATTAGTGATTATCAAAATACGTTGGAAGCCAATTGGTTGGAGGCGCTTAATGAGCGTTATGAAGTGGAGATAAATGCTGATGTTTTACAAAAAGTGAAATCTCAAATCCAACCCAAAATTGATTAAAAGAGCAATTCTTATACTCGTAAATTGTAGCTTTTTGGTCTCTTGCAACTTTTTCAAGCAGACTGATTCTAGGACGCCAATTGCAAGAGTTGGAGAATCTTATCTCTATAAAGAGGACGTTGAAGATTTGGTGGCCGGAGGAACATCTGTAGAAGACAGCACTCTTTTGGTCAATGGCTATATCACCCGATGGGCAACCCAGTTATTGCTGGTTGACGGTGCCAAAAGGAATCTGCCAGAAAACATACAGAACGAATATGGTAAGCTCGTCAATCAATATCGGAATGACCTGTTTACAAAAGCTTATGTGGAAACCTTGGTAAAAAGGAGTATAGACACCGCTGTCTCCATGTCTGAGGCGCTTAAGGTGTATGAAAGCAATAAGGAATCCTTTAAACTTAATGAGGAGTTGGTCAAGTTGAGGTATATCAATATTTCTCAAAATGCTCTCAATAAAGAGGATATTGAAAAACGCTTTAAGCGATTTGATGAAACGGATAAGCGATTTCTTGATTCTTTGGGGATTCAATTTAAATCGTATTTCTTAAACGATTCCGTCTGGATCAGGGCTGCTCAAGTCGCTCAAAAAATTCCAGTTGTGAATGCCGATAACAAAAAAGAACTGTTAAAAAAATCTAATTATATACAGCTCAAAGATTCATTAGGACTATATTTGATCCAAATTAATGAGGTCCTACAGCAAAATGATTATGCGCCCTTAGAATATGTGAAACCTACGGTCAATCAGATCATACTCAATCGTAGAAAATTAGAACTCATCAAGCAATTTGAAAAAGATATTACAAAAGATGCTATTAAAAACAACCAATTTGAAATTTACAACTAATCTTAAGTTCGCATTAACCTTAGTTGTCCTATTATCCTATGCGTTTACTTCTGCTCAGGAAGTCATTGAAGAAGGGGTTGTAGAAAAGGAAAGAATAAAAGACACGTCTACTCAAAAGCGTGTAAAAATTGATGGTGTAGTTGCTGTTGTAGGCGACTATATTATTTTGGATTCCGATCTTGACAAGCAATTGGCCCAATTGGAAGCCTCAGGAGTGTCTAAATCAGATATGCCCAACCGCTGTCAGTTGTTTGGGAAGTTACTTGAAGACAAACTATATGCGCATCACGCTGTTCAAGATAGTATTGTGGTCAATGACTTGGAGATTCGCTCTCAGGTCGATCAACAATTTAGCTATATATTGGAGCAAATGGACGGAAGTTTACCAAGAATGCTCAAGTTTTATAACAAAGACACAGAAGAAAGTTTGCGTGACGAAATGTTTGAAATCAACAAAAGTCAGCAACTTGCAGGCCGGATGAAAGAAAAGATAGTTGCAGATATTGAAGTCACTCCAGAAGAAGTAAGACAATATTTTAATGATATCCCTAAAGAAGAACGCCCGTTTTTTGGTACGGAATTAAAGGTTGCCCAGATTGTTATTATCCCTAAGATTTCTGATGCTGAAAAACAAATAGTTATAGAGAAACTTAAAGAATTTAAAGAAGATGTTGTTGAAAGAGGTGCGAGTTTTACCTCTAAAGTCGTTTTATATTCTGATGATGTATCATCGCGTAGAACAGGAGGTTTATTTACCTTGAACAGAAAGCGTCCGCAGATGGTGAAGGAATTCAGAGATGTTGCATTCTCTTTGCAGGAAGGTGAAGTTTCTGATCCTTTTGAAACCGACTTTGGATATCATATTATCTATTTGGAAAAAATAAGAGGTCAAGAATATGATGTGCGTCATATTTTATTGCGTCCTTCAGTCACTCAAGAAGCCATAAAAGATGCGAAGGAAAAGATGGAACTTGTCCGCAAGCGTATTGTAGATGGCGAAATTACCTTTTCTCAAGCAGCGAGGGAATTCAGTGACGAGGATGAAACGCGGAACGATGGTGGACAGCTCATCAATCCACGGACGCAAGACTACAGTTTTGAATTGACCAAAATGGATCCAGAGCTCTATACCCAAATTGAAAGCTTAAAGGATGGTGAGATCAGTTTAGTGCTTCAAGATGAAGACCGCATCAATCCGATAAAATTTAAGATTTTGACCGTTACCGACCGAATAAATGAACATGAGGCCGATTTTGCCAAAGATTATCTGAAAATCAAAAACTTGACAGAACAGGACAAGCAATTCAAGGCCATTGAAAAATGGGTCAATGAGAAAGTGATGGATACCTATATCAATATTAATGGCGAATACAGAGACTGTGAGTTTGAAAGTAATTGGTTAAAAAAAGGATAGTATGTCTGACGTTGCTGCGGTAGAACAGTTTGTAAAAAAGTATAAAGCCTTAAAGATTGAAGTTGCCAAAGTGATTGTAGGGCAGGATGAAGTGGTGAACCAAATCTTGATTTCTATTTTTTCCGGCGGACATGCCTTATTGATTGGCGTTCCCGGATTGGCAAAAACATTAATGGTCAATACCATTGCCCAAGCCTTGGGTCTTGACTTCAAACGCATCCAATTCACACCCGATTTAATGCCGAGTGATATTCTTGGCAGTGAAATCTTGGACGAGAACAGACAGTTTAAATTTATCAAAGGTCCCATATTTGCAAATATCATCTTGGCGGATGAGATCAACAGAACGCCTCCAAAAACACAAGCTGCATTATTGGAAGCCATGCAGGAGCGTTCCGTAACCGTGGCGGGACACCATTACCAATTAAGCTTGCCTTATTTTGTACTGGCCACACAAAACCCAATTGAGCAGGAAGGAACCTATCCTTTGCCAGAAGCTCAGTTGGACCGTTTTATGTTTGCCATCCACTTAGAGTACCCCTCATTTAAAGAAGAAGTACAAGTAGTCAAAGCGACAACTACCGATTTGAAGCCAACGGTCAATCCATTGTTTTCAGCCCAAGAAATTAACGATTTCCAAAATTTGATTCGCCGCATTCCAGTTGCGGACAATGTTATTGAATATGCAGTGGCGATGGTTGGTAAAACACGACCCAAAGAAGCATCAGCTTCCGATTTGGTGAGAGAGTTTGTCGATTGGGGTGCAGGGCCAAGAGCTTCGCAAAACCTGATTTTAGCAGCCAAAACACATGCCGCTATTAATGGTAAGTTCTCTCCGGATATTGAAAATGTACAAGCTGTGGCGAATGGCATTCTCAGACATCGCATCATCAAAAATTATAAGGCCGAAGCTGAAGGCATTACCGATGAACAGATTATAAAAAGCGTGTTTTAATGAATTTAAAAACATTCATCTTACCACTTATTCTCTTTCTATCTGGTTTTGTGTTCATCATAATAGGGAGCCTATTCAAAATAATGCATTGGCAGTTTGCTGTGGAAGCTTTAATTGCTGGAATGGCTCTTGAAGTTATTTCCTTAGTTATGGCAATACTAAAGCTTATCAAGATTTACAATGGAAAAACGAATTGAGAAAGTGTTCAATGTCATATAGAAAACAATCGAGCCTCTCCAATATGAGATTATAGAACTTTCTTATTTGCTAACTTTTATTTTTGAAAGCAGATGGTTACTTCTATTAAAACAATGAGAACGCTTTTGTTGATTAGTGACAATATCATATCATAGAGCATGCATTTACTTATTACACCATAATAAAATTGGTAAGCTATTTTATTCCCATAGAAAGCTTTGCAGGGCTTAGTCATTGTTTGTGTTTATAATAGTTTATTCCCACTAGTGGGTTTTAATGCCGAGAGGTGTTTGATTCAACCTTAATTTTTTTGAATGCGAAGAGAACGTAATTTCGGATTGGATTTGGTAAGAGCAATTGCTATTACTTTGGTCGTCCTGTCCCATGCTACGTTTTTCTTTGTTCAAGATTCCGAGAATTTGATTGTCGTCTTGATACGAACAATGGGGGCCGTGGGGGTCGATCTGTTTTTTGTGTTGAGCGGTTTTTTAATCGGCGGCATATTATTAAAGGAAATTGAGCAAAAACGCACCAAATTCTCTAATTTATTGACGTTTTGGAAGCGTCGCTGGTGGCGGACCTTGCCCAACTATTTCTTAATATTGCTCATAAACATCGGAATTCTTTATGTTTTTTCGAAAGATTTACCCGATACCATCGGCTCCTATTTTGTGTTTCTTCAGAATTTTTCAGACCCTCAGTCCGAGTTTTTTACAGAGTCTTGGAGTTTGTCAATTGAAGAATATGCGTATTTAATTTTGCCCTTTCTTCTCTTCTGCGGATTCTTTGTTTTTAAAGACCGAGAGAACTCTGTTTTTTTATGGGCCACTTTGGCGGTTATTTTGATGGGGTTTTTGTTGAAGATCCAATTCTATATGAATACCGACTCGCTAAGTCAGAAGAATTGGAGTTCCATGTTCAGGAAAGTGGTGATTTATAGATTGGATGCTATATATATCGGGTTTTTGCTGGTGTATTTGATGCGACATTGGCCGGACTTTTTTCAAAGGTTTAAACTGGGGTTTTTGCTTCTGGGTGGTAGCGTTTTCGCCGCAACCCATCTCTTGATTTATATTGCGAACATACAACCGGAAACCCATCTGTATTTCTTTGTCTTTATGTACCTTCCTCTGATCTCGATGAGCTGTGGGTTATTATTTCCTTATGCTATCGGGATGAAACGCAGTGGAACTTTTAACGGACTCATATATTTTGTTAGCACCCGATCTTATGCCATTTATCTTGTGAATTTTTCCGCCATTTTGTTGTGCTTCTATTATTTTGTTGATCTTAACTCAGCCTCCCTAATGATGAAAATTGGTTTGTGTACGATTTATTTGCTGTTAACACTGAGTATTTCGAATTTGGTTTATACCTATTTTGAGAAGCCAATTTTAAATTACCGTGACAGAAAGTTGCGATAAAATACCTTCAATTTTCATTTTGAAAAGATTCACTGATCAGATAAATTGTTAATTCAATATTTTATCAGCATCTATTTTGTCAAAGTCACTATTTCGCAGCCTTTTATTTGCTATTTATTGATGAATGTTTAATGTTTGTTTGATTTCCTTACAGATTTTTAAAAGTCTCTTAAATTTCGTAAATTTGCACACTCCGAGTCCTCGGAACATAAAATAAACATCAACCTTAAAATATACTCTATGGCATTTGATATTGACATGATTAAAAAAGTTTACAAAACTATGCCTGAACGTGTGGACAAAGCACGTCAGATTGTTGGTAAACCTTTAACTTTATCTGAAAAGATTTTATACGCCCACCTTTGGGATGGGAATCCAACCACCGCTTTTACAAGAGGTAAAGACTATGTAGACTTTGCTCCGGACAGGATTGCGTTGCAGGATGCTACGGCACAAATGGCACTGTTGCAGTTTATGCAAGCAGGAAAACCTAAAGTTGCAGTTCCTACAACAACACATTGTGACCACTTGATTCAAGCAAAGCAAGGTGCAGCGCCAGATTTAAAACGGGCAAATGAAACGAGCAGTGAAGTTTTTGATTTTTTAGCGTCAGTATCTAATAAATATGGTATCGGCTTCTGGAAACCAGGTGCAGGTATTATCCACCAAGTTGTTTTAGAAAATTATGCATTTCCAGGCGGAATGATGATCGGAACCGATTCGCATACTGTGAACGCAGGTGGATTGGGAATGGTAGCTATTGGTGTTGGAGGTGCAGATGCTGTTGACGTGATGGCCGGGATGGCGTGGGAATTGAGATTTCCTAAGCTGATTGGCGTGAAATTGACAGGAAATTTGAACGGATGGACTGCTTCTAAAGACGTGATCTTAAAAGTGGCTGGTATTTTGACCGTGAAAGGTGGTACCGGAGCCATTGTTGAATATTTTGGACCTGGTGCAAAGAACCTATCCTGTACAGGAAAAGGAACCATTTGTAATATGGGTGCCGAAATTGGCGCGACGACATCTACATTTGGTTACGACGATTCTATGGAGCGTTTCTTAAGAGCGACAGACCGTAATGAAGTAGCTGATGAAGCTAATAAAATCCGTGAGTATTTGACCGGTGATCCTGAGGTTTATGAAGATCCTGAGTCCTATTTTGATCAAGTTATTGAAATTAACTTAGATACCTTACGTCCACACTTAAACGGACCGTTTACGCCAGATTTGGCTACGCCAGTTGGACAGCTTGGTAAACTTGCCAAAGAAAAAGGATGGCCAATTAAAGTTGAGTGGGGCTTGATCGGCTCATGTACCAACTCGTCTTATGAAGATTTGACACGTGCTGCTTCCATTGCGAAACAGGCCGTAGATAAAAATATAAAAGCAAAATCAGACTTTGGGATCAATCCGGGTTCTGAACAGATCCGTTTCACCGCAGAACGTGACGGTATTTTAAAAATATTTGAAGATTTAGATGCCACTATTTTTACGAATGCTTGTGGGCCTTGTATTGGGCAGTGGGATAGAAGTGATTTAAAAGGGGATGAGAAAAATACGATTGTACATTCGTTCAACCGTAACTTTTCTAAACGTGCTGATGGCAATCCTAATACACACGCCTTTGTGGGATCTCCAGAAATGGTGGCTGCAATTGCTATTTCGGGACGTTTGGATTTCGATCCGATGAATGATGTCTTGATCAATGAAGATGGAGAAGAAGTGCGATTGGATCCACCACAAGGTATTGAATTGCCACCAAGAGGTTTTGATGTAGAAGATGCAGGATATATAGAGCCGGTTGAAGACGGAAGTAAAGTGGATGTATCGGTTAGTCCAACCTCAGAGCGTTTGCAATTATTAGAACCTTTTACACCTTTAGGAAATAAAATTACTGGTGCAAAACTATTGATCAAAGCTTTTGGAAAATGTACCACAGACCATATTTCAATGGCTGGACCATGGTTGCGTTACAGAGGGCATTTGGATAATATTTCCAACAATATGCTTATTGGAGCCGTAAATGCTTTTGGAAAGAAAACAAACTTTATTAAAAACCAATTGACTGGTGAGTTTGGCGGTGTTCCTGATGTAGCAAGAGATTATAAAGCAAAAGGTATCCATACGATTGTTGTGGGCGACCATAACTACGGTGAAGGTTCTTCTCGTGAGCATGCGGCCATGGAGCCAAGACACTTGGGTGTTGCGGCGGTATTGGTGAAGTCTTTTGCACGTATCCATGAAACAAACCTTAAAAAACAAGGGATGTTGGGCTTGACTTTCGATAATGAAAGTGATTACGATTTGATTCAGGAAGATGATACCATCAATTTCTTGGACTTAGATCAATTTGCGCCGGACAAACCACTTCATATAGAGTTCGTTCATGCCGATGGCAGTAAGGACGTTATCAAAGTGAACCATACGTACAATCAACAACAAATTGATTGGTACAATGAAGGTTCTGCATTGAACTTGATTAAAAAGGAAAGTGCTTCTTAAGTAGATAATCGTATTATTAATTATAAAACTCCCGATGAATATTGGGAGTTTTTAATTTATGGCAATGAAAATATCAAAAAGTCAACGTAGTAATATTATTTTTCTTGTGATTATTTTGCTGATCGTTATCCCGCAAACACGACAGCCGATTCAAGTTTTTTTACAAAAGGGTTTGGCTATGTTCAGTCCGTCGGTGATTGACGAAGAGGATCGTGTTGTTCTGACCGATTATAACTGGCAACTTGTAGATGAGAATGGTTTGGCCTATAACTTTAATGACGCCAGAGGAAAGGTGGTTTTTATCAATTTCTGGGCGACTTGGTGTCCGCCATGTATTGCTGAAATGCCAAGTATGGAAAAATTATATCAAGACTATAAGGACGATGTCGATTTTCTTTTTGTTTCAAATGAAACGCAAGAGGTCATTTCCAAATTCAAGAAAAAGAATGACTACGAGTTTTTAGTGCATGCTTCTTTGACTGCAAATCCTGAGCAATTGGAAACGTCTTCCATTCCGCGGACTTTTGTTTTGGATCAACAAGGGAATATCGTTATTGATAAGACGGGTGCGGCCGATTGGAACAGTAAGAGTGTAAGGAAATTATTGGATGATCTTTTACGACTTGAATAATACCTTAAAGAAAGCCTTTATGAAAGCCATTGAAAAAAGCGATTTCATAATGCCGAGGTCTTCCGAAAAGGTGGTCTCCTCATCTAAAAACCGAAACATAGTCCTTATGGAATTTTTGGAATAGAAGCTTTCGAAAATCCACACGCCTTTTTCGTTTTCATCGTGGAGTACTTTTAGAAAGATCTTATCGTAAAACTTGAATTTCTTTTTGAATAATTGATGGGAGGGACTTTTCTTTGCTTTGATGTTCTCTATAATTTTGGCAACATGCTTTTCGGTATGCTTAAAAGAATAGCCCGTTGAGCCTTTGACCCAACCGCCTCCAGTACCAATTTTAGTAATATTTTCTGTGTGATAGTTCCAAAATGGGAAATCGGTCATCGGAATATTGCCAACTTCAGTTTCCAGAATTTGAAAATTGCTTAGTTGGTATTCGGTTTTGAGATAGTTTTTTAGTGCCTCCTCATAAACCTCAGTTTCAACCAGAAATGGTGTGAAAAAGGTATATTCTACCAAGGCCTTGGTTTCGGAAAATGGCAAGACATAGATAAAACTTGTGGAATCTTTATATTGAAATCTGTAATCCATCATCGTAAAAGCTTCCGGTTGAAAGCAAGCCGATTCAGTTTCGATGATCCATCCTTTAAAATGCTGATGGATTAAGGTGTAATGTGATTCCTTCGCGTAAAATTCCTTGGGAACTCTGCTGTCAAACACATGGTTTGCCGAATAGCTTTGGTGGTCGCCAACGACTTTGATGCCATCAGCTTCTTCAATGTTTTGAACAGTATCTAAAATGAATTTGAAATTGTCTTTTGCTGATAGTTCCTTTTTTGCCCAATTGTAAAATTCAATGGATCTGATGGTTTTGTAATCGTATTCTTTGAGAGGCAGGGTTAATGAAACTTCAGCAGATTCGAATTTCGCAGTGTGCCAAACCTTTTCTACAATCGCGTCAAATTTTCCCTGACCCTGTTCCCAAAAACTCCAGGTTTTATCGTTTTCAGATTTATTGGAGGGATCAATAAGACCGATGGTGTAGGTCTTGAAAAATGGATCTTTTGACAGTTCCAAGGCTAATTGCAACCCGGCAAGACCATTTCCAATAATGAGATAATCAAAATGGTTATCGTCTTGCATGTCTGACCTATCGATTATTTTTTGAAGTATTTAAAAGGAACGATAAGCATCCCAAAACATTCGCCATCTTCTTTTCCCAAATGCTTGTGATGCATTTTGTGGGCGCGTCTTACCCCTTTAGCATACCTGTTATTGGCGTTTCTAAAGATTTTAAAGCGTTGATGTATGAAAATGTCATGAACGGTAAAATAGGCAATTCCGTAAGCTAAAATGCCGAGTGCAAGCGGAAGGCAGTACCAAAGATCTTCATAACTCCAAAGATAAAACAAGGTCATGCTCACCACGGCATAAAAGATGAAGAAGGCATCATTGCGTTCAAACCAGCTTTTATGGTCTTTTTTGTGATGGTCTTTATGAAGGCTCCATAGAAAACCATGCATAATGTACTTGTGAGTAAACCACGCATTAAACTCCATCATGGCAAATGTGCCAAAAAATATAAGGATCCAATAAAATGTTTGCATGATCAAATTTACATTAAATTGAGTTGATACTTGACGTAACTTCTGGTCAAAAGTTCAAACTTCTTATAGTTGGGTACGCGGATGCGAGTGGACTTTATTTCCAATGCAGGGGTGCTCTTCAACTTTTTAAGGAGTTGGTAGTAGTAGCGATAGGCCATGAAAACACCAAATTTCGCCTCAATGGGAAGTTCCTTTATACCTTGAAAACCTAAAGTAAAATCATTCTCGATATCCTTGATTATCCGTTGTTTGGAACCTTCATCTAAGTGATTCAAATTGGTGTTGGGGAAGTATGTCCGGCTCAAATCCTCATAATCGGCTTTTAAGTCCCTTAAAAAATTCACTTTTTGAAATGCTGAACCTAAACTCATGGCACTTTCTTTCAAATGTTCATACTTTTTTCTGTCACCTTTCACAAACACCATTAAACACATGAGCCCGACCACATCGGCAGAGCCATAAATATACATTTTATATTCTGCTTCCGTCAAGTAATCACTTTTGTGCAAATCCAATCGCATGCTTTTCATAAAAGAAACCACCAAATCCTTGTCAATATTGTATTTGTGATACGTTTCCTGAAAGGCATTCAAAATGGGATTCAAACTGATTTTATGCAAAAGGGCGAGTTCCAGATCTTCCTCAAAACGGTCGAAAAGCGCCTCTTTATCATAATCGTGGAAAGAATCGACGATCTCATCGGCAAAGCGCACAAATCCGTAGATATTATAAATATCCTGTCTGATACTTTGTGCCAACATTTTGGTGGCCAAAGAAAATGACGTGCTGTACGAGTTGGTAACTGCCTTACTACATTGATGTGAGACGAAGTCAAATAGCGCTTTCATGAGCTTTCAGTGTATGATGTTTTTTGATGAGTTCAGCAACCAACTTTCCGGAAATCAATGATGGCGGTACTCCAGGACCAGGAACTGTAAGTTGGCCTGTAAAATATAAATTCTTTACTTTTTTACTTTTTAGTTTGGGTCTTAAAAAGGCGGTTTGCAACAGTGTATTTGCCATTCCGTAGGCATTACCTTTATAAGAGTTATAGTCCTCTATAAAGTCATTAACACAAAAAGACTCTTTAAATATAATGTTATTTTTTACACTTTGCGAGGTTAAATTTTCAAAACGCTGTATTATTTTGTCAAAATAAACAGACCTTAATTCGACTGTATCTTCTAAACCAGGTGCCAACGGAATTAAAAATATACCTGCTTCCTGACCTTGGGGCGCCACGCTCTTATCGGTTAAAGATGGAAAACTTGCATAAAATAATGGATTTTCTGGCCATTTTGGGGTGTCATAGATCTCTTTGGCGTGCGCTTCAAAATCAACATCAAAAAACAACGTATGATGGTTGACGTTTTTTATTTTTTTATCAAAGGCCACATAAAATAGGAGGGAGGAAGGCGCAAAAGTCTTCTTTTCCCAATACGCTTCGGAATATTGGCGGTATTTTTTATCCAATAAAGTTTCTGCATGATGGTAATCGGCGCCGCTCAAAACAATATCACAATTATAGACTTCACCATTGGAAATGATGCTGGTTGCTTCACTATCCGAAACCAAAATTTTCTCGACCGAATTCTCCGTTTTAATGGTCACTCCCAAGCTTTTGGCGAGTTGTTCCATGGCTAAAATGACTTCATACATCCCTTTTTTTGGATGAAAAGTGCCAATTCCAAAATCGGCATAATTCATAAAACTATAAAATGATGGGGTGTTGTCAGGTTTTGCACCGAGAAATAGTACTGGAAATTCCAGGATTTTGGCAAGGCGATCATTTTTAAACTCCTTACGGACGTCCTTTTTTATGGTGCTAAAAAATTGATCCAATTTTTTAATGGTCACAGGAGTCATCAACTCAAAAGGAGTCACTCCTGGTCGGTACACTAAATCCTTAATGGCTACGTCATAATTGTGTTGGGCGTTGGCAATGAATTTTTTAAGTTTTTGGGAACTTCCGGGTTCTTCTTTTTCAAAGGTGTCGCAAATTTTCCCCAAAGTGTCTTCAATGGTAATAAAATCGTCCTTTCCAAAATAAACGCTGTAGGCTGGATTCAGTTTTTCTAGTTGATAATAATCTGAAGGTTGTTTTCCAAAATCGGCAAAAAAACGTTCAAAGACATCGGGCATCCAATACCAGGTGGGGCCAATATCAAAGGTAAATCCCTCTTTCTTGAGCTGTCTTGCCCTACCTCCGATGGTCTTGTTTTTTTCAAAAATGGTAACTTCATGACCCTCTTTTGCAAGGTAGCATGCTGCAGATAATGCAGAAAATCCAGAACCGATGATGGCTATATTTAATCTCATTGTTTAACAAAAGTAAATAAAAGTTAAACAAAAAACAATTCTAAGGCATTAAATCGTCGCAATTAAACTGTCTATTGTTTTAAAAGTTTTAATATTCTTTGGTAAACCCTTAGTGTCAATGTGTTGTGTCATCTGACCAAGAATCCATAATTCATGGTTATTATCTTTTAGAAGCTGTGCATTAAAATCGGCAAGATAGTTGGAGAGTTCCGCTTTTGGAGGGTTGACTGTAAAATAGGAAATGAACGTCACCTGTTTATAATAGGCCAGTACATCAGTTAGGCTCACGATTGGAACACTGGAACCCAGAAAAATTGCGCGCTGTCCCTTTGCCACAAGCTCATAATTTACAAACATGAGACCAATCTCATGGATTTCATTATCCGGGAGAAAAAGAACGTAGGCATTGTTGTGCTCTATTTTGTTTTTGGCCTGAAGAAGCTCCGTATTTACCAATAGCTTCTGTTTGATGAGCGCCGAAATAAAATGCTCATGGGCAGGAGTGATGGTGTCTGTTTGCCATAGCATGCCAATTTCAGAAAGGAAAGGTATAAACACCTCGTAAAACAGGTCTCGGAACGATTTGTTTTTAATGAGTCCATTATAGGTTTCATAAAAAAGTTCCTGATCAAAATCCAACATCGCTAATTTTAGCGTATTTATGGCATGATTTTTCACTTGGCCTTTGCCCGCTAATGCTCTGACTTGGTCATGTATTTCAGAAGTTTTTAAAGATGCTATTTTTGAGATCTTCAGCCCATTATTGTTCAAAAAACTAATGTTCAACAATTTTTGAAGATGACCTAAATTATAAAATCTAATATTGGTGTCCGTGCGTTCGGGTTCGAGCAGATCATAACGTTTTTCCCAAATCCGGATGGTATGCGCTTTTATTCCCGTAAGGTTTTCTAAGTCCTTAATACTGAAAATCGTTTTGATGTTGTTCATTCTTTTTTGAAAAGTATAAAACAAAATTAAACTATTTTATGACATGTTGTAAAAAGGCATGTGTTTTAAAAGGAAATAATATTGGAATGCATTGAAAAAGCGGTTGGTGATTCAGTTGTCACTTTAGATTTAAAAAACGCTTATCCTTATTTAGATCATACTCCATCTGATTCTTTAGATAGACCGCGCTTTAGAAAGCACGGATTTGTCGGAGAAGCTTCCATTCTGAAGCAATGATTTGCAAATAGTGCGCACGAGAAGACTCGAACTTCCACGACCTAATGGTCACCAGCCCCTCAAGCTGGCACGTCTACCAATTCCGCCACGTGCGCATTACATAATAATTAATGGATTTGAATGTCAAGCAATTGCTTAGCGTTCTGCGTTATGTCTGGTAAACAAAACTAAATCCAAAAGAACTTTAGCGGTGCAAATATAAAAAATCAATTATTTTAATTGCGATATTTTCAATTTACTTTTCAGAAGAGTTCATTATAATCTCATTAGGTTCTTATTAAACTCCTCAACTTCTACCTGTCTACACACTGTCAGGAGCCAGGAGCCAAGAAGCAAGAGAAAAGAATAAAGATAAAAGAGAATAGAAAATAGAAACGGGAGAAAAGAATAAAGAGCAAGGAGCCAGGAGCCAAGAAGCAGGAGAAAAGAATAAAGATAAAAGAG
>NZ_JAGEVG010000023.1 GCF_017581925.1 Gelidibacter pelagius | reverse complement strand
TTTGCGGGGTGCAAATATACAACCCTTTTTCCTTTACCGGCAAAATAAAATAAGACTTTTTTTGAACTATTTTTCTTCCCGCTGGAAATGAACCCCTTAGGCGGCCGAAAACACAGTGGTTTATGGTCAGGGCGGCGTGGACAGGCCCCGCGTTAGCGATGGAGCCCTTGCCCGGACTCTTTTGCGGACGCCACAGCGGCCGGAAAAAGTGAGGGGCGAGAGCGCGGTGGGCTGCCCCTTCGGCAGAACAAACGCCCAAATCGAAACAAATCAGCACTCCTATATATAGGAGAGCATACTTGATATTATAAAATTCCTCAACACACTCCTATATATAATGAGGAAACAAATCAACAATGGCATCAAACACTCCTACTCTACCACCGTTTTATTACCGATATTATTTATACCTATATATATATTGTATGAAAGTATTTAACATGTTATCTTTGTCATCCTAAATTAGTAAGAGAGATATATGATTGATATAACGCTACCAGACGGAACTGTTAAGTCGTTTGAGAATAATGCAACACCAATGGATGTTGCCAAAAGTATAAGTGAAGGGTTCGCAAGAAATGTTATTTCTGCAAGTTTCAATGGGACTACTGTAGAAACACACACCCCATTAACCACAGATGGCGCATTGGTATTGTATACCTGGAATGACAAAGAAGGAAAAAAAGCCTTTTGGCATTCATCCGCCCACATTTTGGCTCAGGCACTTGAAGAGTTATATCCTGGCGTCAAGCTTTCTATTGGTCCAGCTATAGAGAATGGCTTTTACTATGATGTGGATTTAGGAGATCAAACAATTTCTGACAAAGACTTTAAGACTATCGAAGATAAGATGCTGGAAATTGCCAGAGGGAAATACGACTTTAGTCTCCGATCTGTCTCAAAAGCTGATGCCTTATCCTTATATAAGTCTCAAGACAATGAATACAAAGTAGAACTGATTGAAAATCTGGAAGATGGCACAATTACATTTTGCGATCATTCAACCTTTACCGATTTATGTAGAGGTGGACACATTCCGAATACATCCATTATCAAAGCGGTCAAAGTTATGTCAGTGGCTGGTGCTTATTGGAGAGGTGATGAGAAAAACAAGCAATTAACGCGAGTTTACGGGATTTCATTTCCAAAACAAAAGGATCTGACCGAATACCTTCATTTACTTGAGGAAGCAAAAAAACGCGATCACAGAAAATTGGGCAGGGAGCTAGAATTGTTTACCTTCTCAGCTAAAGTGGGCCAAGGTTTACCTTTGTGGTTGCCAAAAGGCGCGGCTTTACGTGAGCGCCTTGAGGATTTTTTAAAGAAAGCACAGAAGAAAGCGGGGTATCAAATGGTGGTCACTCCTCATATTGGACAGAAAGAACTGTATGTCACTTCTGGACATTATGAAAAATATGGCGCTGATAGCTTTCAGCCCATCCTCACCCCCAACGAAGGTGAAGAGTTTTTATTGAAACCAATGAATTGCCCTCACCACTGTGAGATTTATAATGCCAAACCATTTTCGTACAAAGAGCTTCCGATTCGTTATGCGGAGTTCGGAACTGTATATCGTTATGAGCAGAGCGGCGAACTTCACGGTTTGACTCGTGTAAGAGGCTTTACACAAGATGATGCGCATATTTTCTGTACACCTGATCAATTGGATAAAGAGTTTAAGGATGTTATTGACCTGGTGCTTTATGTGTTTGGCTCTTTAGGATTTGAAAATTTTAAGGCGCAAGTATCATTAAGAGACCCTAATACTCCAGAAAAATATATAGGGAGTGACGAAAACTGGGAGAAAGCTGAAGCTGCCATCCTTAACGCTGCCATCGATAAAGGCTTGGACTATGTGGTAGAAACTGGCGAAGCCGCTTTTTACGGTCCTAAGTTAGATTTTATGGTGAAAGATGCTTTGGGAAGAAACTGGCAATTAGGTACGATTCAAGTCGACTATAATTTACCGGAACGATTTGACCTTACTTATAAAGGCAGTGACAATGAGTTGCACAGGCCTGTTATGATCCATCGTGCACCCTTTGGAAGCATGGAGCGTTTTGTAGCCATTTTATTAGAGCACACTGGCGGAAATTTCCCTCTTTGGTTAATGCCAACTCAGGCAATAGTGTTATCAATTAGTGAAAAATATGAAAAATACGCTGAAAAAGTTTTAAATGTGCTAGAAAATAACGAAATTCGCGCCCTCGCAGATAATAGAAACGAGACAATTGGCAAGAAGATCCGTGAAGCGGAAATGGCCAAAATCCCATACATGATTATCGTTGGTGAGCAAGAAGAGAGTAAAAACATGATTTCGGTACGACAACATGGCGGAGAAGATTTAGGCATGATTAGTGCAGTAGACTTCGCGGAGGTTGTTGAAAAAGAAGTAAAAAAGACTTTAAAAACCTTTAAATAGAAAAATTAAGTTTAACTAAAAATATATAAGCCATAGCAATTCGTAGAAACAGAGGTAGCTTCAGAAGAACTGAAAAAGAGGAGCAACATAAAATTAACAGAAGCATTAGAGCCGAAAACGTAAGACTTGTAGGAGATAATGTTGAAACCGGGGTATACACCACTAAACAAGCTTTAGCCATTGCTGAAGAACAGGGTGTAGATTTGGTTGAGATATCGCCAAAAGCTGATCCGCCCGTTTGTAAGGTGATGGATTACAAAAAGTTTCTTTATGAACAAAAGAAACGCGACAAGTCACTGAAGTCAAAAGCGACCAAGGTTATTGTTAAAGAAATCCGTTTTGGTCCTCAAACAGATGATCACGATTACGAATTCAAAAAGAAACACGCAGAAAAATTCCTGAAGGAAGGTGCAAAGCTAAAAGCATTTGTATTTTTTAAAGGACGTTCGATCGTGTTTAAAGAACAGGGACAAATTTTATTATTGAAATTAGCCCAAGATCTTGAAGAATATGGTAAGGTTGAACAAATGCCAAGACTGGAAGGAAAGCGTATGACAATGTTCATCGCACCTAAAAAGAAATAGCTTCGGCGGACTAAGTTACCAAGCTTAGCTACCGAAATATAATTAATAAACACTACGCCTTTAAGAAGGTGTATGAAGATAATAAGCGAATAGTAAATTAAAATTTAGGAGAAAATGCCGAAAATGAAAACAGTATCTAGTGCTAAGAAACGTTTTAAAGTAACGGGCACTGGGAAGATTAAAAGAAAGCACGCTTTTAAGAGTCATATCTTGACAAAAAAATCTAAAAAGCGTAAGAAAGCCTTGACTAAAATGACTTTAGTTCACGAGGCCGATATGAACAATGTTAAAATCATGTTACGTTTAAAGTAATACGATTTTAATCGGTTAACACAAATTATAAACCCTGGAGTTAGGCTCAATGATTAACGATTGCAGATTTTCGATTTGCGAAGTTAACAAGACAAAGTGTCAGTAATAGACCGCCTACTACAAAAAAACAATTAAGAAATGCCAAGATCAGTAAATTCAGTAGCAAAAAGAGCCAGAAGAAAAAAGGTTCTTAAACAAGCAAAAGGATACTTTGGAAGACGTAAAAACGTTTGGACAGTAGCCAAAAATGCGGTTGACAAAGCGATGTTATATTCGTACAGAGACCGTAGGGTAAAGAAAAGAAATTTCCGTTCATTATGGATTACGCGTATTAACGCAGCAGCCAGATTACACGGAATGTCTTATTCAAAATTTATGGGTGCAATCAAAGCTAACAATATCGAATTGAACCGTAAGGTCCTTGCAGATTTAGCGATGAACCATCCAGATGCTTTTGAAGCCATTGCCAAAAAAATCAAAAAATAGGCGTTTCGCCAAAATAACAAACACATTTCGCTTATAAAAAATCCGATTCTTAATTGAATCGGATTTTTTTTTTTGACTTTGCAGAAAATCCGTGCTAGTATGTCTAAAAGGATATCTGTGCAATCATCGATGATATGGGATGACGAAGAGCCAAGACATAAATAAAGTCCTTGTCATGGTTTAGGGGTTCTTCTTCATCGGTATTGTGAATGATCATAAGAGGACAAAGCTAAAAGCTACCGATTATATACATCCAATAACTACTACACTGTTTAAAACGACTAGTTCTATAGCAAATAAAGATTGAAATTGCCATGAGTACACACTCCTTATTTCTTTCTGGATTGTCAATTTGGAACATTACAAACCAAAGATTACCGACTCTATTGTACCCAATCGTTTTTTTCAATGATATATCGTCTCACCTTACAATTACGTTCATGGTTAAAGAACTCCTTCACAGGTTTCATAAACTTTTCCAAGATTTTTGACGAACCAATATTTTCTATATTGACATCGGCTGCGACCTTTTCGGCATTCAACGTATTAAAATAATGATCTATCATTCCTAAAGTCACTTCTGTTCCGTATCCTTTTCCCCAATAATTTGATCTAAAACGATAGCCTAACTCTTTATCATTTTCATCATTGGTTAAAAACAGACAGAGCCCAATCATTTCAGGATTTTCTTTTTCAAAAATCCCACAAGTGTATCGCTCTCTATGCAAATCACTCAGTTTTAAATTCAGATTCTCAGAAAACTTATCTAATATCTGAGTTTCAGAAAATCTTGATTGTGGAATGGGGTCTATGATTTTGGGGTCAGAAAGTAATTCAATAAAGTTCTTTTTGTCTCTACTTTTTAAACTCCTTACCAATAGCCTTTTGGTTTCAAATATTTGCATTTTTCTGATTGTCTTTCTTTAAATTCTCAAAAACTATCGTTTATGGATAGCATAAATCTTAAGTTCTTCTGTTTTACCCTCCAACAATTCATCTCCCATGGATATGGCTTCATACCGATTGGTCAGTTTAAGCTTTTGTAATAAATCATCTGAGATGAGCAAGGATTCATTGTACTCGTTGCATTTTTCCTGTATGCGAGATGTAGAATTAATGACATCACCATGATAGGCCAGTTCCTTTTTCACGGTTCCAACTTCAGCAATAATGATTTTACCTGTATGCAGTCCAGCTTTAAACTCTGGTTGCACCCCATATTTTTTTTGGTAATACTTGGAGTGTCTTTTCAACTTTCTTTCAAAATCAAAAAACAGATTGATACAATTTAATCTTCTAATTCCCCTCTTAGGGATCCAACTCAATACTGCTTCATCACCCACATATTGATAGACATTAGCATCATATTTATTGATTATCTTATTGAGATAAAAGAAACAATCCTGAATAAGTTGGCTGTATTTTAAATGCCCCAACTCCTCGGCGTGGGCTGTGGAAGATTTTAAATCTAAAAACATAAATATCCGGTCCACTTCTCGCGGATTTCTATACCTACCTATTAGCATTTTAAAGATGATGCCCTTTCCAAACTTATCATTGGCCAATCTTATAAATGAAAATAGCAGAGAACAAATGATGAAATAAGCGGTGACCATCCAAAATATTTTATTGGAAATCCACCATCCCCTGTGGTTTGGAAAATTGATATTTAGATAATCTTCTGCTAAAAAGGCCATAATACTCAAAGAGAAGATCAGAAATATCAGATAAATAATCGATTTGATAAGAAGGATCAAGCCAAGATTTAAAGCTTTAGATAGAAATTTATCGAAAACATATTCTACAATCGTATAAACAATGGCCACCATGACACCTAAAACGACCCCAAATAAAAGATATTCAGAAACCGGATATACCTTACTGGCTTGTATAGCATCTACCTGCTCCTGCTCTCTGCCCAAATATCTAATGAGGATAAAAAAACAAAATGCAAATGACCAATATAAAACGGCTGAGAAAAATAGTTTGAAAAATTGTTTAATGTAATATAGCATTCATCGAGGTGTTTATAACTATTCCTTAATTTCATCAATGGCTGCTTTAAATTCTTTCCAATCAACCAATCCATCGCCATCCTTATCATAACCTTCAATAAGTTTGCTGGTCACCAAACCTCTTATCAGTCCACTAATTTCTGCTTTCTTAAGGAGCTCGGCGATTTCCTTTTTAGAGAGTTTACCGTCTTTATCGTTATCAAAAAACGCAAAAGCTTCTTCGGGTGTCTTGAAACTGTTGGAAATGAGGATTTGAATTTTAGTAAGAATAGTCGCTTTAGTGGACATAATTTAAATTTTTATTTAAAAGTAAGAAATATTACGGTTCTATAAGCGCTCATTTGACAACAATAGGCGCTGCAAATGTGAGAATTATTGCAGTGAAATCCATAAGAAATGGTTTTAATCAGACAATATCGAAGTAAAACCGTAAGAAGGTAGGTTTCATTTTACATTTCTGGATACAAAAATAAAAAAACAGGAGCTTTAGATTCATGCCTTCGCAGGAATTTCAGTATTACTTAAGATTAGGTTTTCTGTTTCTTCTTTTTAGCCGCGGGAAACAAGACATTATTTAAAATCAAACGGTATCCTGGAGATGTAGGATGCAGTTCCAGTTCTGTCTTTGGGTCACCAACTTTATGGGTATAATCTTCAGGGTCGTGACCACCATAAAATGTAAAAAAGCCTTTCCCTTTAATGCCATGGATGTATTTTGCTTCGCCATTAGTTTTGTTTTCACCCATAATAAGGACGTTGGATTTGATTTCTTCTCTCGTAAATGATGTGGTCTGCCCCATAAATCCTTTTACCAAAGCTGTATGGTTTTGGCAAAGCATGGTAGGAATAGGATCCCATTTAGCAGAAAAATCCATGAGAGTAAAGTAATCCGTCAACATAGGAATCTGGCGTTTAGAGGTCATATCAATGGACGAAAACTCATAGATATTAGGATTTCTTTCCAAAATAAAATCCTTAAATGCGAAGGTCTTACTATAATCAATTTTACTTTGATAGTTCGGTTCACTAGGATCACCATCAAACATTGGCTCACAAATATCAACACCTTCTGCTGCCAATGCGATGTCAAAACTATCGGTAGCACTACACATGGCGAACATAAATCCACCACCAACTACATAATCGCGGATTTTTAAGGCAACCGCCAATTTTTGTTCGGATACTTTGTCGTATCCCAATTTGGCCGCCAATGCTTCAGCTTGCTTTTTTTCTTCAATATACCAGGCTGCCGATTTATAGGTCCTATAAAACTTGCCGTACTGCCCTGTAAAATCTTCATGGTGGAGATGCAACCAATCGTACAGCACAAGTCCATCGTTTAATACTTCTTCGTCATAAATAGTTTCATAAGGAATTTCAGCATAGGTCAATACCAAAGTGACTGCATCGTCCCATGGCGGATTACCTTTTGGGGAGTAAACGGCAATTTTAGGCGCTTTTTCAAGAACCACAGATTCCATGTTTTGTGAAGGACTACTAATGAACTCCAAGATTTCTTCGGTCTTTGCATCTGACATCACCTCAAAAGAAATGCCTCTAATCTGACATTCTCTTTGAATTTCTGGTATGTCGGGCAACAAAAAAGAACCGCCTCTATAATTGAGCAACCATTTTACCTTCAATTGCTTTTCGAGTGTCCAATAGGTCATTCCGTAAGCTTTAAGATGGTTCTTTTGACCTTCAGCATCCATAGGTATAAGTATATACGACGCAAAAGATTGCACACTTGTAAGAACAAAAAATAGAATAAGAGCTGCTTTTTTCAAAATAACTGTAGGTTACAATTCGATGTGAACTAGTGATTAGTGATGATTTATGTACTTCCATTTAATTGGGAGCAAACTCATCAATGGAAAGATAAACAAAAATTAAGCGTCCCTAAAATGCTTTAAGAAAATATTGGATAATTCCATTCTTATAAATCTTGGTTCTTGCCAGAAAGTAGGCTTGCAACAATTTTCGTGCTCGGGAATTGTTCAAGGATAATTTTTAAGAATACGGTAATTGGGATAGACATAATCATGCCCGCAATCCCCCAGATGTAACCCCAGAACATAAGCATGACCAGGACAGCTATGATGTTTATGGAAAAGGATTTTCCCATAAAAATCGGCTCTAAGATCGATCCAAAAATAACCTGCACCAAAGAGATCGCCAAAATAAAGAAAAACAATGTGCTTGATGGATCCAACTCCACAAAGGCAAAAATAGACAAACTGATCACAGCTATAAACGATCCAATCATCTGTACAAAATTGATCACAAACGCAAAAAGACCCCAGAAAATTGGAAAGCTCACATCAAAATACAAACATGCGAGACCAGTAAAGATTCCCGTTCCTAAACTCACCAAAAATTTCACCTTTATAAACGTGATCAAATCATTTTCAATTTTAAGGAAGGTTTTGACCGCGGTATGTTTGCGTTTCAATAAGGTAACGTGCAACAATTTCTGAACATTGATGGACTCTGCAAGCCAAAGCACCGTAAAGAACGCTGTTGTTAGCGCCATACTAATAAAACTGCCCAAGAAGCCCACAACAGATCCAATATTTTTAGTCTCGGCCAATTGTGCTATAATGCTACCGTTCTTTCCCAATTGGACACCAAAAAACCCTTCCAAAGAGTCTTTTAAGCCTCTAATCTTGATTTCTGCTTCGGCAAAAAAGGTGCTGTCAGAAGACATGATCTGTTTACTGGAGAGATGGATCAGTTCTGCCGTAATTGCCATTCCCGACAAAATAAGGAGGATCACGATGATAATACTGAGAAATTTTGGAACCCCCTTTTTACCCAACCAACGCATCAGGGGCAAAAATAAGAGCGCTATAAACATGGAGAAAACCAATGGAATAAAGATAAACGACAAGATTTTTAACAAGTAAAAAACCAGTGGCACAACAATGACCAGCAATAATAAATTTGTTGTACGTCTTTTATCCATGGGTATACTCTAATTAACAGCTTGCAAAGATAATCTTAAACTGCATAAGAAATTAAAGAAAAAGTTAAGATTTTAGAATGGCACGTCATTATCCTCATCATCGTCGATTGAAGGAGGATCAAAAGCATCCGATGCCGACGGGAAATTACCGGATTTAAACGTATTGTCATTGGCAGCAGCATTCATTTTGGAATGGAATTCGCCAAAAGGTGTATCAAAATCGTCAAGATTGTCGAACTTACCAAGATGTCCAATAAATTTCAATCGGATATTCTCCAAGCCCCCATTTCTATGTTTTGCAACAATAAATTCCGCTTGACCTTCTGTAGGAGAACGCTCTTCATCATCCCACTCGTCAATTTTATAATATTCTGGTCTGTAAATAAACGATACAATATCCGCATCCTGCTCAATCGCACCAGATTCACGCAAATCAGATAAAAGAGGTCTTTTACTGCCACCACGGGTTTCTACCGCACGGGATAATTGCGACAAGGCGATTACGGGAAGGCTCAATTCTTTTGCCAGAGCCTTTAGGTTACGTGAAATAGTAGAAATCTCCTGTTCCCTGTTTCCTCCTTTCTGGCTTCCACCAGCGGTCATCAACTGCAAATAATCGATAATGATCATTTTAATACCGTATTGTGACGCTAGACGACGTGCTTTTGCACGCAAATCAAAAATAGAAAGCGAAGGCGTATCATCAATAAACAAAGGTGCTTTTTCCAAAGCTTTTACCTTGACATTTAATTGTTCCCATTCATGTTTCTCAAGTTTGCCTGTTCTCAGTTTTTCTGAGGACAAACCTGTTTCACTAGAAATCAAACGTGTAATCAACTGTACTGAAGCCATCTCTAAAGAGAAAAATGCTACTGGAATATTATGGTTGACCGCAATATTTCGTGCCATAGACAAGGTCAGGGCGGTTTTACCCATCCCTGGACGTGCTGCCACAATGATCAAATCACTTTCTTGCCATCCTGAGGTCAATTTATCCAACTTATCAAAACCAGAGGGAATTCCACTCAAGCCTTCCTTATTGGAGATATCTTCAATTTTCTTTTTCGCTTGAATAACCAAACTTTGGGCAGTTTCGGTAGATTTCTTGATATTACCTTGGGTCACTTCGTAAAGCTTAGCCTCCGCTTGATCCAACAAATCAAAAACATCCTTAGTTTCATCGTAAGCTTCTTCAATAATTTCATTTGAAATTTTGATCAGACTACGTTGTATAAATTTCTGAAGAATAATACGTGCATGAAACTCAATATGCGCCGAAGAAGACACCCGTTGAGTCAAAGAAATGAGATAAAAATCGCCACCCACCAATTCCAACTTTGCATCCTTCTTGAGTTGGCTAGAAACGGTTAATAAATCGACAGGTTCACTATTTTCAAATAATTTGAAAATGGCCTCAAAGATGTGTTTATGGGCGTCCTTATAGAAGGCATCAGGACTCAGAATATCGATAACTTCATCCACCCCTTTTTTGTCAATCATCATTGCCCCGAGAACAACTTCCTCTAAATCAAGAGCTTGTGGCGGAATCTTTCCTTTTTCTAAGCTAATAATCGTGCTTTTGTCCACTTTATAGCCTTGTATTTGGTTTGGTTGTTTCATGAATGCGAAAGTAAATAAATTGTAAAGAATGAAGCCATTTTATCGCACTTCAATCTTAACAGGTCATCAACAATCTAACTGTTGATAACTTAATAATATTGTTAATAAGGCCAAAAAAAACCGAAGCCATTAACTTCAGTTTTAATTTTTGTTAAGGGTATTAAGGGATGGTTATTTGTACACCCCCATATCAGCATATTTATCCATACGCTTTTGTACCAATTCTTTTGGTGATAAGTTTTTAAGCTCATCAAAAGATTTTTCGATTGCTTTCCTAACTGCTAAAAAAGCTTCTTCGCGGTTGGTATGTGCTCCACCCAATGGTTCTTTGATGATATCATCAACCAATTTCATTTTTTTCATATCAGGAGCGGTAAGTTTTAATGCTTCTGCCGCTTGTTCCTTATATTCCCAACTGCGCCATAATATTGACGAGCAAGATTCTGGAGATATCACGGAATACCAAGTGTTTTCCATCATCAGCACGCGGTCTCCAACACCAATGCCCAAAGCACCACCTGAGGCTCCTTCGCCAATTATCACACAGATAATAGGCACTTTTAAACGGGTCATTTCTAAAATGTTCCTTGCAATAGCTTCTCCCTGTCCTCGTTCTTCAGCTTCCAATCCAGGATATGCACCGGGAGTGTCAATCAAAGTTACTACTGGTAGCTTAAACTTCTCAGCAGATTTCATCAATCGCAAGGCTTTACGATAGCCTTCAGGATTTGACATCCCAAAATTACGATACTGTCTGGTTTTGGTATTGTAACCTTTTTGTTGCCCAATAAACATATAGGACTGATCGCCAATCTTGCCTAAACCGCCAATCATGGCTTTATCATCTTTCACATTTCTATCACCGTGCAACTCCAAAAAAGAATCGCCACACAAGGCTCGGATATGATCTAAGGTATAAGGTCTATTTGGATGGCGCGATAACTGAACACGTTGCCACGCGGTTAGATTTTTATAGATATCTTTCTTTGTAGCGATGAGCTTCTTCTCAATTTGTTCACAAGTTTGAGTCACGTCAACATCGCTCTCTTCACCAATCACTCGGCATTTTGACAACTGATCCTCTAGTTCTTTTATGGGAAGCTCAAATTCTAAATACTCCATAGAAATTTAAGTTTTAATTATTAGTTAGCCTACAAACCTACGTAATTTTTTCCGTTAAGATAAAACTACAATATGAAAAAATAGGTATTTATTTGATGGTCTTGCAAAGGTACGGATAATCAAAGCAACTCTTATAAATTAATCGATTTTGTATTTGCTTCGTTTTTTTGCCCTATGGGATTTTACATTCTTAAGCACGGCATCCATTACGACAGACAGCAACACCAAACCAGCCCCGTAATAAAATTGAGGTCCCATAGTTTCTGTTTCGGGAAATAATATTAAGGCCAAAGCAATACCATATACAGGTTCCAGATTATAAGAAAGCACCACAGTGTATGGACTGATAAATTTCATGACTTTAACCGCCCCAATAAAGGCATAGGCCGTACAAACAGACGCCAAGATGAAAAGGAAAATCCAGTCGGCAGCAGAAAGCGTGAAAAATCTTGCATCAAATCCGCCTTTAAATAGTAGTATAAAAAGTGTTAAGAATACGACACCACTAGCAAACTCATAAAACGAGATGACCGTTGCCGAATGTTTCTGTATAAAGGTACCATTAATGACTGCAAACAGGCTAGACAATAAAGCTGATACAACACCAAGAATGATCCCATTGATATATCTTAATTCGCCGTGAGTGATGAGAAATACGCCAATAACGACAATCACTCCAAAAATAATTTCATACCAAATTATGCGTCTTTTATAAAACAGAGGTTCAATAAAAGAAGCAAAAAAGGCACCTGTAGAAAACATGGCAAGGGTGATGGAAATATTGGATTGCTTAATGGCTTCAAAGAACGTGATCCAATGCAAAGCGACGATGACGCCCGCTGCAAGAAACTTGAGCATCGTGCGCTTATCGATCTTTAATTTCACTTTGGTGAGCTTGATATATAGAAACATAAGCAATCCCGCCATCAACATCCGATACCACACCAGTGGAATAGATCCAATAGTAATCAATTGACCCAAAATAGCAGTAAAGCCAGCAATAAAAACTAAAAAATGAAGATGCAGATAATTTTTGAGCTTAGCGTTTTGCATTATAGAGGAGAAAGATAGCTAAGATACCAAAAACCAAATTGGGAAGCCATGCGGCTATTATTGGCGAAAAATCAGATTGTTCAGCAAGCACACCAAAAACCTTATCAAAAAACACATAAACCATGGCGGTTGTAATACCAAATGCCAAATTGAAACCCATACCTCCTCTTCTCTTAATGGAAGATACGGATACAGCAATAATGGTCAGAATAAAAACGGACACAGGTAAACTCCACTTCTTATATTTCACGATTTCGTAACGTCCAATATTCGAAGAGCCCCGAGCCTTCTCCTTATCAATAAAATCGACCAATTCGGAATAGGGTTTTGTTTCTGCAATGTAATTGACAGGCATTAAATCTTCCAAATCAAAAGGAAGTACTGTATCGAGTCGTCGTTCTGTTTCAATGATATCGCCATTATCCGTTATGGTCCGTTTGAAATAGTTGAACAATTTATACGTGCTATCCACCTCAGAATAGCGAATGGAATTTGCAAAAATCTTATAGGTCAACTCATTATTTTCAATATGCTCCAATGTAAAGTTGTAGCCCGTTTTTTGAACTTTATCAAAACTACTCACATAAATAAACTCTGTATCGTTAATCTGTCTGAAAATATTTTGTCCTGGCTCCTGGTGCCTGGCACTTTTCAGATATTTATAAGAAAATTCGTTAAAACCTTGACTTGCGATAGGTGCTAAATAAAACCCTAAGATCATGGCAAATATAGAAATGATGGTTGCTCCAATAATATAAGGTCTAAGAAAACGCGAAAAAGATACTCCTGAGCTTAAAAAAGCCACAATTTCTGTGTTGTTGGCCAGTTTGGAGGTAAACCAAATAACGGATAGAAATAAAAATATGGGAAATAATAAATTGGCAAAGTAAATCGTAAAATTGAGATAATATAAGGCTACTTCTCCAAACGGTACTTTATTCTCTAAAATCTTACCGATTTTTTCCGCAAGATTCACCGTAATTCCGATAGGAATAAATAGCAGTAACATCATCAAAAATGTGAAGAGATAACGTTTTAATATGTACCAATCAAGGATTTTCAAAGTCTGTTACTATTGGTTATTGTTGTTATTTATTTTTTATTCTTATTCTTTATTCCTAAAGACATTTTTTTATGTGTTAAATTGCTATCCCTGATTTTGAACTCTGAACTCTGAACTTACAACCGTTTATCCATCTGCTTCACCATCATATCCTTCCAGACTCTAAAATCTCCTGCTAAGATATGTTTTCTGGCTTCCCTGACCAACCACATATAAAATCCGAGGTTGTGAATTGTTGCAATCTGCATGGCTAAACGCTCATTGACACTAAATAAATGACGTAAATACGCTTTGGAATATTCTGTATCAACATAGGTCATGGCCATCTCATCCAAAGGAGAAAAATCATCTTCCCATTTTTTATTCTTGATATTAATGGAGCCGTGCGCCGTAAACAGCATGCCGTTTCTGGCATTACGGGTTGGCATGACACAATCAAACATATCAACACCTAACGCAATGTTTTCAAGAATATTGATTGGAGTACCCACGCCCATTAAATAGCGCGGCTTGTCCTCTGGAAGGATCTCGCAAACCACTTCGGTCATCGCATACATTTCATCTGCAGGCTCACCTACTGACAGTCCGCCAATAGCGTTTCCTACCGCTCCGGCATTGGCAATGTATTCGGCAGATTGCTTACGTAAATCTTTATAGGTGCTTCCTTGAACGATAGGAAAAAAACTTTGCTCGTAACCATATTTGAACGGAAGTTTCTCCAAATGGTTGATGCATCGGTCCAACCAACGGTGGGTCATGTGCATGGACCTTTTGGCATAATTATAATCGCAAGGATACGGGGTGCATTCATCAAATGCCATAATAATGTCGGCACCGATAATGCGTTGGATTTCCATCACATTTTCTGGCGTAAACGTATGGTAACTGCCATCTATATGCGATTTAAACTTGACGCCCTCTTCCTTGATTTTTCTATTTGCAGATAAGGAATAGACTTGATAGCCACCGGAATCCGTCAAAATATTACGGTCCCAATTGATGAACTTATGCAAGCCTCCCGCCTGTTCCAAAATTTTCGTTTGGGGGCGTAAATACAAATGATAGGTATTGCCTAAGATGACATCTGCATTGATATCATTTTTAAGTTCTCTTTGGTGAACCCCTTTTACGGAGCCTACCGTACCTACTGGCATAAAAATAGGGGTTTCAATAACCCCGTGGTCTGTAGTAAGTTTTCCTGCCCTCGCCTTACTTTGAGGGTCTTTTCCTTTTAATTCAAATTTCATACGTGGCAAACCTACATCTTTTTTAATTCAAATTGAAAATTTTCAAGTTGAAGGAAGATGTCATTATATTTAAAAATTGTAATCAACAAGCTCGGCCAATCCCGAGATGTAGCATATCTAAGCCCCTTAAAAAGGGGAAATAGTTGGCAAAGATAAACAATGCCGCACTTAAGATACGGACCTCTTAAGAAAACTTTAAAAAATCTGTTGCATATTAATAATTCCCACCGTGTTCATAAATTTTGACTTAAAGGCAAACCAAAAAAGCCCTATTAAAATCAGATGCGTAATTGTTAGCAAAACAGGAACATTCGTTAATAAGTGCGCCAATTTGAACTTTGTTTCGGGGGTTAAAAAGACTACTTTTGCAGCATAAAACTAACTTTTAGAAAATGTCAAACACACAACAATTAGAAGATTTAACAACACAGGTACGTAGAGATATTCTCCGTATGGTACACAAGGTGAATTCTGGACACCCAGGAGGCTCATTAGGTTGCGCAGAGTTTTTTGTAGCGCTTTATAATGAGATCATGGACAGAAAGGACACTTTTGATATGGACGGCATGGGCGAAGACCTGTTCTTTCTTTCAAACGGACACATCTCTCCTGTATTTTACAGCGTATTGGCAAGAGCAGGTTATTTTCCTGTAGAGGAATTAAACACGTTCCGATTGATTGATTCCCGCTTACAAGGACACCCAACCACGCATGAAGGCTTACCTGGTATTCGTGTGGCTTCAGGTTCTTTGGGCCAAGGTATGTCTGTAGCCATCGGTGCTGCACAAGCAAAAAAACTGAACAACGACTCTCATTTGATCTACAGCTTGCATGGTGATGGTGAACTTCAAGAAGGACAAAATTGGGAAGCGATCATGTATGCCGCAGGAAATAAGGTGGATAACCTCATTTCTACGATTGATCTTAACGGACAGCAGATTGATGGATCAACAGATGACGTATTGCCAATGGGCAGTATAAAAGAAAAATTCGAAGCCTTTGGATGGACGGTTGTAGAAATCGAAAAAGGCAACAATATAGAAGCCATCTTAAAAGGAATTGCGATTGCCAAATCAAAAACAGGAAAAGGAAAACCTGTCTGTGTTCTTTTAAAAACGGTTATGGGCAATGGTGTTGATTTTATGATGCATACCCACGCTTGGCATGGAAAAGCACCAAACGATGAGCAATTGGCCATCGGATTGGAGCAGAATGCGGAGACATTGGGGGATTATTAAAGGCCCCACCTAACCTCCCCAAAGAGGGAGGAATTGGTCAGTTAAAAACTTATAAATAATATTAAAACATAAAAATCCCTTTCGATTGTGCTCAGTACAAAACGGGAAGGATTATTAAAAATCAAAGAATTAATTAAACAGATACCCATTTTCGTGGGCATTACTATGAAAACATACACAAATACAGGAAATAAAGACACACGTTCAGGATTTGGAGCTGGATTGACAGAATTGGGACAGACCAACGAAAAAGTTGTTGCGCTTTGTGCCGATTTAATTGGCTCGTTGAAAATGGACGATTTTAAAAAGAACCATCCAGAACGATTCTTTCAAGTAGGCATCGCCGAAGCCAATATGATTGGAATGGCTGCGGGCTTAACCATTGGTGGAAAAATTCCATTTACGGGAACTTTCGCTAACTTTTCAACCGGTCGTGTTTACGATCAAATCAGACAGAGTGTAGCCTATTCTGACAAAAATGTCAAAATCTGTGCCTCGCATGCAGGTTTGACACTTGGTGAAGATGGCGCCACCCACCAAATTTTAGAAGATATCGGCTTGATGAAGATGTTACCGGGAATGACGGTCATCAATACCTGCGATTATAACCAAACAAAAGCAGCCACGATCGCCATTGCTGAGCATCAAGGTCCAGTTTATTTGCGTTTTGGACGTCCTTCAGTACCTAATTTCACTGATGAAGACCAAAAATTCGAAATTGGAAAAGCAGTACAATTAACTGAAGGCACAGATGTGACCATCGTTGCTACTGGGCATTTGGTTTGGGAAGCTCTTGAAGCTGCAAAAACATTGAATGAACAAGGCATTTCTGCAGAAGTCATCAACATCCATACGATCAAACCATTGGACGATGCGGCTATTATAAAATCAGTCAAAAAAACCGGATGTGTGGTTACGGCTGAAGAACACAATTTTCTTGGAGGTTTGGGAGAGAGCGTCGCTCGTGTTTTAGCGTTGAACCATCCAGCACCTCAAGAGTTTGTAGCTACGCAAGACACTTTTGGAGAATCTGGTACGCCAGCGCAGTTAATGGAAAAATATGGCTTAAACAGCGCTTCTATTATTAATGCAGCTCAAAAAGTGGCTAAAAGAAAAAAGTAAATTAATTATAATTTAGAAGTTCTATATTTTAACTTTTCCCTTTAATAAAATTTCAATATCAGAATTGGGCTTTCTTTTTTATAAAGAAAGCCTTTTTTTATGCTCCTTCCTTTTTAAACAAGTCAGGATCAAGTAATTCCTTCCCTTTTTAAGGGAAGGTGGATTTAAGCTCAGCATAGAGCTTAAAGACGGAAGGGTTTTTAAAACTATAAAAGTCTATAATAAAGCGAATGAAATCAGAAAATCAGGAATGTAGAATTGAATTTGGTTTCTGTAATTTTTAACCACATCGACTCCTGCTTCTCTACGGAAGCAGAAGCCACTCCTCCTTTGAAAGGAGGAGAATTTAAATTTATCTTTAAATTTAAACAGGTTCGAACTAAAGAATTCTTTAATTCTCGATAGCTTTCATTAAAGCCATCAATACTTAAGGCGCTTCGCTTTTAAGTTTTGCCTGCCTGTCGGCAGACAGGGGCTTGGATCCCGCAGAAATGCGGGATTAGTTCAGCCATCAAAACTTAATGCGCTTCGCTTTTAAGTTTTGGGCTTCACTAAAAAAAGGGTCAGCTCAAAATAATTTGTGTTTGGCAGCGTTTTTGATTATATCGAACATCAAACTTAAAAACGATAATTATGAAAATCTTAAAAAAATTTCAAGAACAGTTCAAAAGTAAAAATGGCATGAGGAAGAATTTGGTATTGGCAGGTTTCGCCTTAGCTGCATTTACATTTTCCACCACTGCCCAGAATGGCGACGGATTTGGAATCAAAGCGGGTTTAAACTATAATGGGAATGGCAAATATTTTGAATCTATAGAAGCCAATGCGAAAAACCCTGACAGAAACGTCGGATTTCATGTAGGTCTATACGGCAAAATTGGTGACCGTTTTTATTTTAAGCCAGAAGTGGTCTATACTCAAACCAAAAGCGACTACAACAACAATGCTTTTAAAATGAAAAAAATTGATGCACCGATGTTAGTTGGCGTGAAGATTTTAGGTCCAGTAAGTGTTTTTGCAGGCCCATCGTTACAATACATCATAGATTCTGAATTTGAGGGCATCACGATTAAGGATATTGAGAATGACTTTACCGTCGGTCTTAATTTTGGTATCGGACTTAATTTCAACGGATTTGGTGTTGATTTAAGATACGAGAAAGGATTGAGCAAGAACCAAGCGAACTTCGGTATTCCACCAAGCAGGATTGATACAAGACCTGAACAATTGATCTTAGGCATATCGTTTGCTCTATAAAAACAAAAAAGGCTATCGTATAAAATGATAGCCTTTTTTTGTATCTATTCCTGAGATGTCAGGACTCCAGTTGTTTAATTATCAATACTGTAATCTATTTTAACATCTTCCTGTAAATGGTCTAAAACACCGTTATTATCAGAATCTACAACTTTAAGCGTCTTAATAGTAAGCACTCCCCCATTATTCGTTCTACTTCTTAAAAACTCACCTTCTGACAGAATTGGTTCTTCTTCTCCGTTATTGGTATCAACTGTATAAGTCTGTCTGGTCATTTCATTTATAGTCAAGATACGGTCGCCATCATCATCAGGATCCAAAAAGTTTGGAATGCCATCACCGTCGGTATCGTCATCGTAAAGATTCTTATTGCCATTCAAATCTTCCATATAAGAAGGAATGCCATCACCATCATGATCATTGATTTCTGATTGGTACAATTCAAACTTAAAGATCAAATTCGAATAGGCAGGAACACTCCCTTTTGGATCACCAT
This sequence comes from Gelidibacter pelagius, assembly GCF_017581925.1. Lineage (GTDB taxonomy): Bacteria > Bacteroidota > Bacteroidia > Flavobacteriales > Flavobacteriaceae > Gelidibacter > Gelidibacter pelagius. The sequence goes on along the minus strand of NZ_JAGEVG010000023.1, from coordinate 37,707 downwards.
AATAACCCAGTCCAGAAGGCAAGAACATGACACCAAGTCCGTAATTATTATAGGTTACGGTACCATCACTATTTTCAACAAATCCTTCAGAGGTCTTAAACTCAGGAATTACCTCTCTCCATCCAGGAATTAGGGTCATAAGATCAAGTTCTATTGGTGTTACGGTGCCGTCGAAAGATGTTCCATTTGGAAAAAATCCATTATAATTCATTCTCACATTATCTGAGAAATTTGGATTTACACCACCTCCTTCATTAAGTTCTAAAATATAAAATTGGTATTCTACTTCTTGATATGTTGTTGTTTTTGGATTGTCAATATCCACCGCCACACTTAACATTTGATTGTTATCAGGATCCGGCATATCTAAATAATTACCACTCTCATCTTTTGGCAATTCCTTAATAATGATCTCAGAAATACTATGGTCTCCAGTTTCTAAAAAAGTGGCACGGTTGTAATAGTGGGTTTTCAAATACTTTTGCAAGGAGTCAAAATCTGACACTTGTTGCTCGGTACGGTCACGTTCTGGAATTAGATCTATAGAATTGTCATCATCTTTATTACAAGAGGACAATAGGGCTAAAAAACATAAAGTTGAGAGGACGTAGGTTTTTAATTTCATCAATTTAATTTTATTCATTTTCAAAAGCAAAACACAATACACTTAAAAATCATTACATTGAGCAAACAAAATGGGCTGTCAAAGAATGATTCAATATTGCTTATTTTTGCCGGCAAGATACGATAATATAATATGTTTGCACAACAACATTAACGTAGTTTTAAAAATTTAAATATGCGAATCGATAAATTTCTCTGGTGTGTCCGATACTATAAAACACGCACCATTGCCACCGAAGCATGCAAAAAAGGGCATATCAAAATTAACGGACAGGCCGTCAAACCCAGCCGGGAAGTTTATGCTACTGACAAGGTGGAATTGCGAAAAAATCAGATTAATTATCAACTTATCGTCAACGATATTCCTCCAAGCCGTGTTGGCGCAAAACTTGTTGACATTTACATAAAGGATACCACACCAAAAGAAGCCTTTGAAGCCCAGGAGCTATTAAAGTTTTCCAAAGATTATTATCGGAAAAAAGGCGTGGGCAGGCCAACAAAAAAAGACCGACGGGATATAGATGATTTTTATGAGACCAATGATGACGATTAAAAAGAACGCTTTATTTATCTTTGAAAAAACAAGAACCAAAAATGACAACGTCCAAACAAACCATACTAAGCCATCAGGAAATCAAGCATAAAATAAGGCGCATTGCCTATCAAATTTATGAAAGCAATGTGGATGGCACTGAAGTAATCTTAGCAGGAATTGATGCCAATGGGTATATTCTGGCAGAAAAACTGAAATCCAATCTGGATAAAATTTCCGATTTAAAATCGGTGTTGTGCAGGGTGACCATTGATAAAAAGAATCCCCTCACCCCTATTACCACATCTGTTGCTGCGTCAGATTATCAAAACAAATCCATCGTTCTTATTGACGATGTTCTGAACTCAGGGAGCACACTAATTTATGGCGTAAAACATTTTTTGGATGTCCCCTTACAACAATTCAAAACGGCGGTACTTGTCAATAGGAACCATAAGAAATTCCCAGTAAAAGCAGATTTTAAAGGCATTTCCCTCTCCACTTCGCTGCATGAGCATGTAGAAGTCGTTTTAACAGGGAAGGTCTATGAAGCTTACTTAAAATAGGCTCGCCACAATTTCTTCAGCGATAGCAGAAATACTTTTGCCATCCGTCACGATGGTTTGATTGCTCTGGCTGTAATAATAAGAACGCTCAAAAAGATGTTTCCCAATAAACTCAGTCAATTCTTCATCTGACTTGAGATGTGCAATCAAGGGTCTTTGTGTTTTTTCAGGAGTTAACCTCCTAACAAGAATCGGAATTGAACTCTTCAAATAAATACTATGCGTGTTCTCAGCATTCAAAATGGTATCCATATTGTTCCCATAACAAGGTGTTCCACCTCCAAGTGACAGAATTATATTGTTCAACTGTAAAACCTCCTTTAAATACAAATGTTCCCTTTTCCTAAAATAGATTTCACCTTTGGCTTCAAAAATCTGCGGAATGCTCAAATTCTCCTTTTTTTGAATGTAATCATCCAAGTCGATAAATTCGAAATTGATAATTTCTGACAGCTTTTTCCCAATTGTAGACTTTCCAGACCCCATATATCCAATTAAAACAATACTCATAAAACAGCTTATAAATTGATTATTAAAAACATAGCCAATGGCTTGACAAAAAAACAAAAAATATTTCAAAGAAAGGGTTTGAATATTAATAAAACCTTTTATATTTGCACCCTCATTGAAGAAATGACTCGATAGCTCAGTTGGTAGAGCATAACACTTTTAATGTTAGGGTCCTGGGTTCGAGCCCCAGTCGGGTCACACGGTGGAAGCACCAAAACTACAAAACCTTGCTAATTTATTTTAGCAAGGTTTTTTGTTTTCTATTGATTTAGTTGATTTGACTTTATCTCCATCAATTGGCTCTCGTATACTTCAAAAACCCTATGGAGTCTCAATTCAATTTTTTTTACTAAATTTCCTCTTTAATCAGACACCTGAACCTATATCATCAACTTAGCGCTTATCTGACACCACTCCTAAATAAGAACCTCGGAGTATTTAAACCCACTGGTGGAAATAAAGTGGTTTTTACCTGTAAAAAACGTATGATCATGAAACAATTCACTTTACTTCTATTATTTATAGGGTTAACATTTTTGGGCTGCTCAAAAGATGATGATGCAACAGATACTATTTTTGTTTTATATAATCAAACCTATTGTAGCGATCCATGGGAGTTCGCCGAAAACAACAACGAATTAATAGACAGCATAAAGAATTATTTTGAGTCGGTTAATATTGCAATATCCAATGTAAAAATCGATGATAAAGGAACTCCTCAGTTTTGCAACGCTTGTCATTGTCTAAGTGGCAATAGGATTATCGCAACCGTGAGTACGGATGATCTAGACGCTATTAAAGCATACGGGTTTCAAGAATATAAGTGAAAAACATTTAAACTATCAAAATGAAAAAATTAGCATTATTACTCGCACTTGGATGCGTATTTACATTAACTGCACAAACTGAAATTGAAAAGGTAACTGAAACTACCAGCAAATCAGATATTGAAGGTCATATTTACTTTTTGGCTGACGACCTTTTAAAAGGACGAGATACAGGTTCTCCTGAACTCAAAATAGCCGCTTCCTATTTAGCCAATAGCTTTCGACGCTATGGTGTAAAACCAAACCCAAAAACAGGAACTTATTATCAAGAGGTTAAACTTAAGCGAACGTCTCCTCCAAAGGATGCGTCCATCGCCATAAACGACCAAGTAATTACGGATTTCGTGATTATTAGTGCCGTTACAATGACTGCAAACCAAGACGCTGTTTTTTTAAATTATGGTTTAGCAGATGATTATCAAGGAAAGGATGTAAAAGGCAAAGTTGCCATAATAAAGGCGGGCAGTCCTCAAACTAACGATCCAAGGGCTGCATTTCGATTACGTCGTACAAAAGAAAAATTAGCTATAGACAATGGGGTAACTGCTATTATCGAATTATTAAACGCAGACGACGACACTTGGAGTTTTGTAGATCACAATTTTAATGGACCAAGCCTAACTGTCGACTTAGGTGACAACGATAAAAGTGAGCGTAAAGAAACAGCCTATGTTTTGGTTTTAGATAAAGACGGGAATATGGCGAAACAATTTAGTGCTGCCAAAACGATAAGTTCTAAAATAGCTATTGGCGAAAAACAAGAAGACGCTGTGATTTCCCAAAATGTTATTGGTGTTGTTGAAGGCACAGATGCAACGCTTAAAAATGAATATATTATTTATTCTGCACATTATGACCATGTTGGTATTGGTAAGCCTGACGAAACCGGAGACACTATTTATAATGGAGCAAGAGACAATGCAGTTGGCACAACCACAGTGTTGAGTATGGCTAAAAACCTCGCGAAATATCCAACAAAACGCTCAGCATTATTTATTCTCTTTACTGGAGAAGAAAAAGGCCTTTTGGGAAGCCGCTATTATGTTGAAAATCCTGTATTGCCATTGCACCAAATGGTGTATTGTTTTAATAGCGATAATGCAGGCTATAATGATACTTCCGTGATATCAGTTATAGGACTGACCAGGACTACTGCTGAAAACAATATTCTTAGTGCAGCTGAAGCATTTGGACTAAAAGCAATTGAGGATCCTGCCAAAGAACAAGGTTTATTTGATAGAAGCGATAACGTGAATTTCGCTAAAAAAGGAATTCCTGCTCCTACATTCTCTTTGGGCTTTACCTCGTTTGATGGTGACGTTACCAAATATTACCACCAGCCAGGAGACGAAGCAGATACTTTGGATTATGATTATTTACTGAAATTCTTTAAAGCTTACGTATTAGCAGGCCGAAATATTGGTAATGATCAACAAACACCAAGATGGAATGAAGGTGATAAATATGAAGAAGCATCCAAAGCGCTATATAAAGTAGAAGCTATTAAAAACTGAGTTAGATGTTGAATATATTGAGGGACGCGAGTATTTAAAAACCGCTTCCTGTAGATGAAATTCTTGAGATTTATATGAGATCTAAAAACAAGGTTCATCTTTATCCATAAACATTAAGTAAGTAGTTTCTTTCTATGAAGTTTCGATCGACACACTACACGAATCATCGATTCATATACGAATGATATCCGTTGGTGTTTCCACGAGAATAGTTTTGTTGCCGCGCAATGCTATAGGCTGTTTCATGATTTCAGGGTGGTTCTGTATCACGGTAATCCAATCTTCAGAATCGAAACATTGGGCAGTAAATTTTCTTCTGTATTTGTAATGGCCCTGATTGACCATGTCGGGGACGGTAATGCCTAAGCGCTTTGCCAATTCAGTAATTTGAGTCCCAGTCAATGGGGTTTTTAAGATATCAACTTTTTCTAAAGGAAGACCATGTGTCTTGGCATAGGCCAAAGTCTGTTTGCCCTTTTGAGATGTAGAATTATAGAACAGAGTAATCTGTCCGTCTGAAGTGGATATGACGCCCTTATTGCTTTTCGATCCTTGCATTTGTTATTGTATTTGTGAGGTTAAAATTATTAGGTTAAAAACGACCTTTTCAAAGTTGTAAAATTCTACCGTATTTTTAGGAATTGAATTATTTTAGTCAGTTTACGGCTAAAGTAATGAAATATTCTTAATCCCAAACCGGCCAGTATCATTACATTTGACAAGCCGATGCTTGCTTCAAATCTTATTGTCATGCAAAACATCAGATAACCCAAGAACATCTTCCCCACAATCAATCTTGGCAAATTTGTTTCCACTCACTGACCAAGGTCATTTCATTTGACTTCTGAATCTATTATCTTTAAATGAAGAATAGAGGTGGTAAGTGTCATTGTTTATATAACGAAACTCACCACTGGCAATTGCTTACGGTTAAACTGCTGTTAAAAACTTTTAAAGTCTTCGGACAAGTAGCGGAAATATTGTAACTTGATTCGCTAAATAACTAATTTAAAACCGAAAACCAATGGAAGATAAAAAACCAAAACTGACAAGACAAACCGGAGCCCCTGTTGGTGACAATCAAAATGTTCAAACTGCTGGCCCACGCGGACCGATGTTAATGCAGGATGCTTGGTTTCTTGAGAAAATGGCAAACTTTGACCGCGAGGTCATTCCTGAAAGAAGAATGCACGCCAAAGGATCAGGTGCTTTTGGCACATTTACAGTTACCCACGATATTTCAAAATACACAAAAGCACATATTTTTAGTGAAGTAGGCAAAAAGACCGATATGTTTAGCCGATTTTCAACCGTTGCCGGTGAAAGAGGCGCTGCAGATACCGAACGAGACATTAGAGGTTTTGCACTGAAATTTTATACTGATGAAGGCATCTGGGATTTAGTGGGAAATAATACACCCGTATTTTTCTTTCGTGATCCGATGAAATTTCCAGACTTAAACCGTGCTGTTAAACGCGATCCAAAAACTAATTTAAGAAGTGCCAACAACAACTGGGATTTTTGGACCTTACTGCCTGAATCTTTACACCAAGTTACCATAACAATGAGTGATCGTGGCATTCCAAAAGGCTATAGAAATATGCACGGTTTTGGAAGTCATACCTTCAGTTTTATCAACAAAGAGAATGTAAGACATTGGGTGAAGTTTCATTTTGTAAGTCAACAAGGAATTGAAAATCTATCTGATGAAGAAGCTATGAAAGTAGTTGGAATGGATAGAGAGTTTTCTCAAAGAGATCTATTTGACGCTATTGAACGAAAGGATTTCCCGAAATGGAAAATGTTTGTTCAGATTATGACAGAAGAACAGGCGAAAACATACCGCTTCCACCCTTTCGACCTAACTAAGGTTTGGTCTAAAAAAGATTTTCCACTTATTCCTGTGGGTGAATTTGAATTGAACAGAAACCCGGAAAACTATTTTCAGGATGTGGAGCAGGCCGCTTTCAATCCACTAAATGTTGTTCCTGGAATTGGATTCTCACCGGACAAAATGCTTCAAGGACGATTATTCTCTTATGGCGATGCACAACGTTATAGATTGGGAGTCAATCACTACCAAATCCCTGTAAATAAACCAACGTGTCCTTATCATTCCAATCATAGAGATGGAACCATGCGGGTAGATGGTAACCACGGCGGCACATTGCACTACAATCCCAACAGTTATGGAGAATGGCAAGAACAACCTGAGGCAAAAGAACCACCTTTAGAGTTGGAAGGCTCGGCTTATGCTCATAATTTCAGGGATGATGATGAAGATTACTTCACTCAGCCCGGCGATTTGTTCCGCATTATTAAAGCAGATGGAAAAGAAAACTTATTATTCAACAATACAGCGGCACAAGTGGGTGGTGCAGAAAAATTTATTCAAATCCGTCATATCAGAAACTGTTTTAAAGCTGACCCAGAATACGGCGAAGGCGTAGCAAAAGCGCTTGGTCTGACCATGGACGAAGTCAACAGCTTCGACATGACACCTTATGATAAATGGGCTCCAAGACCTACCAACGGATAGGTTTCTTAAAATTTAAAAGTAATGCACAACACATTGCCATAAATAGTAAAACAACATATATTTATGGCGATGGGGAGTGTGCTATTGGTAGTGCCATAAAAAATCATGTCACTTTACTTTATGCAAAATTGAAAAATATATAAAATGTCAAAACAATCCACAGATAAAAACATCAAACTAGCTGAAGGCTTATTGCTAAGAGCGGATCTTATGAAGAAAATAGAACATCTTCAAAACAGGATAAGGCCGGTGTTAATTGTATCGGATGATAAGCTACCTCAAGAAGACCCGGACAAATTATTGGCGCAATTGAGAAAAGCAATTCAAGATTTAGAATCGGTAATCATTCGAATAAATAAAACCAATAATGAAACCCAGGTTGAAGGGGAAGGTTCTCTTATGGAAGCACTTGCTAAAAGAGATTCCTTAAAAATGCTTTCTGAAAAACTTAGAAATATTAGGTATGCCGCGCAAGTCAATAATAGTGGCGATAATAATCTGAAGACAACCATTGACATTAAAAAATTACAAAGTGAAATGGATCAAGCAGGAAGAGCTTTCAGAGAAATTGACAGTAAGATTCAAGAAATTAATTGGCTCACAGAGCTAAAGGATTAAGCCGAAAGGCGGAATGATCGGGGCGAGTACCAGCCCCTTTTTTTGGTGTGGGTTTTCGGGGCAAACTGAAAACCCTACCGCATAGAGCTGCTTGGGTTGCGGCAAGAACGTATTGTTTAGGACCCATTACTGCTTACATAGTACAATTGTATCGCGTAAAATTTACTACCAGGTACTGACCGATCATTTTTTTAATCAACCAAAAAAACATAAATATCTTAACGCTGAGGACATATTAAGCATCAAATCGATCCAAAATTAATTGTCATTAGTTTATCTTTAGCATCTCCTGATTTTATTGGCAAAAGTAGATTTAATGAAAAATCAGGCCAACCAAATTAAATACAAGAATAGCTAAAGCGTATGCCATTATTACAAGATATACTTATCCTTCTAGCCTTTTCAGTCGTCATCGTTTTTGTGCTGCAACGGTTAAAACTTCCCTCTATAATTGGTTTTCTGTTGACAGGCGTCATTATAGGTCCCTATGGATTAAGTCTTATTAAAGCCGTAGAGCAAGTAGAAATTCTATCGGAGGTTGGTGTCATTCTGTTGCTCTTTGTTATTGGAATGGAATTATCCATTAAACAACTGGTCTCCATTAAAAAAACTGTTTTTATAGGTGGCTTTTTACAGGTGGGACTTACGGTAGGTGTTGCTGGGCTTGTTTACTATTTTTTAGGAAATTCTTGGAACGAGTCGGTGTTTGTTGGCTTTCTTTTTTCTTTGTCAAGTACTGCAATCGTATTAAAAACATTACAAGATCGTCAAGAAATTTCGGCTCCGCATGCGAGAAATGCTTTAGCAATTCTAATTTTTCAAGACATCATAGTAGTACCTATGATGCTGGTTACGCCGATGATTGCTGGAGAATCCAGTAATGTAATCATGGATATTTTGATGCTATTGCTTAAATCGGCCATTGTCGTTGTGCTCACTTATGTCAGTGCACGATATGTTGTACCAAGACTAATGCATGCTGTAGCAAAAACCAATAGTAAAGAACTTTTTCTTTTGGTCACGATCACGCTTTGTTTCGCTATTGCTTTTCTAACGGCAGAAATAGGATTATCGCTGGCTTTAGGTGCTTTTATTGCAGGCCTTATTATTTCAGAATCGGAATATAGCCATCAGGCCACCAGTATAATCCTTCCTTTTCGTGAGCTTTTTACCAGTTTCTTTTTCGTATCCGTTGGTATGTTGCTCGATTTAAGTTTTTTTCTAAGCAATATTCCTATCATCCTACTTTTGGTATTTATTGTACTTATATTAAAATCATCGGTTGCGGCCATTGCCGTCGCTATTCTTAAATATCCAACTAAAACCGCAATCTTAACCGGCCTGGCGCTTTTTCAAGTTGGGGAATTCGCTTTTATCCTTTCTAAGATAGGTATTAGGTACAATCTTTTAACGCCACAAACCAACCAATACTTTTTATCCGTGTCGATTGTGTCTATGATATTAACGCCATTTGTCATCATGTTTTCAGAGACTATTTCTGACAAAGTTCTGGGTGTTAAAAAAAGATTGGGACTCAAAAGAGAACTGGATTCAAGTGGTATCGAAGAAATTGTAGAACCCAATTTAGAAAATCACTTGGTGATCATCGGGTACGGAATAAATGGAAGCAATTTAGCTAAGGCGGCTACGGCCAGTAACATTCCTTTTATCGTCATAGAGACGAATGCTGAAATAGTCAAGCGGGAAAAAGCAAAAGGTTTGCCTATCATTTTTGGTGATGCAACAAATGACCATATTCTTGAAACAGTCAATCTTTCGCGCGCTAGAGCAGCCGTAATTGCCATTTCTGGAAATACGGACACTCAAAACATCATTAAAAATATACGTTCAATCTCAGATTCATTATATTTAGTTGTAAGGACGAGATATGTCAAAGAGACTTCTGAGTTATTAGCCCTTGGTGCTGATGAGGTAATTCCCGAGGAATTTGAAACTTCCATACAAATATTTGAACACATCCTACACAATTTCCTTGTACCTGAAGGCGATATTGTTCAGCTTATCCATAAAGTTAGGGCTGACAATTACCAATTATTTAAAGGAGAATTAAAAGGGCCGAAAAGCTATAGATCCAGTGAGTTGGCAGATTTCAACATCAGAAGCTTGCGCATGAGATCAGATAGTAATAAGTTTATAGGTAAACCTTTGAAAGAATTGAACCTAAGAGCACTTTATGGCATAAATATACTGGCCATTAAAAGAAAGGATAAATTATTGGAAAGTGTACAGCCAGACGAAATAATTAAACAAGGAGACATCATTTATATTCAAGGTGATCAGGGTAAAGTAGAAGAGTTTCATAAACTAATAAACTAAAAACAACAAATGAGCGGGCTCATCAGTGCGGCAATACCTTTTTCAGCTACTATGATCCATAAAAACTGAACAACGCAATAAAACCTTAAAAAATGAACAAACGGTTTATAGTACTCATAGACTTTTCAGAGTATTCGAGTCATCTGATAAAGTATGCTTGTGATTGGAGCCAAGAAGCTAATGCGAAAATTCTTTTGCTTCATCAAACCCATCCGTTCTTACCGGCATTTGCAGAGAATGAAGCTAGAGAACATCTTGTTCAGCAAGCTAATGACCAAGCACGTGAGAAATTAAAAACGCTTGCAAAGGCTCTCATTCCGGATACTATTGAAGTTGCTTATTATGTTTCTGAAATCGATTATCATGTTACATTACCCGAACTATTGGCCGAACCTTTTGAAAATTTAATTTTTATCGGTCTAAAAGGCACGGGAATTCTAAAGAAATTATTTCTTGGGAGCGTCGCCCTTCGGATCATTGCAAATACAGAAAACACGGTGGTTGCAATGCCTAAGGGAATCGATTCTTTTTCGCACGAAAAAATATTTGTGGCAGTAGGCGAAAAAAAACTCTTGAATGTACAGCAACTGGACAACTTTCTTAAATTCATGGACCACGAGAACACGAGTATAACGTTTTTTCATTTGGCGAAACCCAAAGAAGACACTACTCTTATAAAAGAACAGTTGCGGAATCTATCAGAGACTTATGCGGACAGGTTTACTACAAATTTTGCTATATACGAAGCCAATAATCGATTAGACGGTATAAAGGGAGTCATCAACAACAAAATTGACGAAATCCTGATTGTTCAAAAAGGTTCACGCATTTTGACCGACCAACTTTTTAGTCGATTTTTAATTAACGAATTAGTTTACGAAGGTCAAACCCCATTAATTATATTACCATAAAATTCGAAAACGTCGAAGTTGGGAAGGAAATATAGCTTTTGATCAAGATTATGACTTTCATTTGGACGACCATTATATAGGTAAAGCCTTACGGCTTGGTGAATAACACACAGACAGCCTCCAAACGATGCTTTACAATTGGTAGGCGCCCAGCTTTTCCAAAATATATTTTTTTTGAAGAATCAAGCCAAATGATGTAGGTCATTGTCATTGCGGGAGAAAGACCCTATATTAGAGGTATTATCTTTTGATTCTCAAACTTTAGTAGTGTTTGAAATGGGGCAGGAACCTCGGGGTATAAGAATACACACTGGTGGAAATTGTACGAAAACCTCAAATGTTAAACTACTTATAAACTATAATAAAATTAATTTAGTGGGTATTGAAATTCTTATCTTAGTGAGATAAGTGAAATCAATTATATCAACATTAAAAATAATATCAAATTTATGAAAAAACACAACATCGCAGTTATCGTAGGAAGTCTTCGTAAGGAGTCTTTCAATTTAAAAACAGCCAAAACATTGATGGCAATGGCACCAGAATCATTTAATATGGAACTTTTGGACATAACAGGTCTTCCAATGTTCAATGAAGACTTAGAAGCAAATCCACCAAAAGAATGGGTAGCCTTGCGTGAAAAAATTAGAGCTGCAGATGGACTCCTCTTCGCTACACCCGAATACAACCGGTCGGTTCCAGGTGTTCTAAAAAATGCAATTGATGTAGGTTCACGTCCTTATGGCAAAAATTCGTGGGACGGAAAACCGGCGGCTATTGTGAGTGTTTCTATTGGTGCCATTAGTGGTTTTGGAGCCAATCATCATTTGAGACAGTCGTTAACTTTTGTCAATGTACCCGCCATGGCACAGCCAGAAGCCTACATTGGAGGCGCCGCAGATCTTTTTGACGATAATGGAAAGCTGACAAACGACTCCACCAAAGACTTCTTGAAGGATTTCATGGGAGCCTTCGAGGAATGGGTGAATACACATACCAAACACTAACAGGGTTTCAAAAATTTAGATAATAGAGTTGTTAGTTCATTAAAAAATTACAACTCTTGAAAGACTAATATTGGTTGAATTCTGAAATTAAATTTTTTTAAATTGATGGTGACTGTCATCAACAAATTCTCTTGAATAAAGAAAAATTAAATCAATACTTAACATTTAAAAATTAAACACAATGAAAAATTTTATGTCATTAGTTGCAGTACTATTCTTTACAATAAGTTCATTTGCACAAACACAATGGAAAGTGGACCCTTACCATTCTTCTTTAAACTTCAATATTTCACATTCTGGAATTAGTATTGTGAATGGGAAATTTCAGGAATATACAGGTAATCTAACTACCGATGGAGAAGCACTTACCGATGCCAATTTTGATTTTAATGTCAAAGTAAATAGTATCGACACCAGTGTAGAAAACAGGGACAATCATTTGAGAAGTACCGATTTTTTTGATGTCGAAAAATTTCCAAACATGACTTTTAAAGGCAGCAAGATTTTAGCCACAGGCAAACCGAACGAGTATTTATTATACGGAAAGTTGACCATAAAGGATGTTACGAAAGACGTAATCTTTGATGTGCATTATGGTGGTACGGTTACAAGTGACAAAGGTCAGAAATTAGGTTTAAAGGCCACAACGACCATTAATCGATTTGACTATAATATCAATTACGACCCAGCTGCTGCCGGTGTTGGAAAAGATGTCAACATTGTAGCTCACCTACAGTTTGCTAAACAGTAATACGGAAACCGTTAAAAATGAAAAATTCAGCAAAAACAGTAGTAGAAAATATGTTCTCTGCTTTCAGCAGTGGTGATGTGGAAAAATTCGTGGCCACAGTTTCCGACGACACCGTCTGGATTTACCACGGCACCCATATTATTCCGGCAGGATCCTTTGAAAAAAAGGAAGGTGTGAGAACGTTTTTTACCAATATTATGGAGAGAACCGAAATCATCAACTTTGAACCTCTACAATATATTGTTGAAGGAAATATGGTGGTTGTCAGAGGTAGAGAGCATCAAAGAGTAAAACGATCAGGCAGGGAATTGAAACAGAATTGGGTTCAGATCTATACCGTCGAAAATGATTTGATCACAAAAATGGAAGAATTTGCAGCCTCGGAAGAAGTAAAAGGAAAAAATACAAAATGAAAAATTTAGAAAATAAAATCGCCATTATCACCGGGGCAGGTTCTGGAATCGGACGCGCAACAGCACTCTTGTTAGCAAAAGAGGGCGCCAAAGTGGTCGTTTCAGACATCGATGAAAAAAATGGCAAATCGGTTGTAAGTGAAATAATAAATGCGGGAGGTGAAGGATTCTTTATTCAATCCGATTCTTCCAAGCCCGAAGGTCATGAATCACTGGTTGAAGGCACTTTGAAGAAATATGGTGGCTTGGACATAGCGGTAAACAATGCCGGTATAGGAGGGCCCATCGCTCCTACTGGAGAATATCCGTTGGATGGATGGCAAAAGGTAATTGACATCAACTTATCAGGAGTGTTTTATGGACTCCGTTACCAGATTCCGGCAATGCGTCAGAAAGGCGGATCTATCATAAACGTAGCCTCTATTTTAGGGCAGGCAGGTACTAAAGGTTCACCAGCCTATGTTGCCGCAAAACATGGTGTTGTAGGTTTAACAAAAGCAGCGGCTTTGGATTATGCTGACCAAAATATTCGAATAAATTCCATTGGCCCTGGTTATGTTAAAACTCCGTTGGTAACCAATGCTCTTGATGACGAAACCATGGATGGGCTCGTAAGTTTGCACCCCATGGGAAGGCTAGGCGAATCAGAAGAAATAGCAGAATTGATCCTTTGGCTTGCATCTTCTAAAGCATCCTTTGTCACGGGTGCATATTATCCCGTTGATGGCGGCTATTTAGCGCAGTAAAATCAAAAACCTCGTGGGCTCATCCGCCCGACATGGACGGATAGGCCCACGAGATATCAATAAGAAATTATCTTTTTAATCGAGGTAAGCCTCGAAATTAAAACCCAATCGTGGGAATAAATAACAGATATGATCTTCCACAGGACGATGGAAAACTAAGTCTAACTCTAATTCAAAATAAATGAAGAAATTTTTCACATCCCTGTTAATACTTAATCTACTGTTTCTTGTAAGCTGCAAAAATAAGACTGAAAATCAATCCGTAGAACCCGAACTTCAAAACGATTCGGTTTCCAATGAAGTAATCAATACTTATGCGGTGATTCCTTCCCTTATCACTGAAAATGCGCAAAAATTTAATGACAATATTAGTCAGCAAGCATCCCAATTAAATAAACTCTGGGAAGAAGGAATCGTTGAAAATCTATACTATAATGTTGACGGACAGACAGTCGGTGACCAGATCATACCCACTATAGCTTATTTTATTCGTGCAACAGATATAGACAAGGCCAAAAATGTACTCGACCAAACTGTTTTTAGGAGCAACAATATTGGGACATTTGAATTAATACCTGTTGGTAATTTTTTGTTTGGTCAAAGTGAAAAAGCCGAGGATGTCTTGCTTAAAAAGCAAAACGCCTATGTAGTCGTTTGGGATTTATTGAAACCCTACAACGACATAGATCCTCAAGATATTAAAAAACAATTTGATGCAGATTTTAAGCTTTATGAAGAAGGTGTTCTTGAAAATGCTTACAAGAATGCTCCATACGACGAATCGATAAAAAACTTTACAGTTTATTTTATGAATGCCGAAAGTGAGGAAGAAGCTATTGAAATTTTAAATGAAATGCCATTCGTAAAATCCAACATCGCGAGTTTTAAAATTAGAGATGTAGGTCATTTTATGAGAGGAAGAGTGAATTAGACGATTATTGTCAAAACCGGAAAGCATATCGAAGTGCTATAATTAACTCAATCCGTAATTTTTTTTTTGACACTATCCTTCAAAGGAATTTAAAAAAAATACGCGGTGGGAATTTTATCGATAATATTATCGAAAGAAGTAAAACCATTAACGTTGAACCTCAAAAATATAGTCTTGACCGAAGTCATACGTCTTTTAGTCCTTTGTTAATTTCACTGGTTGATCCGTGAATTGATTGTCTATAGGCAATCCCCCATTTTGTTAACTCATTGATAAGTGGAGAGAGCGTTGCACCGTATTCAGTAACGGCATATTCAACAGTTATTGGCTTTGTATTCATGACTGTTCGACTAACCAAGTGGTTCAGCTCCAGGTCTTGAAGTTCTTTGGAAAGCATCTTACTGCCAATGCCGTCAATTTCTCTCAACAAGTCCATAAATCCAAGTTTATGGCCTTCTATGAGCGTGCCTAAAATATGGAATTTCCATTTTCCGGATAAAATGCCCATCGTATCGCTGATGGCTTGCATTCTAATTTGGCAGACTGGATTATCATTTATGAACGATTTCTTTTTCATTGTTCTATTTTTTTTGAAAGTATTAGATTAAATGTAAAATCCTCAGCGGTAGTATCCTTATGGAAAGTACTTTCTAAAAGAAATTACATATCAAATATACACTTATTTTCCGTATATTTGTAATAATCAGTCAACAGCGAAGAAAAAAGAAGAAATGTTGAATGATATAAACAATTAAAACTTAATATTATGAACAACGAGACCTTAAAAAATAATCCGCTTATATGCGACATAGAAACCGGAATGTGTGAAACCACAGATAGCATATCCGAAAGCACTTCTGGAAACAAAGTTTCTTCAGACAAAAAATCCATCCGAATCATTTATTATACGGATCCAATTTGTTCGTCTTGTTGGGGCATTGAACCTCAACTACGTAAGCTTAAGTTAGAGTATGGCGATGCCGTTGAAATCGATTACAGAATGGGTGGTTTATTGCCAGATTGGAATTATAATAGCGGTGGCATAAGTTCTCCTTCAGATGTTGCTAGCCATTGGGATGAAGTGAGTATACATTACGATATGCCTATAGATGGAGATCTTTGGCTAGAAGATCCAATGGATTCTTCTTACCCTTCATCTATTGCATTCAAAGCTGCACAATTACAAGATAACCAAAAGGCCATTTCATTCATGCGTGAAATGCGCGAAATGATGTTTTTAAAAAAGAAAAACATGGCTAAATGGGAAAACTTGGCCATAGCAGCTAATAAGGTTGGATTAAATGTAGAACAATTAAAAACGGATTTTGAAGGTAAAGCCAAGGGCTTATTCCAGGAAGATTTAAAGTTAGGACAAGAATTGGGGGTAAGAGGATTTCCAACCATGTTTTTTGTTGATGATGCTGGCAATCAAGAAACCGTTTATGGCACCAGACCTTATGCTTTTTATGAAATGGCCATTCTAAAATTGAATCCTAACGCAACGAAAAGTGAATATAGTAAAAATTGGGAAAATCTTTTCTCAATATACCCTACCCTTACCGCAAAAGAGTTTTCCGAACTTTCAGGAACTCCAAGGAGCGATAGTGAAAAACAATTAAATGAGCTTGTTGAGAAAGGCAAATTAGAGAAGCATACGACAAAAAATGGTTCTATGTGGACCATAAAAAATCTGAACCACTAAATTACAAATTACTCATAAAGTTTAACTTGGGCAATTGGGTGGTATTTAAAATATAAAAAAGATAGAATTATGAAGATGATGAAAGCCGCACGCTGGCATAAAGCGAAAGATATAAGAGTAGAAGAAACTAAAGTTCCTTCACCAAAAGAAAATCAAGTAAAGATTGCAGTAAAATTTGCCGGAATATGCGGATCAGATTTGCATGAGTACAACGACGGTCCTCAACTAATCCCGGTTGATGAACCCTACGCTCTTAACGGGCACCAGGGAACCACAACCCTTGGACACGAGTTTTCGGGCGTCGTTGAAGAAATAGGCAACAACGTAAAAAACATAAAAAAAGGCGACCGAGTAACGGTAGAACCTATTTTTAGGAATCCAGAAAGTCCTTTTATAGTCACCGGAGAATATAACCTTTCGGAGCCACTCGGCTTTGTCGGATTGACCTCCAATGGTGCCTTTGCAAAACATGTCGTGGTAGAAGACTATATGGTACACAAAATGCCCGATTCCATGACTTTTGAACAAGGCGCGATTGTAGAGCCTGCGGCGGTGGCAGCATACGCAGTACAACGCAGTGGCATGAAATTGGGAGATACTGTATTCATCATAGGGGCAGGTCCCATTGGTTTATTAACCGTTCAAGTGGCTTTGGCAACTGGTGCTTCTCAAATTTTCGTTTCAGACCTTTCTGAAAACAGATTGAAAAAGGCTAAAGAAATTGGGGCTACCCATACTTTTAACGCAAAAGACAAGGACATTACTCAAAAAATCAAAGAAATAACGGGTCATGGCGTTGATGTTTTTATCGATGCTGCAGGTGTACAGGCAACGTTTGACACGGGCATCAATAGCTTACGAAATGGCGGTACGGCTGTCCTTGTCGCCCTCTTTGGTAAAAATGTGACCCATGACGCCTTAAATCAAACCTTAAGAGAGTTGACCATCATTGGAACAGCTGCCTATCGCAACATCTTTCCAGAGACTATTGCTTTGATCAGCAGCGGTAGATTACCCGTTGAAAAATTAATTACCAGCGTGATTTCATTGGATGAAATCGTAGAAAAAGGTTTTGAGGCACTTACCAAAGACCCGTCTGAAGTAAAAATATTGGTTGATATCAACCGTTAATTAATTAATTATATTATAAATTTAAAACTAAAAAAAATGGCAAAATTAAATTCGATTGGATTAGACATAGAAAAATCCAAAGCACTCGCAGAAAAACTCAATGAACTTTTAGCAGATTATTCCATCTTTTATCAAAACGTCAGAGGCTACCATTGGAATATTAAAGGCGATAAATTCTTCGAATTACACGACAAGTTCCAAGAACTTTACGAAGATTTATTTATCAAAATTGATGAGGTAGCAGAACGAATTCGAACGCTTGGTCACACACCAAACCACAAATTCTCTATCTATCAGAAAGAAGCAAAAATCAAAGAAAGCTCTGAAGTAGCTGATGGGATCCAGGATATGAAAGATACTCTTGAATCATTTAAAATCATTATCATCCTGCAACGAGAAATTCTGGAATTGTCAGCAGACGCAGAAGACGAAGGAACCAATGCATTGATGAGCGATTACATTAGTGAACAAGAAAAATTAGTTTGGATGTATTCTGCCTATCTGAAATAATTCAAATAATCACCAGTCTTAAAGAAGCTGAAAAAGAACTTACGACTGTAAGGCGTAGGATAAAACAATATTGAAATATAACTGTTTTTGACAGAAAAATTAATGTTGTCTTAATCCCTATGTCTTACAGTCCTATTTCCCTATGAAACAGTCAAGTGCAGGAACAACATTAGGCATTAGTATTGGAATGCCAATAATGACCTCTATCGGAAATGATTATGGTTGGCGAACCGAATTTATTGGACTTGGAGCTTTTATCATTGTAATTGCGTTAATTAGTTTCTTTGCATTGCCATCAATTCCAGGAGAGAAATTAACTAAAAGCTCATCGCCATTTGCACTGTTAAAAATACCGGAAGTTTTAATTGTTTTACTGCTTACGCTACTTGGCGTTATAGCACACTATGGTGTTTATGTGTATATCACAAGTCTTGTTGATGAAATTCAGTTGGCAGGTGGTGTTGAGAGTGCCTTATTGTTTTTTGGTATAGGCTCCTTGATTTCTGTACTGTTGGCCATAAAATATACCGACAAATATTTGAGACTGTTAACCATAGCCATGTTTGGCTTGCTGATCATTTCTATGGTTATTTTCCTAATGTTCGGAAGAACAACCGGCATGGGTCATTTTGCTTTCTTTTTATGGGGGCTATCGTTTGGGCCACTAGTTACCTTATTGCAAGCTGCCGTAAGCAGACAGGTAGAAACGGCAAAAGACGTGGCCACATCCGTTCAGTCTTCAGTCTTCAACTTATCCATTATGATCGCATCTTCTGCTGCAGGACTATTGCTCGGGATTTACTCTCCAATGAGTTTAATTTACCTTGCTATTGCTTTGTCCATACCGGGAATGATCATTTCATTTTTTGCTAAAAAGTCATTGAGTTGATATTTGAGTTATGATAGCTTATGATTATGTTTGTAATTGGTTTTTCGCGTTTTGAATTTTAATGGAGGATATCTTCAAATTCTATTCATCCTAACGGTTTTGAACAATAAATAAGTAATTATATGGACGGATCTGTAGAGATAGCCGAATACATTTTTCGCATTGGCGCTGCATTTTTGTTGGGCGGAATTATCGGATTTGAGCGACAGTGGCAGCAAAAAGATGCTGGATTAAGAACCAATACCTTGGTAGCAATCGGTGCGGCATCGTATGTGCTATTATCTTTAGATCTTCATAGTCTTGCAGGGGGCGATCCAGGCAGAGTTACGGCTCAGATAGTCACGGGCATCGGATTTATTGGCGCCGGCGTTATAATGAAAGATGGATTTGGAGTTAAAGGGCTGAACACCGCAGCTACTATTTGGTGTTCGGCAGCGGTTGGAACTTTAGCAGGAATGGGGTTTTTCGCTGGAGCAATGGTGACTACCACTGCCGTGGTTTTAACACATTTAATTCTGCGACCAATAAGCATTCGATTATCAAAAATCTCAGCATATCGTAAAACTAAAGTTAAAGAAACCTACTATCAGGTCTCTATTCAGTGTTCTTTGAGTATAGAATCGAACGTCCGACTTTGGTTAATCAGCCACATTGAAACTAACGATCAATTACTTCTGCGCTCAATTAATAGGGATGCTATAGAATCAAATCCTGAAGAAATCATCATTCAAGTAGAAGTAGCAACCATCGGCAATCAAGAAAATTTATTAGAAACTTTGGTGACCAGTCTGATTATGAAATTGGAAGTTACTCGGGCTGGTTGGAAGTTGGTTGGCCAAGAAACTGAGTTTTAGGACATAGACTATATTCAGATTGAAAACTTTTACTTCGAAGTCAAAATATTCGACACCAATCTAATCCTTTTGTAAGAAGGCCAAAACGTCCCTATCAGTTAGAGCGATTTAGAGGGAAACCTATGCCGATAAAAAATCTAACATTATTGGTACTATTGACCCATGATATATCAAAATTCACAGGGCCAAGAATTGATTTATAAGAAACCATGGTTCCAACCGAAGCCAAGAAACTGGGTTCCCCATAATTCTCCCACTTCCCTTTACCAGAAAAAGCATTGGGAATATAATCATCAAAGGTTCCATAACCTACAGAAGCCATTTCTATATGGGGCGTAAAAAATAAATTACGGATCGATTTTATTTGAAGCCCAAGACCAACCTTTATAAATTGACTGACTGCCAACTCGCTTTCCGTTAAGCCAGAAAATGTATAATTGTCACTTCTTGGATCTATAATATTTCCTCCCAAAAAGTATTTTGCGCCATAACCAAAAGTAGAAAAGAGAAAATCGTCATCTTGGGTATGATCTTCAAATAGAAAACCAGAATTTAGGCTTATAATTCCAGTGAAGTTAGGCGTAATAGGAACCCGTTCTTCAAAGCCCACACTCAACTTGGTGTAGTTATTGCCAGTCACATCAACCTTCACAACACTCGGATTTATATAATTGACTTGGATATTATTATACAACGCCCTTGATAAAACAGCTTGAATTTGACTGCCTTTGGTAGGGTACAGCACATCGTTCAAATTGCTATATTTAAAATGCGCATACAACTCATAAGTTGAAAAACTATACTTTTTTAGACTTAGAATATTATTTTTAACCTCTGGATCGATGGTCGGTTTTAATTGTGTGTATTCATGTTTGATTCCAAATCCAGCATAGCTTTTTAATGAACTTAAGTTTCTATTGATTTGATTGTCAAATTCAAAATAATTTAATTTGACCTCATCGACATTTTTACCTTCAATAAATATTTTTTGCTCAAGAAGTTGACCAAAAACTTCCGTTCGCCACCACCAGTCCCTATCACTTCCAAAATTCTTCTGATATTGTACTCTTGCTTTTGGTTGCTTGGCTATATCCAAAGTAATGATAGAACGAGACGCTTCGCCTATAATATTTCTACCTGTATAATTGGCAATCAGTCCAGCACCACGATAACCGTCAAAATGCAACGAGCCTTTGATTTGGTGCTTTGATTTTTCAACACCTTTTAAAACGAGACCAAATTGACCATCATCTCTTAAGCGTGCAAATTCAATGTCTTTAAAAATAGTAGTGCCCATAGCTCTACCTAAACCATCTTCAATATCTTGTGTCGTATATTCTTCATTAGGTTCAATGGCAGTTCTGGCTTTAACAAGTGCCAAATTAGATTTACTAATATCTTGATAGACTATGGTATCAAATACAAATTCGGTTTTAGTGACTGGAAGTTCATGCTTCCTCTGTTCAAAATTTTTCAATCTATTTGATAAAGCAGTCAAAGCATCAATTTGTTGATTCGCAGCCACCTTACCCTCTTCATAAATGGCGTTCGCCTTGAAAAAGTCTGACGTTGAATGCGTTAAATAAGGGGCATGATCAATGAGTATATCACAAAGTTCACGGTTTGCCGGCCGTTTTTTATTACTATTCATCATCGTCCCTTGAAAAAGTAAGGTACTAATACTATTTAGGCTTTCTATCGTTTTAGGATCGTCGCCTACATCACTCCCGATGATGATATCTGCACCTAAATTTTTAGCAATATCCGCAGGGAAATTATTTAGCAATCCTCCATCGACCAAAAGCGTATTCTTATATCGGACCGGCGAAAAGACTCCCGGAATTGACATACTAGCACGCATTGCAACTGCAAGAGAACCTTGGTCTAAAATAACCTCCTCTCCATTTATGATATCAGTTGCAACCGCCCTAAAAGGTATGGGCAAATCATCAAACTGTTCAATCTCGTAACTTGGAACAGCAAGGAAAGCAATAAACTCTCTTAAATTTTGATCGTTAAGAATATAGAGGCCTGTATTGATATTACCATTTTTAAAATCCAATTCAATTAAATACTTATTATACTCGCTCTTTTCTTCAGCGCCAACCTTATTCAGTGACACTCTTCCTCCCAATAACTTTTCCCAATTTGCATTTTTTGTAAGGTTGGCAATACTATCGCCTGAATATCCCATTGAATAAAGTCCACCAACAATACTTCCCATACTATTGCCGACTATTAAGTCTGGAACAATATGCAAAGAATCCAATAATTGAAGCGTGCGGATATGCGCAATCCCCTTTGCTCCTCCTCCACTTAAAACCAACGCCACTTTCGGTTTCTTTTCTTGAGCAAAAACCACTTGTGAGAATGCAATACAAAAAAATAATAGAAATAGATTCAGATTGTTTTTTGAGTGTGAAATTCGGATCATGCAACGTGTTATTATTTGAAAAATAAAAGCTTCCAACAATGATGTAAGCAAAAGTAATTCAAAATTACTCCATTACTCAACTAAACCTAGATTCAGACCTGTAATATTTGTGTTTATGGTATTAAATATAAAAACGAACCAACTTCAATGAACATCAATCCAGCTCCACTGATTCGGCCAATTTGAGCATTTTACAGCTGATTGAAAACAGCCATTCCAATTGCTCCCAAACCAGATGGGCCTCTTGAAGTCCACGTACGGTTTCTTTATTCTGAGATCCCAAATTGCTAATTTCTAAAGAATTGATGGTTGGCAACTGTGTCTCAAAAAGATGATCGTTATCAGAAAATACCGTTGGGCCGTCACAGGTCTTATTTTGCAGGCATTGAACGACACGCTCTAAGTTATTCTCTATCTTTTCTGTGGCAGTTATGAAACGTTCGGAGGCCTCAGTAGTATCGTAGTGCTTTATGTAGGTGCTTAAGGAAGCCAACGAAGCTAAAAAATTATGGTTCAAGACGACCAGTTCGTAAACTTTATCCATTTCCCTTTGTTTCGACTTGGGTTCCTGTGTCATACGCTGAAAAGCAGAGCTCAGATTGGAGGTTTCCAAAAAGGCTTGTTTACGGGCTATATTGTAGGAAGTTGGGATGTTTCCTTTCAGTCGATAATATTCAGTAATTTTATGGAGGAAATCCTTGTTGGCATTCACACTTTTTTCGATACTCTCCTTCATTTCAACGAATTCCCAAGAAGGCCAAAGCCACAGCAGCGCTGCATAAGACAGTCCTGCTCCAACAAGCGTGTCCAAGATGCGGAATTTTATTAAGTCCAAGACATCAGGGATAAGAATGGCATAAATAAAGACCACACTCAACGTGATGAAAGTCGCTGAAGCCTTATAGTTTTTTTGAACCAAGGAGATGGCAAATACCAATGAAATGATGCCCATAATGGCGTATACATACGGATTCTGAATGAGAAAAACCACGCCAAAGGCAATCGCTCCGCCAATAAGTGTCCCAATCATACGATCCTTAGCTCGGTTTCTTGTGAGTCCGTAGCTGGGGCGCATGATGACAATAATGATCAACAAAATAGAGTATGGATTCTGAAAGGCAAAGATCGAACCCAGCGCATAACCAATCATTACTGTAACCGCCAACCGTACCGAATGTCTAAAAATGGTAGACTTAAAACTAAAACTCCTAAAGTACAGCGTAGGATCATAATCTTGGGGTGCGATAAAGCGCCTGGCTTTTTTACTATCTATAAAATCGGTTTCGGCAATAGTATGGTCTCCCAAAAGCTTTTTTATTCTTTTAAGCTTTTCGGACTGTTTTTCTTGATATTCAAGCAGATTTTGAAGCATAAGGTATTCCTCGTAATACTCGGTTTCACGAAGTAAGGCCACCTCATGTCTTACGTTTTCAAAACATTCGCTCATAGCAGCGTTCTTTGGCAATTTCCTATGGTCATTTCCCGCTTCTGAAATCATCCGTAATTGAGAAGACATCTCAAAAATCAGATCCTGAAATCTTTTAACGTATTGCGGATGGGCGGTAAAGAGCGCATCCATCCGATCATAATTCACCGGATTTGCAATGGCTGTTTCCAGCATTTCTATCAATTGGGCAAATATCAACAGGCGTTTATTCTGATAATTCGACCAACCGGAAGCCTTTCTTGAAAGTATCAAGATCTCCCTGAGAGTTTCATGGTTCGTGGTAAGATCACTTTGTAGTTTCAGTAATTGAGACTGCAATTTTACGTGGTCCTCATTAGGGTCCATTAACTTCCCTCGTGTTTCTATAAATTCTGCGGTAAGCAAATAAGTCACGGACAAATACTCTTCGGTTTCCGCCTTTGGGTTGATGCGATACCAAAGCTTGGACAGGAGCAGATACCAAAGTCCGCCCGCTCCCAACAACAGAGCATACTGATAGATTTCCAGCTCGGATTCGAGTGAAAAACTCAATACAAAGGCCAAAAGACCGGTAAAACTAATGAGCGAAGCACGAAAACCATAAACCGAAATTAAAGCGATGGCAAAAGTGATCAGCCCCAATACCGGAAGTAACAGCCAGAGTTCGAAATGTAGATAGCCCTTTATGAAACTGACAATCATAACCAATGTCGCGGAAATAAGAATGCCTAACTTTTTATGACGGAAACTGCCGATAACATCGCTGGGCGAACTCCAAAATGCACCAAAGCTCAGGGCCAATCCAATTTCAAGATATCCAAGCTCTATGCCTATAAGTACAGGTAAAGTAACCGCAATACCCACACGGATGGCCTTTGAAAAACTAATACTTTTTATAAACTGGAGCAGTTCCTTAAAATTCTCGGAGATAAAAAGTTTTACAGTACTCAAGGTAAATTGGTTTATATGCTAATATAGGGTTTTATGCAAAAGCGAATCTACCTCAAAAATAAATTACAGATTAATGCACAATTGATACGACGCATCGGTTTTCTAGTTCTCGCCCAAAGACAATAATCCAAATTGAATCTTAAGTTTCAGTTTTAAACTCTTTTTCGTATTGATCCTTCTATTGGTTTAATTGGTTTGGAATAATTAATATTCGAGTTGTCGTTAGTCTTACCAATTTTATAGGATAATAGAATACGTTCAATCTACAATTTAAACACACATCCTTTTGGGTTTCGGGGTTTTAAAAAAACTTAAAAAACCGAAGACAATGCTTCGGTTTTTTAAACGTTTTCGAAAAATTTTAATTTGTTTTCAATAATAATGAAACACTCTAATTTTTGAATGATCCCATCAGGTTTCTCATCTCTGCGAAAACTGCGGGACTATTTCTAATCTATAATGATAAACTCTGAGCGTCTATTTTCCTGATGCTCATCCGCAGAACATGGGACACCATTGCTACATTTGTTCACCAACCTGCTTTCTCCGAATCCAACGGCTTGCAATCTCGATTCCGGGATGCCATTATCAACCAAGTATTTAAGCGTAGAGGTCGCACGGCGCTGGGAAAGTTTTTGATTATAGGCATCATTTCCTCTACTGTCGGTATGCGAACGAATCTCCAATCTCAGGTTGGGATATTCATTAAGAACAGCTAATACTTTTTCCAATTCTACTTGGGCATCCTGTCGAATATCGGATTTATCAAAATCAAAGTAAATGATCGGGATGTTCAGCACCTTAGCAAGGTCGGTTCCTGTAACTAAAGGAACTTCGTTGGTCTGCAATTGGAAATCGATCCGCTGATGTTCCAGATTTGCCTTGGACAGATACTCATCAGAATCATATCTTTCTTTAGTAGCTTTTACAAAATAGGAATCAAATTTATCGGTTTCGACCGTATAAAAGCCTTCAGCGTTGGAGCGAACCTGCTTATAGATTTTATTGCTGGAATCGGTCAACACAATAATAGCGTCTTCAATTGGCAATCCGGTCTGTTTGTCAGTAACCAAACCTTGGATCTGTGCAAAATAAACATCGATGATTGGCGCTGTCTCGAGAAACGTATAAATATTATCGTAAACAAACGTACCGTCAGCTTCTGAACGGTTGGAACTTATAAAGCCCCTGCGCGTGGACTGATCGATACCAAACGCAAAATCATCGGCATAGGTGTTGATTGGAGCGCCAACATTCAACAGGTTGCCGAAGCCATCGTTTTTAATTTTCACATAGAACACATCCAAACCTCCCAATCCAAAATGGCCATCGGATGAGAAATAAAGTTCATGGTCAGCAGAAATAAACGGGAAGGTCTCTTTACCTCTCGTATTAATTTCAGGACCCAAATTAACGGGTTCGCCTATGCTTCCATCGGTATTGATAGTGGCTACATAAAGATCTGACTCTCCAAATCCTCCAGGTCGGTCCGATGAAAAATAAAGTTTTGTCCCATTTGGGCTCAATGCTGGGTGTGCGGTAGAAAAATGGTCGCTATTAATGGATAGTTCCTCAGCTGTCTGCCATTTGTTGTTTATCTTTTCTGATCTATAAATCTTTAATTTTTGATCGTCTTTTCTATTCTTGGCTGTGATATTGCTTCGTGTAAAATACATCGTATTGTTATCCGCTGTAAATACAGGTGACGATTCGTGAAACTTACTGTTTAGGCTCCCGGTAAGTTTTTCGGAATGGCCAAGGGCCTGGTTCAGGGAATCGAGTTCGATGCTGTAAAGTGACAAAAAGCTAAGTCCGTCCCAAGCACTCCTCTTATTTAAAAATGTTTTAGTGTCGCTAGTTGAAGCGTAATAAAGGATATTCCCCGATTTAAAATAGCCAAAGGAGATCTTCTCTTCATCGTAGACCTTTGAAAGGGCTTCCATATCATATCTTCCTGAGTTCTGTTGAATGAGATCTGCGTAGTTTCGAGCGTTTTTTGCAGTTTTTAGGCCGCTTTTAGAAGTGAAAACATCAAAATAATCTGAAGCCTTATTAGCATCCCCCGTAGCCTTTAAAGCTTGGGAATAACGGAGATAGACAATGTCGTTTTCAGGTTCTGGGTTCAGTTCGAATAGGCTTCCGTACCATTTTACCGCCTGATCGTATTGGGCGTTAAAATAATAACTATTGGCCAATTTTGTAAAAAGTTCTTCGGAGCGATGACCTTTTTCTGCAACGGCCAGATAGATCTTTTGGGCATTGACATAATCCAATTGCTCATAGTTCTCGGCAGCTTTTTCCATTTTTTTATCCTGTCCCAGGACCAAGGTCAAACTCGAAAAACCGAGAAAAAACAGAAAGAAACTATATATGGTAATACTATTTTTCATGACATCTTTTTTAAATACAATTAAAAGAATCTTGGATTCACTTTCGCCCTCATTCTGGTGCCAAGTTCGAAACGCAGAAATATCTCGTGAGAACCATCATTATAATTCCCCAGCGCCGTGGTATCATAATCATAGGAATAGCCTATCATAATATGTTCTGAGATCTGGAACCCTGCCAAAGCACTTACTGCAGCATCCAAGCGATATGCCAGTCCTAACGTAAAGCTATCGTTCAATAGGGCATTGGCCGAAAAATCAAGGGCCAGGGGTGCACCTACGACTGCTTTGGCTAAAATGGCCGGTTTCAGCTTAAAATTAGGGTTGATATCAAACACATAACCTCCTATTAAATAAACGTGGGTTTTTTCGGTAGCGGTGGACACTTGGACATCGTCGTAATGTTCGGTCTCCAACATATTGGGCGATGACAGCCCTACATACCACTTTTCGGTATGCAGATAAAGTCCGACGCCAACCACGGGCGAACTGTTATTCTGTTGTCTAAGATCATAGTCGTTGGGATCGTAAATATTCAATTTGTTCGGGTCCAGGCTCCATATTGAGACCCCGCCCTTCATCCCAAAGGACAGTTTTAAATCGTTTGCCATAGGTATGGTATAGGAAAAATCTGCAGTGATCAGACTCTCCGAAGAGGGACCGATCTGATCGCTGGTAAATCCAAGTCCCAATCCAACACCTCTCACACCTATGGGCGAGTGCATTGAAAAATTAAGTGTTTTTGGAGCACCATCCAGACCTACCCATTGGTTGCGATAAACCCCAAGCATACTTAAAGAGCCACGTGAACCTGCATAGGCCGGATTGACACTTATGGTATTGTACATATATTGGGTGTACTGGGAGTCCTGTTGCGCCTGGGCAGAAGGCAACATGAACAGCAGGCTTCCAAACAGTACGAGCACAAGAAGATTTGATTTTTTGATAGTCATAAGAATTCGATTCATGTTATTCAGAACTTAGGTATAAAAATCCTGCTTGTTTATGAAAATTTTGTTCCGCGTCTACACCATATTGATATTCAAGAATATAATAGTAGGTACCAAAGGGTAATTTTTCAGAGTTTTTCAAGGTCAAACGTCCAGAAGAAAAGCCATCAAACACATTGCCGTTGACTCCGTAATCATTGGTTTCAAAGACCCTAACTCCCCAGCGGTTGAACACCTGTACCTTTAGGTTTTTGGCGCACTGGTTGCTGTTGGACAGATCGATCAGGAAAAAATCGTTCTTGCCATCGCCATTGGGCGTCACCGAGTTATAGACGACAATGTTGCACGGCAGTACCAGATCAGATTTGACACGAGCAAAGGTAAAGACCCCATAATCGTTGACTGCCGTAGTGACGGTCTGGTTATCGATATCTATCGCACCACCTTCGTCCACCCACATGTTTGTGGCGGCGTTCCAGCGTACAATGGTCAGGTCGCCCAGCTCTGCACCAGCAATCATGGAAGCAGGTGTGGTCACATCTCTCCAAGACAGTGTAATCAGTCCGTTATCGGTATTGCTGCTGTTCTTTTCAATGGTCCAGTATTCCTGGTTGTCAATTTCCTTGATCACCCCAGCCTTGAGTGCATGTGGGTAAAGCGGATCGGAATTCTCAAAAAAGTATTTGCCCTCAAAAAACGCGTCGGTGTTCTCGGGATCGGAAATCCCTGCAAAACGATAGTACCCACCATCACCGATAGGGAAGGTAAATTCTCCATCGCCCAGTTTGTTTACGGGACCGTCCACATGGCTGTCATCTGAAGTGTTGATATGGAAGGCGTTGGTATTGAAAGTGATTTCGCCACCAAAATTGTCGTTGTCCACGATGCCATCATAAAAATCGGATTCGCCACTGATATGCAAATGTCCCAATAACTGGAACGGGACGGCGTGACTGGAATTGTTGAAATAAACATTATAAAGGTAGCTGATATTTGTACCACTGAGCATCTGGTCTGCACTTCCGATAAACCTGGTCAATCCAGTATTTAAATGAAAATCTACGATACCATCGTTATTAAAGTGGTTGTAGATGAACGCATCCCCATCGTTAAAATACGAACCCGTAGCCAGGTTGTCAAAACGCTCGACTGTTGAAAACTGGGTAGCTTCACTGATGTAAAGTATCCCTCCATTGCTGGTCTGAGCCATCATATTGGAAGTAAGGAGCAGGAAAACGCTTATATGTAAAAAAGATTTTTTCATGATTAATTATTAAATTTTCCTCTACTATGAATCATGGGATTGGTTACCGCAGGAATTAAAATATGCAGCTTATGATCTTCTACCTCTCCGGTATTTATCGTTTCGGTAGGACTTATATTGGGCGTTTCTGAAAGTCTCAGTCTTATAAATGTACCATAGGCTATGCGCGACGGCGGAACTGTCCATTCCATGACCACATTTCCTGGATTACCTCCAGTTGAAGGCGCAAAAACCTCTATTTTTTCATCGGGATCGAAAGTACCGCTTCGATCAAAGTCTATCCATCCGGCAATATAACCATCGCTACGACTACTATAAGGTATAGTCGCATTGATTTTGGAGTTTGGAACGTACACCTTATAAGAATATTCTTTGTGTTCGTCTGGCCAAGCATCTTCTTCAAGTGTTCCTGCAGGACCATGGTTATTATCGCCCATCGCATCATTTGAATATAGCGCAATCCGTTCCGTATCAGGAGCCGTGCTGCCCAAATGACTTAGTTCATCATTCGGAATTAATGCACCTGGTTGGTAGGCGTTGGTGTTAATGTTGGTCGCAGCAGTACTTCCTGCTGCTACTGGTGCAATACCATCCCCGCTAAAATTCAATCTTTGAATCAGGTGCATTGGATAGCCATAAGTTTCTGGTGCATCTCCCCCATCCACGTCGGGAGGCAATAAACCCAAGGCGATGGCGGTTAATCCACCTCCTCTAATAGCTGCATCAATGGTCACTGATAGATCTGGATTGCTCACAGTCTTATTATAGGCAGATTCATTGAACTTTAAAAAAGATACCGCCATGGTTTCATGGTCATTTCCTCTAAGAAACTTCATGGTTCTCTTGGTGCTGGGAACTCCTCCTTCATTTACAATCTCTTTTCGAACGTCATACGCCGCTCGACTTGTATTTTTCTTCACCTCCACTAAGGTCCAATCGCCGTCAGCGGTGGCATAGATAAATTCGCCAGAAGCTAAGGACTCAGCATCTGCTACTACCAGTCCTGAAAGCCGTATAGGCACTCCATCAATAGTGGCTTTACAAACAATAGTTATGGAGAGCGTCCGATTAGCAGTTAGGTTTCTAATACCTGACACCAACTTATTGTCACCACCAGTCCCTCCAATATTATACAGGTCATCAAGATAATCTCCACTGTAGTTTCCAGGAGCATATGATCGAATCTGGTCTCCAGTAATTGCCGTGATCTCAGCTTCGATACACAGCCATTGATCAAGTCCCAATGGAATGGAAGCATAGGATTTGGCCCCTACGCCTAATGGTCGATTATGTCTTCCATGAGGGTAGTCAGCTTGGCTCGTAGACCCCCAAGTCAACCACAACACATCATCGATATAAGGGCTTGACCCACCAGTAGCAAAGGAGGCCGTCACTATTTCATCAGGGTAGCACTGTGCTTGCAACTTGCTATAAGTTGCAAGCAATACAAATGCTATACCCAATATGATAGGCTTTGTTTTAAAGTTCATAGTCAATTAAGGTTTTACAGAAAATACAATGTTCATAAAAGAAGCCATCGTGACATCTGCACCAGCTCTGATCGTATAGGTCAATACTCCTGCATTGCTAACCGCTACATTTTCAAATACGCTAGTATCATACCATGTGATAAAATAATCCAACTCACTGGCTGGCAATACTGGTAATGCAGTCGTAGCCCCTGGGTTTGCAGCAACCGGTGAACCAAACTGATCACTGTATTTGTCATAGAGGTCGATAGTTCCAAAAGTGTCACCTGTTGGCACTTGATCTATAGCAGTATAAACAACCACTGATGGCATATAAAAGAACGTAGGCATGGCCGCTTTCAACTGCTTTATTACGCCGGAAGTTCTGTCTATCACCATAATATTATCCTCAAAAGTACCAGTTTGCAATCCAGTCACCGCTAAAGTGGCTGTAGCACTTGTATTGATTGCCGTTGGCTTGATTAGCGTCCCACCCAATTGAACAGCATCTGCTGTAGCATCAACGTTTAATCCGTTATTGGCTTGAACGTCCAAGGCATTGGTTGACGTGTTTTTGACCATCCCGACACCTGCAACATCAGCATGAACTTTTGCAGGGGTAACTGCTAAATCTGCCAACTTAACGCTTGTGATACCAGCGTCTGCAACGCGTATATTGGCATCTACGAGTGTTGCTCCGGTCCCGTCTGTAACAGTAATAGAGGTGTCACCTGGTGTTAGATCTTTAGGATCTACAACACCATAAGGACCTTGTGGGCCTTCTGGACCTGTTGGACCTGTTGGACCCGTTAAATCTGAAGATGTAAACGTTTCATTATTTGTGTAAAGAATTGTGAATGTTCCATCATTATTGTCGGTAATCGATGATACACCAACGCCAGCCGGACCTGTTGCTCCGGTTGCTCCTATAGGTCCAACTGGACCGATTGGGCCTGTTGCTCCTGGGACACCTTGTGGGCCTTGTTGGCCTGCTGGACCCGTAGCTCCATCGGTACCTGCAGGACCTTGTGGACCTGTAGCACCGTCAGCACCTGTTGGACCTACTGGGCCTTGTGGACCCTGGATGCCTTGATCACCTTGATCACCCTTTTCTCCTTGTGGACCTTGATCTCCTTGTGGACCTACTGGACCAGTTGGACCAACTTCACCTTGAATTCCCTGATCTCCTGTATCTCCTTTCGGACCTGGCGCTCCATCTGCACCCGCTGGACCTGTCTCGCCTTGAGGACCTGTAGCACCCGTTGGGCCTGTTAAACCGATCGGGCCTTGAATTCCCTGGATGCCTTGATCACCTTGATCTCCCTTTTCACCATCTGCACCATCAGTACCATCCGCGCCTGCAGGACCTTGTGGACCTGTCAATCCAGTTGCGCCTTGTGGGCCTGATGGACCTTCTGGACCAATAGCACCGTCAGCACCTGCTGGACCTACTGGGCCTTGTTCACCCTGTGGACCTTGTACTCCGGCTGGACCTTGTGGACCTGCTGGACCTGTAGCACCATTATTCCCATCTGCACCATTTGTTCCGTCAACACCAGGTATTCCCTGTGGACCTGCTGGACCCGCTACGCCTTGTTCGCCTTGTGGACCTTGATCGCCTATATCACCTTTCGGGCCTTGTGCTCCGGCTGGACCTGCTGGACCCTGTTCGCCTTGTGGGCCTTGTGGGCCTGCTGGACCAACTTCTCCTTGAGGACCTTGATCACCTTGTGGGCCTTGCGGACCTTCTGGACCCGTAGCTCCATCAGTACCATCCGCGCCTGCAGGACCTGTTAATCCTATTGGGCCTTGCTCACCCTGTGGACCTTGTACTCCGGCTGGACCAACTTCTCCTTGAATACCTTGATCTCCTTGTGCGCCGTCAGTACCATCTGTACCAGCAATTCCTTGTGGACCAGTAAAATCAGCCGTTGTAAAAGTAGTTCCATCTGTATAGGTAATAGTAAATGTGCCATCTCCATTGTTGACAGTGGAAGCAATGCCGTTGCCAGCTGCGCCATCAATTCCTGCTGGACCTTGTGGTCCCCTCAAATCTGAAGTAGTGAAACTTCCTCCATCGGTATAATTAATTGTATAAGTTCCATCTCCATTATTTATGATTGTATCAATACCATTTCCGTCAACACCATCAATACCATCTTGTCCGTCTATCCCATCTACTCCCTTAGATATCGTTACACTGTTTGTACCATCACTAATTGTGACGGTATCGTCACCATTATCTGTTACGGTAACAGAAGCACCATCGGCACCATCATCACCTTTATCTCCTTTTAAAGAATTAATGAAATCCAACTCATTTCCAGAATTCCCTAAATCTATCCATTCTTGATAAGCAGATTTCCCATCAGCGCCGTCAGTCCCATCTGCTCCTATTAAAGAATCTAAGAATTCTTGTTCTGTACCTGTATTTCCAGCGGCGATCCACGTCTCGTAGGCAGAAGCACCGTCAACACCATTCGTTCCATCAGCACCGTCAGTCCCATCTGAGCCTATAAGGGAATCCAAGAATTCTTGTTCCGTTCCTGTGTTACCAACTGCAATCCACTCTTCATAAGCAGAAATACCATTGGTACCATTTGTTCCATCAGCTCCGATTAGAGAATCTAAGAAATCTTGTTCTGTTCCCGTGTTACCATCTGCAATCCACGTCTCGTAGGCAGAAGCACCGTCAACACCATTCGTTCCGTCAGCACCGTCAGTCCCATCTGATCCTATAAGAGAATCCAAGAATTCTTGTTCCGTTCCTGTGTTACCAGCTGCAATCCACGTCTCGTAGGCAGAAGCACCATCTACTCCCTTAGATATTGTTACACTGTTTGTACCATCACTAATTGTGACTGTATCGTCACCATTATCTGTTACGGTAACAGAAGCACCATCTTGTCCGTTAGCTCCATCAGTACCATCTTCTCCTTTTAGAGAATCGATAAAAGCCTGTTCAGTTCCTGTATTTCCCGCATCTATCCAAACTTGGTAGGCAGATTTCCCATCAGCGCCGTCATTCCCATCGGCTCCTATTAAAGAATCCAAGAAATCTTGTTCCGTACCTGAATTGCCAGCTGCAATCCACTCTTCATAAGCAGAAATACCATTGGTACCATCAGTTCCATCGACACCATCAATTCCATCAGCACCATCAGCACCATTAGTTCCATCTGCTCCTATTAAAGAATCTAAGAAATCTTGTTCTGTTCCTGTGTTGCCAGCTGCAATCCACTCTTCATAAGCAGAAGTACCGTTAACACCATCAGCACCATTAGTTCCATCAATTCCATCAATACCATCAATTCCATCTGTTCCAGCAGCACCAATTAAAGAGTCCAAAAAGTCTTGTTCGGTTCCTGTGTTACCAGCTGCGATCCATATATCAAACGCAGAATCTCCGTCGACACCATCAACACCATCTGCTCCCTTAGATATAATGACATCATTGGTACCATCACTAACCGTCACAGTTCCGTCACCATTATCAGTTACTGTAACAGAATTACCATCTTGCCCATCTTGTCCATCAACGCCATCAGATACAATGACACTGTTTGTACCATCACTAACTGTTATAGTTCCATCACCATTATCAGTTACGGTAACAGAAGTACCATCATCACCTTTGTCTCCTTTTAAGGAATTTAGGAAGTCTTGAACAGAACCTGTATTACCATCGGCTATCCACTCGTCATAAGCAGAATCCCCACCAGCTCCTCTTAAAGAAGCAATAAACGCAGCTTCATCTCCAGTATTACCTAAATCTAACCATTCTTGATAAGCAGATTTTCCATCGTCACCTTTTGGACCTGTTAAATCGGAAGTCGTGAAATCCGTACCATCAGTAAATGTAATGGTGTAGGTTCCATCGCCATTATTATCAATAGAATCAATGCCATTGCCGTCAGCACCAATTAATGAGTTCAAAAAGTCTTGTTCTGTTCCTGTATTGCCCGCAGCGATCCACACTTCATAAGCAGAAAGACCGTCCACGCCATCAACTCCATCAGTACCATCAGCGCCATCATCACCTTTTTCACCTTTTAAAGAATCAATAAAATCCTGTTCCGTTCCGGTGTTTCCTAAATCCAACCAAACTTGGTAAGCAGAATCTCCATCGTCACCTTTTGGACCATTGGCCAAATTGATGATGGTTTCAACATTGTCCTCATCGGTATAAGTCATTGTCCCGTCACCATTATCCACAAGAGTTGTTGTGGTTTCAAGGTTTTTGATATCAATAACTGTAGGATTTCCAGCCTCATCCATGAAGGTGAATGTCCCATCGGTATTTTCAGCTACGGTTGTCAAGGTTTCTAAATTTCTAACAAGCTGAGTGAAATCCAATTGGGTAACCACACCGTTTTCATCCGTATAATCGATGTTGGTGTTATCTGGATTGAGAGCAATCGATGTTAAGGTTTCAAGACTGCTGACATTTATTATGGTTTCGAGCCCAGCCTCATCTGTAAATGTAAAAGTTCCATCGGCGTTGGCTACAATTGTGGTCAGGGTTTCTAAGTTCTTGACAACTTGAGTCAGATCCAATTGGGTAACTACGCCGTTTTCATCCGTATAATCGATGTTGGTGTTATCTGGATTGAGAGCAATCGATGTTAAGGTTTCAAGACTGCTGACATTTATTATGGTTTCGACCCCAGCTTCATCTGTAAATGTAAAAGTTCCATCGGCGTTGGCTACAATAGTCGTCAGTGTTTCTAAATTCTTAACGATCTGGGTGAAATCCAATTGGGTAACCACACCGTTTTCATCTGTATAATCGATGTTGGTGTTATCTGGATTGAGAGCAATGGAGGTTAAGGTTTCAAGACTGCTGACATTTATTATGGTTTCAAGCCCAGCCTCATCTGTAAATGTAAAAGTTCCATCAGCGTTGGCTACAATAGTCGTCAGGGTTTCTAAATTCTTGACAACCTGAGTCAGATCCAATTGTGTAACTACGCCGTTTTCATCCGTATAATCAATGTGGATATTGTCGGTATTTAGTGCAATAGATGTCAATGTTTCAAGATTACTAACATCTATTGTGGTTGCCGCACCACTTTCATCGGTAAAGGTAAACGTACCATCGGCATTGGCTACGATAGTCGTCAGTGTTTCTAAATTCTTAACGATCTGAGTGAAATCCAATTGGGTAACTACGCCACTTTCATCGGTATAGTCAATGTTGATGTTGTCTGGATTAAGTGCGATTGAGGTCACAGTCTCAAGATCGGCGATATCAATACTAGTTGTTACCCCAGCTTCATCGGTGAAGGAAAATGAACCGTCACTGTTCGCGACTATGCTCGTTAAGGTTTCAAAATTCTTAATGACGTCTTCAAGGTCAATACTGTAAGTATCACCATTTTCATCGGTATAATCCAACGTATGCCCATCTGGATTGAGTCTAAGAGCGGTCAATGTCTGAAAATCAGTAGGATCAATACTTTGCACATCACCATTCTGATCAATATAGGTAAACTGATTGTTGGCAATGTCCCACAAAACAATATGTTCCGGCAGATCACTTTCCGTTGTCAACCTATTCCAACTGCCCTGATACCAATAGTAGTATCCAGGAGTAAGGGTGGCATTGGTATTGGTGTTATAGACCAATAGACTTTCCAAATTCCCAGCCGTAATGGTGGCTTGGTCGGTATTGCCAGTCAAGGGCACCTGTGGTATTAAAATACCGCGGTTGGAAGATTTTATTTCCAATTGCGTGGAAGGATTTGGCATATCCGTCCCTATCCCTACTTGTGCAAAAAGGGAATGACCTGTAATTAAGATAAGTAACAGTAATAGTTTTTTCATAGTGATTGGTTATTGTGATGGAAATTTTGAAACTGTATTTATATAAATTTGTATTCTATAATGATAAAAATATGACTCTAAAAAATTTGTGTTTTCAATGAATTTAGTTCTAAAACGCATAATTTTGACTCATCCAAACACTCGATGAAACGCAAATTTCATCGTCAACAAGTGCGAATGTACTATTTTATTTTAATTTTCATCGATGAAGCGCAAATTTTATCGTTGAAAAAACGATTTTATGATTGATTTTAATAAAAATGGTGAGAAACTAATGCACTCGTTATTAGTTGCAAACATAATATTTATTTTAATCTTAACATATTTTTATGATAAGTGTTTCGTCTAATTCCTACATTTTAAAATAGCCCTATCAGTTAACCAATCTAACGCAAGAACCTCGAGAAAAGCCCACGAGGTATGAATAAGGGGTTGTCTTTTAGATTATGGAAAGCCTCGGAAAATTGAAACCCCCTACGAGGAGTAAAACAAGGAATAAATCCAGAGTCTTTAATTTAGTAAGTTATTCATATTAAACTCTTAAGCTTTTCAACATCAAAACCATATTTCAACAAGCAAGATTTCCACAATAGCAGTTTTCGGAGTCAAGGATAAATCCCACTCCGTAATCCTATTCATTTCAATATAATGAGGTTGTAAACGTGTAGTAGAAGATCTTACCAGTTTTATTGAAGAAACAGCTAACCATCGTTCACTATTCTGCAGCTTATCACTCTATTTTTCTTTTTTGAATCATAAACCCCACAAGAGAGCGAGGCTTTGATCATAATTCCAGGCTAATCACTGAATACAGATTGGCTTTTCTTGATGGCTATCGGGACATCAAAATTTAATGTGTTCCGCTTTTAAATCTCGGATCTTGGACCCTGTTAATCTCGATCGATCTGGAGGAGGGGTATTAGTTAACCAACTTAATCTAATGCGCCTTCGGCTTTTGAGTTTTGGGTTTCGGATCCCGCTAATCCCGATAGATCCTAAAATCCGCATGTCTATTTTAAAGGGTATCCTTTTTTAAGGATTTGAGAGTGGAAATGTTCCTGTTCCTTGTTTTCGAGATATTGTTGAAC
>NZ_JAGEVG010000022.1 GCF_017581925.1 Gelidibacter pelagius | reverse complement strand
TGGTTATAGCGACGGGGCTCACCTCTTACCATTCCGAACAGAGAAGTTAAGCCCGTTTGCGCCGATGGTACTGCATCTCGTGGGAGAGTAGGTCGTCGCCTTTTTTAGAGAGTCCCCAACAGAAATGTTGGGGATTTTTTGTTTATATAGGTCATATTCATTAGCTTAACTCTTCATAAATAGCTTAATTTTACTCCATAAGACATTCAAATATTATGCAATTGTCGTATTTTCAATTGTTGTGATCTAATACCTTATAATGGAGACTAATAAAGATATTGAATTGGCATGGAGTTTTGTCAACACTACCAATCAAAGTATTTTCCTAACGGGAAAAGCGGGAACTGGAAAGACAACATTCTTACATAATTTAAAGCACAATTCTTTAAAGCGTATTGTCGTTGTTGCGCCAACTGGTGTCGCGGCAATTAATGCAAAAGGAGTTACCATCCACTCCTTTTTTCAACTGCCTTTTGGTCCCATCTTACCGGATGCAGACTTCCATAATCCATCGGGTTTTAATAGAAAATTCAGCAAAACTAAAATCGATATTATTAAGTCTATGGATTTACTGATTATTGACGAGATCAGTATGGTACGCGCTGATGTATTGGATGGGATTGATAAGACTTTAAAGCGGTTCAGAAATAGAAATAAAGTCTTTGGAGGCGTTCAAGTTTTGATGATTGGCGATCTACAGCAACTATCTCCAGTCATTAGAGAAAACGAATGGCAACTCCTAAAACCATATTATCAAACGGGTTATTTCTTTAGCAGTCTGGCTTATCAAAATTGCAATGCTATAACCATTGAGCTTAGACATATTTACAGGCAAGAGAACCCTAAGTTTATTGAGATTCTGAACGAAATCAGAACCAATACACTTTCACTTGCTTCGGCAAACGAATTGAATAAACGTTATATAAAGGATTTTAAACCCGATCCAAAAGAAGGTTATATAGCACTGACCACTCATAATAATAGGGCGGAGCAGGTCAACGCGAAAGAATTGGATGCGTTAACTACAAAAGCATATAAATATACTGCGAAAATCTCAGGAAAGTTTCCAGATCATGCGTTTCCTAATAACGAGGAACTCCATTTAAAAGTGGGAGCACAAGTGATGTTCATTAAGAATGACAGCTCACCTGATAAGCGCTATTTTAATGGAAAGATAGGTAAGGTCATTTTATTGGATAAAGATAAGGTGGTCGTCAAATGTCCTGATGACGATTATAACATTAACACCACACGAGAAGAATGGGAAAATATCAACTACTCTGTTAATGCAGAAACAAAAGCAATTACCGAAGACAAAATTGGTTCCTTCACTCAAATCCCGTTGCGTTTGGCATGGGCCATTACCATTCATAAAAGTCAAGGCTTGACCTTTGAAAAGGCTATAGTGGACGCCCAGGGCGCTTTTGCTCATGGGCAAACCTATGTCGCTTTGAGTCGATGTAAATCTTTGGAGGGCCTTGTCTTAAAAAGTAAAATTGATTCGAGTCAAATTATCAATGACCAACAAGTCAGTGCATTTACCAAATCATCGGCTGAAAATCAACCTGACGAGGAAGTTTTAGAGTTTGCTAAAAAAGCATTTCAACTCGAATCTATTCATGAGATATTTGATTTCTATGAATTCTTGTATCCTATCAATCGGTTGTTGGATATATTTTATAAAAACAGAGGCAGTATCCAAGGAAATGTGGAATCACCATTAACCACCATGAAGGATGGGATCACCAATTTTTTGAAGCTAAGTAATAGTTTCAATAATCAATTGAAACAAATTTCGGATGATGAGAATTTGCCTGAAACCAATAGTACGATTCAAGAGCGATTTAAAAAGGCGATCGTCTATTTCAAAACGGAAACCGAAAAATGTATTGTCGAAAGTTTAAAATCCTTCAATTATTCTACAGATAATAAGGCGATCGAAAATGATCTCATTAAGAGCTTGGATACTATCGAAGAACTTCTCGCCGCCAAACTCTCTTATTTTAATGGATTGGCAGAAGGATTTTCTACACATAAATTTTTGGAACTGCGAGCCAAATCGATATTCTTGACCAAAGATAAACCGAAGAAATCAAGAGCATCCGTTATTGATGGTACCGTCAATATTGAGTTATTTGAGATGTTACGAGAATTAAGAAACGAAATCGCGCATGAAAATGACCTGATCCACTATCAAATTTTTACTCAAAAAGCCCTTTATGAGATCTGTGAAGTGCTTCCCGTAACCAAAAAACAACTTTTGGAGATCAATGGTTTTGGTAAAGTACGCGTCGAAAAATACGGGACCCAAATTCTTGAAGTCATAAAAGCCTATTGTGAGGAAAATGATATTGAAACTGATGATACCATCGTCTTTGAAAAGCGCCCAGAACCCAAAAAGACACAAAAAAAGGGTGAATCAGATAAAATATCCTTAGAGTTATACCAATCTGGGAAAACGCTTTCAGAAATAGCAGCAGAACGTGAACTCGTTGAAACAACAATCTTTGGACATTTATCCAAATTTGTTACTACTGGAGAAGTTAAAGCTACCGATTTGATTTCTGAAGAACATTTTAATGAGTTGTCTGAACTTATTCCAAAACAATCTTTCGAGAGTCTTTCAGAATTAAAAAATAAGCTGGATCCAAAATACAGTTATAGTGACATAAGATTGGTTCTTAATTTTTTAAAGAAATAGAATAGCCACCTAGATTAAAGCCTATTCTATGACTCTTTTTTCTATTCTTTTTTAACGACTAATTTTTTTGTAACACTCCCAGTTTCCGATAATAGCCTTAAGATATAGATCCCATCTGATAAATGGGACACATTTAATGAGTTTTCATTTGGGCCTAGCTCTATACCTATATTTTTGCCAGTAACATCATAGAGCTCCACGGCAGTGATGGCCTGATTGTTATTTGAATACAAGGTCACGATATGATTTGCAGGATTTGGAAATATTAAAAAAGCACTCGCATCATAGTCTTCGATATATAAAGTGGAAGCATCGGCAAAAGTCCAAATTGAAAAAGCATCAATATTGGAAACGGAATGATAAAAAGTTTCCGAGGTGCCGCCTTCATTGGTAAACGTCACTCCGTTATCAATACTTCTAAAGCCGGCAAGACTTGAGCGTTCTAATCCATTTAAATCAACATCAGAAAGATAGAAATGCGCCATTACATCCAAACCAGAATTAACGGTTGGGTTAATTTCATAATACCGATTCACGGTTGGGTTTCCATCAATGTCAAAAGTTCCATAGCGTCTAAAAACTTCCGTGTTTCCCATGGAGGTACTTCCGGTATAAGTTACCATACCTATAAGACCAAAATCATTGGTTACGCCTGCCGTATGGTCTCTTGTCGTCTTAATATAAGTGCCGTCTGCTCCAGTAATCGCGTTGGTATTGGTTTCGCCAACAATTTCTGCTGTTGGTCCAAGGGTTACAAAACTACCAGTATTCATCATGAAACTGGAAGTGTCATTCAAGAAAATTTCCTTGTTCAGTATTAATTGACCGTTGAGTTCAAAGGAAGAGGTGCCATAAAGTTCCAAATAATCAATGGTGTTTTCATTGTTTAGTTCGATGCGATGGGAGTTGCCATCCAAACCCTTCATTTGGAGCGTGCCACCATTAAATTCGGTGCTGCTTTCATTTAC
This sequence comes from Gelidibacter pelagius, assembly GCF_017581925.1. GTDB lineage: Bacteria > Bacteroidota > Bacteroidia > Flavobacteriales > Flavobacteriaceae > Gelidibacter > Gelidibacter pelagius. Next base: position 53,915 of record NZ_JAGEVG010000022.1, on the reverse strand, counting down.
AAAGTCGCCATTAACAACGGTAATGACACTGTTTTCATTATTGAGGAATCCCTCCGAGGAAATGTAAAGTCCTTGTTGCCCAAATGAAAACTGGCATACCGTAAAGATTAAAAATAGAATTATATTTTTCATGACGCTTGGTTAAAAGTCCAGTGCATTTACCAGAAAACCGTGGATAAGGACGTTAAGGGTCGTCTCTGAAGCCTGGGAGTTATTAAAAATAGCGATCCGATCCCCTGGCCTCAGAATTAGGAGTGGGTTCGATTGATCTCCTGTTAAGGTGACCAATTCCCGGTTAGAACCAACCATGCGAACCTGCGTATTGGTCCTGACAGAGGAGCCTTGGGCGTATACGTAACAGTCCATCCGTTCAAACATTGTGGTCAGGTTGTTGTCTTGCACCTGGATACGGGTAACCAAGAAGAATTTGCCGGAAGGGACGGTGCTAAAGGTGGCGGCATAATTCTCCCAGGATTGGAGTGTTACTACACCAGGGCTACCTAGCGCGTTGCCAACAGGTACGGGATTGGAGCGCCCGAAGTACGGGACTGGGTCACTGGGCGTGCCGCTGCTTTTTTGTTCAGTTAGCGATTTCCATTGCGTTCCGTTGTAACCCTCAAAGTCATCAGAAACGGTAGTGTAACGAATGGTGCCTGCAGTTGGCGCAGTGGCATCATCTGTAATTTTTACTTTTCCGTTAACGTCGAGTGCCTGTTCTGGGTTGGGGTTGTTGACGCCTACTTGGGCATTTGTTGACAATATCATTATTAGTCCGAAAATTGGAGTTAGTAGTGTTTTCATAAAATTATGGTTTTATAATTATTTTCAATTTTTAAGGGTCTCCCACCAAGATTAGTTTAAATCTAATCGAGCCTTTATTATTATGGTATAAATTTTATTATCCATTATTAAAACTTATATGTTGATAGCCTGCTTAAAACACGACTAATGGACAATGCTTAATAACTAACAATTTTGTTGTGTAGTTAAAAATAGCAGTCCATTAAATCATTTTTTAATAACTAATTTTTTTGAAACGCTTCCGTCTTCTGAGAAAATATTCAAAAGATAAATGCCATTCGATAAACTGGTTACGTCCAAGGTTTTTTCATCAGATAATGTCACATTTATCTTTTTGCCAGAGATATCATATAATTGAATGGAAGTAATTATGATGCCGTCGTTTGGTTTAATATGTACGATATGGCTGGCGGGATTTGGATAAAGTAGGACGTTCATTTCCTTTAATTGCTCAATTATGTCCAAAGTTAAAGTTGATGTAAAAGCATTTGCTGAAAAGCCATCACCATTTCCACCATCATATAAGGTCAGCATAAGTCCTGTCAAATAATTCTCTGATTTTAGTAGGCTTGAAAACCCATCGCCACTGCCGCCTTGAAAAATATCTACCAAGAAACCTTCCAAAAACACTGAGCTTAACATTGCAAAGTCTGAACCATCACCAATATTCCCCGTAAACAACATGCTTAAACGTTCTCCATCGATTAAACTTTGGACGTCATTTTGTGAATGCCCATCTCCAGAAGCTCCAGCATACAGACTGTTGATGTTTTTCCCATTTATTGTTACTACTGAACTGTTTTGTGAGAATCCGTCACCAATACTTCCGCCATATATTTTGAAATACGGATTTGATAACAATACTTGATTCGAAAGTGCGTCAAAACCATCTCCAGAACTTCCTTGATAGAGTACAGTGAATGATGCTATTTCACCAGAAAGTCGACTGCCATGTAGTGAGGATTTTGCACTGCCATCATCTCTGCCTCCTGTGTATTGTGCGTGGACAAAATCACAAGTAATTATGGCGACAATTATTATTGAAAAAATTTTGCGAATCATAACCTTATAGTTTTAGTTGGCTGAACGCACGCCACGAAAGCCAAGTCTATTATTTGCACCGGCCAGTACACTTGCTGCATCATATCTGTCCGAAACCCGTATAAAGTCTGAACCATTAAAAAACGACCCGCCTCGGTAGCCTATGCCTGTATTATAAGTAACTGGCCAAGAGCTTACATTTGGTAAGCCTGTATTTGTTAACAACCCATCTCCATGAATTGCTGTAAACGTGCGACCTTCTGGATTGCCAACTGATATGCAACGTTCGTACATGTTTCCAGTTAATTCCATGACTCCATAATAGCTACCACCTGTTTCTTCTCTGGTTTTGTTAATTGCACTAGCTGCTAAAATACCCACTCTTTTAGGACCGGAAGGAGTGCCATTGGTAGGACTATAAAGCGCATTTCCTGTACCAAGCTCTGGATTTGAAATCAATTCATTTGGTTGAGAATCATTGACTAAATTATATGGTCTTGAAGCAATATTTGCACTGCCCCAAGCAAATTCGTTTGCTTTTGGAGCAACGGGACCTCTACATGCTTTTTCATATTCCAGTTCGGTCATAGGCCTAAGCCCAGCCCAATCCAAATATGCCAATAAAAGTTTGTTTGACACATAATTAAGAGGCACATCGGGTGATGTTGTTGTTGCGGAAGCACTACCTTCTTCCCATGAAATTGTATTTCTATTAAGTGCAGTATCTTGATTCTTTCCATCAGGACCAGTAATGTCATTCGAAGATTTTTGAAGCGCAGTAAGGGTATTGAAAAAACTTACCCACTGCCCTTGGGTCATTTCATATTTCATACAATAAAAGGCATTGAAACCTTTTGGGAATTCTGCAGGTATTGGTCCTAATTGGTCACCTGGTCTTGAACCGGCCGTAGCAGTGCTATAGTAAAGATTACCCGTGCCAGTTGAAACGGTTATGGCGTTTTCAGAATTTATTTGATAGGGTATTGAGGGAAGATTTGAATAAAATTTTCCCACTTCAGTCCCGGGACTCCCCACTGAAAATGCGCCTTCGGGTACGTTTACCATTTCTATAGCAAACACCTGTACATCTATTATATCATTGTTCCCAATAGATCCATAGTCCCAGCGTAAACGCATATTCTGTAAATTCAGGTCGCCACTTCCGTCACTATCTCTATAAACAAAAGCACCAACACCGTCACTTGATACATCTATAGTACTTCCGGCGGCAGCGACAAAGTCGGTTTGCGACAATTGTGCATGCATCCACTCCCCACTATTCACCCTAAATTTAATAAACACCCATGCCGCATCCCAATTGGATGGTCCAGCACTTAATCGCCAGGAGTTTTCCCAACTTAAATCAAATTCAACCTGTACCCAATTGGGTGCATTTAAGTTTTCCAAAGAGATATTACTAACCGTAATATTATTAGCATAGGAAGTAAAGTAAAACAGGCTTGCTAAAAAAAGCGTAACTATTTTTTTCATTTGTATTAATTTATGAGTTAATATTCTATTTAAAATTACCTATTGTCTGTTAGAAGGGATAGCACTATTGTACCAAAGTGTGCAATATATGTAACGTAAGATGATACTATAAGTCGTGATTAGCGTGTTGGTAATCAGCATTTTGTGTCTAATAAAGAAGGCTTAGAAACTCTATGAAAATTATTGAAATGTATCAATAGAATAAATTGAACTGAATTTGGTCAGAAATTATGTGCAGTTGGTAAAAGCGAACCATAAGTTTCAAGTCGAAAGTGGACGGGTTCTTTAAAGGTTTAAGCTAAGTGCGAAATCTTGAAAGGTTTGATTTTGAATTAGCTGAAAATTAGAAGCAAACTGAATATTTGCGTACTTATCTTATATAATTAGATGAGTTTTTAATCTATTTAAAAAAAAAAGACCCAACGTTCAGTTGAGTCTTTCATAATCCTATTTATAAAAAGTGTTATTCCTTAATTAGATTTCTCGAAATCACTATTTTTTGAATCTCTGACGTACCTTCATAAATCTGGGTAATCTTCGCATCACGCATCAAGCGTTCTACGTGGTATTCTTTAACAAAACCGTTCCCGCCATGGATTTGGACGGCTTCAACCGTATGCTCCATTGCTGCTTTAGAGGCAAATAACTTTGCTACAGCACTCGATACATCGTAATTATTGCCTTGGTCTTTATCCCAAGCTGCTTTCATTACCAAATGACGAGCTGCTTCAATATCTACATACATATCTGCAAGCTTAAACGCAATGGCTTGATGGTTGCAGATTTCTGTTCCAAATGCTTTACGTTCTTTTGAATATTTCAATGCCAATTCATAAGCACCAGCAGCAATCCCCAAAGCTTGAGCGGCAATGCCGATGCGTCCGCCAGAAAGTGTTTTCATTGCAAAACGGAACCCTGAGCCGTCATCACCAATTCTATTTTCTTTTGGAACTTTCACATCGTTAAATTGAAGGGTGTGCGTATCACTTCCTCTAATTCCTAATTTATCTTCTTTAGGGCCAATATCAAATCCAGGGGTGCCTTTTTCAACAATAAATGCATTGATCCCATGAGATCCTTTATGCTTATCCGTTTGGGCGATAACAATGTAAACATCAGCACGTCCTCCACTTGTAATCCAGTTTTTAGTGCCGTTAATCACATAATGATCGCCTTTATCAATCGCGGTTGTTTTTTGAGACGTCGCATCACTTCCAGCTTCAGGTTCGCTTAAACAAAAAGCTCCTATAAACTCACCAGTAGCAAGTTTGGTCAAGTATTTTTGCTTTTGTTCTTCGCTGGCAAAAGCCTCCAATCCATAACAGACCAAGGAGTTGTTTACAGAAACAATCACGGAAGCAGAAGCATCTATCTTAGACAATTCTTCCATAACCAACACATAAGAAATAGCATCCATCCCGCTGCCGCCATATTTAGGGTCTACCATGAGTCCAAGAAAACCGAGGTCTCCCATTTTTTTGACCAATTCTTTTGGGAATTTTTGTTTGTTGTCACGTTCAATGACACCAGGAAGGAGTTCGGTATTCGCAAAATCGCGAGCGGCTTCGCGTATTAATTTATGTTCTTCGGTTAGTGTAAAATCCATGTTGTAAGATAATTGTTGGTTCATTAAAAAACGAACGCAAAGATAAGGTTTTACTACTATTTTATCAATTTGAATAACTATTTTTACATCTATGATTAAAAATTACTACAACGTTATAGGCGTGATGTCAGGCACATCCTTGGATGGGATAGATATTGCACATTGTTCTTTTACGCATCACGACCGATGGGATTTCGAAATATTGCAGGCAGAAACCTATGGCTATCCATCTGTTTGGGTTGAAAAGCTGAAAAATTTGGTGACTTTGACCAAGACAGAATTATTGCAATTGGATGAAGATTACACCAAATTTTTGGGAAATGCAATTCATCAATTTATAAGCAAAAACAAGCTTTCCAATTTGGATGCCGTGTGTTCCCATGGGCATACTGCACTGCACCAACCGCAAAATAAATTGACCTATCAAATAGGTAATTTGCCTAAGCTTGCCTCAATTTTAAATGAAACTGTCGTGTGCGATTTCAGAGTTGCAGATGTTGCTTTAGGTGGCCAGGGTGCGCCATTAGTCCCTATTGGTGATCAGCTTTTGTTTTCGAAATATGATTTTTGTTTGAATTTGGGAGGGTTTGCGAATATTTCTTCCGAAATAAACGGACAGCGGATTGCGTATGATATTTGCCCGGTTAATATTGTACTTAACCGTTATGTCAATGAACTGGGATTAGATTATGACGATGGAGGGAAAATTGCAGCGTCAGGCACTATAAATCAAACATTATTACAACAATTGAATGCGTTGAGCTTTTATAAAACTCCGTATCCAAAATCTTTGGGGTTGGAATGGGTCAAAACAGAAATTTTCCCATTAATTGATTCATTTTCTTTAAGTGTAAAAGATGTCTTACGAACTTTCGTTGAGCACATTGCCGTTCAAATCTCTAATGAAATAAATTGTAAAAGTAAGGCATCTGTTCTTACCACTGGTGGCGGGGCATTTAATGAGTTTTTGATCGCATGTTTATCCGATAAAACCCAAAATGTCATTATTGTCCCCGAAAGGTCAATTATAGACAACAAAGAAGCTCTTATATTTGGCTTTTTAGGAGTGCTTAGACTTCGCAATGAAAACAACTGCTTGAGTAGTGTTACAGGGGCTTTCAATGACCATAGTTCCGGTCAAATTTATTATCCTTAAAAATATTGCCAAATTGATTCAAAGCGATGCTTAGTTTTTTATATTTGCGATGGAAAATCGGGCTCGAAAGGCCCACTTTTTTAACAGGCTATATTATTCAGTCGAGGTACCGAAGTATTTATGTTTACAAGAACATGATTTTAAAATATACTTAAGTTAAGTTTTGTACGTTTACACACTAATTACATCAATTTTAATAAGTTTTAATATGATATTACAGAGTACTATTCAAGATGGAGTGGAACTAGTTCCGGAAGCAGAATCAGTTGAAAAGACATTATCAATTATTGAATTGATCGGAAGTGGAGGAACTGCCGGAATGGTCATCATCGCCATTTTGTTTGTGTTGATGGTTTTTGCGATCTATATTTATTTCGAAAGATTATTTGCTATAAAGGCAGCATCAAAAATAGATTCAAATTTCATGAATCAAATAAAGGATCATGTAACCAATGGTAAAACAGATTCGGCACAGATATTATGTGCCCAAGTCAATACGCCGGTATCGCGCTTGATCAATAAAGGGATCAGTCGTATTGGCAAGCCGTTGGAAGATATTAGTACAGCTCTCGAAAGTGCAGGCCGATTGGAAGTGTATGAATTGGAAAGAAATGTGAGTGTTCTCGCTACAATTTCTGGTGTGGGGCCAATGATTGGATTCTTAGGAACTGTCATTGGGATGATTCTATCCATCTTTGAAATTGCTAACGCCGGTGGACAAATTGATATCAAATTGTTGGCCGACGGACTTTATACCGCAATGACGACAACCGTTGGAGGTTTGATTGTTGGTATTGTCGCTTATATGGCGTATAATCATTTGGTGGTTAAAACTGATAAAGTAGTCCATCAAATGGAAGCCAATTCTTTAGAGTTTTTAGATCACTTGAACGAGCCGATTTAATTTAGTCTGCAGTCTTCAGTTGACAGTTTTCAGTAGGCAGTCGGAAGTCAGCAGTGAACGGTCTTCCCGCCACCGCAAAATGCTATGGAAGGGGCAGGCAGTTGACGGTTTTCGGAAGTAGTTGCATAGGATGCAGCTGAGAGCTTAAATATGACGGCACTTGTTATCGGGATCACATGAGAAGCCGTTAGAATAATGATAATTTTGAGTAATACTTAACTATGAATATAAGAGGAAGAAATAAAGTAACACCAGAGTTCAATATGTCGTCAATGACGGATATTGTCTTTTTGTTATTGATATTTTTTATGTTGGCATCAACTTTGGTGACCACTAATGCGATTGATATTCTGTTGCCAAAAGCAGATGGGAAAACAGAGAACAAAAAATCTGTAGCGGTCAGTATTACAAAAGATTTGAATTATTATATCGATCAAAAACTGGTTGGGGAAAGTGTTCTGGAGCTTGAATTGAAAAATGTACTTACTGATCAAGATCAACCAACCATTGTTTTAAGAGCAGAAAAATCAGTACCTGTAGATAATGTTGTCAAAGTCATGGACATTGCCAATAGAAATAAATTTAAAGTAATTTTGGCTGTAAAGCCTAATTAATATGAAATACCTAAAAACCAAACATGAACGCAATTCTGCAAAAATTACCACACTTATTGTGGTTATTCTGCTGTTGTTGTTATTTGTGGTTGGTCCTCCTTATATGGATCCTCCTTTAGAATACGGAGTAGCTGTTAATTTTGGTGATTCAGATGTAGGTAGTGGCGATGTGCAACCGCTTAAGCCTGTTAAATCTGAGCCAAAAGAGGTAGTAAGTGAGCCTGTTGTTAAGGAAACTAAGGTCGAGGAAGAAAAAACAGAACCAACAAAATCAGAGCAACCTGCTGAAAAGGTGTTAACCGAAGATAATTCTGAAGCCATTGCCATGAAAAAGCAAAAAGAGGCAGCAGATGCTAAGGCGAAAGCTGAGGCAAAAGCAAAGGCCGAGGTTGAGCGTGCAAAGAAAGCCAAGGAAGCAGCTGAAGCTAAACAACGTCAAGAAGAGGCCGATAAAAGAGCGAAGTTGGATGCATTGATAGGCGGGGTTAAAAAATCAGAGGGTACAACTACTGGTGGAGAAGGTGACGACGGCAAACCGGGAGATAAAGGACAATTGGATGGAGATCCGTATGCGCCAAGTTATTTTGGACAACCTGGTACAGGAAGTGGCGGTAGCGGAAGCGGCTATGGTTTGAGAGGGAGAGGGAAGCCTTCTAATAGTAAGGTTGTTCCTGATTGTGATGAAGAAGGTAGGGTTGTAGTTGAAATTCATGTCAACAGAGATGGTCGTGTTGTGAATGCTATTCCTGGAAAAAAAGGAACTACAGGAAATATCTGCTTGTATGAAGCCGCGAGAAAGACGGCGCTTACCTATAAATGGCCTGCCGATCCAAAAGCACCAGCGACTCAAGTAGGCTTTGTGAAAATCGATTTTAGCGTTACTCAATAAATGACCTATCAAGATACTGTCAACTGGATGTTTAAGCAGTTACCAATGTATCAAAACCAAGGTAAGACTGCATATAAAGCCAACTTGGACAATACACTCCAATTCGCAGAACATCTCCATCACCCAGAACATAATTTTAAAAGTATCCACGTTGCTGGAACCAACGGAAAAGGTTCCACGAGCCACATGTTAGCCTCCATTTTACAGGAAGCCGGCTACAAGGTGGGACTTTATACATCACCACACCTAAAGGACTTTAGAGAGCGCATTAAAATCAATGGGAAGGAAATAAGTGAAGCCTTCGTTGTTGAATTTATTGAAAAGCATAAGTCATTTTTTGAAAGTCATTCACTGTCATTCTTTGAAATGACTGTGGGAATGGCATTTGATTATTTCTCAATAGAGAAAGTAGATATTGCGATAATTGAAGTCGGCATGGGAGGTCGTTTGGATTCGACCAATATTATTACTCCAGAGCTATCCATAATTACCAATATAGGTTTGGATCATACCCAGTTTTTAGGAAACATCTTAGAGACCATTGCTTTTGAAAAGGCTGGGATTATTAAATCTAATGTCCCTGTGGTCATAGGAGAGACCCAACCGGAAACCAAAAATGTATTTAAGGAAATCGCAGCTACACGTCATGCTGAGATTCACTTTGCGGATCAGGTGGAAGTCATAAATGATTATGAAAGTGATCTCAAAGGAGATTATCAGAAAAAAAACAAAGCTACCGTTCTTTGTGCAACGCAAGTCATACGCGAAAACGGATTTGAAGTCTCAGAAGATGCCATCAAGAGTGGTTTTGTGAAGGTGGTTAAGAATACGGGTTTAAATGGAAGATGGCAAATCTTGCAAGAGGAGCCTAAGATTATTTGTGATACTGCGCACAACAAAGAAGGATTACATTATGCGATGGCGCAACTATTAAAGGAACCTTATAAAGTGCTTCACATGGTCTTCGGAGTTGTCAATGATAAAGATGTAGCATCTATATTGTCTTTATTGCCCAAGAATGCCTTGTATTATTTATGTAAGCCCAATATTCCGCGCGGTTTAGAAGCAGATGTGCTACGAGATATTTTCGTAGCGAACGGGTTTAAAGGAAATGCGTATAACAGTGTGCAAGAGGCCTTAAGTAGCGCTAAACAGCATGCTACAAAAGCTGATGTTATTTATGTAGGTGGCAGTACTTTTGTTGTGGCCGAAATAATTTAAATATTTTTCAAAAAAAGCTTTTGCGATATCAAAAACTAATCTATATTTGCAATCCCGTAACAGGGCGATTAGCTCAGCTGGTTCAGAGCACCTCGTTTACACCGAGGGGGTCGGGGGTTCGAACCCCTCATCGCCCACTAAAGTTCATACATGGTATGGACTTTTTTTATAGACAGCAGGTCCATTAACTCAGCTGGTTCAGAGTGTCACGTCGACAACGTGGAAGTCACTGGTTCGAATCCAGTATGGACCACATCAAGCACAATCCCGATGCGAGAGCATCGGGATTTTTGTTTCCTGAAAATCCCAAGTCGCAGACTTTAGGGTTTTCAGGAAACAAAAATCCGCAGTGCGCTGCCAAGCGCACGGGATTGTACCCGCCTGCTACGGGCAGGTTTGCAGGAGCGGTTTTGCTCTGGATCAACGGAGTTAATCCCCTTTTAGAAATTACATGTCGCAGACTTGAGGATTTTCAGGAAACAAAAATCCGCAGTGTGCTGCCAAACGCACGGGATTGTACCCGCCTGCTACGGGCAGGTTTGCAGGAGTTGACTATATCTGGATCAACGCAGTTAATCCCCTTTTAGAAATCCCAAGTCGCAGACTTGAGGATTTTCAGGAAACAAAAATCGCAGTATGCTGCCAAGCGCACGGGACTGTACCCGCCTGCTACGGGCAGGTTTGCAGGAGTTGACTAAATCTGGATCAACGCAGTTAATCCCCTTTTAGAAATTACATGTCGCAGACTTGAGAGTTTTCAGGAAACAAAAATCCGCAGTGCGCTGCCAAGCGCACGGGATTCTACCCGCCTGCTACGAGCAGTTTTGCAGTATCGGTTTTGCTCTAGATGAACGGACTTGATCCAATTGGAGAACATTCAAATCAATGACTTCAATTTTGCCAAATTCCCTCTCTTTAAAGTTTAAAGTCTTTAATTCGTAGAAAAAGGTTTTGGTGGAAAATACCAGCAATGCCTGAAGTTTCAAGTTGATTACGTAGGGTTTTTATCCACAGATCAAAAATGGCTGGAAAATCCAATGTTCGGATCCGAGGTAGATACTCCAAGAGTTTTAGGGTCCCAAAAAACCAAGCAGATCGTTGTGTTCTATTTTGGTTCCGTACAGATGGTTTTAGAAGATCATATTCTTAATACTCTTTTTTTAATCTTTCTATTTATAACAGGAAGTTATTTACTTTTAGCAATGATTATAATTAAAGATAAACGATATTTATAATAAAAATTGATACTCATAGACCATCCCTATATTTCAGATTTTCTTTTAAGAACTATTAAAGAACATAATTTTGAAATTATTTCTACTAAAGAAGCCAGATCAATGATAAGTGATGATTCTTTAAATTGGATTTCTGAAAAAGATGCGAAATTTAAAATTATAAATAGCTCAAATCCACTTGTATATACGAATTCCGAGAATGCATTAACATGGATTTTCAATAATCTAAAAGAAACAGATCTACCTAAGCAAATACGATTATTCAAAGATAAGTTTAAGTTTAGGGAATTAATTAGTGATTTATTTCCAGACTTCCTGTTTAGAAAGATTGATATGGAAGAAATTCAAACTTTAGATATTGATGAATTAAAGAAGCCGTTTGTTATTAAACCTTCCGTAGGTTTTTTTAGTATTGGCGTACATGTGGTTCATAATAAGGCTGATTGGACTAGGGTTCAGAAGGAATTGAATTATGACAATCTAAAGAGTATTTATCCAAAAGACGTCATGGATGCTTCTGTTTTTCTTATTGAAGAATATATAGAAGGCGAGGAATTCGCGATTGATGCCTATTTTAATAATGAGGGAGAAGTAGTGATTTTAAATATATTACATCATATGTTTTCTTCAAGTTCCGATGTTAGTGACAGGGTTTATTCTACGTCCGAAAGTATAATTCGTAAGTACAAAGACAGCGTCGAGGAGTTTTTAAAACCCATAGGGAAAAAGGCAGATTTGAAAAATTTTCCTTTACATATAGAGGTTAGAATTGACAAGGAAGGGGTAATACGGCCAATTGAAATAAACCCTCAACGATTTGGTGGGTGGTGTACCACTGGCGATCTCGCGTGGTATGCCTTTAAGTTTAATTCATACCAATATTTTATTGAAAACAAAAAACCAAATTGGGATGAGATTTTCAAGACTAAAAAAGATGAAATTCATAGCATCATTTTATTAAACAATAATTCAGGATTTAAACCATCAGAAATCTCTCATTTTGATTTTGAGATTCTTAAATTGGATTTAGAAAATATACTAGTGATTAGAAAATTGGATTTTAACAAATATCCTGCATTTGGAATACTGTTTACTGAAACAAGTGAAGGAAATAAAATGGAACTAAAAAACATACTTAATTCTGATTTAAGTAAATATATTAGAAAATTGCAATTGCCAATCTAAAAACTGGATGTCTGGCCGGCCGATAGCCCCAAATTCCATACTTGGTTTACTAGCGGAAACAACAACAATGGCATGAAATTAATATGTTTAGGAGAACCCAAGTTACAGACTTCAAAGATTGAGAAGATAAATTTCATAAAACACACCATCATGCCAAAACCTAAAGGTCAAAAAAACACTAAAAATAAGGCCAAACACACCAAACTGCTTAATAGAAAAATAAATAAGCAGAAAGCTGAAAAAGTACTTCGAAAGGAGCGACTGAAGGCGATTATCAAAAAAGCGAAGTCATAGATCTTTTTGTTTTATAAAAAACTTATGGCTGACCGTACACAAGCAATCGTAATCAGTAAGAAGTGAACATTTGATCAATTTCAATTCACAAAAGCTCTAAAATCCGCTCTAAAGCCATGCCTCTTGAGCCCTTAATCAATAAAAAAGAATCTTTAATAGGATGCTGTTGAAGATTTAATTTTAAAGCCTCAAAAGTTTCAAACTTCTGAATGTTTGAATGTGTGACATTCGTTTTATAAAAATTTTTACCGATTAAATGAACTTTTCCTAATTCGTTCTGTTCGAGATAATCCACAATGGACTGATGTTCGCTTTCTGCAGTTTTACCCAATTCGAACATATCGCCTAAAAAAATCATCTTTCCTCCTTGATTTAATTGTTTGAAATTTTCTAGAGCCGCCATCATACTTGTTGGATTGGCATTATAGGCATCCATGATTATAGTATTGCTTCCCTTTTTTAGGATTTGTGATCGATTATTGGTTGGGGTGTAATCTTCAATGGCATTTTTGATATGATTTGGCTCAATTTTAAAATACGATCCAACTGCAATTGCCACAGCTATATTATTAAAATTGTAAGTGCCTGTAAGTTGACTTTTAATCACAGATCCATTATAACTGAGGGTAACATAAGGTTGCGTATTGATAATTTCCAGCATCGTATCTGTGGAGGTGCGCAATCCGAATTTAAAGACCTTGTCGTAATTTTGTGTTTGTTGGACTTGGAGAGGATCATTTTCATTGACAAAAATTGTTTTCAGATTGGCCATTAAATAATCGTACAACTCTGATTTTGCTTTGATAACGCCTTCAATACTTCCAAAACCTTCAAGATGTGCCTTGCCGAAATTGGTGATCAGCCCATAATCTGGATGAGCAATCGCAGCCAATAAACCAATTTCCTTGGGATGGTTGGCGCCCATTTCCACAATTCCAATTTCTGTCGCTTCATTCATTCGCAAGAGGGTTAATGGGACCCCTATATGATTGTTTAAATTACCTATGGTGGCTGTAGTCTTATATTTCTTTGACAACACGGCGTTGATCAATTCTTTAGTGGTGGTTTTTCCATTACTTCCAGTAAGTGCAATTACTGGAATAGCTAATTTGTCTCGATGGAATGTCGCAAGGTTTTGTAATGTCTCTAAAACGTTTTCCACCAATAAATAACGTTGATCTATTGCATATCGCTTTTCATCAACTACGCAATATTTAGCACCTGCTTCCAAAGCAATGCTCGCAAATTCGTTTCCGTTAAAGTTATCTCCTTTTAATGCAAAAAAGAGACTGTTTTTATCGATTTTTCGGGTGTCGGTACACGCAGTTGTACACTCCTTAAAATGCTGATAGAGTTGTTCGATATTCATGAAATAAATGTAATAAAAAAGTCCTAACTCAAGGTTAGGACTTTTATGATTTTTTTATTGAATTAAAACTTAGTGTCTTGTCTTATGGCTTCCTTTTGATTTGGAACCAACTCTTGACATTGCACATCTAAAACCAATATAATCAGTCGCCATGTCTTGTGGGAAATAACGACGTTGAGCTGGATCGATCCAATATGCTCTGTCTTTCCATGAGCCACCTTTGTAAACTCTTACATCATCATTGATTAAAGAAGTCCTGTTATTTGACTTGTCAATTGTTCTTACAATTGCACCAGTTGAATCAAGTGTTACTTCATGTCTTGGAGAATTGTACATCTGTTTTGTCTCAGTTCCATTCTCATCTTCATTAAAGTTATCACTATAATAGCGTGATGATCTTCTGTCCCCATCTCTGAAGTTTCGATTATCGCTGGCGTCAAAGTTTGTTTTTAAATAGGTGTCTTCACCGTTGATAGGCACTTGTAATATTGTACCAGGTAAGTTTCTAGGAACAATTTGTCCGGTACTCAGAGTGTCATAAACAATATCTTCAGAAGTTACAACTTTTACTGTACCATCTTCATTGATAGCATTTTTGGTATAAACGTTACCACGGTAGTAGTTGAAGTCATTAAATTCATCATCAACAATAGGTCTATAGACATCAGCTACCCACTCAGCAACGTTACCGGCCATATCATAAATTCCGAAATCGTTTGGCAAGTATGATTTTACTTTGTTCGTAATATCAGCGCCATCATCAGACCATCCTGCAATACCACCGTAATCCCCTTTGCCTTGCTTAAAGTTTGCTAATTGATCCCCTCTAGTCTTTCTTTTACCTGAACGGGTATATTGACCACTCCAAGGGTATTTTTTTCTACCACGGATAGAGTTATAGTTTCTTAGTTCATTCAAGCCAAGCGCTGCATATTCCCATTCGACCTCAGAAGGTAAACGATACTCTGGAGATATAATTCCTGACTCTCTTTTGGCATACACATTAACAGGGTTGCCATCGACGTCAGTTTGCTGTCTTCTTTTTCCACCTTCAAGAATTTCTGCATTCCCACCATACGTAGAACTCGGAGAATTGATATAAGTGTCTGTGTTGAAATTAGCGTCAGCATTCACGTCAGTTACGCGAGCATCTCTCTTTAAATAACCAGCTTGTTCTAAGTACAATTCATTGACTCTATCTGTTCTCCAACTGGCAAAATCAACAGCTTGGATCCAGCTTACACCAACCACAGGGTATTCACCATAACCTGGGTGACGCAAATAGTTCTCGGTCATCATTTCACTATAACCAAGACGGTTTCTCCAGACTAGAGTGTCTGGCAAGGCACCTTGATAAATCAATTTAAAATTAGGATCATCTGGTGGGTATACGCGTTTGATCCAATCCAGATATTCTAAATACATTTTGTTGGTCACCTCACTTTCATCCATATAAAAGGATTGAACGTGTTGTTGGTTAGGTGTATTGTTCCAATCGTGCATAGGGTCATCCTGCACTTTTCCCATGGTAAAGGTTCCACCTTCAACAAAAACTAAACCTGGGGAAGTTTCTTGTTCTTTAAAATTGGTGTTGTATTGAAAGCCTCCATTCTTGTCATTTATCTTCCATCCAGTTGCTCTGGATTGGTTTGACGATGAAGATCTTTTACATCCAACCATTGCTAAAGAGAGCATTAGGGCAAATGCGATCCTTATATTAATGATGTTTTTCATATCCATACTTTTTAAGTAAGCTGATTAAATTTAGTGACGCAATATAGTAATTAAAGAGAAAGTAACAAGCGTTTTTATCAAATAGATTGAAAAAATGTTGCATTTCATCCCTTTTTTCGAACATGACGTCGGACTTTTGGCGATTTTATCGGTGTTTTCAGTATTTCAATAACGGTGTAAAAAAGTAATTATTGTTGTAATTTTGGATAAAAATTGGAGACTTTATACTAACAAATGCGAGCAAACGTTAATCTTTCTATATAATTAGCTGTTTCAGTTGGTGATAATAGTATTAGATTGCAGTTGTTTTTTGAAAAAGATTTATACAGACTAATGAGAATAAAGTTACTATTACTTTTTATTTTAATATCATCTTTAGGTTTTTCCCAAGAAAAGCGATTCGACATTATATGGAATGGCAGCATTGTACTCGAAACAGAATCTTCCGCCATAACCGTACCTTATTTTGATAAAGATCATTTTAATTTTGATACTAATAATGGCCTCAAATTCTTTGCAGAATGGGTATCAGATGGAAAGATCAATAAAAATTCAGTGACGCTGACCAATGTGTCTTACACTAATATTTCTGCCGAAGACTTGCTATCAATTCCTATTGAATCAATTCCTACAGTTCCAAAATTGCATTTTGAAAATACAACGGCCAGAAATAAATCACATGCCTATCTTGAAGTAACTCCTATTATTAAGGACAATGGCGTTTATAAAAAAATCACGTCGTTTTCTATTTCTTATAATATTACTGCCAGCAGAACTTCCACTGCATATCCCTATCAAACCCATAACGTTAGTAATTCCGTGCTCAATTCAGGAAATTGGTACCGATTTTATGTCGATAAGTCTGGGGTTTTTAAATTGACCAGAGGCTTTTTGAATTCATTGGGCGTGAATACAAACACGGTAGATCCGCGCACTATTAAAATTTACGGAAATGGAGGTGCCATGCTACCATTATCCAATTCTGAACCTTACCCAATTGATCTTACGGAAAATGCCATAAAGTTTATTGGTGAAGAAGACGGCGAATTCAATAGTGATGACTATATCTTATTTTATGCCGAAGGTCCCACCGGATACAATGTTGAAAGTAATACCAATAACAACATATTTACTGACAAGAGTTATTATTATGTCAATGTGAGTGGGGGTGCTGGCAAACGCATCCAGAACATGTCGCAGCCTGCAAGCGCTTCAACTTATTTGGTGAATACTTTCCAGGATTATCAGTTTCATGAAATTGATGAAATTAATATTGTACGTGTTGGAAGACGTTGGTTTGGCGAGAGGTTTGATATTGAAAATGAACAGGAGTTTAAGTTTAATTTTCCTAATCTTGTGCTTTCCGAACCGGCCCACATTAAAGTTTTTGCTGCCTCAACTGCTGAAGTGGCTACGAGTATGGAGGTTAAGGTCAATTCAAATGTCGTAGCGAATTTTGGATTTAATCCAATTGGTTCGCCAATTTTGGCAGATGGAAAGTTCTTTAATAATAGGGTCATACTTAACTCACCGGATGTTGTTGTCAATCTTAACTACAACAATTCAGGAAACCCAACATCTCACGGGTATTTAGACTATATATCTATTGAAGCTACTCGCGGACTCATTTTTGAAGGCGAACAATTCATATTCAAGAACAATCAGGTGGCAAGTACACCAGGGATTGTCGAGTATAGCATGACTAACGCTGCTTCAGTTTCAGAAATTTGGGATGTCACTAATAAATATGATGTCACCGCTGTTGCGAACACTGAAGGGAGTTCGGTAATGAATTTTAAATCAATTTCTGGAATTTCCAAAACCTACTTGGCAGTAACGCCATCAGATTATTACGAGCCTTTACGAGAGAGCAAAACAAGTGTCAGCAATCAAAATATTAAGGGCACCATTTTTAATGATGAACAAGGTCAATTTAAGGATATTGATTATCTTATCATCTCCCCAAATAATTTAGTTTCTCAGGCGGAGCGATTGGCGCAAATCAATAGAACGCAAAACAATCTCAATGTGAAAGTTGTGACCTTAAATGAAATCTATACAGAGTTCAGTTCGGGAAATCAGGATGTTTCTGCTATCAGAAACTTAGTTCGTTATGTGTACCACAATGCTAGTGCTCCGGATAAACGCCTAAAATATTTGTGTCTTTTTGGAGATGCCTCTTTTGATTATAAGGATAGAATTCCAAACAATACCAATATCGTCCCATCTTGGCATTCATTGGATAGTTTTAGTTTGACCAATGCTTTCGTTTCTGATGATTTTTTTGGGATGATGGATTTTAATGAAGGTGATATGGGAGCTTCAAATAAGCTGGATATTGCTGTTGGAAGAATTTTGGCAGAAACGCCTCAACGTGCTAAGGAAATGGTAGATAAGATTGACTTGTATTACCAAGATGAATCCTACGGAAGTTGGAGAAATAACGTTGTGGTCATGTCTGATGATGTTGATTTTGCTTGGGAAAGTATTCTACAGGAAACAACCGATGAGATAGGACAATCCATTACAGCCGAAAAACCATTTTTAAACGTGGTCAAGATCCACTCAGACGCCTTTCAGCAAGAGTCTTCAGCGAGTGGTGAACGTTATCCAGCAGTAAATAAAGCGATTAAGGATGCGATTGAAGTGGGGGCGTTGGTCGTCAATTATTTTGGACATGGTGGTGAAGACGGGTTGGCCTCTGAACGTATTTTTGATAAAAACGATTCACAGGAAATAAGAAATACCTGTAAGTTTAATTGTTTTGTAACGGTGACTTGCGAATATACGCGATTTGATAACCCGTTCCGTCCCACTGCAGGAGAATACACGTATTGGAATACCCAAGGTGGTGCCATTGCCTTGATAACTACCACACGTCAAATTTTTGTAAGTGTTGGGGTTACCTTCAATATAAAGTTAGAAAAATATCTATTTGGATTTGGATCAAACGACTATCCAACAATGGCCGAAGCTTTGCGACTAACTAAAACGGACCCTTCCATTTCTGGTATTCAACAACGACGCTTGGTGTTTTTTATCGGTGATCCAGCCATGAAATTGGCTTTCGCAAAACCTAATATTCAGCTCACCAAAATTAATGACGTTCCCTTAGGCCAAACCAATGATACTTTAAAAGCATTGAGTAAAATTAAAATGTCCGGAGAGGTTTTGGATCCTTCAGGAAACTTAATGACGGGTTACAACGGCGTTCTTACCGCAACTATTTTTGACAAAAATATAGAACGCCAAACATTGGCCAATAACAATATAGCTCAGAATGGGCAATTGATCAAAATGGATTTTACGACTTTGGGCGAGAAAATATTTATAGGTCAAGTTTCCGTAACCAATGGTGCTTTTGATTTTGAATTTGTAGTTCCCAGAGATATTGGAGTACCAGTGGGAAATGGAAAAGTGAGTTTTTATGCCAAATCAGAAACACCTTTGCAAGATCAAGCAGGGGCAAGTTTTGATATTTTAGTGGGAGGCATCAATGAAAATGCCGAAACCGATACTACAGGGCCTATTGTGAAGCTTTATATGAATGACGAAAGTTTTGTTTCAGGTGGTATTACCAATGAAGCGCCCACGCTTTTGGCAAAACTGGAAGACAGTAATGGGATCAATACCGCAAGTGGTATTGGACATGATATTGTTGCCATTATTGATGGTGATGAAACCAATCCATTCGTGTTGAATGATTATTATAGAGCGCAAGTAGATGACTATACTAAGGGAGAGGTCACTTATCCATTTCGTGATTTAGAGCCAGGGCTTCATACGTTGACCCTAAAAGCTTGGGACGTTTATAATAACTCAGGGATTGCCGAAATTCAGTTTGTGGTGCATGATAAAGATCAAGAACTGAAGATTGAAAATGTTCTAAATTATCCTAATCCATTCATTAATTACACAGAATTTTGGTTCAATCACAATAGTTCGCAACCTTTAGACGTTTCTATACAAATATTCACCATCTCAGGTAAACTTGTCAAAACTATAAATAGTCAAACCAATGCAGGTGGATGTTGTAATGAAGGTGCCTCGACACTGTCAAGAGATATTGTTTGGGACGGCCGCGATGATTTTGGAGATAAAATCGGAAAAGGTGTCTATGTCTATAAACTAAAAGTAAGATCCAATCAACTTAATAAGCAAGTTGAGAAGATCCAGAAACTCGTAATATTATAATAATAACAATAATAATTTATATTTGCTAAATACATATTGGTGCCAAAGCACCGTGTAGAATACTAAACAACCTTATGAGAAAATATGCACTAGCCTTAGTCACGTTAACCATTTATAATCTTTCTTCTGCGCAGGAAACCGTTATCATCCAGCCAGACGCAAGTAGAGTCATAACCACGGGAACTCCGTTTTTATTAATCGCAGGAGATGCTCGTGCTGCGGCCATGGGAGATATGGGTGTTGCCACTTCTGTGGATGCATTTTCCCAACATTGGAACCAATCAAAATACGCTTTTTCGGAGGCTAAATCAGGAATAGCGATGAGTTACACCCCTTATTTAAGTAAATTGGTCAATGATATTTTTTTGGGAAATGTCACTTACTTCAATAGAATCAACGAAGGAAGTGCCTTTGCTGCAAGTTTCAAATACTTTAGTTTGGGCGAAATAGAATTGGTGCAAGATGAATTTTCAGAAGCAATGATTGCAAAACCGAATGAGCTTACTATTGATGCCTCTTATGCTTTAAGATTGGGCACTCAGTTTTCAATGGCCGTTGGTTTGCGTTATTTGAGATCTGATCTAAAAATTCAAGCCTTGGACAATTCCGCAAATGCTGCGAGTTCAGTTGCAGCAGATATATCTGGATTTTATCAAAGTGAAGAGGAAGCTTATGATAGCTTTAATGGAAGGACCCGTTTAGGTTTTGCCATTCAAAATATCGGACCAAAGATCAAATATGATGATGGTGGGAGAGAAAATTTTTTACCAACAAACTTGAGACTTGGTGGTGGTTTTGATTTTATTTTCGATGAATACAACACTTTGGCGGTCACTGCAGAGGTCACCAAATTATTGGTGCCAACACCACCAGTAATCGGCTATGTTGATGAAAATGCCAATGGAAGGCAAGACGGAAATGAGCCAACTATTATTGTAGAAGGCAAATCGCAAGATGTTAATTTTCTTAAAGGGATGTTCCAATCTTTTAGTGATGCGCCGGGAGGTTTCAGCGAAGAGTTGAAGGAGTTTACTTGGGCTTTAGGTGCAGAGTATAGATATCAAGATTCTTTTGCTTTTAGAGGCGGTTACTTCAATGAAAGTGATGATAAAGGTGGACGTAAGTTTTTCGCTTTAGGAGCGGGATTCAAATACACAACTATCAATATTGATATGTCTTATTTGTTTTCTGCCTCAAAGGTTCAGAGTCCGTTGGAAGGAACCTTGCGTTTTTCCCTGACCTTCAATTTTGGAGATGAGACGTATAGAGAATACTAAGAAACATTCAAATAAATTATAAAAAAAACTATTGCTATTATAAAGCAATAGTTTTTTTGTCTAAAAAAGTGTCGTATTTTTAAAAATAGATAAAGAACCTATGAAGGAAATTAAAATTGAAACCGTGCTTAACGTTTATGATTCATTGGATGAGCTTCCTAAAGATGTGATCTCCTTAATGAAAAAAGCTTCAGAAGCAAGAGACAAATCCTATTCGCCTTATTCAAACTTTAGCGTAGGTACAGCAATTTTGCTTGAAAATGATGAGGTGATCACAGGGAGCAATCAAGAAAATGCTTCTTATCCATCCGGTCTTTGTGCTGAAAGAACAGCCATTTTTTATGCAGGTGCACAATTTCCTGATGTTAAAATAAAAAGAATGGCCATTATTGCCGGTTCAAAACTAAAAACAACAGATACACCCATTCCGCCTTGTGGAGCATGCCGACAATCTATTGCAGAATATGAGGTAAAGCAAGATGCACCAATTGAAATCTATTATATGGGTGAAAAGGGAAAAGTGGTACAATCACATTCGTTGGAAAATCTACTCCCGTTAGTGTTTGATAAAACTGTTCTATAACGATTTCGTAGAAGTTTTACGATTTTCAGCTTTTTCATTAATGGTTAATGTGTTACTTTTGTTATCCGTTTAGTGAAGTACAGCTTTTGGGAGTTTAAAAAAAGAACCAGAAATTGATAGTTGAACCATTCCTACTTTGTTCGGGATGCTCAGCACTCTAAACTCGAGACTATTTATGTATTTAATTTTTTAGAAATTATTTCGGATGCAAAAGATAACAAAAGAGGTTTACCTCAAATGGTATGAAGACATGTTGTTCTGGAGAAAGTTTGAAGACAAGCTTGCTGCAGTTTATATTCAACAGAAAGTAAGAGGTTTTCTTCATTTATATAACGGGCAAGAAGCTGTTTTAGCTGGAGCATTGCACGCTATGGACTTGACAAAGGATAAAATGATTACTGCTTATCGTAACCACGTTCAGCCTATTGGCATGGGTGAGGATCCTAAACGCGTCATGGCAGAATTATATGGTAAAGCGACAGGAACTTCTCAAGGTCTTGGAGGATCCATGCATATTTTCTCTAAAGAACACCGTTTTTATGGTGGTCACGGGATTGTGGGAGGTCAAATTCCATTAGGTGCCGGGATCGCTTTTGGTGATAAATATCACGGTATTGACGCCGTTACCCTTTGCTGTTTTGGTGATGGTGCAGCGCGTCAAGGCTCTTTGCATGAAACTTTTAACATGGCGATGTTATGGAAATTACCAGTGGTATTTGTTTGTGAAAACAACGGCTATGCCATGGGAACATCAGTAGCACGAACTGCCAATCATACAGAAATATGGAAATTGGGCTTAGGATATGAAATGCCTTGCGGACCTGTTGACGGAATGAACCCGGTAAAAGTAGCAGAAGCTTTTGATGAAGCCATTCAACGTGCGCGTCGTGGTGATGGACCAACATTTTTGGAGTTGAAAACATATCGATACAGAGGCCACTCCATGAGTGATGCCCAAAGTTATAGAACCAAAGATGAGGTCAAGGAATATCAGAAAATCGACCCGATCACACAAGTGAAAGAGGTTATTCTTGAGAAAAAATACGCCACTGAAGAGGATCTTAAAAAAATTGATAAAAGCGTCAAGGAGCGGGTAGCAGAATGTGAGAAATTTGCTGATGAATCGCCGTATCCAGATAAAAGCGTCATGTATGATGCCGTTTACGAGCAAGAAGATTATCCATTTATACAACACAAAATATAAGCTATGGCAGAAGTAATAAATATGCCGCGTTTGAGTGACACCATGGAAGAAGGAACCGTGGCAGCGTGGTTAAAAAAAGTAGGAGATAAGATAGTGGAAGGTGATATTTTGGCTGAAATCGAAACCGATAAGGCGACGATGGAGTTTGAATCTTTTCATGAAGGTACATTGCTTTATATTGGTATTCAAGAAGGAGAAACCACTAAGGTTGACGAATTGTTGGCCATTATTGGAGAAGAAGGTGAAGATATTTCCGATTTGATTGATGGCGATGCTTCGGATAAGAAAGAAGAAAAGTCAGAGGACAAATCTTCTGAAAAAGAATCAAAGGATACGAAGGAAAAGAAAGATTCAGAAAGTAAATCTGATAAGGAAGAAGCTTCTGAAGAGAAAGATACTTCTGGTGAGTTGCCGGAAGGCGTTACAGTAGTCACCATGCCTCGATTGAGTGACACTATGGAGGAAGGTACTGTTGCAACATGGCTTAAAAAAGTTGGCGATAAAGTTGAAGAAGGGGAAATTCTTGCAGAAATTGAAACGGATAAGGCTACGATGGAATTTGAATCATTCCAATCAGGGACCCTACTTTATTTAGGATTAGAAGAAGGCGAAACGGCCAAAGTGGATTCTTTATTGGCCATCATTGGTCCTGAAGGAACCGATGCGGCTGCTATAGCTAAAAGCCACAAATCGGAAGGTTCTGCTAAAAAGGAAGATGCTCCTAAGAAGAAAAGTGCTGATTCTGATAAAAAGGAAAGCTCTAAACCCACTGTAAAAGAAGAAAAAAAAGAAGCTTCAGGTTCTTCAACTTCAAGTTCAGATGGTAGTCGCGTATTTGTATCGCCTTTGGCTAGGAAAATGGCTGAAGAAAAAGGAATCAACTTGTCTCAAGTAAAAGGTTCTGGAGAGAATGGACGTGTTATCAAACGCGATATTGAAAATTATACACCTGAGGTAAGTGCTGCGCCAGCAGCAGTTGGACAAGCGGTCACATCAGGAACTGAAAGTTTTGATGAAAAACCAAACTCGCAAATGCGTAAAGTGATTGCAAAACGTTTGGGAGAATCTAAGTTTACAGCGCCTCATTATTATCTTAACGTCGAGTTTGATATGGATAAGGCCATTGCTTTTAGAGAGCAGGTCAATGCTATTCCAGATACAAGAATTTCGTTCAATGATATGATAGTTAAGGCCTGTGCCTTAGCATTGAAACAATTCCCACAAGTCAATTCGCAATGGTTTGACGACAAGATCCGATTAAACAATCACGTACATATTGGTGTAGCGGTGGCCGTTGAAGATGGATTGGTAGTGCCAGTGGTCCGATTTGCAGATGGGCTAAGTCTGTCGGAAATTGGCGCAAAGGTCAAGGACTATGCAGGGCGTTCCAGAACCAAGAAATTGACACCTCAAGAAATGGAAGGCAGTACTTTTACCATTTCCAATTTAGGGATGTTTGGTATTGAGAGCTTCACGTCTATTATCAATCAGCCTAATTCGGCAATCTTGTCTGTAGGTGCCATTGTTGAAAAACCAGTGGTTAGAGATGGTCAGATTGTTGTAGGCCATACTATGATGCTATCTTTAGCCTGTGATCATAGAACGGTAGATGGTGCTACAGGAGCGGAGTTTTTACAAACCTTAAAAGGGTTTGTTGAAAATCCAATTTCGATGTTGGTTTAATTGTAAAGTAACTGGACTTGTTGGATTGATCGTTTTATAAATTCGAGACAAGTTTAGTTGAGAAGTATATCCATGAGTCATTAAAAAAATAAATAAACCTGTTTCCCTATTAAGAAGCAGGTTTTTTTAGTGAAACCCATATTCCAAAAGCCGAAGGCGCATTGGAGTATGTTGGTTGTCCGATAGCTATCGGGATAATCCCTGCAGATTGCTATCGGGATTGGCGGGATCTAAACCCATATTCCAAAAGCCGAAGGCACATTGAAATATGTTGGTTGAACCACTCCGCCTTATATTTATCGAAATACTCACACATTTATATGATAGCCAAATTCTAAAATCGAAATCAACACAATTGGCTAGCGTCACATGAGGTGATATGAAACTATTGAATTATCTTGCTATTTTAGCAGAATATTTAAAATTAAACAGCATTAAGCATGAAAAACATTTTTTTAATTGGTGTCCTCTTAGCCATGGTTTCCTGTAAGAATCAGTCGCAGGAATCTTCCCAAAACAGTAATAGCGACCTCGCAATAGCTGAAATAAAGTCGCCAATAAAACCGTTAAATTTCGTAACAAGTGCTGAGCTTAAAGAAACCGTATTTTATTTGGCGTCAGATGAGTTGAAAGGTCGTGCAACGGGTTCAGAAGGTATTGAAAAAGCGGCAGTTTATATTGAGAATAAGTTCAAAGCTTATAATGTTGCTCCATATTTTGAAACCTACCGCGATTATTATGAAGCAAAAGGGATGGATGCGTCCAATGTTGTGGGGTATGTTGAAGGTAATGATCCTGAACTGAAAAAGGAATTCATCATTTTAGGTGCACACTATGACCACATTGGTGTTGTTAAAGCGGTTGATGGCGATTCCATTGCTAATGGTGCCAATGATGACGCCTCTGGTGTTGCCGCCGTTTTGGCCATGGCACGCTATTTTGCCGCCACGAAGAATAACAAGCGCAGCATGCTATTCACCCTTTACTCCGGTGAAGAGATCGGCTTGTTGGGGTCGAAACATTTAGCTGAACGTTTAAAAGAACAGAACATTAACCTCTACACCATGACCAACTTTGAAATGATGGGTGTGCCTATGGTTGATAAGGATTATGAGGCTTACTTTACTGGATTTGATCTGTCTAATATGGCAACTAAAATGAATGACTATGTGAATTTCAAGCTTTTGAATCAATTGCCAAAGGCTAAAGAATTTCAACTCTTCTACCGTTCAGACAATTATCCGTTTTTCAAGGTTTTCAACAAACCGAGCCATGCGATTTCCTCTTTTGATTTCACTAATTTTGACCATTATCATAAAGTTGGAGATGAAGCAGAATTAATGGACTATGAATTTATGGCTGATTTGGTGAATAAATTAATTCCCGCCTATGAAACCATGAGTAATACAATAACCCAAGAAATAAAAATGAATGAGTAAGCATATTGTTATCACAGGAACGAGTAGGGGCATTGGCTATGAATTGGTGAAATTATTTGCCAAACAAGGACATCAGGTTCTGGCATTGTCCAGAAACGATGGCCCGATAAAAGCCTTGAAATTGAATAATGTAAAGGCGTTTTGTTTTGATTTGGGAGATGCGGAAGCTTATAGAAAAGTGGAAGACTTCATTTCAGAACAGTGGGGGCGTGTGGATGTGTTGATCAACAATGCGGGCCAGGTTCTCAATAAGCCCTTTGCCCAAACTACGGTCAGTGATTTTGAAGAAGTGTACCGCACCAATGTTTTTGGTATGGCGGAATTGACGCGAACCTTAATTCCGTTTATGGCTAAAAATAGCCATGTGATTACGATGAGTTCGATGGGAGGTGTTCAAGGAAGTATGAAGTTTCCGGGACTTTCAGCCTATAGTTCGAGTAAAGCTGCTGTAATTACCTTAACGGAATTGCTTGCAGAAGAATATAAAGATTCCGGTATTTCATTTAACGTATTGGCATTGGGCGCTGTCCAAACTGAAATGTTGGAAGAGGCTTTTCCAGGATATAAAGCACCAATAACTCCAGAAGAAATAGCGGATTATATTGTTGATTTTTCGTTGAAAGGACAAAAATTTTATAATGGAAAATTGCTTCAAGTTTCTAATTCAACCCCATAATTATGTCTAAGTATAAGTGTGTAATATTTGATTGTGATGGCGTTCTCGTTGACAGTGAGCCTATCGCTGGTCAAGTTTTGGTAGATATGGCCAATGAATATGGCGCCAATATCGATTTGAATTATGCTTTAAAAAACTTTAAAGGCAATTCAATGCAGGAGTGTTATGCGCAAGTTGCTGAACTGGCCACTCAAAGATTGCCGGATGATTTTATGCCGAACTTTAGAGAAAGAAGTTTTGAATCGTTTAAGAGAAACATTCAACCTGTAGAAGGGGTCACTGAGGTTGTAGAGAGTTTAGACATTCCATTTTGCGTGGCATCAAGTGGTCCTGAAAATAAAATTAGGCTCAATTTAGAATTGACAGGGTTATTACCCCATTTTGAAGAAAATATTTTCAGTTGTTTTACAATTAGAAAATGGAAGCCAGATCCAGCCGTTTTTCTTTGGGCAGCCGATACTATGGGGTTCGATCCAAAAGAATGCTTAGTCATTGAAGATAGCATGAGCGGCGTAAATGCTGCTTTAAACGGGGGGTTTGATGTCTTTGGATTTACAGCACACGATTACCATAACGAACTTGAAGGAAACGCGACATTAACCTTTAACGACATGTCGCAACTCTTAAAGTTGATAGGATAGAGCCAGCTAGAACTTCTTATACGAAATATTTTTTTCTTGCATCCGCTTACGAAACGGTCAGCGTTTAATCTTCATTTGATTTTTGTCAGTGCCGACCCTTTATGCGCAGCAATATGATCGGTTTTGTCACTTTTAATTTCATACTGCGGTTCGTCCTTACTGGCATGGTGCGTATAGCCCTTATAGTCAAAATCGGAATGGTGGACTTTTATGATTTTTCCGGAGACATGTCCCGCTTCCGAATTCCATTTAACATGATCTCCTACTTTAAATTTTGTCATGATGATTTTGCATTTTTAGTCCTTTAATGTCGATATGTTATTCATTACATTTTTCGTAATCCTGTCACATCTGCCAAAACCGAACTCAAAAACATTTTTATCCATGGAGATTTCAAAAAGCCTTTCCTTTAGCATTTCTTT
Organism: Gelidibacter pelagius; assembly: GCF_017581925.1. Taxonomy (GTDB): domain Bacteria; phylum Bacteroidota; class Bacteroidia; order Flavobacteriales; family Flavobacteriaceae; genus Gelidibacter; species Gelidibacter pelagius. The sequence goes on along the minus strand of NZ_JAGEVG010000022.1, from coordinate 26,256 downwards.
TGAACGATGCAACCGCACCTTAACATTAGACAGCGTCAAATCTAAAGCTATGGCGGTTTCTTTTAAGCTCATACCTTCTACCTCTTTCATCATATAAACTATTTTATACTTTGGTTCTAGTTGATCAATGGCCTTTTCCAATAATTGTTTTGCTTCGTGATGTATCATTTTTTCCTGAGGATTGAATTGCTTCTTATCTGGTATTTCTAAAATGGAGTTTTTATTGAGTCGTTCTACCGACTCACTAATATAATATAGCTTTCCTTTCTCTTTTAGTCTCGCTAACGCTTCGTTGATGGCTATTCGAATCAGCCAGGTGGAGAACGACGCTTCCAGTTTGAATTGATATAGCTTGGTAAAACCTTTGATATAACTGTTTTGCATTATGTCCTCAATTTCGGCTTCATCATTGTGATAGCTTCTTATAACACGATACAATTTTTGGTTGTTACGTCTTACTAAAATCTCATAAAGTTCTTTTTCCCCAGAAAGGATACGTCTTATGATATCTTCTTCTGATATTTTATGGCGTTTAAAATTGTTAATGTTTATTGCTTCCATCGTAACATGATTTTTGTTTTAGATAGAGAAATCGATAAAAAGTTACAAAATTTTGTATCCTTTTCTATCATTCGCCATCAAAAGATTGTAACAAATTTTAAAAAAAGTTAAATCATGGATTCAAATGTACAGTTAGTAAGAAACATTTTAAAATACACTTTTGGCTTGGTACCAGTTGTGGCAGGATTGGATAAGTTCACCAATATTCTGACCGATTGGACGCAGTATCTCCCAAGTGGCTTAGTGGATATGCTTCCTTTTGAGCCTTCAGTCTTTATGATGATTGTAGGTGTTATTGAAATTATAGCAGGGATTTTGGTATTCGCAAAAACTCGATTTGGTGCCTATCTCGTGTCAATTTGGTTAGTGCTTATCGCGCTGACCCTGATATTTAGCGGCACCTATCTCGATGTGGCAGTAAGAGATATTGTTATGGCGATTGCTGCGTTTTCATTGGCGAAATTGTCTGAAAATAAGCTTAAAGCTTAAAATAATAGATTCTGAGTTCTATTATATGACTCCAACTTGGTTTTAGGATTGGGGTTTTATTTGGAAGATTATATATATGATATGTTTTTCAGCTTACAAATAGTTTAGTGCAGATTAGATAAGGGCAAAAGAAAACCTAACTCTCTTGAACCACTAGTTTGAAATTAATTTCAATCTCATCTGAAACGACTACAAGCCCAAACACTTTTTTTGGAGCTTCAAGGTCGAAATTCTTAATGTTCAATTTAAGTTTTCCTAAAATCAACCAATCTTGCTTATAATAGAATTCTGTTTTCATCTGATAAGAATTCGTTAATCCAGCTATTTCGATATCAATCAGAGCATCCGCTATATTCTTTTTATGTGGGTTTAGTTTGATTTCTTTTAATGTCAGCGTAATTCTCGGGTAAATATCTGATTGTAGTAAGCCATGAAAGTCCTTGTTGATACCTTTCCCTCCGCAGTCAAACCCTGTGTTTTCTAAAATGAGCACAGACTTTTCAAATCTGATAACATCCTGTTCTTTTTCAAAATGAATTCGAATAGGCTCATTAAGGTTTTGTATTTCGTATTGACATGTAAAATCCTTAACATTACTTGTGCCATTGATCTGCAATTCGCTTTGTGGAGTAATGCGTACGGTTTTACTGTTTATTACAGTATTTATTTTGGAAAAGGAAACCAAAATGAGAAACGGTAAAATAAAAAGTAATCTTTTCATTGTTCTATTTATTATACGACCACAATATATTTAAAAAAAACAAACCCCATTCATTTAGTGGACTACTAAATAAATGAGGTTAGCTACTATTAACAATATTCTGTTTGTTAGAAACTAATTACAGCCTCAGCCATTAGTCCATTGAATTTACCTGCATTGAAGATGCTTGTAGTATCGTAACCATTGTATTTTTGGTTGACATATTCAGCCTTTACAAGGATGTTACGGGTCATAAACCAACCAGCTCCTACTTGAACTCTTTCAATATCGATGTCACTTCCACTTCTGTCTTCTGCATCTACTTTGTTGTAACGTGCTCCTAAAAAGAAGTTTTCGTCATTGCCAAATCTGTAAATCAACTCACTTGCAAACTGTTTTGCTGTTCTTTTTTCAAGTTCAGCATTTCCTTTTCCTTTTGATTGCTCAATCGTTCCAAAGAACTCCAATCCTTTATATTTCACGAAAGGGTTGAACATGAATGCAGTAATCTGGTTGCCTAATGCTGGGTTGTAACGGCCAGAAGTAAAGTTTCCTGCTGAAGAAGCACCTACTGGTTCCATTACGAAGTAATATCTAGAGCCTGCTCTATCTGCGCTATAAAGATATGACGTTGGGACTTGACCAGTGTTGTATACAGATCCAGTCAATCTCACACGAAGATCATCATTTAACTGTTTGTCATATCCTAGTTTTGCTAAAAATGAAGCACCACTTGAATTAGGATTGCTTACCGATTGATTCAGTTTTCCGTTGCTTATACCTACCATGCCAATAAAGCCACTACGACGATAGTATACTTCAGCACCTACTTCTGTTGTAAAGGCATCCATGATCAAGTTTCCAACAAATGGGTTGTAGATTGCTTGAGCGTTGTCACTTCTTCTAAAATGGGCATCACCATAGTTGTTTTCCATATGCCCGATTTTAATGGTGGTGTATTTCATTATGTCTTCCATAAATCCTGGTTTTATAAACTCAAGCTTATCTATTTGGAAGTAACCTCCTTTTACATATGGCTCTGGGTGGTGACGAGAAGAAAGATACGTACGTAGATGCATTCTTACACCATCAAACAATGCCACATCCAAATCAAGATTGGCAGTTGCCAAGTTAAAGTTAGAACCAATTTTATTAAGTTCGACAGCACCTGAGTTTTCATGCTCTATGGATTGAAACTGTAGAGTAGATGAGCCACCAATTCTTACTTTTACGCCATCAAATGTGGAGATTGTGTCTTTAGGAGCCTCAAAGACATTAATGCCTCCTTTGTCTGGCTCTCTATAATTATCGAGACTTCTGTTATTTTTTTGCGCATTCATATTCACTCCAACAAGGAGTAATAATGCGATTACTGAATTTTTAATTACTTTTTTCATTAGTGTAAGTTTAATTTTATTTTTTTATTTATTTAGAACTGTACTGAATGTAATAGTTACTTCATCTCCGGTAGTAATAGTCCCCAAAAGAGCTTTAGGAGGATCTATGCCAAAATCAGTCATTTTAAAGGCTTTTTTACCATTTAACGTTACCTTATTAGAGGTTACGAGCATATCTAAACTTATATTTTGTTTCTTAGTTACCCCAGCTATTGTCAAATTTCCAACAACATCAATTTTGTAATTATCATTTCCTGAGGATTTAACTTCTTTCATCTCAGTAAGCTGAAAAGTGATGGATTTGTGTTTTTTTGTATTTAAGGCTTTATAGGTGTTTTTGTCCATTCCGCCTTTACCACTTTTAAGGCTTTCTGAAGTCACATCAAGAGTCAGTTTTTCGATCTTCATCCCATCTGTGGTATTTAAGACAATCTGACCTTTCTGTTGTTCGGCATCAATATCCCAATCATGTAAGCTTGAGGTACCTGAAACCGTAAGTTTTGAAGCTTGATTGTTCAAGTTGTATGTTTGCGAGAAAACTTGTGGTGTTGATACAATGAGCATAAACAATAGGCTCAAAAAGGTTTTGGTAATGTTTTTAATAGTAATCATAACAGTATGTTTTAGTATTATGATGCAAAGTTGAGAATTATTTAACCCTTAGATTATGATAAATATCATGGTTGAAAATTGATGTTGTTAATGTTTAAAATGTGGAGAAGTTGATCGAAATCTAAAGACTGGGATACGGAAAATCAGATATGTCTGGTTTTCATATCTTTAGGAAGGAGACTATTTTTATTCAATATAGGAAGGATGTCTTTATCGATACAAGCGGATAAGAACTTAAAAAAAAATTAGAAACAAGAAGGTACTGATAATGTTGATATCTATATTTTGGAAAAATCCTTCAGCATTTTATTAATAGGTACAAATGTCTAAGCTATGGTTCCGGAAAAACAAAAAAGGATGACAACAGATTTAACTGTAGTTAATGAGGCTATTCAGATTTATATCCGAAAAATCGATAAGTCTTCAGAAAATAAGATTAAAACTAAAGAAATTTCATATTCTGAATTTTTCGAAGATAAATTGCTGATAATTCGCGCAATAAGACATGGAATGCCTTATAAGTTATTCAGTAAAATAAAGGATATTACACCTTTTTCAGAAGATGATTGGGCAGAGTTCTTAAGCTTATCTAAAAAAACTTTACAGAGATACAGCACTGATGCTGATTATCTATTTAAACCAATACACACGGAGAAAATAATAGAATTGGCAGAAGTGACGAATTTTGGTAAAGAGGTATTTGATTCGACAACACAATTTTATTTATGGCTTAATACACCATCTTTTGCATTGGAAAATTTAAAACCTGTTGAACTTTTAAAGGACTCTTATGGCAAAGAACTTGTAATGGATGAATTGAACCGTATTGACCAAGGGATTTTTGCATAATGAGAGTTTTTAGGTTATCAAAGAAAAAATATTCTAAAGAACTTAATGGAAAAGGGGCCTCCAAATCAGGTAGTAGATGGAACTCAAAAGGAACTGAAATTATTGATTCAGCAGAAAGTAGGGCTTTAGCCATGGCAGAAGTAGCAGTGCATTTGACTATTGCTACTTTACCGAGTGATTATGTAATGATTGAAATAGATATACCTGACGACATTCAAATAAAAGAATTAGAAGAACTTCCGGATCATTGGAATAGTCATCCACCAAATATTAGTACTCAGAAAATTGGAGATGAATTCATTGACTCCATCGCTATTTGTGTTTTAAAAGTCCCTTCTGCCGTGGTGCAAGGAGACCACAACTATTTGATAAACCCATATCATAAACAATTCAATAAAATAAAAATAATTGATGTAAAGGATTTTCCATTTGACAAAAGAATATTTAATTAATTATTGAGAATGGAAATAGAAAAACTAAGGCCTATTTACTAAGATGGCCTACGATCTTGAGTTTGATTTTATAGATGCTCAGGAATAAATCTGCTCCATCTGCCTCATCCGTATTCCATCAAAATCTAATCCTCAAAAACCCGTAGTCTATTTTTAGCAGCTACTAATTCATTTTGTAAATCTTGAATTTTTTCCAACAGATTCAATACCGTGTCAATACCTTCAAAATTGATATGTAAATCTTGATGCAATCGCACTATCGATTCCAGATTTTTAATCTGTTTTTGATGTATGCATGGCGATTTTTCAATGGTGGTTATCTCAATTAGTCCATAATCGTTCAAACCCTGAAAAAATGAAGTCTCCACTTTATAATAGGTGCACAAGGTTTCTATTGGGATATAGGGTTCTGTACTCATGATTTTAAATTTTTAAGTTCATTGAACAGTTCTTTTTCTTTAGAAGAAAGCTTGGTGGGCATCTGAATGTCGTAGGTAATATAGAAATCCCCAAAACGCCCTTCCTTTTTATAAACGGGAAAGCCTTTTCCTGTTAACTTCACTTTAGTGCCGTTCTGGGTTTCAGGTTTTATTTTTAGCTTCACTTTGCCGTCAAAGGTATCTACAGTAATTTCTCCTCCTAAAATGGCCGTATACAGATCAATGGTTTCGGTAGTATATAAATCTGAACCATCACGTTTGAATTTTGTACTGTTGCTGATATTAAATTGAATCAACAAGTCCCCGTTTGGGCCGCCATTGGCTCCAGGACCACCCTTGCCTGTAATCTTGATGACTTGACCATTTTCCACACCGGCAGGAATGGTAAGACGTATGTTTTTTCCATTGACGGTCAGGACTCTTTTATGGGTTTCATATACATCTCTCAGATCTAATTGCAATTCCGCATTAAAATCCTGTCCTCTAAATCCTGCTGATCTACCACGACCTCTTGAAGCACCTCCACCACCAAACATCGATTCAAAAAAATCAGAGAAATCACCTTCTGAAAAATTGCCACCTCCAAAGCCACCTGCCCCTTGTTGCTGGTACTGACGTTGTGATTGTTGTTGACGTTGGGCTTGCTCATAAGCTTCACCATGCTGCCAATCTTTACCATACTTATCGTATTTTTTTCGCTTTTCAGGATCGCCCAATACTTCATTGGCCTCATTGATTTCCTTGAATTTCTGTTCGGCAGTTTTGTCATTCGGGTTGACGTCAGGATGGTGTTTTCTTGCCAACTTGCGATACGCTTTTTTGATGTCTGCGGCTGTGGCTGATTTGTTAAGGCCCAATACTTTGTAATAGTCTATAAATGCCATTTGTTGTACGTTCTTTTTTAAGAGATTTGAATTGTTTTTTTGTTTCGACTATTGGCTTAGCCCATTTATTGTAATATAAGACATAGCTCTTACAACATCTGCTAATCCGTAAAGTTTTGTTTCCTAAATTTACAAAAATCTTTAAACAATCTCACCAAATCTCTTATTTTTGCGTCTATGCACGATACGCTTCAAGAATACATTCCCCATCAGGCGATTCCTAATGTGATCGAACTTTTAGATCATGATAATTTGGTTGTCAAAATCAAGAATGAGCGCAAAACCCGCCATGGTGATTATCGGAAACTACCAAATAACAAGCATCAAATCACTATCAATTCAAATTTGAACCACTATCGGTTTTTGATGACCTTAATTCATGAGATTGCCCATTTCGAAGCTTATAAGAACTATGGGAGATATATAAAACCACATGGTAAAGAATGGAAGTATACCTTTCAGCAATTGATGTTGCCGTTTTTGAATCCAAACGTGTTTCCAAATGAATTGCTGCCACTCTTGGCAAGACATTTTAGGAATCCGAAGGCGAGTAGTGACACTGATGTTAAATTGGCATTGGCCTTAAAGCAATTTGATCCACCAAACGATAAAACCTATATTTTTGAAGTGCCACTGGGGAGTGAATTCAGACTTTATAATGGGCGTGTTTTTAGAAAAGGTGTTAAAAGACGTACACGTCATGAAGGTGTAGAAGTGTCATCAGGAAAGTTGTATCTTTTCAACCCGAATGCTGAGGTGGAATTAGTGGACAGTTTGTAGTTGCAGTACGCAGTCGTTGATTGAAATCGTTTTATAAGCCATGGAATCATTCGTTGTAAAAAAAGAGGCAAAATTCATTTTTACATACAATAAAATAAAAAATAATGAATAATAATTACTACGCCATATTAATGGCAGGAGGAGTAGGGTCACGATTTTGGCCAGTGAGCACACAAGATTTTCCGAAGCAATTCCATGATATGCTGGGAACTGGGGATACGCTCATTCAAAAAACCTTTAAGAGGCTTTCAAAATTGATTCCGAAAGAAAATATTTTTATTCTGACTAATGCTATCTATAAGGATTTGGTTTTCCAACAATTGCCAGGTTTAACGCAACGACAAGTGTTGTTGGAGCCTGCCATGCGCAATACCGCACCTTGTATTTTATATGCGGCGTTAAAAATCCAAAAGGAAAATCCAAATGCTGTTATGATTGTTGCACCCAGTGACCATTGGATTGAAGACGAAACCAAATTTACTCAAAATGTTCAACAAGCATTTGATTTTTGCGAAACTAATGATGCACTAATGACCCTCGGCATTCAGCCCACCTTTCCAAATACAGGTTTTGGGTATATAGAATATGACCAATCATCAAATAAAGCCATAAAACCTGTTCATCAATTTAGGGAGAAGCCAGATTATGAAACCGCGAAATCCTTTATCAGCCAAGGGAATTTTTTATGGAATGCAGGTATATTCATGTGGAGCGCCAAAAGTGTTGTAAAGGCATTTCAGTTTCATCAACCGCAATTATTTGAGTTATTCGAAAAAGGAATCAATCTTTACAATACAGACGATGAAGATCTCTTCATAGCAGAAAACTATGGAAAATCAGAAAATATTTCAGTGGACTACGCCATTATGGAAGTTTCAGAAAATGTATATGTCCTGCCGGCAGAATTTGATTGGAACGATTTAGGAACCTGGGGAAGTTTATATGATAAACTTGACAAAGACCAACACCAGAATGCAGTGGTCAATGCAAGAACATTAACTGAAGATGCTACAGGAAATATGATTAGGACGAAAGCTGAAAAGATCGTGGTAATAGATGGATTGAAAGATTATATTATTGTTGATAAAGACGAAGTTTTGCTTATATTTCCCAAATCAAAAGAACAGGATATCAAACAGACTCTGCAAAGGGTGAAAGATAAGTTTGGAGAAAACTATGGATAACGATCAAGAAAATAAATTCAATTTTTCTGAAGAAGAAGAAAAAACGAGTCGCCAGGATAAGGCTGTAGAAGCTTCTAAAGAAGCCGTAAAGAAAGAGGCCAAAAGCTTTTGGGAGAGCATCAAGATCTTCTTTAGTGATCTGTTGGACTTTCGTGAAGATACCGATAGGGATGCGACTGTGGCGGCCATTCAAGGTGACATCCCATTTAAAGGCGCGACGGCTTGGATTCTTATCTGTTCTATTTTTGTGGCCTCTGTTGGATTAAATGCCAATTCTGCGGCGGTAGTCATTGGTGCCATGTTAATTTCACCCTTAATGGGACCTATTTTAGGGGTTGGTCTGTCTATAGCCATTAATGATATCGACACCTTGAAACGATCATTGATCAATTTGGTCATTATGATAGTATTGAGTTTGGCAACAGCTTTTTTGTTCTTTAAGTTTTTCCCTTTGAGTGAGGATACGTCAGAATTATTAGGACGTGTAAAACCGGATATTCGTGACGTATTGATTGCGTTTTTTGGTGGTTTGGCATTGATTATTGCCCGAACAAAAAAAGGAACAATAGCTTCAGTAATCTTTGGTGTAGCTATTGCAACCGCATTGATGCCGCCATTATGTACCGCTGGTTATGGATTGGCAAAAGGTAATTGGGAGTATTTTTTAGGAGCGATGTACTTGTTTACTATCAACACGATTTTTATAGCTTTGGCAACATTTATAGTGGTGAAAATATTAGGTTTTCCAATGCTTAAATATGCCAATTCAGCCAAGAGAAAACGAATTTCCAGAATTGCGACAGCGGTTGCTGTGATTGTTATGATTCCTGCGATAATCACCTTTATTGATGTATGGGGACAGAGTAAATTTGAAAATGAGGCTCGGGCTTTTATCAATAAAGAACTTGAAGAATTGCCACATTCCGATTTCATAAAGTCAAATGCCATACCTACTTATTCAAATAGAAAAGGCGAACCATCTACTTTAGAATTGAATAGTTTTGGACTGGATCAAATTCCCGATAATACAATTTCGGTCATTAGAGCGCGTATGAAAGATTATCCAGCTCTGGCTAACACGAAACTAATATTTAATCAAAATCGTTCTAGAAATTTGGACAATATGCGATATATGTCGCAGTTGCGTTTGCGTGACTCTTTAGATTTACTGTCCCAAGCTGATAGAATCGTTTTTCTTGAAGATATGGTTAGGAAATTGGGAAAATATGAAGCCCTACAAATCCCTTTTGAAGAATTGACCAAAGAGGTGAAGATCAACTATGAGGATATTGAGAGATTATCCTATTCGAGCGTGATTTCTTCCAATTTCGAAAAGTTGGACACCATTGCTGAATTTACCGTGAGATGGAAGGATAAGGTAAAAGAAGATGTTATTGATAAAGAGCAGGAAAAGTTGAAACGATGGCTCAAACAAAAGTATAAATTGGATACTTTGGTCGTGAGACGTCAATAGGAGTGTAAGAGGAGTGTTGATTTAGGATTGATGACATGTGTTCAGAATGAGTAATGAGTTTATCAGTTTAGAAGTTTAGGAGTTGACTGATCACTGAATACTGCCAACTGCAGACTGAACTACATATCTTCCTCTAAATACATCTTTTGTACCCGTTTGAACAGATCTGAAGAATACACAAAATCGGTGACCGCTTCATTATCAGTTTTGAAGATGTTTTTGTTAGAACCTTCCCATTCTTTAATTCCGTCTTTTAAAAAGATGATTTTTTGACCAATTTCCATTACAGAGTTCATGTCATGGGTGTTGATGATCGTGGTGATATCGTACTCGTGTGTGATTTCTTGAATTAGGTTATCAATAACTGTAGCCGTTCTAGGATCTAATCCTGAATTGGGTTCATCACAAAACAAATAGCGAGGTTGGTTGACAATAGCCCTTGCAATGGCCACACGTTTTTGCATCCCTCCTGAAGCTTCACTTGGTAATTTGTTGTGTGCATCATCAAGGTTCACTCTTTTTAGGACGAGATCTACCCGGTCATTCATTTCACTTTTACCCTGTTTTGTAAACATTCGCAACGGAAATTTTACGTTTTCGGCAATAGTCATCGAGTCAAAAAGTGCACTACCTTGAAACACCATCCCCATTTTCGATCTTAAGTCGCTTTTTTCGTCGGGGGTTAAATCTGAATAATCTGTGCCATCATAAATAATTGAGCCCTGATCAGGCTCGAATAAGCCTAATAACGTCTTTAAAAAAACGGTTTTTCCAGATCCACTTTGTCCTATGACCAGATTGGTTTTTCCTTTTTCAAACGTGGTGCTGATGCCTTTTAGAATTTTGGAATCACCAAAAGATTTATGGATATCATTGACTTCAATCATTAGCTTAACATCATTTGGGTTAATATATAGTTGAGTAGAATAATTGCCACACTCGTCCATACGAAAGAGGTAGTACTCGCTTTACCAACCTCCAAAGCGCCACCTTTCATATAATAGCCGTAGTAGGATGGGATGGTGGCCAATAAAAAAGCAAAAACGAAAGTCTTAATAAATGCATAGGTCATATGAAACGGAATAAAGTCCATTTGAATACCCGCGATATAATCATCTAAAGAAACGAAACCTCCAATAACAGAAGCCGCCAATCCGCCTAAGATTCCTAAAAACATAGCAATAGAAATCAAAAATGGATATAACATCAGTGCAACAAATTTTGGAAACACCAAGTAGTTTATGGCATTGATGCCCATCACTTCTAAAGCATCAATTTGCTCAGTAACGCGCATGGTACCAATACTAGAGGTGATAAAAGATCCCACCTTTCCTGCCATAATAATGGAAATGAACGTTGGTGCAAACTCTAAAATGACCGACTGTCGGGTTGCAAAACCAACCAGCGTTTTCGGAATGAGCGGACTTGTCATGTTCAACGCGGTTTGGATGGTCACAACGCCTCCAACAAAAAACGCAATAAACGCTACAATGCCTAAAGAATTAATGATCAAATCATCAATATCCTTAAAAATTAAATGCCGCATAACTGACCATTTGGTAGGCTTGCGGAACATTTCTTTTATCATCAAAAAATATTGACCAATATTATGTAGGTAGCTCATATGATACTTTGTTACTGCTAATGTAAAAAAAACCGCGACGTTTTTATCCTTTATTTGAATTTAGATATTTGAAAAAGCCGTATGTTTGATATTGAACTCAATTTAATATAAATGAAAAAATTTATTTACAGCATTCTTATCTCGTTGTTTTTTATCTCTACATTTCAAGCACAACAACAGAATTCCAAAAACAAGACCAACAAAGATAATACTATTCAAACGCAACCAAAATTAATTGTTGGCATTGTTGTAGATCAAATGCGCTATGATTATTTGACGCGTTTTTATGACAAATATGGTGATGGCGGTTTTAAACGTATGATGAATGAAGGTTTCAATTGCAAAAACCATCATTTCAATTATGTGCCAACATATACTGGGCCTGGACATGCCTCTGTGTATACAGGTACATCTCCGAAATATCATGGTATTATAGGTAATAATTGGTATGACAAAGAAGTTAAGTCTTCAGTGTATTGTGCCGGTGATGATAGTGTGGAATCGATCGGTACTGCACATAAAGCGGGGAAAATGTCGCCACACCGTATGAAGACCACCACTTTTGCTGATGAAAACAGACTATTTACGCAAATGCGCGGAAAAACGATTGGAATTGCTCTTAAGGATAGAGGTGCAATTCTTCCTGCTGGCCATACCGCAAATGCCGCCTATTGGTTTCATGGTGCTGATGAAGGCCGATGGATTTCAAGTACATTTTATATGAGCGAATTGCCGAAATGGGTACAAAATTTCAATAACTCAAATATTGCAAACTCATATTTTAAAGAGTGGAATACCTTATATGATATTTCAACCTATACCGAAAGTGCACCTGACCACAACACTTTCGAAGGTGGGTTTAAAGGTAAGGAAACCGCAACTTTCCCTTATGATTTGATGGCGTTGAAAGACCAGAATGATGGGTATGAAATTCTTAAAGCGACCCCGTTTGGTAATAATATAACCACCGACTTTGCACTGGCGGCCATTGATGGTGAAACCTTGGGACAAGATGAATTTACCGATGTATTGGCAATAAGTTATTCAAGTCCAGATTATGTAGGCCATAATTTTGGAGTGAGTTCTAAAGAAGTTCAAGACACTTATTTACGACTTGATAAAGATTTAGAGCGTTTGTTCAAAGGTTTGGATGCCAAGGTTGGAAAAGGAAATTATACGGTTTTCTTAACTGCAGATCATGCAGCGGTTGAGGTACCTTCTTATTTGCAAAGCTTAAAAATTCCGGCTGGATATGTTAACAGTAGAGCATTCAGGGAAAAAGTATATGCTTTTATGAAAACCACTTTTAAAGCTGATGAGCTTGTAGAAAATATCAGTAACAATCAAATATTTCTGAATAGATCTATGATCTATGAGATGGGCCTGAAACTTGAAGACGTTCAGCAAGCCATCATCAATGAAATTATCACCTACGAGCATATCGATAAAGCCTATACGGGAATGTCAATGACGCAATCGTCCTTTACTAAAGGTATTGAAGAATTGATCCAAAACGGCTACAACCAAAAGCGATCAGGAGATGTTATTTATGTCTATGATCCTGCGGTTCTTTCTTATAGTTTAACAGGATCTTCCCATGGGTCTTCGTTTAACTATGATACACACGTGCCACTTTTACTTTACGGGAGTGGTATCAAACATGGAGAGAGCTTGAAAAAAACACATATCACCGATATTGCTCCTACCATGTCGGCCATATTGGGTATTAGCTTCCCGAATGCTGCTACCGGTCAACCTTTGGAATTTGTTTTAGAATAGTAGTGTGAGTAAAAAAAATCTTTATAGTCTTATTGCCATTCTTCTCGTTTTGGGGGTCTATGGCTATGAACATTTCTTAAAGGAAGAAGAATCTTCGGAGTTTATAAAAGAAGGCGAGCGTGTCAAATCTGATACGAGAGCCTTCTTTTTACCTTCAAGTACAACAGGTCAGGTGATACATCATCAAGGCTATTCGCTTTCTTATAGTGAGCCTCATGAACAGGCGGAGTGGGTGGCTTATGAGCTGAAAAAGTCACACCTCGCAAAGTCCAACTTTGAACGGCCTTATTTTGAAATCGACAAAGCCGTCAAAACCGGTGCCGCAAGCTGGCGAAATTATAAAAACTCCGGATATGACCGAGGGCATCTACTCCCCGCAGGAGATAGAACCTACGATAAGCGAGCCTATGATGAAACTTTTTTGACCAGTAATATCAGTCCCCAAGATCCTGAGTTTAATGCGGGTATTTGGAACACATTAGAACAGAAAATCCGTTATTGGGCAAAGAAATATGATGGTGTTTTTGTGGTGACCGGTGGTGTTTTAAAAGGCGATCTAAAAACTATTGGCAACGAGAAAGTGGCAGTTCCAGAATTGTTCTATAAAATTGTCTATGATCCGGATAATCAAAAAATGATTGCTTTTGTGATGCCGAATAGAGATTCCAACGCGCCTTTGTATAATTTCGTGGTATCTGTGGATTCAGTGGAGGTACTAACCGGAATTGATTTTTTTCCTGCATTGGAAGACCATATAGAAGATCGATTGGAAGCAGTATCTGACTTTAAAGGTTGGAGTTTCAACTAAATTTTTGAAGCATGCCCTTCCAACGGGTCGCACGGATAAATTGACCCTGTTCCTTGGTCACTAAATAATCCTGTCCCTCTTTTTTGGCTTTAAAGAAACCAGACATATAATCTTTAAATAAGGAAAGACTTTTCTTTTTGTAAGCTAATTTCGAAGCAGATATCAAGGTGATTAAAAACCCATATCGCATTTTATACATGGCTTCACCTTGTAAGTATTTTGAAGCTTTGTTATAGCTGATCCCCGTAGGTTTTAAATGTTTCACCTGAAGCTCTGAATCTGTTAAAATCTCCCATCCATAAAATTTAGCCAGGAGTTCGTCAACCGTGTCCCAACCCATGGACGGTTTTAGCTTCCCGATTTCAATGAAGCAGTTCTTTCGATATGCTTTTAGAGCACCACGAATATGATCTTTTCTGGTCAGATTTTCTAAAACCCAATGTCCGTTCTGTTCGATATAGCAAAACCCTGAGGCCATGCCAAGTTTGGCATTGGTTGTGAAATGATGCGCCAGGCGTTCTAAATAATTCGATGGGAAAATTAAATCAGCATCAAATTTGCAAATCACATCGAAGTTGTCATCAAGTTGTTCATAGCCTTTATAAAAAGCATTTATAATTTTTGAACCTGGCAAATGTTGATCAGAGGACTCATTGTTTATTAATGAAATCCAAGAATATTTAATGACATATCGCTTTACAATCGCTGAGGTTTCGTCAGACGAATGATCATCAACTACCACTATTTTTTTAGGTGTCAAGGTTTGATTGACCAAGGACTCCAATGTTAGTCCTATGGAATCCTGTTCGTTATGGGCGGGTATAATGATGTAGAAATTCAAAAGCTGATGATTTGAAGACTAAAGTTAAACTCTTTCAGCGTAAACGATATAATATCTTGGGGTAAACCAGCGAAGTACTGGTCTAATGCCAATTTTCTTAGTGGGATTGGTCCATTTTTGTCGCGCTTTAATGGTCCAGCCTGCTTTTTCGAGCAACCAATCAAATTGCCAGTCTTCAAATTCATGGTAATGCCTGTCGCGCATATCTGTCTTGCTTCTATACGCAGATGCGAACCATAATTTTAAAGGGACGCTGGCAACCAGTTTATTTGAATTGATTTTTTGTAAAACTGTAAAAGGGGAAAGTAAATGTTCAAATATCTCAAAGGCAGTCACTACATCGCACTCTGAATCTTCAAGTGCTGAGGTGTCGATATCTAAATCTTCGCCAGCTGTGTTTTTAATGTCATACCCATGATCCCTCATGATTTTAGAAAATGGATTTTCAACTCCTAAATCTAAAATTTTATCGGATGGATTGATATGGTTTTTTAAAAATTCCAAGGTCAGTCGATATCTTTTAAATGGGAATTTTCCTTCGTACATTTCATGTGTATTTGCTTGCCAAAGGTACAATAATATTATATTTACAAACTAACTAAGTTTTTTTGAATTTCTAATTATGACTGACCGATTGAGGCAATTTTTCATACTTTCATTAGTAATCTTTATTGGTCAATTCAGTTTTTCACAAGTTTATGAAGTTTCTTCGTTCGTAAAAATAAATGAATCCAATGGTGATTTTAATGAGGCTTTAAATGCAGAGGATTGGTTTGGTAATTCGGTAACCGGTATTGGGGATTTGGATGGAGATGGTGTATTGGATGTGGCTGTTGGGGCCATGCAAGATGATGAGAATGGATTTAACAAAGGGGCTATTTATATTTTATTTTTAAACCCGGATGGATCGGTTAAACGCAGTCAAAAGATAGCCCAGGGCATAGGGGGATTCAACGAAATTCTGGAGGATTCAGATATTTTTGGTGTGTCAGTTTCGCTTCTAGGCGATATGAATGGTGATGGTAAAATCGAAATTGCTGTGGGTGCTGAATATGATGGCGATGGTGGTTTTCATCATGGTGCTGTATACATTTTGTCTTTGAATACTGATGGAACAGTTTTCTCACATCAAAAAATAAGTAGTTTGCATGGTGGTTTTAATGGAGTTTTGGGAGTATGGGATGTTTTTGGGTCAGCTGTTGAATCTCTAGGGGACTTAGATGGAGATGGGATACAGGATATAGCTGTTGGAGCACGAAGAGATGATGATGGCGGCACTGAAAGAGGTGCAATTTGGATTTTGTTTTTAAACCATGATTTTACTGTAAAGAGCTATCAAAAGATTAGTTCTACATCGGGAAACTTTTTCGGATCACTTAGTAATGGTGATTATTTTGGAAGCGCTATAGCCAATTTAGGAGATTTAAATGGTGATGGCATAATTGATATAGCTGTAGGAGCCTATAGAGACAACGACGGCGGAAGTAATAGAGGTGCAATTTATATATTGTTCTTAAATGCTGATGGTACAGTTAAGTCACGTCAAAAAATTAGCCAAACCGAAGGCGGTTTTAATGATAGCTTATATGACAACGCTCATTTTGGTAAATCTATAGATTTGATTTTTGACATTAATCAGGATGGGAAAAAGGAGATTTTAGTCGGGAACAGTGGTTATGGGGATTATTCCAACTCAAATGATGGATCTTTTTATATCTTAAATCTTAATAGCGATGGCACGGTGGATAGTTATGAAAAGTATGGGGCCAATTTAAATGGTTTTGAAGGGAACTTGAATAATAATGATTTTTTCGGTTGGTCAGTGGCGTATATTGGGGCAAATGATTGTGGCTTTTCTGTTATTTCTGGAGCTTATGGTGATAGCGAAAATGGACATCAAAAAGGAGCTGTTTGGGTATTAAACATTGGTGAGCCTTCATTTAATTTAGAATCATTTGATAATCCCACGAGCTGTGGTTCACAAGATGGAACTATGACTATTTCGGGATTGACAAATAACTTGGCCTATACAATAACCTACAACGATGGGGCTCCGAATTCCATCGTTCAGATTTCTGATGCATCAGGAGAGCTGGTTCTGACAGGATTTAGCTCGGGCATTTATTCAGATATAACCGTTACAGAAAACAGTACCGGGTGTTCAGATAATTTGGGTCAAATTGATTTTATTGATCCAGATTTAATGATGAACATGATATCAATAAATCCATCAGGTTGTGTCGTCCAAGATGGAAGTATAACTTTCACAGGACTTATTGCCAATAGACAATATAGAATTACTTATTTTGAAGATGTGCAGCAAGCGGTTACACAAACTTCAAATTCCATTGGAGAAATAACTTTGGACGGACTTGGTGCTGGTCTTTATAAAAATATTGTGGTCGAAGATATCCTCAATGGTTGTTTAGATAGCGTTGCTAAAGTGACTCTCGAGACAACGGACTTTGATCCATCTATGACCTCTGAAAGTCCGTCAACTTGTAGTTCCACGGATGGATCACTAATAATCACTGGATTGTCTGCTGGTTTTTCTTACGATATAGCTTATACTCTGGAATCATCCACAACTACGAAATCCTTTATTGCTGATGCAAATGGACAGGTCATAGTTTCAGGATTGGTTCATGGGTATTATACAGACTTAGTAGTTGAAGAATCCTTGACTGAGTGTTCAAAGTTATTTGGTTCGGTTGATCTTTTATCACCACTATTTACAGCCACAATTGAGTTGTGGGATGAGGGTGTATGTGGGACAAACACAGGGATGATGATCATTTCTGATTTAGCTCCAGGTAGTTCTTATAACTTAACTTACAATTTTGAATCTGTAGACTATTCATATCATTATATAGCAGATTCTGATGGGACAATTAAAGTTTCAGGATTAAGCGCCGGCATATATAGCAACATTACTATTGGTGCCGAATCAAGTACTTGCCAGATTACTTCGTTATTGTCGTCAGAATTGGCTTGTGTTGAAGATGAACGAAACTGTTTCAAGACCAAATCTTTTTTCACTCCTAATAATGACGGCTATAACGACTATTGGTTTTTAGAAACAGGTTTGAATAAATGTGATTATAAAGTATTTATTTATGATAGATTTGGAAAATTATTAAAAACTCTGACTCCAGAAGACAATAAATGGGATGGAACCTATAAAGGCAATAACATGCCTTCAACGGATTATTGGTACACCATAAATTATCTTAACGAGGACCAATCTTTTCAATATAAATCAAATTTTTCATTAAAAAGGTGACTTCTTAATATTGATAAACTATCGCATTGATATGCATGCCACCACCGACGCTGGCAAACATGATGATGTCGCCTTTGGTGAGAGAATGGTTTTCTAATTTGTTATTTCTGACCAGATCAAATAAGGTGGGAATGGTGGCCACTGAGCTGTTTCCCAATTCGTGAATGCTCATGGGCATGATGCCTTCAGGAATTTCAGTATCATAAAGTTTATAAAAACGCTTTAATATGGCTTCATCCATTTTCTCGTTGGCCTGATGGATGAAAATCTTTTTCACTTCCTTAATGTCCTTGCCACTTTTGTCCAAACAGGTTTTCATGGCCAAAGGCACATTGTTAAGTGCAAATTCATAGATTTTTCTACCGTCCATTTTGATGTATCGGGTATCGGCGCACAAATCTTTGTTATTTGAATTTCCAAAATATAAAAAATAAGCTTCATCATAGGTAAAGCTCCCGGTTTCATGGGCTAAGATCCCACCTTCATCATCTGTCGCCTCGACTATTGTGGCGCCAGCGCCATCGCTATAAATCATGGAATCACGATCGTGCTTGTCCACCACTCTGGAAAGCGTTTCAGAACCAATAACCAGACATTTTTTAGCAATTCCTGCCTTGATAAAGGCATTGGCTTGTATAACCCCTTCAATCCATCCCGGACAACCAAAAAGGATGTCATAGGCGACGCATTTGGAGCTTTTGATTCGTAAGCTGTGTTTAACACGAGATGCTAAGCATGGCAACACATCGGTTTGGATGGTATTGTGTTTGACGTCACCAAAGTTATGGGCCATGATGATATAATCCAAAGTTTCAGGATCGATTTTGGCATCAGCGATGGCTTTTTCAGCCGCAAAAAAAGCAAGATCCGAAGAGGTCAAATGGTCATAGGCATAACGGCGTTCGTCAATACCAGTAATCGCTTTGAATTTTTCAATGATTACCGAATTGGGATGGGGCAAACTGGAGCCATCAGCATTTAGAAAATGGTGTTGCCCGAAACTTTCATTCTTCTCAACCGTACTTGGTATGTAGCTACCCGTGCCTGTAATCTTTATCGCCATTTGATTTGAAATTTTATTCAATTTACTAATGTACTTAATATTCGTTTTGTTTGTCGCCAATAGTGGCCTTTATTGTTAATTTTTGCCAAATTATCAAAAATATGGCAGCTACAAATAAAAATCAATAAAAAAGCGCTCATTTAATAATTAAAGGAGCGCTTTAGGTCATGATTTAACCGATTTTAGATTTAAGCTTCCATATATTCTTCAATTGGTGCACAAGTACATATAAGGTTCCTGTCGCCATAAGCGTCATCTACACGTCTTACGGACGGCCAAAACTTATTGTCTCGGATATAATCCAACGGAAATGCTGCCGCTTCTCTTGAGTATGGAAAATCCCACTGATCTGAAGTCAACATCGCCAAAGTATGGGGTGCATTTTTAAGCACGTTATTTGGATCATCTTTGGAGGCTTGGTCAATTTCTTTTCTAATCGAAATCATGGCGTCACAAAAGCGATCCATTTCGTCCTTGCTTTCACTTTCGGTAGGCTCTATCATCAATGTCCCTGCTACTGGGAAGGAAACTGTTGGTGCATGGAATCCATAGTCCATCAAGCGTTTTGCAATGTCGCTAACTTCAATACCATTGTCTTTAAAAGGTCGGCAATCCACAATCATTTCGTGGGCTGCGCGTCCGCGTTCTCCAGAATATAAAGTATCAAACTGCCCTTGCAAGCGTTGCTTGATATAGTTGGCATTTAAAATGGCTGTTTGGGTTGCTTTGGTCAATCCTTCAGCACCTAACATCTTGATATAACCATAGGAAATCAAGCACACCAATGAAGAACCAAAAGGTGCACCAGAAATAGCCGTGATCGCTTTCTCTCCACCTGTTTTGATGATTGGGTTTCCTGGTAAAAACGGCACTAATTGTTCGGCTACGCAAATTGGACCAACACCTGGTCCACCACCACCGTGTGGAATGGCAAATGTTTTGTGCAAATTGAGATGACATACGTCCGCGCCAATGTTTCCTGGATTTGTCAAGCCGACTTGAGCGTTCATATTGGCGCCATCCATATAGACTTGACCGCCGTTATCATGAATAATTTGGGTGATTTCCTTAATGGCAGACTCATAAACACCATGGGTTGATGGATAGGTTACCATCAAACACGATAAATTATCTTTATGCTTAAGCGCTTTTTCGCGTAAATCGTCAACGTCAATATTGCCTTCTTCTGTAGATTTAGTCACGACCACTTTCATTCCTGCCATCACTGCGCTTGCAGGATTGGTACCATGTGCGGAAGATGGTATCAAACAAATGTTACGATGGCCTTCATTGCGGGATTCATGATACGCTTTGATTACCATTAAACCTGCAAACTCACCTTGGGCACCAGAATTTGGTTGCAAGGATGTGCCAGCAAAACCTGTGATTTCAGTCAGTTGGTCCTCCAAAGCTTTTAAAACGATGTGATAACCTTCTGCTTGCTCAACTGGACAAAACGGATGAACGGTGCCCCAATTAGGCCAACTCAATGGCAGCATTTCTGCGGCAGCGTTTAGTTTCATTGTACAAGAGCCCAAAGGAATCATGGAATGGTTTAATGATAAATCTTTGCGCTCCAACATTTTGATGTATCGCATCAACTCCGTTTCAGAATGGTGTTTGTTGAACACCTCCATGGTCATAAATTCCGACTCACGCTGTAAATTTTTATCTATATTATTGGCAGCTTCAATTTCTGTTAGGACAATTGTATCTTTTTGGCGGTTCTCAGCGAAAATAGCGATGATTTCGTTGGCATCTTTTAATGAGGTTGTTTCGTTGATGGAAATCGTTACGGTATCTGCATTTGGATAGTTGAAATTTACTTCATGACGCTCCGCTATGGTTTTTATTGCATCGGCATTGGCCTCAATGTTAATCGTATCAAAAAATGATGCATTTTTTTGTTTGTAGCCCAATTGGTTCAATGCCTTTGCTACGCTTGACGCTGTATTGTGAACTTTAGAAGCAATAAACTGTAAGCCTTTCGGGCCGTGATAAACCGCGTACATTGCTGCCATAACCGCTAATAATACTTGTGCGGTACAAATATTAGACGTTGCTCTATCGCGTTTAATATGTTGCTCACGTGTTTGTAAGGCCATACGTAAGGCTCTATTCCCATTCATATCTTTGGTCACCCCAATAATACGACCTGGCAAATCACGTTTGTATTCGTCCTTAGTGGCAAAATAGGCAGCATGTGGACCTCCATATCCCATAGGAATTCCGAAGCGTTGAGTCGTTCCAACAACGACGTCAGCACCAAATTTACCTGGAGCTTCCAATTTTACCAAGCTTAAAATATCCGCAGCGACCGCTACTTTTATTTGATTTGCATTTGCTTTTTCTATGAATGATTTGATGTCGCTTACCAAGCCATCTTTTCCCGGATACTGTAAAATCGCACCGAAAAATTCAGATGAAAAACTAAATTCATCTTCATTTCCAATGACCAGCTCAATGCCAATAGGTGCAGATCTGGTTTGTAATAAGGACAAGGTTTGTGGTAAAATAGCGTCAGAAACAAAAAACTTATTAACGTTATCTTTCTTTTGATCTCGCTCACGAACGGCAAATAGGAGGCTCATGGCTTCTGCGGCCGCTGTACTTTCATCAAGTAAAGAGGCATTGGCAATTTCC
Organism: Gelidibacter pelagius; assembly: GCF_017581925.1. GTDB lineage: Bacteria > Bacteroidota > Bacteroidia > Flavobacteriales > Flavobacteriaceae > Gelidibacter > Gelidibacter pelagius. The sequence goes on along the minus strand of NZ_JAGEVG010000022.1, from coordinate 4,393 downwards.
ATACCGGTCAAATCGGTGACCATGGTTTGAAAGTTTAAGAGCGCTTCCAATCGTCCTTGTGCAATTTCAGCTTGATAAGGCGTATAGGCTGTATACCAACCTGGATTTTCCAAAACGTTGCGCTGAATAACCGCAGGAACAATGGTAGGATGGTAGCCTAAGCCGATATATGATTTGAAGATTTTATTCTTTTTTGAAAGCTCATGAATATGATTGTTGTATTCATACTCAGACATTGGTGGATCGAGCTTCAGTCCGTTTTTCAATCGGATATTGTCGGGAACTGTTTCGTAGATCAATTGATCTAAGCTGTCCACTCCAATGGCTTTGAGCATTAAATTTTGGTCACTTTCGTCTGGACCAATATGGCGAAGAGCAAAACTGTTTGTATTCATTAAGATAGTGTTGTGTTAGATTCACACCTGCGCGTGAAATTCAATTAATAAGCTCCTGTGATTCTATGGAAATGAGGTGCTTTTTTACAACCGCGAATTTACGCAAAAATTGGCCATTTTTAGTTAACGAAATCTAAAGTTTTTAACCAATTGAAGGTCTTATTAACACAATGCTTATTTTTGTAAGATGAAGAGGGTTAAGCCTTTGTTTGATTTTTATATCAATAGTAGCATTCACGTGGCCTTGGCTGTGTTTTCCATGACTTATGTGACCATGTTGGAACTTCATTTGCCAGCAGATTGGCCTTTGTTCTGCTTTGTCTTTTTTTCTACGATTACGGGTTATAATTTTGTGAAGTATTTTGGAATGGCAAAGTTTCACCATCGGAGACTGGCAAGATGGTTGAAAGTTGTTCAAGTATTTTCATTGGTGTGTTTCCTTTTGATGCTTTGGTTTATGTGGCAATTAAAGCCTAAAACGATTGTTTATATCGCTGTTTTTGGAGTGGTTACATTTTTGTATGCCATTCCTTTTTTGCCGAAACGGTATTTTGTGGATCAGCAAAAAAACCTTAGAAACATTGGCGGTTTGAAAGTGTATGTGATTGCCATGGTCTGGGCTGGAGTCACTGTTTTGCTTCCCGTATTGGATAAAAATGGGGTGTTTAGTTGGGATGTTTGGCTTACCTCAATTCAACGATTTTTATTGGTCATGCTTTTGATGTTGCCTTTTGAAATAAGAGATTTGAAATATGACAGTTTGAAGTTGGCTACGATTCCTCAGAAAATAGGAATCAAAAACACAAAGATTATGGGAGTTTTGGTGGGCATGGTTTTTTTGATACTGGAGTTTTTAAAGGACGAATTGAGCCAGAAACTGATGGTGTTAACCTTGACGGTTACATTGATAACCTGTCTGTTTATAGTATTTGCCGATAAAAAAAGGAGCGATTATTACAGTTCTTTTTGGGTAGAAAGTGTACCGATAGTTTGGTTGGTCTTACACTTGGTTTTTTAACTGTTCGTTTAAACGGTCTTCCATAAGTTTACGTTCGCTGTACTCTAAACATTCTAAGTTGGAAGATTTTAGCGTCTTTGTCAATTTGGTGTTTCTGTTGACGTATAATCGTGTGGCACGGCACCAAAGATACCTGAAGCTTAGTTTGAGTTTTTCCCATATGGTCGATTCACGATATTGTGACTTGTCACAAATATGAAATGCTTCTTCTTTTGAAATAATAAATAATCTTAACATTGCTATGATTTAAACCAATTTTTCTCCATGCATTCTGCCAAAGCTATACGTGCACGATGAATAATGACCCATAAGTTAGACGGAGTGATGTTGAGTTCATTACAAATCGTTTCTGTTTCATAATTTAAAATGGTCTTCATTTTGAACACGGTGGCCTGTCTTTCTGATAGTTTACTCATACAATCGTAAATGGCATCACCAAGCTCTGTATTTTCAAGAATGTCCTGAGCATTTAAATAAGTCATGTCTTCCACGCGTTCTTCAAGCCAATCCCCTTCGTTTTCATCGGTATTGTACGTCATTCGAACTTCGGCTTGACCTTTCTTGGAATTAATTTTTCTATAATAATCGATAATTTTTCGTTTTAAGATAGAAATAAGCCAAGTACGTTCGCTGGCTTCGCCTTTGAAATTTTTCATAGACTTTAAGCCGGCGAAAAAAGTATCCTGGATGATATCTTTAGCAATTTCGCGGTCATTGACCCGGCTGATCGTGTAATTAAAGAGATAATCCGAATAAAGTTCAATCCACCTATTAGGGTTGATTTGATGATTTGGCATCTGTTTTATAGCAATTTATATCAAAATTAAGTAAATAAATCTTAATAGTTGATCAAATTAACTAAAGCGTTTTGGATGTTTTCGTAATTAAATTTGAAACCATTTTCCAATAGACGTTTGGGAATCACATTTCTGCTTTTGAGAATTAGTTCAGTTTCAGTCCCTATAAGTTTTGCTCCGAAAGTTAAGAGCCATTCAGGATGTGAAATTCCAATAGAGATCCTCATGGTTTTTCTTAAGGTCAGCATCAGGGTCTTATTGTCCGTTGGTTTTGGGACACAGAGGTTGAAATTTCCTGAAAGTTCAGAGTGATTAGTTAAAAAGTCGACAGCGCTTACAAAATCCTCTTCATGGATCCAACTCACTTTCTGATTGCCTGAGCCTTGTGTGCCACCCAATCTAAATTTGGTCAATGTTTTAAGTGGGATAAGCGCACCGCCATGTTTGCCAATTACGATAGCTGTACGAAGCGCTATTTTTCGAGTCCTCGTATTGGTGATGGCGTAAAATGCGTGTTCCCATGATTTGGCTATATTCATAGAGAAATCATCGCCAATGATACCCGTTTCTTCATCGTTTTCTCTTATTAGCGAATGATCATAAATGGTGGATGTGGAGGCATTCATCCAAAGTTTTGGAGGATGTTCGCATAAATTGATAGCCTGTCCCAAGATATTGGTGGCGTCTATTCTTGAGTCATATATTAGTTTTTTATTGGCTTCAGTATATCTACAATCCACCGATTGTCCTGTCAAATTAATAAGGATATCTGCATGCTCCAAGACCTTTGTCCATTCTCCTAAGTCTTTAGCATTCCAATAGATGTTGTTTTCTCTTTTAGGATGTCTTGTTAGTATGGTTACCGAATAGCCTTTTTCTATGAAATAGTTTTCGAGAACTTGACCTAAAAAGCCACTTCCGCCTGCAATTATTAAGCTTTTCATTTTATCTGCTTTTTATTCCCATCAATGGGTTTTAATACGTCGATATTTTTCTTGATCTAAAGGGTTATTTTTTATTTATACTTAGAGGAGTTGTTCTGAGGTTCTTGATTTTTATCACCTATTTCTATATGTTTTGTTGAGTGAGGTTGTTCCACTTTGCTTTGGGGAGCTCGTAAATCCATTTTTTTAGAGATGATTATTGTAAGATAAATTGCCAATAGAGCAGGGATTGCGACAAAAGCTAAAATAAAATTGCCCATGTCTAAATGACTGTTACCAACAACTATCCAGAATAAAAAGAAGACGATGACACTGGCAAGATATATTTTTACATGTTTGTCTTTTGGCTGAATAAACAACAGGTAAATTCCTAAAACAACTTGAATTAAGCCTGTAAGCATAGTTGAAAGCAGTGCGTAGAATAGAAAAATATTGAAAATAGTTCCCACTAATCCGAGTAGAATTGGTAAACCTATCGCAAGAATATTTAAACGGAATATTAACTTCATATCGATTATTTGAAACTTTCAGAAATTATTGAAAGTATATTGTAAATTTTTTTATTTGATCAATTTTATCAAAGATTTTGTAATCCAGTTTTGTTGTTGGTTCACGATTTTGTTTAACATGGCATCAGCAGTTTCGGTAAGGTCATAAAGGGCCTTGGTTTGTTTGATCAATTCTTTTGTTTTTTCAGTGCCATCATCTTTGATCGACGAGACCTCCTTTAACACTTTTACGACGGGCTGGATTTCCCGTCTGCTTCTTTCTTTGGCGATAATGCGCGCCAATTCCTGTACATCTTTTTCTGTGGTAAAATATTCTTTACGCTCTCCTGGAATTAATTCTTTGGTGACAATTCCCCAATCCATCAGTTGACGTAAATTCATACTGGTATTACCGCGAGATATTTGAAGTTGCTCCATAATATCTTCCATGGACAAAGGCTTTGTTGAAATAAAAAGTAAGGCTTGAATCTGGGCCATCGCTTTATTAATGCCCCAAAGTGTACCGAGGCTTCCCCAGGTACTAATGAATTTTTCTTTTGCTTCTTGATATTCCATGACACAAATATATGATAATTTTTAAACTTTCAATAATTATTGAAAGCTTATTTTATAATTGATGTGAAAAGATTATTGACAATTGGCACTTGCAATGAATAAAAATTGAAACGTTCGACCCTTCCAGGGTCGCTGCACGGATGTTAATTCTTTCTATAAACGTTGGATTCCTCTG
>NZ_JAGEVG010000021.1 GCF_017581925.1 Gelidibacter pelagius | reverse complement strand
AAATATTATGCGATGTATGAATCGAGGAAAGATCGCATAAATGCTATGGAAACAATCTATTTTAACATCTCTTAAGTTGACGCCTATGCGATAGCAATCGGGAGTATTTTTTTATATATTTGCCGATTGAATATCCACTGTTAAATTTCGATTTCTGAAGCTTCAGATTGGATTCAAAATACAACTATTGAAATCTATTAAAGACATAAAATTACAACCAAAATGGTTCATCAGTGCAGCACTAATTTTCATTGCTGTGCTAGGTGGTGTTTTAGGTCAGCAGAAATCTATTGTTCCAAATCAGGAAATTGTAGTACAGTTTGCCAATGAGAATATCTCTCTGAATGATGCGAAACATACCATTACCATTGTTGAAAAGGAGTTACATCGCATTGGTGTTTCCCATATTCAAATCAGTGGACAGGAAGATGGCAGATTGGTCATTAGTTATTATAGTGATACTAATGTAGAAGGCATTAAAAAAATGCTTTCTGAGCAAAATGAACTCGCCCTGGGGCTTTTTTCTTCTGAAAAAAAAGAAAATCCTTTAAAATTTCCCACCAAAAAAGAGTCTATAGCTTATAATCTTGACGTTTATGAAATTCAACAAGGTCAACCTTCCAATTCCGATTTAGGAGGGAAATGTGCCTTGGAATTAAAAACGAAGCACCATCGTTTCGTAAATTATAATTTTTATATCCCTTCTTATGTTGGATATCCTGAAGTCAATAATCATACTCTAAAAGCCAATTTTAGCTTTCAGAGATATGCGGCTATCACAAAGGAATATTGTTCCCATAAAATCCCTGAAGTCAGGGCAGGCCCTTTATCTTAAAGGGTTTGAAGTTTCATTGAAAGCTTCCATGCTTCCCTTTTTATTTCCAAATTAAACAATGAGCTGTTCAAAAAGCAGTGCTCATTCACATAAGGCTTTTTAGGCTTTATACAATTCGTATATAATCATAAAAAACAATTGTCAAATCGTCCGTAAACTCTATATTTGCGCGTTGAAAAATTTGACTTAAAAAAAATTAAAATAATGCAAAACAAAGGATTAGTAAAGCTGTTTGCTGTGTTATTTGGGTTGGTAAGTATCTATCAGCTATCATTTACATTCAAAGCTAACCAAATTGAAAATCGTGCCGAAGAGATTGCAGCACGTAAAACTGACGACCCTGAACTAAGGGCTGACTATGAGGCCAATTATTTAGATTCTATTGGCAATCAAGAAGTCTTTAATCTTGGTATTACGAACTATACCTATAATGAGGTAAGAGATAAAGCCATGAATTTGGGTCTTGACCTTAAAGGAGGGATCAACGTTATTCTTGAAATTTCTGTAAAGGATATTTTAAAAGGTCTTTCGAACAACAGTAAAGACCCTGTTTTCAACAAAGCTTTAGATGATGCATCTGAGCTTCAGAAAACAAGTCAGAATGCTTATGTTGATGACTTTTTTATCGCTTTTGATAAAATAAAAGGTGATCAGAAATTAGCATCTCCAGATATTTTTGCTAATAGAACCTTAAGTGAGGAAATCACTTTTGATATGTCAGACCGTGCTGTACAGCCTATCATCAGACAAAAAGTAGATGAATCCATTGTCTCTGCATTTGAGGTCTTACGTAAACGTATTGACAAGTTTGGGGTGACCTCTCCGAACATTCAGCGTTTAGGAAACACTGGACGGATTCTTGTAGAGCTTCCAGGCGCAAAGGATGTAGAGCGTATCAAAAACCTATTGCAAAGTACGGCACAATTGGAGTTTTGGGATGTGTACAAAGGAGAGGAGTTTCTTCCATTCTTGGCACAAGCCAATGAAGTTTTAAAGCCTTTAGTCAATAAAGATGCTAAAAGTGAAGTTGCAGATTCTGAAATCGTAACTGACACCATCGATGATGCTGATAGCAGAATCAAAGAACTGACTGGTGTTATTGATACGGATTCTACCGAAGTTGGTGAGAATCCAATTTTAGATTTATTGAGAGGTTACGGTGCTGGTGGTCCAGTTGTGGCAACCTTTGAAGCGAAAGATAAGGATCTGATCATGGATTATTTGAACATGCCACAGGTACGTTCTTTATTGCCAACAGATCAACGTTATGTGAAATTTGCGTGGGGCATTCAAGCCAAAAACAGTGAGTTTATTGATTTGTACGCCATTAAAGGTAATAGAGATAACACGCCCGAATTGAGTGGTGCGGTTGTTACTGATGCACGTCAAGCTTACAACCAAAGAAATCAACCTACGGTAAGCATGCAGATGAACAGTAAAGGTGCCAAGATCTGGGAAGAAATGACCGGAAGGGCCTATACCCAACAAAGTCAAATTGCAATTGTTCTTGATGATGTTGTGTATTCTGCTCCAGGTGTAACTACTGGGCCTATTTCAGGTGGGAATTCTGAAATTTCAGGTTCTTTTACGCTTAATGAAGCCATTGACTTGGCCAACGTACTAAGGGCTGGTAAATTACCTGCTAAGGCTGATATTGTACAGGCGGACGAAGTAGGTGCCTCCTTAGGACAGGAAGCTATTGAGAGTGGTACGTCATCTTTCTTGATTGCATTGTCACTGGTATTAGTTTGGATGATTATCTATTACGGTAGAGGTGGTCTATTTGCTGATATTGCCTTATTATTGAACATCTTATTGATTTTTGGAGTCCTGTCTGGATTGGGAGCTGTTTTAACACTTCCTGGTTTGGCTGGTATTGTATTGACCATTGGTATGTCCGTTGATGCAAACGTGATCATTTTTGAACGGATCAAGGAGGAGTTGGCCAAGGGCAAAGGTAGGCGTGAAGCTGTAAAGGATGGATTTAGCAATGCCTTGTCGTCAATTTTGGATGCCAACATCACCACTTTATTAACGGCAATTATTTTATTTGTATTTGGTACAGGGCCGATTAAAGGTTTCGCAACAACCTTAATCATTGGTATTGTGACTTCATTGTTTACTGCAATTTTTATTACAAGATTGTTGGTCGATTGGTATATTGATAAAGGTAAAAACTTGACGTTTACAACGGCAGTCACCAAAGGTCTTTTCCAAAATATGAATATCGATTTCATCAACAAAAGAAAAGTATCCTATGTTATATCGGCAATAGCCATTGCTTTGAGTTTGTTTTCTTTATTTACTAAAAAATTGGATCAAGGTATTGATTTTGTTGGAGGTAGAACCTATCAGGTACGTTTTGCACAAGAGGTAAACCCAGAAGAAGTTAAGGCGGATGTCTTGGATGCTTTTGGAAGTGCTGAGGTAAAAACCATTGGAAGTTCGCACCAGTTAAAAATATCTACAAAATATTTGGTAGATGTCAATACCGCAGAAGCGGATGAAAAAGTACAATCGGAACTTTTTGAAACCTTGATCCCGTACCTTCCAAAGGGGATGACTTTTGAAGACTTTAAGGTAGGCTCAGGTGATAAGAAGATAGGGCAGATGTTCTCAAGTAAGGTGAGTCCAACCATTGCTGATGATATCAAAACGGAGTCGTTTTGGGCGGTCATCGGATCGTTGGTCGTTGTGTTCTTGTATATCTTGCTGCGATTTAAAAGATGGCAATTCTCTCTTGGAGCGGTTTCGGCTGTATTCCATGATGTGATTATTGTATTGGGTATCTTCTCGTTTGCTCATAGATTTATGCCATTTTCAATGGAGATTGATCAAGCGTTTATTGCGGCAATTTTGACGGTGATTGGATATTCCTTGAACGATACGGTAATTATTTTTGACCGGGTTAGAGAGACCGTTTTAGAACGTGGAGGCTTTGCAAGAGGACGTAATATCAACTTTGCAATCAACAGCACGATTAGTAGAACATTGAATACCTCATTGACCACTTTGGTGGTGTTGTTGGCGATGTTCCTATTGGGTGCTGATTCATTGAGAGGCTTACTCTTTGCTATTATAGTTGGTATTGTGGTAGGAACCTACTCATCTATCTTTGTAGCAACACCATTAATGTATGACACATTAAAAAACAAGGGTGAAGTTCTTGATGAGGATTCAAAAATATAAGCTCCTTATAAATCATTAATATTAAAAAAAAGCCGCTCATTGAGCGGCCTTTTTTTTATGTTTTTAAGTGATCATAATTGTAGCTGAATCATAATTAGGATTATTGATATTTATTATTATCGAATGATGTATGAAAGATGAATCTGACTAATCACATAGTCTAATTGGATGTAGCGGATAAATAGCAGCTATGTTGAACAGGCTATAAAATTGCCAAGAAGAAGTCTTCCAATAGGTTGCTTGAGATAATTGAATTCAGTATTCTATGACTTTCTTTAAGTAGATGTGATGTTTCAAAATAGGACTAAATGCTAATCGGTATACTTAGTTCAGGGACGGTTGTTTAAATGTTTCGTTGAATTCTACAAGGAGGTAATTCCGTAAACTGCGACTGTAAACTGCGACCTAAGTTTCACTCCACCTTTTTATACTCCATTTTATCTCCAACTTCCAATTGCCATTGATCTGATAAACCTGCATTGATTTCCAGAACATATTTTGCAGGGACATTGGAAGGCAATGACGTTTCATTATTGGGCCTTGCATTCTTTTGAAAACTAACTATTGTTTTATTGGCATCGATATAAATGATATCTAATGGAATGTTGGTGTTTTTCATGTAAAATGAACGTAAATCTTCATCTGGAAATACGAATAACATACCTTGGAGTTCTCCCATTTCATCACGGTACATAAGCCCTGTTTGGGTTTTGTACTCGTCATCGGCAATTTCTATGTCTAACTTTTTAATGATGCTGTCATTGGCTGTTTTTAGCACGAGTTCAGCTTCTTTTTTAAATTCAATGACCAACGGTTTGATTGTCTTTTGCTCCTCTTTACAACTTTGAAACTGTAAAAAGGAACCACCTAAAGCAAGCATCACTAAGAGTTTAAATGCAGACTTTTTCATGATGTGTGTTGTTGTTTAGGTTTATAGAAGAACATAAAATACAATCCAATGAGTATAAAAGGAATACTCAGCATTTGGCCCGTATTGAGGGTTGAAGTTGCTATATATTCATGTTCACTTTGGGGTTCCTTGACAAATTCAACGAAAAATCTCACAACCCATAGAAGCACTAAAAAGAGTCCGAAAAGAAAACCTTGCTGTTCACTTTTCTTGCTTTTCCAATAAAAAAGCCAAAGCGCAATAAACACAAAAATATAGCAAAATGCTTCGTAAAGTTGTGCGGGATGTCTTGGAAATGCTTCGCCATTTTGTGCAAAAACGACACCAAAATCGGTGCCGGTTGGTTTACCTACAATTTCAGAATTGATGAAATTTCCAAGCCTGACAAATACAGCACCTGCAGCTACAGGAATGACTACCCGGTCTAAGATCCAAAGAACTGATTTACGCAATACTTTCTTGTTATAAAGATACATGGAGATAATCATACCAATGGCGGCACCATGGCTTGCCAAACCTTGAAATCCTGTGAATTCAAAGCCTCCTTTAAACTTAAAAGGTAAAAATATGCTGAAAAAATCTTCAGAAATCAGTTCACGTTGATAAAAAAAGACATGGCCCAAACGAGCACCAAGCATAATCCCAATAACCGAATAGATAAATAAAGAGTCTAAGGATTCTTCAGTTTGATTTTCATTCTTATAAATACGCTTCATTATTAAAAAACCCAGAATGAAGGCTACAATCCACATCACGCTATAAAAATGTAATGTAAAACCAAGAATATCGATTCCTTTTGTAGGATCCCAGACTATTTTAAGTGCATGCATGGAGTAAAATTTAATTAGAAGGGTAAAGATAATATTTTGAAAAGTAATAAGCAGTAATGCTATTGAAATTTACGAAAGCTTTAATAAAAGGACTCAATTGTCACTTCTGATAATAAATAACTTTTGTACACAGAGATCATCGTTCTGTGAAAATGATTCAAATCTATTTTAGAGAATGAGAGTTTGATGATTTATAGTTCGTCAGATGACGAAAAATCAAACATCCTTAATTGTCTTTACTATCCGGTACGGGGTCATACCCAGATTTGCCCCAAGGATGACAACTGAAAATTCGTTTTGTAGCCAGCCAACCACCTTTAAAAAGCCCATGCTTCTCAAGGGCTTCCTTTGCGTAAGCAGAGCATGTAGGTTGAAATCTACAGGTTGCGGGAGTCAATGGTGAAATAAAGGTTTGATACACCTTAATTAATAACAAAAACGGATATGTCAATACTTTCTTCATCACAGTGAGCAAGGCATTATCCTTTGGAAAGGATTTTTAATTAGTCGTGAACGTCGTTCCTTCCTTTCCGTCATTCAATTGAATGCCTGCAGCAGCGAGCTCGTCACGAATCTTGTCAGATGTCGCGAAATCTTTATTTGCTCTTGCTTCCTGTCTTAATTGGATCAAAAGTTCCACAGCACCTGAAAGTTTCTCTGTACCACTTTCTGATGACGTAGCGTTGACCAATCCTAAGACATCAAATGCGAAGGTGTGAACAGTTTTCTTTAGAAGTGTTAAATCATCTTCTGTAATGGTGGCAGTACCTTCTTTTAGTTGATTGATGAATTTAACGGCTTCAAATAAATTAGCGATAAGAATTGGCGTATTGAAGTCGTCATTCATCGCCTCGTAACACTTTTGACGCCATTCCTCAATATTGAATGTTGAGGTAGTGGATGAGGTCAATTCATCTAAAATGTTAATGGCATCCATCAACCTGAAAAAACCTTTCTCGCTTGCTAAAAGTCCGTTATTGGTAAAATCCAAGATACTTCTATAATGCGCCTGAAGCATAAAAAATCTTGCAACACTTGGCGTAAAGGCCTTAGTGATGTGGGGATTGTCTCCTGAGAAAATCTCCGTCGGTAAAATAAAATTGCCAGTAGATTTTGCCATCTTTTTGCCGTTCATAATCAACATATTGGCATGCATCCAATAATTGACCGGAGCTTTATTATTACAAGCTTCAGCTTGTGCAATTTCACATTCGTGATGCGGGAATTTCAAATCCATTCCTCCACCATGAATATCGAATTGTTCACCCAAATATTTCGTGCTCATTGCCGTACACTCTAAATGCCAGCCTGGGAAACCATCACTCCATGGCGACGGCCAGCGCATAATATGTAATGGTTCGGCTTTTTTCCAAAGGGCAAAGTCCTGCGGGTTTTTCTTATCGCTCTGACCATCAAGTTCACGGGAATTGTGCATTAGATCCTCAACGTTTCTTTTGCTTAAAATTCCGTAAGGCTTGGTTTCATTATATTTTAAAACATCAAAATATACAGAGCCATTGATTTCATAGGCCAATCCTTTTTCAAGAATGACTTTGATGATTTCGATCTGTTCGATGATATGTCCCGTTGCTGTTGGTTCAATGCTTGGAGGTGAAAAATTGAATTTATTAAGGATGTTGTGAAAATCAACAGTATAGCGCTGTACAACTTCCATAGGTTCAATTTCTTCTAAACGTGCTCTTTTGGCGATACGATCTTCTCCAACGTCGGCATCATTTTCCAAATGTCCAGCATCTGTAATATTTCGTACATATCGAACTTTGTAACCCAAATGCTTTAGATATCTAAAAATCACATCAAAAGACATAAATGTTCTCACATTTCCCAAATGCACATTGCTATAGACAGTAGGACCACATACGTACATGCCTACATAGCCTTCGCTTATTGGTGTAAAGGTCTCTTTTTCTCCTGATAAGGAATTGTATATTTTTATATGATTGTCTTTGTAAAGTGGCATCGGTCTTTTAAGTTTTGATTAAATTAAAAATCAGTGTCTAATTTGATATAATCTAAAAATTCACGACGGGTTTCTGGATTTTTAAACTGGCCACCAAACTCTGAAGTCACTGTGCTGCTTGCTACGTCTCTAATCCCACGTGAGTTGACGCATAAATGTTTGGCATCCATGACGCAGGCTACATCCTCAGTACCAAGTGCTTGTTGCAATTCGTTCACTATTTGAATAGTGAGACGCTCTTGCACTTGAGGTCGCTTGGCATAATAGTCAACAATTCTATTCATTTTAGAAAGTCCTATCACGGTGCCGTTGCTAATATATGCCACATGTGCCTTGCCTACTATGGGTAGTAAATGGTGTTCACAAGTGGAATACACGGTGATGTTTTTTTCAACCAACATTTCACCATATTTATATTTGTTGTCAAAGGTGGATGCACTTGGTTTTTTGTCAGGACTCAAACCGCCAAATATTTCTTTAACAAACATTTTTGCGACACGTAGGGGTGTTCCTTTAAGACTATCGTCATTAAGATCGAGACCTAGTGTTTCCATGATGTGTCTCACATCGTCCTTGATAATGTCTATTTTCTCGTCAGGAGTAAGTTTAAAAGCGTCACTACGCATGGGTGTGTCTGCTGAGCTGCCCACATGGTCATCACCAAAGGCATCAATATCTTGAATGTTTTTATCTGTTTTCATAGTCGTTTTGTAAATCGATCAACGTCACAAACTCTGTTAAAGGAGCAATTTTAGATGAAATAAGGTGCAAAGATAAACAAAAATAAAACCATAACATTAGGTTGCCTGTATTATTGCTTTTGCATATTCTCGGATTTTTAATGCCGTAATTGCTATGGGAATCAATCCATACAATTCCTATACTTTTAAAAATTGAAAGTGGTGCCAAATTGAAAAAGCACTCTCTTTTGGAGAATGCTTTTTGCAATATTGTTGAGACAAGAGTCTTATAAACTAAACGCTAAGGTCAGTGTGAAATTAGAGTTTTTGGTGTCAATGTAAGCGGCATCTGTTAGGCCAACTGCATATAACTGTTGGTTATATTCTCTTTGCGCGTGATCATAGGCAACATCTAATTTGACATTTCCAAAATTAAACCCTAAGCCCAAAGAGTATCCATTTAAATCGCCATAAAAGGAGTTGTTTTCATAAGGGCTTTCTTCAAATCGGTAACCCCCTCTAAGGCTTACTTGCTTAATTCTATATTCACCACCAACTCTGTAAGTAGAAGCATTTTTTAAAGTGCTGCTGATAATGCTATTCTGAGTAGAGAAATAAGCATCAGATGTCGGTTTGAATTTTGTGTTTCCGTAGTTTTTTAGAGAATAATCAAAACTAATCAAGCCTTGGTCGCCAAATATATAAGCCAAACTTCCAGTGACTTTTCCTGGGGTTTGTAGTTTGTAATCTGGATAGACGTTGACAACATAAGGATCGATAATGACAGAACTAGCATCATTCATTATAGTTCCAAGATATTGTGTAGTCTCTTCCGAAATCGTGTACCAAGTAGGGGAATTATAAGACAATCCTGCACGTAAATCATCATTTATTTTTGCAATCGCACCCAATTGAAATGAAAACCCACTACCTATTGTAGACAATGCATTTTGAAACCTAACATCCCTCACCAAAGAACCAGAATTGTTGTTGGTTTCATGGATGTCGGTAAATTTATCGTAATTGATAAAATGAGAATTCAAATTCAGTCCAAAGTAAAAGTTGTCGCCGTATTGTGTGGATGCATTAAAGCTGAATTTTCCGTTAAATCCTGAAGCAGCATAGATGTATCCTTGATCAAAGTTGTTTCCAACAATATTGGAAGTGTATGAAGTATTGTCGTCGGTGTCCATACCTGGCTCAAGAATATAAGACTCGTAACCCAAAAAGGCTTGCTGGTTGGCAAATCCATAAAGCCTATTGATTTCTGAATAGGCGGTGGATAAACTCTCGTTATCAAGAGCGGAAATCTGGTCCAGTCTTAATCCTTGGGCGTGCCCAAGAAAATAATCGCCAATGGATTTGGAGTTTGTATTAACACCCCTAACATTCCAAGAATTCTCGAAATTGGATATTTTGTCGTAGGCAACCCCTAGTGAGAATTTCTTCCAAGGAGAATTAGGATTTGTATTGTTAAAGACAAATGCTGCTCCCGTTTGATTTAAGTCAAATTTGGAATCTGATGAGGAACTCGCGCCGTTGAAATAATTAATGTCGTTTTTAGTGCCTAAATTTGATACGGATATCGAGGCATGGCTCGTAGTGAAAATTGACGATCCCGCAGGATTGATGCTCACGGCAGACATATCCCCACCAAGCGCTCCAAATGCACCACTCATACTTCTAAATCTTGCAGTTCCCTGGACTTCATCTTGTGAATATCTCACGGCGTCAGTGATGTCCTGAGCCATAATACTGGACATAGATAGGGCCGCTATGAACAGTAAATTTAACTTTTTCATATATTAATTTTTTTGTATTCTGAGTTTTCTAACTACCACCGCGTCTTGATGATCCACTAGAACTTCTTGCGGGAGCGGGAGAAGAAGATCTTGATGGAGCGCTACTCCTTACGGCCGGAGCCGATGAAGAGCTAGAGCGTGATGGTGCTGTGTAATTTGAATTGCTCCTTGAACTTGGTGTAGAAACATTATTCCCACCACCTCTCGTGTTGCCACCACTTCTTCTCGTGCCAGAATTATTAGATCTGGTTCGTGTTGCAGGTCGAACATTTCTATTTGTATTGGTTCTTGTAGCTGGTTGAACCTTTCTTCTATTGGTGTTGGTTCTTGTAGCCGGTTGAGTGTTTCTGTTTGTATTTGTTCGAGTTCTGGTATCTGTAGAAGAGCGATTAACACTATTAGAACTTCGTCTATTGATCGTGCTGTTTACAGAATTATCTCTTGAACTTCTATTTGAAGAGTTAATTGTACTACGTCTTCCAATATTCGAATTGTTTAAACTCGAGTTGTTTCTGTTTAAAGTAGATGAACGATTTACGTTTGAATATACACTTCCACGTCTTCCCTGACTATAGGATACATTTCGACTGTTGCGATAATAATTGTTGTAATAAGGATAATGTCCATAGCCATAATTATGTCCGTAACCGTAGCCATACCCAAATCCGTAGCCATATCCATATCCATAGTAAGGGTAATATCCTGGGTAATAGCCATAGGAATAAAAAGGATTATAGAAACCCGAATAGCCCCAACCTGAGTAACCCCATCCACTATATGGGTAATAGCCAAATCTGCTATATGGGTACCAACCTGCGTTATTGTAATACACGTTTATATCCACATTTTGACTGTTCTGACCCCATCCAGCGTAGCCGTCTTCATATTGGATATCATCATTTTCGTCAGAATAGTTTCCTTGATAATCGTCAATATTGGTAAAAATAACATTGTCATTATGAGCTATTTGCTCAAATTGTTGTGATTTCTGTCCGAAAAACTCTTTGTAATAACTATTGTTATTAACTGGAGCATCTTCATAGTAGACTTCGTACTGTGGGACTTCAGAGCTGTAAATACCATCATTTTCATAACCAGCGTACTGGTATGATCCACAAGAAGCTAATAAGAAAAGTAAGCTTAGTGCAACAAAAAATGGCAACCTGCGATATAAGTAAGTTTTAAATTGCATATCTATTTGTTTTTATTGTTGAACATTACAAAAATAGTTAGTTTTGTCGAACTATTTATTTATTTAACATAAGCACAACTTTTGTGCCAAAACCCAGGTAATGAGTAAAAATCTTACAAGTAGAGCGGAAGACTATTCCAAATGGTACAACGAGTTGGTCGTAAAGGCCGATTTAGCTGAGAACTCCGCAGTTAGAGGCTGTATGGTCATTAAGCCTTACGGCTATGCAATTTGGGAAAAAATGCAGGCAGAATTGGACAGGATGTTCAAAGAAACGGGGCATCAAAATGCTTATTTTCCTCTTTTTGTACCGAAAAGCTTATTTGAAGCAGAAGAAAAGAATGCCGAAGGTTTTGCTAAAGAGTGTGCTGTGGTAACCCATTACCGTTTACAAAATGATCCCGATAACCCAGGTAAGTTACGAGTGGATCCGGAAGCTAAATTGGAAGAAGAGCTTGTGGTGCGCCCAACTAGTGAAGCCATTATTTGGAGTACATATAAGGGATGGATCCAAAGCTATAGAGATTTGCCAATCCTGATCAACCAATGGGCCAATGTGGTGCGTTGGGAAATGCGTACGCGCTTATTTTTGAGAACTGCAGAGTTTTTATGGCAAGAAGGACATACAGCTCATGCAACCAAGTCAGAAGCTTTGGCTGAAGCACAATTAATGAATCAGGTTTATGCTGATTTTGCTGAAAACTTCATGGCAATTCCTGTAATCCAGGGCGTAAAGACCGAAAGTGAACGTTTTGCCGGTGCTGAAGAGACTTACTGTATTGAGGCATTGATGCAAGATGGAAAAGCGCTACAGGCAGGAACATCTCATTTCTTGGGACAAAATTTCGCCAAGGCTTTTGATGTAAAATTCACAAACAATGAAGGCAAGCTGGATTATGTATGGGCGACTTCTTGGGGTGTTTCTACACGTTTGGTCGGCGCCTTGATCATGACGCACAGTGATGATAAAGGGCTTGTTCTGCCTCCTAATTTGGCACCAATACATGTAGTGATTGTGCCTATTCATAAAACAGATGAGCAATTGGAGGAGATTGGTGTTGTGGCAAAGAATTTAATAAATGAATTTAAGAAAAAAGGAATCAGTTATAAGTATGATGATCGCACAACACATCGTCCTGGAGCGAAATTCGCACAATATGAATTGCAGGGCGTCCCGTTGAGAATAGCTATAGGTCCGAAGGACTTAGAGAATAAAACGGTAGAGCTAGCCAGAAGAGACACTTTATCCAAAGAAAATATGCCTCTTGAAGGATTGGTTGATAAAATTGACGATTTGCTCATTGAAATTCAGGACACATTATATAAAAAGGCATTAGATTTTAGAAATTCGCATATTACTGAGGTGGACACTTTTGAGGAGTTTAAAACTGTATTGGAGACCAAGACTGGCTTTGTTTCAGCGCATTGGGATGGAACTCCTGAAACCGAAGACAAGATAAAGGAACTCACAAAAGCAACCATAAGATGCGTGCCCTTAGATCAGAAGAAAGAAGCTGGAAGCTGTGTATTTACTGGGAAAACATCTAACGGAAGAGTGCTTTTTGCGAAGGCTTATTGAAATAAATAAAAAAAAGATTGCTAAGGTGTTGCAACATTTAAAAATAGTTGTATTTTTGCATCCGCAATGAAACAATTGTGTGTTCATTTGAAAAGTTTGCTTATTGATAAAAAATGTTATTAATTTGCACCTTGAATAAACAAATGGCCCGTTCGTCTATCGGTTAGGACGCCAGGTTTTCATCCTGGTAAGAGGGGTTCGATTCCCCTACGGGCTACAATTTTTTAAAAAGAAAGAAAGAAAATGGCAAATCATAAGTCAGCATTAAAAAGAATCAGAAGTAGTGAGTCAAAGCGTTTAACCAACAGGTATAAACACAGAACTACCCGTAACGCTATTAAAAAGTTACGTGAAATGGAGAATGCACAGGAAGCACAAGCGATGCTCCCTTCGGTTTCAGCTATGATTGATAAATTAGCTAAGAAGAATATTATTCATAATAATAAAGCGGCTAACTTGAAGTCTGGTTTGGCTAAGCACGTTGCTTCTTTGTAAAACATAAGAAATTTAGTTTCTATAGAGAAAATCCATTCTTAGTGAATGGATTTTTTTGTGTCCTATATTGATGAACTTTTATCAATTAGACATAAAAAAGCCCCAAATTAAAATATGGGGCTTTGCTATTTTATGTTCTGAATGATTTCTTATCCATTCATCGACACTAAAAACTCTTCGTTGTTTTTGGTCTTCTTGAATCTGTCGTTGATAAACTCCATAGCTTCTACAGGATTCATGTCGGCAAGGTATTTACGCATCACCCACATTCTTTGAATGGTGTTCTCATCTAATAAAAGATCGTCTCTACGCGTGCTTGAAGATGTTAAATCGATAGCAGGGAAAATACGACGGTTAGATATTTTTCTATCCAACTGTAATTCCATATTACCTGTTCCTTTAAATTCCTCGAAGATTACTTCATCCATTTTAGAACCTGTTTCTGTTAAGGCTGTAGCGATAATGGTCAATGATCCGCCATTTTCAATATTACGTGCCGCTCCAAAGAAACGTTTTGGTTTGTGTAAGGCATTGGCGTCAACACCACCACTCAATATTTTTCCAGAAGCAGGTTGAACTGTATTATAAGCTCTTGCCAAGCGTGTGATGGAATCTAAAAGAATAACGACATCGTGTCCGCATTCTACCAAGCGTTTTGCTTTTTCTAAAACGATATTGGCAATTTTAACGTGTTCATGAGCTTCCTTGTCAAAGGTTGATGCAATAACCTCACCGCGGACGTTTCGTTGCATATCAGTGACCTCTTCAGGGCGTTCATCAATCAGTAAGATCATTTGATATACTTCTGGATGGTTCGCAGCAATAGCGTTTGCAACATCCTTTAAAAGCATGGTTTTACCTGTTTTTGGTTGTGATACAATCATACCACGCTGTCCTTTTCCGATAGGTGAAAACAAATCCATGATTCGTGTAGAAATCGTGCTCTGTCTTTCAGCAATATTGAATTTTTCCTGAGGAAACAATGGCGTTAGATGTTCAAAAGATACACGGTCTCTAACAACTTCTGGTCTCTGACCATTAATTTTGCTCACCTTAATTAAAGGAAAATATTTTTCGCCTTCTTTTGGAGGTCTTACATGTCCAAGAACAGTATCTCCGGTTTTTAGACCAAATAATCTGATTTGAGATTGAGAGACATAAATATCGTCAGGGGAGGAGAGGTAATTATAATCTGAAGAGCGCAAAAACCCGTAGCCATCTTGCATGATATCCAGCACGCCTTCACTTTCAATAATTGCATCAAATTCGAAATCAGGTTCTCTATAACGGTTTCTATTGTCTTTATTCCCGTTATTTACTTTAGAAGAAGAATGATTGTTGCTGTCGCGATTATGGTTCTGATCTTTAGAAGATGATTTATTCCCGTTGCTATCACTCGAACGCTGTTGTCTGTTGTCTTTAGCCTGGGGTTTGTTGGTGTCTTTTTCTTTTGGAGTGTGTTGTTTTTTCTCCCTGTGCTCTGCACTTTTAACGCTAGGGTTTTCTCTTTTAGGAGTATCAGAAGCGTCGGTTGAGGATTTGGCCTTAGGTGCTGGGGCTTTAGGGGCTACAGCTTTAGGTTCAGGCTTTTTAACTTCGGGCTTTTTTGCTTCAGTTTTTTCCTCGGGTAATTCCATTTTTTGTTGTGACTTATCCGAAGCAGGCTTTTTTACAACACGCTCTCGTTTTTTCTTTTGAGGAGGTGTCGATGTTTTTGGGGCTTCAGCCTTAATGTCTGTTTTAGTGTCAGTGATGGCTCCGATTTCAGTTTTCACCACTTCCGGATTTGCCGCTTGTAAGTCCAAGATTTGATAGACCAAATCTAATTTTTTAAGCGAACGGTACTTAGGTACATTTAACTTTTGAGCTATTTCCTGTAAATCAGAAAGCTTCTTTTCTTTTAATTGCGAAATTTCAAACATGTATGTTTATGAATATTAGTGTAAAATTGAAATTGGATTCGTTCCGAATCTATTTTAGAGATTAAGAAGAGGAAAAAACCGAATGTAATTTTGAAGATTTAACAGCTTATTACTCTGTGAGTAACACAATGTTGTTGCAATAATACAATTTTATTTTAAAAATAACTGTATGATTTAAAAAGAAACTGTTAATTTTGGCTTTTAATTTTTCAGATCAATACATGTTACAGCGCATTCAGACAGTTTATTTACTTATAGCAGCCATTTTTTCATGTGGTTTGATATTTGTATTCCATTTGTGGACCAACGCACAGGATGTGCCTGTGTACGCAAAAGATAATATGATGTATTTGGCTATGTTTTTTGGATCTGCTGCCTTATCTTTGATTTCTATATTTAATTATAAAAACAGGAAGTTCCAATTTGTTTTGGGGCGACTTAATATCATATTGAACTTTATTTTATTAGGATTATTTCTGTATCTATTGCTAATGGCGCCTGGAGAGAGTGAAATTTCAGAGAAAGGCGTTGGGATTTTCATTCCTATTTTTTCTATCGTGTTTTTGGTGTTAGCCAACAAGGCCATAAAAAAGGATGAAGATCTTGTAAAATCTGTTGATAGATTGCGATAAACCTATTATCTTAATTTTTTTAGTGCGTAAACCCGAGGTGAAGATCTCGGGTTTTTTTAGTGAAACTCATTTTTGAAAAGTCCAGAGGACGCATTCAAAAATGTAAGTTGAACTAATCCCGCTTTTGGGCGGGATCTCAAAGTTCTTTATCACCATCTATAGTTGTTGAAAGCCAAAGGCGCATTGAACGAGGCCTCCCTTAATCCCTCCAAAGGAGGGAAACTGTTGCGCAGTGCTAAATCGAGTTTTTATACTATAATAAGGCACATTAAAAATCACCTAATTTTCTGAAATCTAATAGCTGGAACACTGATGACACTGAATTTTTTGATTTTTGCTGATATCTTGATGAAAATCATTGAAAATCTGCTCAACCTGCGTCATCAGTGTTCTATTCTATTGATCAATCTCACTTCTTAAACTCAATCACCTCCAAATTATCAATCTTGCTACCATCAATCGTAAAGCGCAGCATCGTTCTGACCTGTTGAAAACCATGTTTGCCGATGGCCCCTGGATTCATGTGGAGCAGATTCAATTTTTTGTCCGGCATGACCTTAAGAATGTGCGAATGGCCACAAATAAAAAGCTTGGGCGGATTTTGGTAAAGCAATTCTCGTACACGTTGTGTGTACTTTCCAGGATAACCGCCGATATGAGTGATGAAAACGTCCACGTCTTCACACATAAATCGGTTGTTTTCTGGGAATTCCATTCGGGCTTTTGTATCGTCAATATTACCGTAAACTGCTCTAAGAGGTTTTAGTTTTTTTATCGTATCCGTAACTTTCAAATCGCCAATATCGCCAGCATGCCATACTTCATCTGCTTGTTTCACATATTTTAGAATATCGTCATCAATATAACTGTGGGTGTCTGATAGGAGAAGGATTTTTTTCAAAATAGGGTTTTCTGTATTTTTGAATTCTTAAATCAACAATCGTTTAATCATCAATCTTAAATAACTAACTTTGCAACGCACAAAAATAGTGATAAAGACATTAAACTATCGGTAAGTCATGTATAATCCTATTTTCAAATTTTAGTTTATTTTATCAATGGGTTTATAGCCCTTACATCTAAATAAGCTTTCAAATCTATCAAAGTCGCCTTGAGATATTTTATCGAATTTTCATACAACGGAAAAGCCTATCATGGTTGGCAGAAACAGCCCAATGCCGTTTCAGTGCAACAGGTTTTGGAACACGCGTTGACCACGTTGTTGAGGTCTCCTATTAAAGTTATGGGCGCAGGCCGTACGGATGCGGGCGTGCATGCTGCTCAAATGTATGCCCACTTTGATATGGAAGAGCCTTTTGATATCGATGTCTTGGTTTATAAGATTAATTGGTTTTTGCCTCACGACATTGCCGTACATCGTATTTTTGAAGTTCGAGATAAAGCACATGCAAGATTTAATGCGCTTAGCAGAACCTATCACTATCGAATTTCGAATACCAAGAATGTCTTTACACATGATTTTGCATATAAAATCCATTTACCTTTAGATCTGGATAAAATGAATGAAGCATGTAAAATATTAATGCAGTATAATGAGTTTCAATCTTTTTCTAAAAGTAATACGGACGTGAAAACGTATTTTTGTGACATTAAAGAAGCGTATTGGGAGCTAAAAGATACCGAATTGACATTTGTTATTACCGCCGATCGTTTTTTAAGGAATATGGTACGTGCCATTGTGGGAACGATGGTCAATATTGGTTTGGGCAAACTTGAGGTTGATCAATTGCACGACATTATCAAATCTAAAGATAGGAGCGAAGCCGGTTTTTCAGTTCCTGCACAAGGATTATTTTTAATCCATATTGAATATCCCGAAACGATTCTTAATGCTATATAATATATGAGTGCCAAAAAGAAAACTATAGTTTATGACGTGAACCTCTTCAAGAGATTGATGCAATACATCAAGCCTTATAAACTTGTTTTTGCATCGACTTTATTATTTGTAACGGGATTGGCGATTTTTGGGGCTTTGAGACCTTATGTGTTACAACAAGCCATCGACAATCAAATTGAACTTCAAAAGTCTGATGGTTTTATGTTCTATATTATCATCATGATTGTCCTGTTGCTGTTGGAGGTCATCTGTCAATTGCTATTTATCTACAATGCCAGTTGGTTGGGGCAGTCTGTGGTAAAGGACATTAGAGTGAAACTATTCAAGCATATCATGAGTTTCCGAATGAAATATTTTGACAATTCTTCTGTAGGTGTGTTGATTACGAGGACGGTAACGGATATGGAGCGTATTTCGGATATTTTTGGAGAAGGTCTTTTTATGATTTTCAGTGATGTCTTGAAAATGTTGGTGGTTGGTGGTGTCATGATTTTCATGAACTGGAAGCTCAGTCTTTTGGTATTCACAACCTTACCCATTGTTCTTTTTGCAACCACGATCTTTCAGAAGTATATGAAAATCGCTTTTGAAGATGTCCGTAACGAAGTTTCAAATCTCAATTCCTTTGTTCAAGAGCGTGTCACGGGTATGAAAATCTTGCAGTTATTCACACGAGAAGAAACAGAATATCGAAAGTTTAAAGAAATCAATGCACGCCATAAAAAAGGCTGGTTAAAAACGGTTTGGTACAACTCCGTGTTCTTTCCTATTGCTGAGTTTTTATCATCTTTGACTTTAGGGATGGTTGTCTGGTACGGGGGACTCAATATTATTTCTGATGATTTGGCTTCTCAAGGTGATTTGTTCGCCTTCATCATGATGATTCCAATGTTGTTCAGACCTTTGAACCAAATTGCAAACAGATTTAATACGTTGCAAATGGGAATTGTGGCTGCCAATCGCGTTTTTGATGTTTTAGATACCACATCGCAAATTGATGATGCAGGTAAAATTGAAGCCGCACCTTTTAAGGGCGACATTAAATTTGAGAATGTACATTTTTCATATATTGATGATGAAGAGGTTTTAAAGGACATATCTTTCGATGTTAAATCAGGGCAGACCATTGCTATTGTTGGTGCTACTGGAGCAGGAAAATCAACCATTATCAACTTATTGAACCGTTTTTACGATATTCAAAAAGGAAAAATTTGTATTGATGAAGTGGATATAAAGGAAATGACCTTAACCTCGTTAAGAGCTCAAATTGCCGTGGTGCTCCAGGATGTATTCCTTTTTGCCGATACCATTTTAAATAATATTACTTTAAACAATCCAGATATTACGGAAGAAGATGTGCAAAAAGCGGCCAAAGATATTGGGATTCATGAGTTTATAATGAGTTTGCCCCACGGGTACCATTATAACGTTAAAGAACGTGGCGTGATGCTGTCTTCTGGGCAGCGACAATTGATTTCTTTTTTAAGAGCTTATGTGACCAATCCGAGTATCCTGATTTTGGACGAAGCGACCTCTTCCGTAGATTCCTATTCTGAGCAGTTAATGCAAGTGGCTACTGAGAAAATCACAAAAGACAGAACATCCATAGTCATCGCCCATCGCTTGGCAACGATTCAAAAAGCGGATAGCATTATTGTGATGGATGCCGGGCGCATTGTGGAGCAGGGCACGCATAAGGAATTACTTCAAAATGAAAATGGCTACTACAGAAATTTATATGAAGTACAGTTCTTGAAAAATGAGGCGGTGTAATCTTTAAGTTGAATTCTCTAATATTTACCTTGGAGTCTTTTTTTCAAAGGGATTTTATTGACCTCTGGTTTGACAAGCTGAACGCTCTATACTATTACGCCAAATCTTTTTTGATCATCTCAATGAGTTCCGCATTGTCCTTGAACATCACAAATTCACCGTTCTTTATATAAGAAATCTGTCCGGTTTCCTCACTTACGGCAATGGCCAGGGCATCGGTTTTTTCAGTAATCCCAACAGCTGCTCGATGTCGCAGTCCAAAACGTTGTGGAATG
This sequence comes from Gelidibacter pelagius, assembly GCF_017581925.1. Classification (GTDB taxonomy): domain Bacteria; phylum Bacteroidota; class Bacteroidia; order Flavobacteriales; family Flavobacteriaceae; genus Gelidibacter; species Gelidibacter pelagius. Next base: position 52,252 of record NZ_JAGEVG010000021.1, on the reverse strand, counting down.
CTCCTTTCACTACTGACAGGAAGAATGACTCGAGTGGCTTTTACAATATTGCTTGCAATGACAATGGCGCCATCGTGCAATGGGCTATTTTTAAAAAAGATACTTTCAATGATTGGTTGGGTGACGGCAATATTCATCTCATCTCCAGAACTGGTTAAAAAGTCCAAGTTGTTATTGCGCTCAATAACAATCAGTGCTCCTGTTCTGGTTGAAGCCATTTTTTTGCATGCAGAAATGATAACATCAACATCGGTTTGTACTTGACCTTCAGTTTTTAGAAAATTGAGATGTCTTAAGAATTTTCGTTTATTTCCAAAATTGGTAGAACCAACCATCAACAGGAATTTTCTTATTTCAGGTTGAAAAACAACAATTAACGCAATAATACCAACGTCCATAAAACCGCTAAAGATTGAACTCAGCAGGCCCATTTTAAGAAATGCCGTCAACTTCCAAACAAAATAGATGATGATGATGCCAATAAATATATTGATGGCAACAGTGCCTTTTATAAGCTTATAGACATAATATAAAAGTATGGCAACGAGGAAAACATCAATAAAATCTATAATCCCGAAATCCCAAAAATTAAGCTCGTCCAATCCAAAAAATGTTTTTGTAAAATTAAAAAATTATGGCTAATAAATGAATTCGTTTTCATTTATGGTCACATTAGGCGATTCTATTTTAGAAAGTGTTGATTTGAAGGTGATATAGTCCTGAAAGGTTAATTGATCATTGATACTCAGGACTAAATCGTATTCTGTTCCATTTGGTAAGGAATCGAGATCATTTTTGAGGGTCTTCAATGTTGATTTTTTGATGATGGAATCATTATAAAGCGTCACAAATTTAATGTCATTTGGAGCCTTAAAATCCAAGATCAGTCGTTTTTCTTTAGAATTATAATAATCTGACGATACGTTTGGAAGAATGGAATTCATCTTGTAGATGATATGGGTGAAATCTAAAAAACCTAAGTTTTGAATACTGGTATCATTACAGGTAAAATAATTTTTGGAATTTTCATTTTTGTGAACTTCAGCATTCCGCTTTTTGTCCTGTAATAAGATGACTTTCGGAATAACTTGACCTAAAGTGAGTCTTTTATCGATATTGACAAGCCAATTGGTCGTGCTGATGACATTGTTTCTATTGAGTTCAAGGCTGTCTGCTTTAGTTTCATCATAAAAAATATAGATTGGAGAAATATCGAGGACTTCAGTAATATCCGCATGGTCAATTTCAGGAAGTAAGACTGTTTTTTCGTGGTTACACGAAAAAATTAAGAGCAGTAATAATAGAGATAAATGTTTCATGGATTATTAGTTTAATTGCTGCGTCAGTTCAATACATTCCTTAGCTTCCTTGACATCATGGACTCTTAAGATTGAAGCATTTTTATAGAGGGCGAGCGTGTTTAAAACCGTAGTGCCATTAAGGGCTTGGGCTGCCGATGTATGAAGTGGTTTATAGATCATTGATTTTCTGGAAAATCCAACTAAAAGAGGTTTTTCCAACATTTTAAATAGTTCCAAATTCTTTAATAGTTCATAATTCTGGGCAGTTGTTTTTGAAAATCCAAATCCAGGATCCACAATCACATCCACAATACCTAATGCTCTGGCTACAGCAATGCGTTCAGAAAAGTAAAATAGTATCTCCTTTGTCAAATGCTCATAAGTAATATTTTGTTGCATATTTTGTGGCGTGCCCTTCATATGCATCATAATATAAGGAATTTTTAGTTCAGCAACAGTGTTCAGCATATTCTCGTCCATTTTCCCAGCGGAGATGTCATTGATCATAGAAGCACCAGCGCTTATAGCTTGTTTGGCGACTTCGCTTCTAAAGGTATCAACAGATATTAAAACATTTGGGAAGGCATCTGTCAAAAGTTTTATAATTGGAAGCAGTCTTTGCGATTCTTCAGTTTCTGAAATATGTACGGCATTTGGTCTAGAACTATAGGCGCCTATGTCGATAAAATCAGCACCTTCGTTAAGCATCTTGTCTGTTTGCTTTAAAATATCAGCGTCATTTTTGTAAAGGCCGCCATCATAAAAAGAATCAGGAGTAAGATTAAGAATCCCCATGACTTTGGGAATGGTCAAATCAATAAGTTGCCCTTTACAATTGATGGTCATGAGGTTGATTCTGATTTCTATGTTCAAATTTCAAAGTTATGAGGGATATAAAGTCAAATCTATAGATATTCACTAAAATATAATTTTATATCTGGAAAACTTTGAACCCTGAACTTTGAACTCTGAACTATTTAGGCGAAATTTACGCAAAATTACCAATTTTCTATGCAAGATACCTCAAAACAATACGATGCTGTTATTGAAAAATGCAGAAATCTCTTTGTTGATAAAATGTCGGATTATGGAAGTGCGTGGCGCATTTTGAGGCTCCCATCCTTAACCGATCAAATTTTTATAAAAGCACAACGCATACGAGGCTTACAACAAAATGTTGAGCGTAAGGTAGATGAAGGTGAGGAGAGTGAGTTTATAGGCATCATCAATTATTGTACTATGGCCTTGATTCAATTGGAAAAAGGAGTGGTTGAAAAACCAGATATGTCTGTGGCAGTCGCCACCAAACTTTACGATGAAAAAATAGCGTTGACTAAAGAATTGATGATGAACAAAAATCATGACTATGGTGAGGCATGGCGAGATATGAGAGTTAGTAGTTTGACTGATCTCATCTTGCAAAAACTCTTAAGAGTAAAACAAATTGAAGACAATGCAGGCAAAACGTTGGTAAGTGAAGGTATTGACGCCAATTATCAGGATATGATCAATTATGCTGTCTTTGCCTTAATTCATTTGAACGAAAAATTATAAGTATAGCACTATTTACAATCTCCGATTGGAGTTTGGAATTTTTAACTTTCGAAATTTTATGAAATATTTAGTAGGCATCAGTAGAGTATTTGTAGGCGTCCTTTTTATCATATCAGGCTTTGTGAAACTTAATGACCCCTTGGGTTTCTCCTATAAGCTTCAAGAATATTTTGGCACTGACGTCCTGAATCTGCCGTTTTTGGAACCTTATGCCTTGGGAATTGCCGTAATAGTCGTTGTTTTTGAAGTGGTATTGGGTATCTTTTTGCTCATTGGTTATAAACCGAAATTCACGGTGTGGAGCTTGTTGCTCATGATTGTTTTCTTCACCTTTTTGACTTTTTACTCTGCCTATTTTGATAAAGTAAAGGATTGTGGGTGTTTTGGAGATGCCATGCCTATGACGCCATGGCAGAGTTTTACTAAAGACATTGTTTTATTGTTCTTTATTCTAATTCTCTTTTTCGGTGTTAAACATATTAAACCAATTTTCAGCAAATTAGGTACCACTGTTGTAGCACTTGTAGGTTTTCTTGCCTCACTTTCGTTTGCGTATTACGTACTTATGCATTTACCAGTCATTGATTTTAGAGCTTACAAAATAGGTGATAATCTCCAACAAAATATGGTGCTCGCGCCTGATGCAAAAAGAGCTATTATAGATTACGAGTGGACTTATACAATTAATGGCGAAGAAAAAACCTTAACAGACCGCGGACAAGGACCAGCAGAGTACGATGAGATTATTGGTGTGGAAACCAAAGAGATCCAAGCTGCAGACCTTCCCAAAATACAGGATTTTTCAATAGAATCAGAAGATGAGGATTTGACCTCCTATTTCTTGGAGAAAGATAAATTGTTGATGATTGTTGCATACAACTTAAAATCCTCCGAAAAGGAAGGTATGGTGAAATTAAAATCCTTGGCTGATGAGGCTCTTGCAAAAGGATATACCGTTATTGGGATGACCACCTCTGATGAAGCTACAAAACAAGATGTCAAGTCGACATACAACCTCGATTTTGAGTTTTATCTATGTGACGAAAAAGTATTGAAAACCATTGTACGTTCAAACCCAGGTGCGGTGATCTTAAACAAAGGGACCGTCACGCAAAAGAAACATTGGAACGACATTGAGGATTTAAAATTGTAAAATAGAATATTAACTAAAAATATAAGCTCTTTTCTCGAAAAGGACTTAAGATAGGATATGAGAAAAAACATAGTAGCAGGAAATTGGAAAATGAACAATGATTTATCGGAAACGGAAACATTGATAAGAGAACTTAAATCGCAAAACAAAATCAGCGATGCTGAGGTTATGATTGCCCCATCATTCACCAATCTATGGCAGGCGTTCAACTCATTAAAAGACAGTACAATTGAAGTGATTGCACAAAATATGCATTTCGCAGAATCTGGTGCTTACACAGGTGAGGTTAGTGCAACAATGATCAAAAGTCTTGGTGTTAAAACAGTCATTTTAGGACATAGTGAGCGTCGCGCTTATTTCAATGAAACCGATGAGCTATTGGCTAAAAAGGTTGATGCGGCCATAAAAAATGAAATGCGTGTTATTTTCTGCTTCGGTGAAGAACTGAAAGATAGAAAATCTGGAAATCATGAACATATTGTTGAAAATCAGATTAAAAATGCTTTGTTTCATTTAGAGGCGACAGCCTTTAAAAACATCGTATTGGCTTACGAACCCGTTTGGGCCATTGGTACTGGAGAAACAGCAAGTCCGGAGCAGGCGCAGGATATGCACGCCTTCATTAGAAAAACATTGGCGAGCAAATACAGCCAAGACATGGCAAATAGTGTATCTATTCTATATGGAGGAAGTTGTAAGCCATCAAACGCCAAAGAGATTTTCTCAAAACCTGATGTTGATGGTGGATTGATTGGTGGCGCTGCCCTTAATGCGGACGATTTTTTTGCCATCGTTAATTCATTTTAATCATAAATAAAACCCGTCTTAGAGTATCACATTGAAATTCAATAATACGCAAATTAGAAGTCGAATATGGCCAATAGTATTTACATAGGTTATCAATTTAAGGTAGAACCTTTGCAACCAGGAACAGAGATCCTAATTGCTGAACTGGGTTATGCGGGCTTTGAAAGTTTCGTGGAAACTGACGAGGGCGTAACGGCGTACATTCAAAAAGATGAATGGAATGAGGACATCTTAAAAGGTATCCAGATCTTGAAATCTGATGAGTTTAAGTTTTCCTATACTTTTGAAGAAATAGAACAGGTCAACTGGAACGAGGAATGGGAGAAGAATTTCAATCCCATTGTCGTTGATGATGAATGTTCTGTTCGTGCACCATTTCATGAGAAACCAAACACCAAATACGACATTGTTATTGAGCCCAAAATGAGTTTTGGTACTGGACATCATGAGACGACACATATGATGATACAGCATATTCTGAAAAACGATTTCAAGAACAAATCGGTATTGGATATGGGCTGTGGTACGGGTGTTTTGGCGATTCTTGCCGAAATGAAAGGCGCCAAACCTCTAGATGCCATTGATTATGACAATTGGTGTTATGTGAACAGTTTGGAAAATGTGGAACGAAATAATTGTGAACACATAACAGTACTGGAAGGTGATGCCAGCTTATTGCAAAATCAAAAATATGATACCATCATTGCTAACATCAACCGAAATATTCTTTTGAATGATTTGGTTTCCTATGTCAAATGCCTAAAACCAAATGGAACCATCTTTTTAAGTGGATTTTACAATCACGATATTCCAGCCATTCAGGAGGAATGCAATAAACTGGGATTGACTCACGTTGAAAGTTTGGAAAGAAATAATTGGGTTGCTTTAAAATTCGTAAATTAGCTAGCGCCCAGATAGTTGTGTTAAATTGTGCAGTTAAAGGACTGCAGACTTAAGTTTTTAAAAAAAATGAGTACTAAAGAGAAAATTCAAGAAGACCTTCTCGTTGATACCCTTGAGCAAAATCTGAATGAGATCGTCTTGTATAATGATGATGTCAATACTTTTGATTATGTCATCGATACGCTTATTTATGCGTGTGACCACACTCCGGAACAAGCAGAGCAATGTTCCATTTTAGTACATTATAAAGGGAAATGTACGGTGAAAACAGGGTCCTATGACGATCTTAAACCGCGTTGCTCCATGCTTTTGGAAGCTGGTTTAAGTGCAGAGATAATATAGTAAAAAAAACCTCAGAGTTTTTTTATATTGAAACTTTGAGGTTTTAATTTTCTATTACCCATCTGCGAAAACCTCTCATTATTCTAACAGGCTATTTCTAGCAATTCTTAAAGAAGACATTGTAAATGGTTTTTTAAGCCTTGCTCAAAACAATAAATGTTTGGACAATGCCTGACTCCATTACTTTTTGAAAATCTACAATAGGTCGTTATTTTAATGCGGAAGTTTATCTTTCAAAACGCCGTAAACATAGGTGCCAAATAGAGCCGCCAAAATAGCAATCAGAATGGTGAAAACACCAGTGCCAACCAAGATGTACATTGGTCCTGGACATGCACCAGATAAGGCCCATCCCAAACCGAAAAGCGTGCCGCCTAAAATATACCGAGTAAAGCCCTTCTCTTTATCTGGGACGCTCATTAAGCCTCCTTCAATGTTCTTGAACTTAAACTTCTTAGTGATCAGAAGTAAAATAACTCCTGTAGCAATGGCAGTGCCGATTATGCCATACATGTGAAACGATTCAAAGCGGAACATTTCGTAAATGCGATACCATGATACGGCTTCTGATTTCACCAAAATGATTCCGAATACAATTCCGACGAGTAAAAATTTTAAAAATTTCATTTGTATATATTTATTTTGAAGATCCGGTGCATTGTCCAAATTAACTTTTTAGTTAATCTATGATTTGCAAAAGGACATTTCGTGTTAACCAAAAATTAAAGGGAATAATAAGTGAATCATAATCAATCCACCAAGAAAGAAACCGACAACAGCAATTAGAGAAGGCAGTTGCAAGCTACTTAGTCCAGTAATAGCATGTCCAGAGGTACAGCCACCAGCATAACGGGTTCCGAAACCTACCAAAAATCCTCCAATGATTAAAATGGATAATCCTTTTAAGCTAAAGGCGGCATCCCAACTATACAATTCGGCCGGTAGTAGGCTTTTTCCTGCATTTTCGAAGCCTAATTTAGATAGGCTATCAACAGTTTCAGGATTCAAATCGATATTCACGGGATTGGATAATAAAAAATGTGCGATGAAGCCCCCAATGACAGCACCTAAAACGACGACAAGATTCCACCGTTGCGATTTCCAATCGAAATCAAAGAAGTCGTTATTTTTTCCTGCCCCAGCCATGGAGCAAAGAGTTCTCAGATTAGAGGACATGCCAAAAGTCTTCCCAAAATAAATAAGTGTAAACATGATCAGGGCAAGAAGTGGGCCTGAAACATACCAAGGCCAAGGTTGTAAAATGTATTCCATTAAATTATTTTTTTGCAAATGTAAGCGTCCTAACTCAGATTTGTAAGGATTGTTTGTCAAAAAACGATAGATCGGTCTGGTCTTGGTCAACATCCATCAAAATCGTATTATTTTTCATATATCTGAAATAGCTTTCTTAAAGAGCTTATGTTGAACAATTTTGTCGAATTGATATTGGAAAGAAATTCTTAAAACTTCGTGTATCTTGGTCAAAAACTAAACATTTGCAAATTTGAAATAAATTATTTGGTACTAAATTAATAAAAGTGTTATATTTGCACCCACTTTAAAAGGCCTCGTGGCGCAACTGAATAGCGCACTTGATTACGGCTCAAGAGGTTACTGGTTTGAATCCAGTCGAGGTCACTCAAAGCTATATCAAATAGCATCAAAACCACGCAAATCTTAGGATTTGCGTGGTTTCGTGGTTTTTAAGGGTTCATTTAATTTGATATGATTTGATTTAAAATGATACCTCAGAGGTTACCCCAAAATTTAAAAGGTACCTCAGGTGTATTTTAAACTAAAGCAATATCACTCAATTGTTTGTTTGATTTGACAATCGGAATTTAAGTTTAACTTAAAACGGCAACAATTATGAGAACAGTAAAAACACTTGGGATTCACTTTTGGGTCAACAAGCAAAAAGAGATTGATGGTGAAGTACTTCTGTATATGCGAATCACTATCGACAAAAAGCGTGTCAACATTAGTTTGAAACGAAAAGTCCCATTGGAACTTTGGGATTTCAAACACCGGAAGATGATTGGTAATTCCGCTAAAGCGAAAGAAATTAATAATTATTTAGAAGTTACTAAGTCAGAACTTTATAATAAGTATCAAATTCTACGCAACGATAATATTCCTATAACTGCCGAAAATCTGAAAGATGGATTTTTGCAGGAAGGAGTAGACTCAAAAACACTTCTTGAGTTACTAAGATATCATGGGCAAAAAATTGAAAACACTTTGGCTATTGGTTCCATCAGAAATTTTAAAGTAACTGAAGGTTATATTTCACGATTTTTAAAACAGAAAAAGCTAAATGATATTTCTTTATCCCGTTTGAACTACGAGTTTTTATGTGATTTCGAGAACTATTTGAATGCCTACTATCCAAAGGGGCATCCTAAGGCGATGAGCCATAATACAGTTACTAAACACATTCAACGTTTTCGAAAGGTGGTGACTCTTGCATACAATTTGGAATGGATTAAAGATGACCCTTTTCGAAGATGGAAATCTTCATTTGATAAGGTGGATAGAGAATTCCTATCTGATAGTGAGCTTTCAAAACTTGCCACACATCATTTTGAACTTGATCGTTTGGATCGTGTGAGGGATCTTTTTGTTTTCAGCAGCTACACAGGTATCTCTTATGTGGACATTCGGAATTTGACAAAGAAAAATGTCTGGATTGGTGATGATGAAGTTCATAAATGGATTACAACGTTTAGGCAAAAAACGAATACTAAAATCAAGATTCCATTGCTGTTTCGTGCTGAACAGATTCTTCTTAAATATGAGGCGCATCCGGTGACACAGTTCACGGGTAAGCTTTTGCCATCCATAACCAATGAGAAAGCCAACCTTTATCTGAAAGACATAGCCAAAGAAGTTGGAATTGAAAAAAATCTCACCTTCCACATGGCGCGGCATACGTTTGCAACAACAGTGGCATTGAGCAACGGAATGCCGATTGAAACCGTTTCAAAAATATTGGGACATTCAAAAATCACAACGACTCAAATTTATGCTCGTGTCATGGATCACAAGATAAAATCTGATATGGACGCTGTGCAAAGAAGGCTCGACAAAAAAGCGAGAAAACTTGAAGAAGAACACGAGCTGAAACTGCTACGTAAAAAAATCGCAGATGCTGAAAAGGACAAATATGCTCAGATGACAAAAGAACAACTCCTTAAGAAGTTGAGCAAAATAATGAGCGAAAAATCAGATTAGGAATAATGTGGGATTTTTTGTTGTTTCTCTTTTCTTGATGGGCAATTAACAATAGGATATTTAATTCGGCATCAGCATTTTAATATGTATGAGGTTAAAATAGAGTACCTTGAACATAACTTGGTGTATATGGGAATCGGGAAATATTTGCTGATTAGCCTATGCGATCGATGCGTCAATGGTCTATAGTTGGCAATAGGAATTACCATAGGTCATTCTCTTTTATATATTCAACACCGTTGAATGCGGCTATCTTTGCTTGGTCGATATCCTCAAATTGCTTTGTACCTATAACGTCGCCAATATTGACCTTGAACGTTTTTATGTATCTGTCTTGATAAATGACAATTAAATGATCAGTTATTTTTAAGTGTGAATTGCCTTTCTTGCTAATCTTCCATTCTTTTTTAGCCAGTTGATGCGCCTGTGGGACTAATTTCTTAATTGTTTTTCTTGCTTTTTGGGATTTACATAATCATTGGTCATTTTCTCAGCAAAGATACATCCAACTTTAAATTCCTCTCCAAAATCTATATGGCTTACAACGTATACATGCCGTATGCGTTAGTTGTTGCACATCATGCACGTTTCATACTGGGTTCCATCCGTAGATTGTCTCTCAGCTCTGATGTCATAAACTTCTTCCAATATCCCTCCCTTCTGAGGAACACCCGATATATTCCAATAATTACTCATTTTGATAAGTATCGATTTATAAGTAAATGAATTGAAGAATGATAAACTGTTGATTAATTACAACATAGGTGCGACTTTTTGTTGTTTCAAATCCCATGTTTTTTTAAAATTAAATCAATTCAATTCTCATTTTTATTTAGGAGCTATCAATTAGGATAATAAATTCTGGTGAATCACAACCTTTCTCTCATCAGAAGGGAAATTTATTCTCATACAATATACGCGCAAGTTAAACTCGTAAAACACGTCTATCAAATGACTACGACATAAAGCCAAAGGATCTAATCTGGTATTTATGTCATTTCATTTTAAGTTAAAAATCTTTTCATTTTAATTCTTGCGAACAATTGTTAATTGGGAATTTCTTATAATTACCTTGGTGGTTTATTCTAAATCTTAATTGAATTGCTATTACTTAAAAATATTTGAAATAACTTAATTTAACATCTTGTTTTTTAATAGGTATAGGACACTAGTAATAATTTAATTAATTTACGCGTTTCAAAAAGTTGTTCAGTTCAACAAAAATTTGTTCCTGTTTTAAAATGTTTACCGAAAGTTATTTAAAAGCAATATTTGATACATATTATAAGTCTCTTGTAACCTATGCTAACCGCTTTTTGTCTTCACACGATGAATGTGAAGATGTGGTGCAAGAGGTGTTTGCGGATTTGTGGCAAACAGAAAACAACTTTCCAGATGAGATTTCACTTAAATCGTATCTTTATAAGACCTCAAGAAATAAATGTCTTAACATTATTAAACACAATAAAGTAAAAGATAAATATGCTGCAACTTCTATACAGCAGTTAAATGATGACAATCTATTTATGCAACACGTGCTTGAGGAAGAAATCTCGAGACAGTTGCATGAGGCTATCAACACCCTACCAATACGAAAAAAGGAGATTATAAAACTCAGCCTAAAAGGTCTAAAAAATAAAGAAGTTGCTGAAAATCTAAACATCAAACTACAAACAGTCAAAACCTTAAAATCTCAGGCTTACAAACAATTAAGACAAAGGTTTAAGAATTTAAGCATTATCATTTCTTTTTTAATTGCTCATAAAATGAAACTTGAGCACCCCTTAAAAAAACCGAATTAAATCAATAATCTTTCTTGGATTGTTTAGCTGACTGCCTAAATAAATGTGTTTAAAACTGAGCGGTATTAATTAAAATACAGTCTTCATTTGATTCCATTTTATATTTTTTTAAAAAAATAACATTTCTCAGTAGTACTTTTTTGGTTTTTAGTTGTTCTATATATAAACACCCTAATAGAATGAACACTATTTTTCATATTTCGAGACTGATCATCAAGAAAAAACTTGACGTCTTGACACCTGCTGAAAAATTGCAATTAAAAGAACTTAAAAAGAAATACCCTTTTCTATCCAAAACAGATTTCACTAAGGTTTCCGATACGCTTTCGAGTTACGATACCATAGATAAGGATAAAGCTTGGAAAAATGTTGTCCTAAAGGCGGAACAATCCAAATCGAAACAAAAAAATCTGTTTTCCAATAAGTCTTGGATCAAATACGCGGCAATAGCCGTTCTATTCCTTGGAATTGGCTTTCTATTTCAACAAGGCTATTTCAGTACTAACTCAACATTAGATATTCCGAATGAATTTATTACGCTTGAACTGGAAAACGGTAGCACAAAGATTATAAATGAAGACGGCACGTCTGAATTAGTTGATAAAAAAGGGAATATCATAGGGAATCAAAAAGGAAAAATTTTGGTATATGATACTACCATAACCAACGAAACCTTAGTTTATAATACCTTAACCGTACCTTATGGCAAACGTTTTGAAATTCAACTATCTGATGGCACCAGAGTGCATTTAAACGCCGGAACATCTTTAAAATATCCAGTTAAATTCATCAAAGGTCAAAACAGACAAGTCTTCTTAAAGGGTGAAGCGTTTTTTGATGTATCAACAGATGCCAAACATCCATTTATTGTCAATGCGGAGGAAATTAATATTAGAGTTCTTGGTACACAATTCAACGTGTCTTCCTATCTTGAAGATGAGCAGATTACCACTGTGCTTCTTGAAGGTTCTGTAGGTGTCTATAGCAGTAATGAAACTTATAATCAAGAAACGGCTACACTTTTAAATCCAGGTTTTAAGGCCGAATGGAACCTTAAGAATCACGAAATTAAAGTTGATAAAGCTGATACCGAAACACACACCGCCTGGATGGAGGGTAGATTAATATTGAACGGCGTTCCCTTTAATGATATTCTTAAAAAACTGGAAAGGCAATATAATGTTGTCTTTATAAATAATGATAAGGCTTTAGAGAACAGAAGGTTTACTGCACGATTTGATGTAGAAAACATCCATCAAGTGATGCAGAGCTTTAGTTATTCGGCCTCTTTTACCTATAAATTCGATTCAAATAAAATAATAATTAACCCATAAAAACTATAAAACATGTCTCGCTAAAACTAACAAACACAACTAAAAGAAAACATCATTTTTTTAATCTTTTGTATGAGTAGTATGAAAAAATAAAAAAACCGGGAAATGTTGGAGCATTCCCCGATTTTAAAAAAATGATCTAAAAATGTTCAACTCTTTAAATCAAACCAAAAGTATGAAAAAATTCATTATCGGGATTTACAGCTTGCTTTATATCCCTAAAATAAGTTTAAAAATGAAGCTCACGTACATGCTGCTCTTTTTAGCATTGTTCCAAATTCAAGCTAACAGCACATATTCTCAAAATACCAAAGTGACTTTAGACTGTAAGTCAATGACTATTGCGGATGTCTTAAATGAAATAGAGCGTAAAACCGAATTCAAGTTTTTATATGAGGATGAGATCCTCAGAAATAAGGAAATTGTCAGCATTTCTGCGACTAAAGAAAAGCTTTCAAATGTATTGAACACACTTTTTAAAAATGCCAATATTGGTTATAAGGTTGTGGACAAACAGATTGTTTTAAAGCCTAAAATTGTCGTTTCCGTAAAAGAAACACCGTCTTTTTTGGGCAAAATAAAATTCAATTTTTCAGAGATTTTAAACCAACAAAGAATCAGTGGAACAATTACTGATGAAAATGGACAACCATTGGCAGGTGCAACTATAATTGTAAAAGGTTCAAAAACAGGTGTAGTTTCGGACTATGATGGGGGATATAGTCTAATCTTTTCAAGTAACTCAGAAATTATCGTGGTATCCTATATTGGCTATGAAACTATTGATGTGCCCATTAACAATAGAAGCGTTGTAAACGTACAGTTGAAAACATCAGTAACAAGTTTAGATGAATTTGTAATTATTGGTTATGGTCGTGCCAAAAGAAAAGATTTGACTGGTTCAGTAGGAACGGTTGATGTGGCAAACATTGCCAGCCAATCGCCTACCATCAATCTTGATAATGCACTGCAAGGTCAGGTAGCAGGAGTTTATGTGTCAAGTTCTACAGGACAACCTGGTGCTGCAGCCCGAGTGCGTATTAGAGGGACCACTTCATTGTTGGGTTCTAATCAACCGTTGTATGTTATAGATGGTATACCAGTGGTTCCTGATAGTAACATCCCATTAGGTGGTAGAGAAGGTGGTGGTTTAGGATCACTCGGATTAGGTGATGAATTGGCAAAGGAAGGTATCAGTACGCCCATCGGTAATATAAACACATCTGATATCCAGTCTATAAGTGTACTAAAAGATGCTTCTGCTGCGGCCATTTACGGCTCTCGTGCCGCAAATGGTGTCATTATCATCACTACAAAACAAGGCATTTATTCCGGTAAAACAAAGTTTGAAGGAAGTGCCTCTACGAGCGTTCAGTTTGCTCAAACTTTAGATGTGCTCAATGCAGCACAATTTAGACAAGTCTGGACAACGGCAGTAGAAAATGGTACACGAAATGATGAGTTTGCGCGTAGCGTTTTAGATGGCTCTTATTTTGGAAATGCAGATACCAATTGGGAAAAAGAACTAAGTCCAGGAAGTCCAATAACGTCCAATTATAACTTAAGTGTTTATGGAGGTTCTGAAAAAACAAGATATAGCACCTCTTTAGGAATCAATACACAAGAAGGTGTTTATAAAAACTCAGGATTTGATAGGTATTCTTTAAATTTGAGTATTGATAATAAAATCAATGAGCGTTGGACATTTGGTACCAAAATTAATCTTTCAAACACTAATCAGGATGCACTTGACAATAGTTTAACACAACTCACTTATTCTTATAGACCGGATTTACCGGTATTTGATGCGGACGGCAATTATTCAGTCTCCCCATATTCTAATACTGAAAGTCCAGCAGCAAGATCTCAAGGCAACAACACCAACAGTACGTTTTTGGTGTTGGGATCGATTCATACAGAATTAGAAATTGTAAAAGATTTAAAATTTAAGACCTTGTTTTCCTTAAATTACAATAATGGAACTCAAAATAGTTTTTATCCTTTATTCACCGCCAGAGGAGGATGGGGTAGGTTAACAGGAAATGGTAACGGCTATGCACAAGAAAGTAGAAGTAAATACACGAACACACTCCTACAATCAACTTTAACTTATGACAAATTAATCGGTAACCATGACATCAACGCTGTAGCCGGTGCATCTTTTGAAAAATCAAAAAACTCTTATGTTAAAGCATGGGGAGAAGGTTTTTTTAATAACGTATTAACCAATGTTTCAAGTGCCACAGTTTTCAGAGACGCTTCATCCTTTGAGACTGGATCTGGCTTAGCTTCCTACTTTGGACGTATTAATTATGGTTATGACAGCAGGTACTTATTAACTTTATCTGCAAGGGTTGACGGCTCTTCAAAGTTTGCAAAAGATAACCAATATGCCTTTTTTCCAGCAGCTGCTGTTGCATGGAGGATATCTAATGAATCATTTTTAAAAGATAGTAGTGTCATAGATGACCTTAAACTTCGTGCAAGTTTAGGGAAAACCGGTCAACAGGACTTTGGGGATTACGCGTGGAGAACACTTTATGAAACCGATAATTATGGACCTGATCCGTCAATTGTAATATCTCAGTTGGGAAACCATAAACTAAAATGGGAAACCACTGATCAGTTTGACCTTGGAATTGATTTTTCATTGTTTAGAGGTCGTCTTAGTGGTGGGATTGGTTATTACACCAAAACTACCAAGGACGCTTTATTCACAGCTATTACTCCGGGAAGCACGGGGTATAACAGAATTACTGCAAATATTGGAGACACAGAAAATAAAGGGGTCGAATTGGAATTAAAAGGTGATCTTATTCGTTCAAACGATTTCAATTGGAGCATATCTCTAAACGTCAGTAAGAATAAGAATAAATTGACCAAAATCTCAGACGATTTTAGAGGAGATGATGGTTTCTTGACAGGTTTCCCAGGTGGTGGAAGATTGCGTGAAGGCAGTCCAATTGGCTTGATCTATGGTTATGTTGCCGAAGGTATTTTCCAAGAACAAGCTGAAATTGATGTACTAAATGCAGGATCGAGCACTGGTGCTTATCAAAATAGTGCAACCGCCCCAGGCGATCTGAAATTTAAAGATTTAACAGGGCCAGACGGTGTGCCAGATGGTAGGATTACCAGTTTAGACCAGGAAGTCCTTGGAGATACCCAACCAGATTTTTTTGGTGGTATTAATAATACATTCAGATACAAAGGATTTACACTCTCAACGTTCTTTACATTTTCTGTAGGGAATGACGTGCATGCATTTGGACTGGGAAGAGACACCAATTTTGCCAATACATTTATGGGAGAAAACAAAGTATCCAGTGTTTTGAACGCTTGGAGTCCTGATAACAGGGACACAAACATCCCGAGACTCGTCTATTTTGATCCAAACGTAAATAACAGATCGTCATCACATTATGTGTATGATGCGTCTTATATAAGATTAAAAACGCTTAATCTCAACTACACCTTCTCTCAGAAACTTATCGATCAGATTAAAATATTTGACAGTTTGTCTGTTTTTATGACCGCACAGAATTTATTTACGGTTACAAATTATCCTGGAGCAGATCCTGAAGCTTCCAACTTGTATAATAATGATATCAGTGCTGGAATGGACAATAACAAATTTCCAATTTCAAAAGTGTTTACCGCTGGCGTTAAATTAGGATTCTAAAAAATAAAAATTATGAAAAAAATAGCAATTTATATTACAACCTTGTTTTTTTTGACATCCTGCGAACTTACAGATGTAGTAGATGTTGACCCACCTAACAATCTGGTGGCTGAAAATGTCGTAAAAAACGAAAATGATGCAAAGGCTTTGCTCAATGGTGCTTACACTACTATCACATCGCGCACCAATCCTTTTTACTATATGTATACCGAGCTTATTCCGAGCGCTTTAGCAGGATCGATGAGTCAAACTGGAGGTGGAAATGTTCACGGCCAATTTTCTATAAATGACATTAAATATGACAATTCTTATGTCAAAGACTATTGGTTGAGTTTTTATAAGGTCATGGATATGGCAAATAATTCTATTGTGCTAACCGCTGAGCTCTCTGATGAAGAGATCTCTCCAAATAATAAGAGAGAAATTATAGGTGAAGCCCACTTTTTAAGAGCGATGGCAACATTTGATGCCCTCAGATATTATGGTCAATTTTTTGATGAAAGCAGTAAGTACGGCATTGTTTTAAGAACAGAGCCTTCAAATTTCGTAACCAGAGATAAAGCACGGAGTACCGTCGCAGAAAGTTACGCACAAATTTTAGCTGATTTAGACATTGCCATTGCTGACGCTCCTGATTACACAGTATCTTACAGAGCTTCCAAAACAGCCGCGAAAGCATTAAAGGCCAAAGTATTACTTTATCAAAGTAAATACGCAGAAGCTGCAGTTTTGGCTGACGAAGTGATCATGAGCGGTTCTACATCTTTGGAAAGTACTTTTGAGAACGTATTCAGTAAAGGCTTGAAGTCTTCTGAAATGATCTTGATGACTTATAGAGACGAAAATTCCGATAATATTGACAATAATAGAAAGCGATTTTATACTGGCCGTGTTGGAACCTCCTGGTTTACATCTTTAATGACATCAGATCCTCGAAAACCATTTACCTATAGTGGTGCTAACGTTTTAAAAACAAACAATGTAGAAGTTTTTAGACCTACCTATTTTATGCGTTTGGCAGAAATGTACTTGATAAAAGCAGAAGGCTTGGCTTTTAGTAACGCAAGCTTAGAAGATGCTAGTGCACCATTGAATGTCATCAGAAATCGCGCAGGTATTGGAAACACAACTGCGACGACTATTGATGAACTAAAGGACGATATTTTTGATGAAATTGCTAGGGAACTAGCATTCGAAAATGGCAGCGAGTGGTTTGCCGCCATCCGATTCAACAAAATAATGACCTTAAAACCTACAGTTACAAGTTCCAATCAGTATATCCTTCCTATTCCGGAAGAGGAAATTAACGGAAACGGCTCTATTACCCTTGCCGACCAAAATCCTGGTTACGAATAAGTTCAGTTGATTAGTTTGAGTTAGTCTTTTTAATGGAGCTTTAAATTTTAATCAACGGTTTGGAGCTCCATTTTTAAACCAAAAACAAAATGCAAAGCATGTTTATTCAAATACTTATAGGAATATCAATTGCGGTTTGGATTTGGACCCTAATGGATTTTTATGAAACAAAATTTAAAAAGTTAAATCAAAAAATTGTTTGGTTGCTACTCGTTTTATTCTTTCCATTATTAGGCACTATATTTTACTTTCGCTATAAAAAAGATTTGATAATTCGAGATACTTTAGAGTAATAGACCTGAGTCAACAATGACTCTTATTACGCTGTTCCTTAGGTAAATAAGCCAAATACAGTGAAACATCTATCCTATAAATTTAGCCCAATAGATCGAATCGAAGGTTTAACAAAATACAAGCTC
This sequence comes from Gelidibacter pelagius, assembly GCF_017581925.1. GTDB lineage: Bacteria > Bacteroidota > Bacteroidia > Flavobacteriales > Flavobacteriaceae > Gelidibacter > Gelidibacter pelagius. Next base: position 34,365 of record NZ_JAGEVG010000021.1, on the reverse strand, counting down.
TCTTTTCTACTGATAATTCCATCAGATTACCTCCCCTGAATAATTTTGTCTGCGTCAATTCAAGTGCATCACTATCTAAATTATTCCTTAAAAACAAAGATCATGAAAGACATCAAAACAATAATAACAACATTTTTGCTCATTGTTAGTTTGAGCCTGACAGCCCAGGTTAAGGATTTAAGCGAAAAAATTCCAATAGACCCTACAATAAAAACTGGCAAATTGGACAACGGTCTCACCTACTATATCAAACACAATCCTAAGCCTGCTGACAAAGCAGTATTACGGCTCGTTCTGAATGTGGGTTCGATATTGGAAGATGAGGACCAACTTGGCCTTGCACACTTTATTGAGCACATGGCGTTCAATGGTACCAAAAGCTTTGAGAAAAACGACCTGATTGATTATTTGCAAAGCCTTGGTGTTGAGTTTGGAGCCGACCTAAACGCGCATACAAGCTTTGATGAAACTGTGTACAAGCTCTCGATTCCAACTAATGACACGGATGTTTTTGATAAAAGTCTAAAAGTATTAAGAGATTGGGCAGACGGCATTACATTTTCCCATGAAGAAATTGATAACGAACGTGGTATTGTTGCAGAAGAATTGCGGGCAAGAAGTGGTGCAAGAACTCGTATGTACTATCAATCCATACCTGTGCTAACAAACAACTCCAGATATGCGGAAAGGCTTCCTATTGGAACATTGGATGTGATCATGAATTCTGAATATGATGCTCTTAAAAGATTTTATAAAGATTGGTACCGTCCAGATTTAATGGCACTTGTGATAGTAGGAGACTTTGATGTTACTGAAACAGAAGAAAAAGTCAAAACAATATTTGAGGACTTAAAAGCTGTTAAAAATCCGAGAGAGCGTATTTATTATGATATCAAAGATAACGATGCTCCTTCAGTAAGTATTATTACAGATAAAGAAGCACAAGGAGTCAGCATTTCCATTTATCATAAGAAACAAGGCACTGAAGTTGAAACCTTGAAAGATTATAAAGAGCAGCTCTTGCAATTGCTTTATTCAGGAATGCTGAAACAACGTCTTGCAGAGGTTGAAAAATCTGCAGACGCACCATTTTTATCTGCAAATGCAGGTATGGGAAAGTTTTTGGGTCCTTTAGATAGTTATTATTTACGAGCCATCTTAAAAGAAGATAAGATAGTTGAAGGTATTGAAGCTTTACTGACTGAAAGTGAGCGCGCCAGACGCTTTGGTTTTAAAACTTCTGAACTAGAACGCTATAAAGCGGCATTACTTAATAGCGCAGACCTATACAGGAAAGAAACCGGAAAAATCCCAACCCGTACGTACGTAGAACGTTATATAGATAACTATACGGGTAATAAACCTATTCCGAGTGATACTTTTAGATACCATTTCTACAATGAAATGTTGCCAACCATAACTGTGGAGGACGTCAATAATCTTGCAAAAAAATGGATTACAGATAAAAATATTGCCGTAGTCATAAATGCAATAGACAAAGAAGATTTGAAGCTGCCAACCGAAACAGAGATATTGGAACTTCTAAATAAAAACGCGAAGAAGAAAGTGGAGCCTTATGTAGATTCTCTTGAGAATCTTAAGTTAATGACAGAGATACCGCATGCAGGAAAAATTGTTAGCAGTATTTATAACGACAAGATTGATATGACCATGTGGAAATTCGCAAACGGCGTCACGGTTATCGCAAAGCCTACAGGCTTTCAAAACGACATGATTTCAATGAACGGATTTAGACCTGGCGGAAGTTCTGTTGCACCAGATTCATTATATGTTTCTGCAAGAAGCGCGGGTAATATCATTGGCGCTAGTGGTATTAATAATATCTCTAATACCGATTTAGGTAAATTGAACATGGGTAAGAGCGTCAGGGTAACCCCGTACATTAACTTCTATGACGAGCTGTTCTCAGGAAGTAGTTCATCTGCCGATTTAGAACGTATGTTACAAATGACCTATTTATATTTTACGGCTCCAAACAGAGATCAAAATGTATTTGACGCTTATAAGGCAAGTTCTTTATCACTATATAAAGACCAAGACAAAAGTCCGGATGCAGTGTTCAGAAAAAAGATCAGTGAAGTCATGACACAAAATCATTTAAGAGGCATCCCTCTTACCGAAGAACAAGTCGAGACAGGTATGGATTTGGAAACTGCCTTTGATTTTTACAAGGAAAGATTCGCATCAGCCAATGGCTTCACCTTCGTTTTTGTGGGGAGTTTTGATATAGAAAAACTTAAAGCTTTTACGACACAATATTTGGGTAGTCTTCCATCGAACCTCAATGAAAAAAGTACTTGGAACGACATCGGATTAAGACGTCCAGAAGGCATCATTAAAAATACAATTGTTAAGGGCATTGGTGATAAAAGTCAAGTGGTCATGAATTTTACGGGCAGCTTGGATTTTACGCTTGAACAAAAAGAGCAACTCACCTTATTGGCAAAATTGCTCAAAATTAAACTCACGGAAGAACTTCGCGAGAAAATGTCAGGCGTGTATGGAGTTAGAGTTTCTGGCTTTGCAGCTAATAGACCTAATGACTGGTACCGCATGAGCATTGAGTTTACTTGTGCACCAGAAAATGTAGAAAGGTTAACAAATAAAGTTTTCGAAGAAATTGAAATAATAAAACGTGATGGTGCATCAGAAAAAGATTTGCACAAACTTAAGGAAGCCGAATTGTCACGTACAAAAGAATGGTTGACCAATAATAGTTATTGGGTTGCAAAACTAAAGGAAGCTTATGAATTCGATTTGGAGTATAGCGATATCTTAAATTACGAAACTCAAATAAATAAGATGAGCACCAAAGATTTCAAAGATGCAGCCAACACCTATTTTGATGAGAGCAATTATGCTGAATTTATTTTGCTGCCCGAGAAAAAATAGGGTTATTAGGAGTTAAGTGGCTATATTTATGATAACACACAACCAGTAGCCAGAGGAGTGTTTTGAGATAGTAATACATCTCACTGATTTTATATAAAAATAAGTATAATAATTTAAATTTTAAATCATGAAAAAACTGATGGTTTCTAGTGCATTAATGATCATTTCGTTATCTGCTTTTGCAGGACCTTGTTCAGATTCCTTCAGTGCATTTGATGTGAACGGGATGATCTTTTAACCCTTGTAGAAATTCGAGCAGGAATTCCTGACCTCACAGAACAAATGTTTGCACAACTCGATACTGATGCCAGAGGGACAGTTGGTCTAGGTGAATGGGCAGCGGCTTGTGAAGCTCGAATAATAGTTTTTGAATAGTAGTTTTTAAATTTCATAAATCACAGTGTTTTGATATTTTCTCCAAAACACTGTGATTAATTTTTTCTAAATGAATATAATCCGTAAAGTATTCTTTGCAATGGGTTTGTTATTGATTCAACATTCTTATGCGCAAATAACTGTAAAGTCTTCATTGATAAGCTAAAAAGTCACGATTAATGGCAGTATAATTGACGTCAAAGGTGAGCCTATATCGTATGCAAATATTGTTTTTGTGAATTTAAAAACGGAGGAAAAGGTTGGAACTATCAGTAGTGAAGATGATGGAAAGTTTTCTATTGAATTAAGTTCCGGTGAATATATTTTGGAAGTAAGCGTTTTAGGATATTCAAAGTATATAAAAAGATACTCTTTAACATTGGATATTAAACTGCCAGATATTGTACTTAGAGATCAAAACCAACAATTGGATGAAGTGATGATTAAAGCGGAGATATCAAAAAATATAGAACACACCGCAACCAGTATAATGGTGAATATACAAAATGATTCATTGTTTAAACAGATATCAACCGCCGACGTGCTATCTCTTCTACCTGGGGTGCAAATTGATGAAGATGGTGGGGTTAAACTACAGGGTAGGTCCGCTTTGATTACAATAAACGGTAAACCCAACCGGATGTCTTCCCTAACATTTATGATGCTTTTGGAAAGTATGCAAGGTGACCACAACACAAATATACGCTAGGGTTTTGGATGAGAAATTAGTGAAGACATGAAAAGCGTTCAAGAGATTCTGAATTTAAATTCTTAGGATGTGTAAGTTTGATACGTTCTTGCCAGGCATGAAAGATGAAAAAGTGATATTCATAAGATAAGTGACGATTTTAAATCATAAAATGGAATATATCAATTACTGCTTTTATCTTAGTAGTAGAAACGTTCTATACTTAGGAACTGGTGCTGCCAGGTTTGGGGGTGAGAGTTCTATCAGAATAATAGAATTTTGGTAAATAATCATCTCATTCCTTTGTAAATGGAGTCGAATAAAAGTTAAAAGAAAATTCAAAGTTCTTGGATCTATTGCAAGCAGAGCTAACTATTAAAACTGGTGCTTCAGGCGTGGAAAGTTGAGTTTCTATGCACGGATTATAACTTTGGTGTTGTAGTTAGCAGTTACTCATTTTGAACGGGTTAGTTATTACCTAATTAGGTAAAATCGGCTGTGTTTTAACTATTTGATATTCAGACGAATAAGCCGTACGTCTAATGAAATAAAACACCGAATATGAATCCTAAGCTCTAAAAACGGGCTTTTGAATTTCAAAAGGTATAATCAAGGTACAAAGATTATCCGAATTCCAGCACAGTTTTCTATTTTCAACCCCTGGTGGGTAGTTTGATGATTTTTATGCACGTTTTCTCTAGAGCGACCTTGGAAAAATCCATCTTGTCATCCCTTAGGATTCTCTGGTCCGTGTCTTCGGTCTTTTGGATGCCGCTAAAGGTCTCTCATACCTATTCTACAAAACTTCAAGGGGTACCTGCAGACCGATGGTTATGCGGGATAAAATGCCTATGGCAAAAAATCTGAGGTAACACATTTAGCTTGCTGGGCACATACAAGACGCGAATTTGAGAGAGCTCTGGATAATGACAGATCAAGGAGCGAGCATGCGTTGGTTGAAATACAAAAACTCTATGCGGTCGAGCGCAAGGCAAAAGAACAGGGATTGAATCCAAAGCAGATCAAAGAGCTTAGGCTCAAAGAAAGTAGATGTTTTTGCAGATCAATCTCACCCCGCCCAAAAGCCAAATAGGCAAAGCCTTGGCATACTCCCAATCCAGATGGGACATGCTAACGGCATATCTAACAGGTGGAAACTTGCAGATAGACTAACCTGGTGGAAAACGTGATCAGGCTCGTTGCTCTTGGCAGAAAGAACTATCTCTTTGCGGGATCGCACGATACGGCCCAAAAGGCGGCAATGGCATATAATTTTTTTGCAAATTGTAAAAAAACAGGAGGTCAACCCGTATGCCTGACTGAAATATACACTTGAAAACATACAGTCCATAAACCACAAGAAGATCACAGATCAATATCCTCATAATTACAAGGGGACGATAGAGTCTACAACATCAAAATAGTGCTACACTAAAATTTTATTGAATTAACCAACATGTAGTTGCTCGGGTGATACATTATAACAGTTTAAATTTAGTAAATTCAAATTGATAAATGTATTATTCATAGGAAGCCTGCAACTCAGGTTAAACTATTAATAAAGCGCGGAGTTCTTCTCGGAATTCCGATTTTAAAAATGTTTATACAAAGACTAATGATTATTTTTGTAATATTGACGTTAGTCCATAACTAACAGTGAAATGAGGAATTATAAAATATTAAAATTTACAAGAACTATCTTAAATATCTTTTGGTATTTGCAAATAGTAATAATAGCTCTAATTATAGTGATCGGGTTTTTACTGTATTATAATATTGATATAATAGATTTAAATCATTTAAAAGGTTTTAATATTAGTTTTAAAAAAATCACTTTTGTGGAACCATTAATTTACAACGGTGATAATTATGTCTACTCATTAACAAATGGCAAAGGAAGGCTTCATATTACGGATCTGGATCAAAAATTCATATACTTAAGGATGTTGGCAGCAATGGTTGATTCTTTAATTTATTTAATTATAATCTATTTTTTGCGTAGAATATTTAAAAATTTAACAGACAATAATTATTTTATTACAGCTAATGGCATGTATATTAGGAAGATATCGTTGTTTATTATATTAATGTCATTTGTGGCTCAGTTGATTCAGTACGCGGCTGACTTATGGATAAAGAACACGTTAGTGTTCGAAAGTATTATTATTAAAAATGAGTTTAATTTTAGATTTCAAACAATATTATTAGGCTTATTAGTATACGTAATAAGTATCGTTTTTCTAAGAGGAGTTGAATTACAAAAAGATAAAGACCTTACCATATAGATGGCTATAATAACAAACCTTGATGTAGTTTTAGCAAAACGAAAGATGACTTTAACCGAACTTTCGGAGAGAGTTGGTATAACAATGGCTAATTTATCCATTTTAAAAAGTGGAAAAGCAAGGGCTATACGTTTTACAACCCTAGAACTTATATGTGAAGTGTTGGAATGTCAGCCAGCTGAACTTCTCGAATATGTTCCTGAAAAGTAACTTCATTTAATGGTCTTAAATTAAGTTAAAACTATCCACTTTAGTGCATGTCGCTTTAGCTTCTAAAAGTTTTGACACGAATTTCACGGATTACGAGATCTTACTCATACTCTGAGGATGCCAACTCATTTTTTTTACTGTAAATTTCATGAATGCAACAGACTTTCAATCTATTTCAAAAACCTATGGCACTTAAGTCCATTGATTTAGTTAGTTTAAATTCTTCCAAAAGAAATTTAGAGCATACTTAGGGTCAAGATCTCCGTACTCATAAGATTGGGGAAATAGGATAAAAAGTAGGGCATGCGGCATTTAGGGCTTCAACAGCATATTCTGAACGATATCAATCCATTATCAAATATACTGAACTACTTTGATGTTAGAAGCGCCAATGCTTCCGCAGAATCGTTCAATGCCATGATAGAAGCTTTTGGGGTGCAGTTCGGAGTTATCATGAGCGTAGAATTCTTCCTAATTATGGACTAACAACAATTTATGCTTAATCTTAAAATCACACAACTGTCTGACTTTTTCCCATACATATTTATTTTATTTATCAATAAACAGTAATAATGTATTGTTTATCAATAATAAATTTATATATTCACTGCATGAAGTTTCACGCACAAATAAAACACGCATAAATGGATATTAAAAAATACTTATCGTTATTGATTTTTGTAATGGTTTTTCAATACATGCCAGCACAAAATGCATATCAAGATATCTCTGTAAATATTGATATTTCTAACTCGAGCATTCAAGTGGAAAACACATTTGATTTGCCAAATAATATATTAGATAATAACAACAGTACATATATATACTTAAATAAAGATTTAATTATTGAAAATCTTAAAGGTGCAAAAATTGTTACAGTTGAAAATCCTAATAAAGATACACAAAGTTATGTTAATAAGTACTTGTTGACATTAGAAAAATCGTCAAAAAATTCATTTACTATTTCTTATAAGGGAGTTATTAACGATGCTATTGAAAAATCTGCTGCTGAATATGCACGAGGATTTAGCGAAACAAAAGGAACTATTTCGGAAACAGGAGTTTATTTAGCTGGTTCGACCTATTGGCTTCCTGAGTTTGAAAATAAATTGTTGTCTAGTTTTGATTTAAAAGTGAAAATCGACAAAAATTGGTCAATTGTATCACAGGGTGAGCGAACTCAAAATGAGGTGCAGAAGAACATTAGAAATGTTCTTTACCATTCCCCGGAGCCTATGGATGAAATTTATTTGATAGGTGCGAAATGGGCTGAGTACTCAAAAATGTTAGGTAATGTCGAAGTGCAAGCATTTTTAAGAACCCCGGATAAGGACTTGGCAGATAGGTATTTAAATTCAACTAGTGAGTTCTTAGCCATGTACGAGAACTTAATAGGGGAGTACCCTTATACAAAATTTGCATTGGTTGAGAATTTTTGGGAAACAGGTTATGGTATGCCATCTTTTACCTTATTGGGTGAGAAAATCATTCGTTTTCCTTGGATATTATATTCTTCTTATCCACATGAATTACTTCATAATTATTGGGGTAATGGTGTTTTTGTGGATTATTCTAGAGGGAACTGGTGTGAAGGTATTACAGCATACATGGCAGATCATTTGATTCAAGAACAAATGGGGAATGGCGCTACATACAGGCAACAAACTCTTCAAAAATTTACAGATTATGTAAATGAAGAAAATGATATGCCTATTAATCAGTTTTTAAGTCGAAATAATCCAGCTGAAGAGTCTATTGGTTACGGTAAAGTCCTGATGATAAATAATATGTTGAGAACTAATTTGGGAGATGATGTATTTATAAAAGCATATCAAAAATTTTATAAGGACAACAAATTTACAAAAGCTTCATTTTCTGATATTCAAAAGAGTTTTGAGGAGGTGTCAAAACAAGATTTGTCATCATTTTTTGAACAATGGATCGATAGAGTAGGTACTCCGTCTATCGAATTGTTGAATGTAAATTCAACTCAAAACAATAATGAGTTTGAATTATCTTTCACCTTAAAACAGGTGCAGAAAGAAGATTTATTTGATGTGGCTATCCCTATTGCAGTTTATTTAAATCAAAACTCTGAAGTGATTTGGAAGAAAGTAGATATGAATAAAAAAGAACAGAATTTCAGCTTTACGTTTAATCAAAAACCTCTAAAAATTGAGGTAGATCCAGAATTTGATGTCATGCGAAGAGTAAGTCGCAGCGAAGTGCCTTCTTCTTTATCCCAGGTTTTTGGAGCTAAAGCCTTATCACTGGTAATTCCTTCGAAAGGAGAGTATCAGGCAACTTACAAAGAATTGGCGAATATATGGAAAGCAACACAAGAAGCACAAGGTAAAATTGCTACAATACTATTAGATTCAGAAATAGAAAAATTGCCAACGGATCAATCTGTTTGGGTGATAGGTTTTGAAAATAAATTCAATAACAATGATTTACAGACCTCCTATGCCTCAAGCTTTGATTCTGAAACATTAGAGCAAATTAAAAATTTATCAAATACAGGCGCAATAGTTTATGCAGTACCAAACTCGAGTAATTTAGCGGAAAGTGTAGGTTTTGTTGGTGCAAATTCTCATGAAGCCATAACAGCTTTAAGTAGTAAATTATTGCACTATGGTAAATACGGATATTTAGGATTTGAGGGTAACGCAGCGAACAATGTATTAAAGGGCTCATTGCCAGTTTTAAATTCTTCTTTAAATGTTAGGACTAGTGATGGGGAAATTACAGCGAAAATAATTCCAAGAAAGGCATTATTTGAAACCAAGAGATAAAGATATTTAACCAATTTTAAAACTTTCGAAATGATCAAACTGTCTAAGTATTCATTGCTGACATGCATTTTCTCGGTAATGTTATTATCGTGTGCTGATAACAAAAAAAATAAGGAATCAGATTTAGCATTAGATGATGAAGCAATTGTTGCAGAAGCAACGTCTTTAGAGCTTCCTGTTAAAAGAATTCCTAATGTTTCAAGTGGTGCTGAGGCCTATTTTTCGCCAAATGGAAAGTCTGTCATTTTTAATGGTAAAATGGGGCAAGACACAACACATCATGTTTACACTGTAAATATTGATGGAACCGACTTAAAAAAGATCAATGCTTTTGGGGATGATGCATGTTCGCATTATGTGCCAGATGGCGAGCATTTAATTTGGACATCTACAAGAGATAACGTGGAAATGCATCGTGGGAATTACTCCGATCCGGAGGACTATCCTCAAGGAGCGGAGTTGTATATGAGTGATTTAGATGGTAAAAACATTGTTAGATTGACAAACAATACGCAATACGATGCTGAGGTTGGCATAAGTCCGAACGGAAAAATTATTTTATTCAGTCGACAAACCGATGGAATGATTGATTTATGGACAATGAGCCCTGATGGAAGTAATCAAAAGCAAATCACATTTACAGAGGATCTACAAGAGGGAGGCGCATTTATAATGAATGATAATAAAACTATTTTATTTCGAGCTTGGAAAAAATCAGAAGAAGGACAAGAGAAAATGAACATGCACATATTCACTATTGATATTGATGGGAAAAACATGAAGCAAATTACCCATAAAAGTGGCACACATTGGGCTCCGTTCCCTGCGCCAAATGGAGATCATTTTGCTTATGTAACCGTTTTTCCACCAAATAATTACGAAATCATGTTACGAAGCCTTAAAACTGGAGAAGAAGTGAGATTAACAAATAATGATGGATTTGATGGGTTTCCAGCTTTTTCACCTGATGGCAAATTGATGTCATTTTCATCGAGTAGAGGGAATGAAAAAGGAGATCGTTCATTAAAATTATTTGTTATGGATGTTTCGTCATCAAACCTTGGGCCTAAAGAATAAAGCATAAACTTTTGTTATAATAAACACATGAAAAATATTTATAAATATAGTATAATAAGTATCATTTTCGTTTCTGTAGCTTGTAAGAGCGACTTAAACCCTGAAATTACTGTTGAAGATTTAACCAAGACAGTAACATTTTTAGCCTCGGATGAATTAGAAGGTAGGCTACCAGGAAGTCAAGGAGGCGTGTTAGCAGGAAACTACATTGCGGAGAGATTTAAACTAATTGGTGTAAAACCTGCAGGTGAAAGTGGGTATTTTCAAAATTTTAATGTAGTAACAGAAACAGAAGCTCCATTGGAAGAGAACTTTTTGAAAATCGGAAATCATACAGCCGAATTGCATAAAGATTTTATCCCTTTTAGCTATTCAAGTAATGTTTCATTAGAAGCGCAGGTTGCAATGGTTGGATATGGTTTTGATATTTCTGTAGATAGTTTGCAGTGGAATGATTATGAGAATGTTAATGTAAAAGACAAATGGGTTTTGCTCTTGAGAAATGATCCAGAGATTAGAGATCCAAATAGTTTGTTTATTCCTTTTTCGGGAGAAAAATCTAAAGTTCTAACAGCGAAAGAAAAAGGGGCTAAAGGAGTTTTGTTAGTGGCAGGTGAAAATGTTTCAAAAAAGGATAAATTGTTAGATTTAGAGATTGACCAGACCGAATCAAACTTAGGAATACCTGCATTTAATATCACTAGAGAACTTGCGAATAAAATACTTGAAAGTGTTGGGAAAACAATTGAAGAAGTGGAAAGTGGATTGGTAAATGAAATGAAACCAAATTCATTTGTTTCGGAAGCTCTGGTTGAAGCTCAATCAAAAATTGTTTTCAAAACAACTGAAACGAGAAACGTAATTGGGATAATTGAAGGGTCGGATTCTAACTTAAAATCTGAATACGTTGTCGTTGGAGCTCATTATGACCATTTAGGTTGGGGTGGTAGCACAACCTCTTCTAGAGAGCCGGATGTTCATGCGATTCATTATGGTGCAGATGATAATGCATCTGGAGTATCAGGTATGCTGGAAATTGCTGAGAAATTAGTAAATTCCTCACTTAAAAGAAGCGTAATTTTAATAGGCTTTGGGGCGGAAGAAATAGGAATTATTGGTTCTAAATATTTCACAATGAATCCAACCATTCCAAAGGATAAAATTGTCGCCATGGTTAATTTAGACATGATTGGAAGATTAAAAGACACCAAAGAAATTACAGTTAGTGGCGTTGGCACGTCAATAGAGGGTGAGCAACTATTAGAGAGAATTTTGTCTGAAAAGGAGCGAGACTTAGTTTTAGGAGTAGAACAGAATGGATTTGGGCCTTCAGACCATGCAAATTTTTATGTAGAAGATATTCCGGTTTTCTTTTTTAACACAGGTGCTCACGATGACTATCACACGTCAGGAGATGTATTAGAGAAAATAGATTTTGATGGATTACGCAGAATAACAGAATATGCTTATGATTTATCCGAAAATTTAATAAATGCAGATACCGCATTAACTTTTCAGGAAGCAGGGCCAAAGGGAAAAGCTGCAAACACAAGAAAGGGAAAGGTTGTTTTAGGATTAATGCCATATTTTGGAAAATCAGAAGAAGATGGTTTGCGCGTGGACGGAGTCACTAAAGGTTTAGCAGCGGATAAAGGTGGTATGAAAAAAGGAGACGTCATAGTTGGTATAGCAGGAAAAAAAATACATAATATTTACGAGTATATGGATCGAATGACTAAAATAAGACCAGGGCAAACTATTAATGTTGATGTTATGAGAGATGGGAAGAAAGAAATATTAATTATACAAATAGATCATGATTAACATGAGTAACATTAACCTTTATAACAGTAACATGAAACAAATTAAATTATCAGCACTTATTTTATTAATAAATATAAGTTTTGTAATAGCACAAAGTCAGCCTGCTTATGAACTCTTCAATCAAAAAGGGAAGATTGCGAATTACGATAAAATGATCAAAGACCTGGTGAAAAGTGATATGGTCTTTTTTGGAGAATATCACACCAATCCGATTTCCCACTGGATGCAAATAGAAATGGCAAAAAGTTTCTATAAAGAAAGAGGTGATAAATTATTTTTTGGTGCTGAAATGTTTGAAAATGGAAACCAGCTCGTATTGGATGAATATTTAGCTGGATTTTATGAAGAAGACAAGATGCTACCTGAAATCACTCAATTGTGGGGGAATTATGCTACCGATTATAAACCTTTAGTTGAGTTTGCCAAAGAAAAGAAACTTCGCTTTGTTGCTTCTAATATTCCACGCCGATATGCTGCCATGATTAATAAAAAGGGAATTGATGTTTTAGATGAGTTAAGTCCGGAAGCATTGGCAATGATCGGCCCATTAAAAGAGCATTTTGATGCTTCAGTATACGCTGACATGAAGGATAAAATGGGAGGACATGTCCCACCAAATATGTTAAACATACAAACAGCACAGGCTGCAAAGGATGCTACAATGGCTCATTTTTCTATAAATAATTTTAATCCAGGTGACTTATATTTCCATTTAGATGGCGCGTATCATTCTGATTATGGAAGAGGAATCATTTGGTGGGTTAATAAAATTAAACCAGGATATACTATCAAGTCTATAACCACTGTTTTGCGATCAGAATGGAATAAGATGACTGATGAAGAAAAAGCTCAGATAGCTAATTATATAATTGTTGTTGCGGATAACATGACGCAGACTAAAAGATAATCACCTAAACTCAACATTATGAAATTAAACTATATTTATATACTAGTTTTCGCTTTATTTTTTCAGTCCGCAATTATCGCACAAAACACTAGCATAAGAGTGATTGACAGTCAGACCAATCAAGAAATCCCTTATGTAACCGTAGCACTCTACAAAATTAACGGTCAATTAATAAGAGGTTTGGTTACAGATAATAATGGAATGGTGAGGTTTGATTTGGATGATCGTGTAAATTATAGTGTATCTTTTTTAGGTTTTGAAACTTTGGAAGGACAAATTGGAAAAGGTGAGCATCTCACTTTGGAAATGACTGAACAATACGACACTTTAGATGACATTGTAATTACTGGGCAATATGGTCCTAAAAAGGCAGATAAATCAATTTATAAAATAAACGTAATAAGCAGTCGTGACATGCAACAGCGAGGTGTTAATAACTTGGCCGAAGCACTAAGTCAGGAATCGTTTATTAGATTGAAAACCGACCCCTCTACAGGTACCTCTTTAGAAATGCAGGGTATGGGAGGTGAAAACGTGAAATATTTGATTGACGGCGTTCCCATTATAGGAAGAGTTGCGGGAGACATTGATTTATCCCAGATAAACATGGACAATGTTGATCATATTGAAATTGTACAAGGCCCCATGTCGGTGGTATATGGTACAAGCGCTTTGGCAGGAGTCATAAATATAATTACCAAAAAGAACAAGACGTCTAAAAATATGTTTACGGTTAATGGCTATACTGATACTAAGAACAATTATAATGTTGGTGTTTTTGGTTCTATTAGCAAAGGAAACAGTACGTTAAGTGTATCTGGAAGTAGAAATATATTTCAAGGAATTGATTTAGATTTGAATATTGCTAACAATAATACTACTGGTAAAGATCGGTATATGGAGTTTAAACCAAAGCTCGTTTATAATGGCGACATAGAATATGCTTACAGAAAGAATGATTTTCAGGTTAGCGTGAAATCATCGATCATGAATTCAGAGTTAAAAAACTATGCCAACGAAAATCCTTTCACATTGATAGCATATGATAACAACTATATCACTTTAAGGTCTATGAACACCCTGAATTTTAGTGATCGAATAAGTAAAAGTTCATCCTATAATGTAGTTGGAGCTTATACCTATTTTAAAAGGACTGCGGAAGATATTCGCTCCGATCTCTCAGAATTAACTCATACGCGAACAGGAACAACAGGTACCATTTTTCATAATCTCATGACAAGAGGTACTTTTACGGTAGCACCAGAAGAATCAAAATTCAACTATCAGTTTGGTTGGGATATCAATAGTGACAAAGGCGACGGAGATAGAATTGAAAAAGAGGCCAGTATGTCTGATTACGCTGCTTTTGCTAGTCTACAGTGGGAACCAATTAGCTCTATTTCACTTCAGCCTGGATTGCGATATATTTATAACACCTCATTTGAAACACCACTTATATTTTCCATGAATGCTAAATGGGGAATTATTGAAAATTTGAACATAAGAGCATCGTATGCAAAAGGGTTTAGAGCGCCTTCATTAAAAGAATTGTTCTTAGATTTTCATGATTCAAACCATAACTTAGCAGGGAATCCTGATTTAAAAGCAGAAACAACTGACAGCTATAATGCGTCTCTATTGTATACCATAAACAAGGGCACTTCAACAATAAAACTTGAACCGTCCATATTTTATAATGATGGAAAGGATGTCATAGCTTTAATAAGAACTAATCCAGTAACTGAAGAATATCGAAACACCAATTTTGGTGGCAGAAGAACTAGAGGGTTCAATATAAATTTAGCCTATTTAAACAAAGGATTGAGACTTTCTGCAGCTTATAATAAGACTGGAGAATCTTATGATTATGCCGGTGATGCCATTTGGACTAAAGAGGTAAGTTATGCTAATTACACGCTTAACGGTCAATATAATTTCAGGAAAGCTGGAGTGATTCTTATGGCAAACTACAAACTATACGGGAAAACACCAGCACTAGCTACTAGTAGCGATGCTTTAGGTGATTATTATTTTGTTTATAAAGAATCTATGAGTGATTTGGAAACAACGTTAAGTAAGAAATTCTTTAAAAATAAGTTGGACCTGGTCATTGGCGGTAAAAACTTATTTGATAATTATTGGTCCCGTACTTATGGCTATGAAAATGGACAGGAATTCCGTAGTCCAATTAATTATGGAAGGACCTTTTTCGCAAAAGTAAATTATCGATTTTAACCAAAAAAATGAATTTATGAGAACATCAATATTTTATATTCTATTACCGGCTTTACTGTTTTCTTCATGTTTTAAAGAAATTGATACCGTAGCACAGTTAAAATCAACAGAAGAGGTTTTTACGAGTCAACATAACATTTCCAGAAACGTTACATTTTTTAAAATTTATCCAAACACAACGCAGGAGGTATCCAACAAGTCTTTAGGCGGATGGGATATGGCTTTTCAATCAGCCGAAGAAGGTGACAATGTATTAGTAAACTATACAGTCTCTGCAAAAGTAATTAAAACAGGAACTTCTAATTTTTCAGAAGTTAATAAAGAAACGGTAAATACTTTATTTAATTCAGATGAATGGAAATTCAATGATCCAGCATATTCTAATATAAAAGATTCAATAGGTCTAAAAAGCTGGGAAGATAAGGAAGTTTATTTGGTAAATAGAGGAAGTGCAAGCTTACCGGAAGAAGCATATTATAAAATTCAGTTTGTTTCTAAAACACCTGAATCTTACACCTTCAAATATGCTCATGTAGAAAGTACAGGAGAAATTGAGAAAACTATTAACAGAACATCGAGCTTGGCCAATGTATATTTTTCATTTACTGAAAATGCTGTTGTTGAGCATGAGCCAAATATTAATGAATGGGATTTTTATTTGGCCCCATATTTTGGTTGGTTTGAAACTCTAACTGCAGGTGAGTATTCTCCTTATAACATGACTGGAGCGATGATTAATAATGAAGGAGGCGTTCGGATAGCTCAGGTTTTTGATGGTGGAATTGATTATAACAGTATAGATTTGACCATGGCGCATAGCTTAACATATACTGATTGGAAAGGAGCGATAGGTTCCACCTGGAAAAAAATACCATCTACAGAAAATCCGATCTATCTAATGGATACCGATAAAAAATACGTTATTGAGTTAGATGATGGGAATTATTATAAACTTAGATTTTTAGATTATTATCTTGATGGGAAACAAGGATTTCCATCTTTTGAAATTAATGCAATTAAATAAATTAAATACCTTAGAACTATGACACAAAAAATCAAAACAATTTTATTAATCTTCACAATGGCTTTAGTGGTTACAAGCTGTTCAGATTCTGAAGATTCAAACCCACCAAAAGCAGGATTTACATTAAGCTCCACGGATCTAATGCGTTGGGATTCTGCAACAATTTCGAACTCCTCATTTTCATCAATTGAGACTGAAAGTTTGACATATACCGTTACAGGTGGTGCGTACGAAATGGAAAACAACAGCATTCAATTTCTTGATTCGGGGAGTTATACGATTACCCAAACAATTAAAAATGCTGATGGTTCAGATTCAACTAAAATAACTGTTGATGTTGCTGCCCCTAAAAATGTCTATAAATTAGATGGTGAAGAATTAGCTATAGGAACTACAGATCAACCTAACGTCTATTGGTATGATGGAACCTCCCAAGGAGGCACATTGTATTTAAGAATGTTAGGAAATGTTTCTGGTCAGGATAATCCAAATTTAATTAAATTACTTCCGGTTGCGGGTCCAAATCCTATACAAGCAAATTATACATGGTCTGATTCAGGAGATATTGGAACTTATGATGTTGGTATGACAGCCAATTATGCTGGATTTAGTTATGATTGGACGACTGATGGAGACAAAGGCGAAAATCTTTCTATCAAGTTGATCTATAAGGCCTCTAGTAGCGCTAATAACATATATGAGATAACACTACCTTCGTACACTTTAAATTACGGTAATTATAATTGGGGCGCAGGTACTTTTGATATTGATGGCACAAAAGAGTTATCTATTTTTTATAGAGGAAAAATTGATCCATCTAATTAGTCGATAAATGATTTTTGAGTTAGGAAGTTGAAAACCTGTAGTGCATTATAAATTGAATTTTGCAAAACCATTGAAGTAGTAAATTACATAGATTTGGAAGTAGTAACAATTTGTCACTGCAGGTTTTATTACCATGTTGAAATCATGTTTTAGGCAGACCAATATAGATGAATATTGATTTTGTTAAAAGGATTTCTCTGGGTTCTTCAGAGCTTAATGATATGGAAGAGTGTAAATTGAACTAAGTCTGATTAAAGATTGTAGTTCAGAAAACGGATTTGAGGAAGTTGTTAAATTTTGATACACTCTTAAAAAAATATAGTCTTCATTAGAAATATATTTTAGACACTGTTAAATCTGTGTAGTAGTTAATAATGACTTGGGTTAGATCAACTCAAGTCATTTTTATTTACACAATTATGAAAACAAAAAATTTATTTCCAGACGATTTTTTCAATCAGTTTAAAACAGGAGTGGAACTTAGCAGCTTTTTAAAGGATCTACAAGAGTGTGGTGTTGAGATAATTATCGAAGGAGAACTCGATGTGCATTTGGACTACAACAAACATGACTGGTTTTTCCCAGTCCCCGATCGCACGTATCACGGAAGCTGGCTTGGCAGATATTTTAGCTTGGCAGAACCGTCCATTGGAAGCAGCTTATCGTATGGTTATGGTTGGATGGGATTGTTTTTATTGTAAGGCTCCAGGGTTATCAATAAAACAATCTATATCGCATTGCTCTGAGGGGTGATGGACTCAAAGAAGTTTTGGACCTGAGGCTTGGAAAAGATGAGTCTGCCTCCTTTTGGATGAGTATTCTGAAGGATTTCAAACCACATGGGACAGAAGACTTATTGAACACCTCCACGGAAAATCTTAACGGTTTTGTCTATGGCATCCGTATTGTCGTTCCTGAGTCCAAAACACAAAAATGTGTGGCACACCAAATACGTAATCCCTGTAGGTAGGTGGTCTAGAAAAATAAAAGGCAGTTTACCAGGAATATGGAAGAGATCTACAATGCCACCACAGAACAAGTTCTGGAAACTGCCCTGAACGATTTGCGGCAAAGTGGGGGCTAAGAATTCTTATGCCATCCAGAGAGATCTTACCATCTTCTTTTAGTTCTCTACAGATGAAGTGGTTATGGAATCCGTATATTTAACTACACGGGAAGTCTCAAAAAACGGGTCTATGCCTGTCAGAAATTGAGGGGTTATTATTGATCAGTTTTTAATCGTTTATGAAAAAAGGGTGAGATTTTAAATAAAAACTTAACCAAGTTTATTTTTTGACTCATCCATTTTATGAGACAATACCTATAAGCGAAAATTTATGACGTTAAACCTGGATCCCAAATACTGTTGAGTGCACTCAATAGCTTCTTCCCTGATCCAGATTTTTCCACGACGTCCGTTACATATAATTTCTTTTTATTAAGGCATCACAGCAACAATGCTTAAATTCAACTTGAGATCATTTAGCTTTTCTAAAATGATTAAGAGAGAACAGTTCCAGATTTTGTATGAAAGGATAATTACGAATTTTAAACTCTTTCCTGGAAGAATTCTAAATTTAATCTCGATATTTTTTTATTCATCCAACTCATTTAAAATGGCTTCATCCACCAGATTTGGAAGGGGAACTTTTAAGTTTGGTGTACGCTCCATTTCGCGTTCTATTGCAAAACGTGCCTCTTGGTTTCGGGCCCAGCTTCTTCTAGCAATTCCATTATTTACATCAAAGAACAGCATGTTTTTGATCTGGTCCTCCGATTTTTGCGAGCCATCTAAGAGCATCCCAAATCCACCATTGATAACCTCTCCCCATCCCACACCGCCACCATTGTGTATGGAGACCCAAGTCGCACCCCTAAAGCTGTCACCTATCACGTTATGCACCGCCATGTCTGCGGTAAAACGACTTCCATCGAAAATATTGCTAGTCTCCCGAAACGGCGAATCTGTTCCACTCACGTCATGATGATCGCGGCCCAACACGATTGGAGCGGTTATTTGTCCGCTTTTTATGGCCGTATTAAAAGCCAATGCGATCTTTTGCCGTCCCTCAGCATCAGCGTAAAGAATGCGTGCTTGGGAGCCCACGATCAAATTGTTCTTTTCTGCATCTGTGATCCAGGTGATATTGTCTTGAAGTTGTTGGCGGATTTCAGGCGGTGCGTCTTCTTTCATGGCTTCCAAAACGGTTTTTGCCAAAGCATCTGTGGTTTTTAAATCTCTGGGGTCGCATGATGTGCATACCCAACGAAACGGACCAAAACCAAAATCAAAACACATAGGGCCAAGGATATCCTGTACGTAGGATGGATACCTGAAATCGATGCGATTCTCGGCCATAATCTCGGCTCCAGCACGAGAAGCTTCCAATAGAAATGCGTTTCCGTAGTCGAAAAAATATGTTCCTTTTGAGGTGTGTTTGTTTATGGCCGACACATGTCGTCTCAATGAATTTTGAACATTTTTTTTAAAGGATTCAGGATCATTGGTCATTAATTCATTAGCTTCTGAAAAAGTGAGTCCGACCGGATAATAACCGCCTGCCCATGGATTGTGCAGCGAGGTCTGGTCTGAACCGAGTTGGATGTGGATGTTTTCGGTGTAAAACCGCTCCCAGACCTCAACAACGTTACCCACGTAAGCAAGAGAGACCACTTCCATGTCCTGTTGTGCCTTTCTTGCGCGCGCAACCAGAACGTCCATGCTTTTTATCAGTTCATCGATCCATCCCTGCTCGTAACGTTTGAGTGCTACTTCTATATTGACCTCGGCACAAATGGTAATGCAACCGGTAATGTTTCCTGCTTTAGGCTGCGCGCCGCTCATGCCGCCTAATCCAGCAGTAAGGAAGATATTCCCTAGGGGTGTTTCATCTGTTTTTAATGTGCGTCTAAAGGCATTCATTAGCGTAATAGTCGTCCCATGCACTATACCTTGCGGCCCGATGTACATATAAGATCCTGCAGTCATTTGACCATATTGGGTCACGCCAAGCGCGTTAAAGCGCTCCCAGTCATCAGGTTTGGAATAATTGGGGATCATCATCCCATTTGTCACTACCACACGTGGCGCATCAGGCGAGGACGGAAACAGCCCCATGGGGTGACCTGAATAGATATGCAATGTCTGCTGCTGGTTCATTTGAGCCAAATATTGCATTGTAACTAAGTACTGTGCCCAATTCTGAAAAACTCCACCGTTGCCGCCGTAAGTAATAAGTTCGTTAGGGTGCTGCGCTACTTTGGGATCCAGGTTGTTCTGTATCATAAGCATGATCCCAGCCGCCTGCACACATTGAGCTGGATATGCGTCTATGGGCCTTGCGTAAATTTCATATTCCGGTTTGAAGCGGTACATATAGATACGACCGTATTTTTGCAGTTCCCGATAAAATTCAAGTGCCAAAGTCTTGTGCCAAGCTTTTGGAAAGTAGCGCAGTGCATTTCGAACGGCTAGTTTTTTTTCCTCAGCGGTTAAAACATCCTTTCGGCGGGGGGCATGGCTATCTGAAGGATCGTAAGTTTTTTTAGAAGGCAATTCGGTTGGAATACCTTGTAAAATAAGCTCTTTAAAAGTCATAATGTTATTGTTTTTATATTTGTTTTACATTTTTTTAAACCTATGAGGATTTTAACTGTCCTTGGTGGTAAAGAATATTGGCATACGAAACCATTTTGAACAGTATAAGTGCTTTCAGATTTCCTTTTGCTAAATCCATTTGATGCGCAAGGTTCAGGGCTTTGGCTGAGCATGAAATGATACTTATGAAAACTTCGGTATTTCTAAGTTTTTCAAATGTCTTGAAAGTAGCCAACTGTGGGAGCAGATCGTCCTTTAGAGTTGAGCCTGAATTGAAGTCGCTACCAATGTAAAGAATAGCACCCTCATTAAGCAATTTTCGGACTTGTGCAAAGCTACAGTCCAGCTTCAAGGACGTTTCTATAAGTAAGCTGGCAACAGTTTTGGATTCTATGAGAAGTTTAATCTCATTTTCTTTGCTGACCTTCAGTTGATCTTCACGCACGGTACCAAAATCTACCCTGGTGAGATTTCCTCCTGTGAAAAACTTAAACGCATGAACGGCAATGTCAAATTCTAACTCCTGTACCTTTTCAAAATATAATCGAGAATTTTCACTCTTAAAAGAGCCATGGTCTATAAATGCATCTACACATTTCTCCAGTTGTTTCTCCTTGATCTGAAGCCAAAATTCTTTCATAATATCGCTGATATATCTGATGGTATTTCCTTTATATTCTCTTAGAATCTTGCCACCTGTGCATGTTTGTTTCATGTAAATAAAATAAATAATGGTACGATAAAGAATATGGACAGAAATAGTGCGGTTTTAATGATTAACTCCTTATACATAATCGTCTAATAATTTATTTTTTATTTTAAACATAGTAGGTAGGTTCAAAATGTTATTTTCAATTTACTTATCCTTATTACCTAAAAAGCCTTACCAAAAAATGCTAGCCTTGAGAAAATTTCGCAATAAATAACGTTCGTTCCATCGCCAAATAAAAGATTTGCGCATGCTAAAATAATTCCTTCAATCTTAATGTTTTGCCCAACAAATTAATGCATAGAACCAAGTCGATTTACGTTAAGAACTATAGGCTACTATAGGGAAATTTAAAAACTGCTAGTTTTCATAAATATTAAAACTTTCTTCCGTTGAATACCTCGTTGGCTCTGCCTCGAGGATTATTTATTGTATAGTGTTCCTAGGTCGAATAAACACCCTATAGTCTATATTCAATTTATTTTTAGTTCAATATTCCAAATTCAATGATTTCTTCCCACATACAACCATTCCTTTTCTTTCGAAATATAAATTCTACGGGAAGAAAACCATAGTTATTATGATTGCGATACTTTCTAAAATCCCCTTTACATCGTTTGAAATTCATTTTGAAAAAGATCAGTCTCTTGGAGGGATTTTTCGGTAACACATTGTTGATAGACGGCGATTAGTGCCCGTTCCTGCAACAGCTGATGTGCCTTTTCTATGTCTTTTGAAAAGACTCGGTCAGCTTTTGCAAAAGCAATCTTCTCTCGAACAACCTTGTGAACTTTTTCCAAAAAAATGCTCGATCTCAACGTTCCTCTAAAGTCAAATGCCTGAGCGGCAGAAAGCATCTCTATTGAGAGGATGCGCTCCACATTTTGAATGACCTGTAATGCTTTCCTCCCGCTGATTGATCCCATGCTTACATGGTCTTCCTGACCCAGCGAGGAGGGAATACTGTCTGCGCTCGCCGGAAAGCACAAGCCTTTATTTTCACTCGCCAGAGCCGCCGTGGTGTATTGCAAGATCATGTAACCCGAATTGATTCCGGTATCAGTGAGTAGAAGTTTGGGTACACCAGCATATTTTCCCTCAAGTGATAGGTACACACGCCGGTCTGAGATATTCCCGAGTTCGCTGGCCGCCAATGTTGCATAATCCAAGGCCATGGCAAGCGGTTGACCGTGAAAGTTTCCACCACTTATGGTAAGGTTTTCATCAATGAGAACTGGATTGTCAGTAACCGAATTCAACTCAACTTCCAAAAGTTCTTTCAAATGTAGCCAAGCATTACGGGAGGCGCCGTGAACCTGCGGAATACAGCGTAACGAATATGGATCCTGAACACGGTTGCAATCTTTGTGTGAACTAAGGATTTTAGAGCCTTCAACAAATGATTTAATTCTGCCCGCAACATGTTGATTTCCTTTAAATGGACGTAACTGGTGCAGTTCAGGATAAAAAGGTTTTGCCGAACCTTGCACAGCCTCAAGCATTAAGGCTCCAATAATATCTGCATGATCGAGACAATTTTTTAAGCGATCGATTACTTCTACGGCATGAGCGCCGATAAATTGGGTGCCATTGATTAATGCCAGGCCTTCCTTTGGTTTTAAGGTAATCGGCTCTAAACAAAACTCCTTATAAACCTTTTTAGTCGATTGTCGTTTCCCATTATAAATGACTTCGCCAAGACCCAAAAGTGGAAGAAACAAGTGCGCCAACGGGGCAAGATCCCCACTTGCACCCAGTGACCCTTGCTCTGGGACGATGGGTGCGATCTGATTCTTGAGAAACCAAAGAATACGTTCAAAAGTCGTTATGGAAATACCTGAATAACCTTTAGCCAAAGCATGCACTTTTAAAACCAGCATAAGCAAGGCAAGCTCTTCGCTTATGGGATTACCAACTCCGACGCTGTGACTTTTAATAATATTTTCCTGCAGTGTGAGGGTAGCTTCTTTTGATATCTGCGTAGTACAGAGCGGTCCAAAACCAGTATTGATACCATATACAGGTTCATTTTTCGCCACAATCTCCGCCACAAGCTGGCTGCTCGCTTTCATACGTTTTAAAGTTTCTTCAGCAAGTCCTGTATTCAGTTCGCCGCGCGCAAGCTGTAATGCGATACGGGCAGTAAGATGGTCTTTGCCTAAATAAAATATGGAATCGTCAGTGCTCATAATTCGGTTTTTTTAAATTTTATATTTCAAACTTAAGGTTTATCTTTAATAATCAGAAATACTAAATTTAGCAATACATGATGCGTAGAGGTTATCAATTCGAATTACGTCATTTTTCCTATTTTTTGGCTGTTGCCGAAGAACTGCACTTCAGAAAGGCAGCGGAGCGGCTTTGCATTTCTCAGCCGGGTCTTAGCAGGCAGATTAAACAAATGGAGGAGATCCTTGATGTCGAGCTGTTTATCCGTGATAAGCGTAATGTATCGTTGACAGTTGCCGGCGCCTATTTAAAAAATGAGATGGAGAATATATTTAATCTTTTGGAATTTACTTTAAAGCAAACAAAATTGGTGCAGAAAGGAAGTCTGGGGGAAGTACGCATAGGTTTTTTAGGTTCAGCAATGCAATCGGTGCTGCCTGATCTTTTGATCAAGTCCAATGAACATATGCCACAGCTTCAGTTCATCCTAAAAGAACTGTCGAATTCCGCGCAGCTAGACGCCTTAGAGAAAAATCAATTGGATCTGGGCTTTGTCCGTCTGACCCGAGTGCCCCCAAATCTTCAACTTAAGCCCGTTTACACAGAAACATTTTCACTTGTATTACCTCAGTCTCATATGCTTGACCTTAAGAGCTTTACTACAATCGCTCAGGTTGCGACAGAACATTTTATATTGTTTTCATCAGATTATAGTTCGCTGTACTATGACAAGATCATGAGTATCTGTGAGGATAAAGGATTCACTCCTAAGGTCACGCATAAATCTGTACATGCGCATACTATATTTAAATTGGTAGAAAGTGGAATAGGTGTGGCTATCATCCCCACTTCGTTACAAAAAGGCTTTACAATGGGCGTAAAATTTATAGAAATACCTAATATCCCACAAAGAGCCGTACTTTATGCCCTTTGGAAAAAAGACAACCGGAATCCAGCACTACAGCATATTCTGGAATTTTTATAAATTCAAAATCTCTTTTAAAAGAAAGCCTTATTTGTCCAATTTCTTTGATATGATGATTGTTATTGCAGAAAGTGAATATCAAATTAATATCAGAAAAACTTCTCTACTGAGCAATCGCCCTTTTAAAGGCAAAGAACAACAAACAGTAATATTTGTCTTTACATAGCTCGGGAAAGGCAGACAGATTTATTATCGAAAATGAAAGGATGGAAAATCTGACTGCCAGATGTTCAACCGTAGTTTCCATGGTTTTATAAATCACACAGATGAAGTCCAGAATTGGAGAGAAAGTAGAATTTTCATTGAATAGGGAAATTTCCTTTACAACCCACTCAGTCCATTGCCACTCAATTCCGCGAAAAGCTCCCTTAAGGGCAAAGCGCTTCATTAAAAAAACCTTGGGCCCAACTCCGAAGTCTACGATTTCCATTCCACTTGTCCACTCATTCCCGAAAAAAATCGGAAAGCGTGCCAACTCCATTGCAACCTCCAACTTTGAAGTCAAGTCCGCTTAACCTCTGCTAAATGGGGTCAATACGATAGAACAACATGAGAAGCACATTTCCCTCCATTCCACAAAAGCTTCATTCCTAAAAAAATGCTTCGCTTGAAAAGTCTTGGACACAATTCCCACCGGCTTTCCATCCATGAGCCCTTCCCGCTACGGCGGGCAGGAATACTTCATTTCGACATAGCTCAGCACAAGCATTCCCGATTTAAAACTCTTAATAACGGCCGCAAAATGAGAGTTTATTTAAGGATGGGATGCCGCTTCCTGTGTTTTCATAATTCACACAAGCCGTTAGATATACATCCGCACGTGGACTGACCAATCTTTTTTTTGATAGTAAAATACTAACATTTGGAACATGAACGGATTACATAAACCAGGCTTGTACCTTGCTCTTTTTTATTAGACATCAACAATTCCAAAATATTAAAAATGTATCAGGAATAAAAAAAGGATGTGCGATAAAAAACAAATTTTTTATTACTTTTATTTCCTATGTATTAAGTGGTATTGTTAAATGGAACAACCCTTAAAAAAAGAGTTGCTTCCAGTCCAACAAGTACAAAATCATCAGTAATTTTATTCTATCAAAGAATAATTTGGTTCGTACTCGGATCCATTTTTCCAGATAGTATAGATAAGCACCAGTAATTTCCTTGCGACTGCAGTCAATGCGATCTTTTTTATGGATTTTTCTCTGCCAGACGGTTATAGATTGTTTTCAGGCTAGGATTGTGCTGCAGGGAGGATAATGCAGGCATAATTAATTCGGATCTTATAAAGCTATTTTCATCTTTACTTTTGGTGTATTTCTCGCAGGATTCAAACCTCAACAGGAATATCAGTGTTTACGGTTTTTTTTCAAAATGCTATTTTATTTGTTGACGAATTGTGAACTAGAAACGCCATTTATTTTTTAGTAATTATCCATTTCATCCATTGCAAAATGTAATTGATATTTATTTGATAACAAATCTTATTAAGGTAATATGTCTATAGAAGCGTATCACAGCCCATTCCTCTCCACAGAAAAAGACTCAAGGCATCCATTGACAACTTTTGGTTAATAGCTATCAATGGATGCAAATGCAACATTATGCACCAGAATTTTGACCCAGAGCAGGGTTCGATTCTTCCTTTTTTTGATCGTCCATTTTGATTCCTCTTTCCCTACGGGTCTTGTTTTTGGAATCTGCTTTTCCAAAGTTATAACTAAAAGTCAATCCAAAAGAGCGGAATGGAAGTTTCATCCTGTTTGTTTGGGTATAATCGGGTGTAAATACTTCGGTCTTAAAATAGGTGTTTTCCCAAAAAGGATCCGTAATATTCAGTCCTATACTAGCGGTTTTATCCCACAGTTCTTTTTTAAACCCTATGGTCCACATACTCATAGAGGGCGAAGTTCCTTGGAAAGTACGTTGCGACGAATTCAACATCAAAAACGTTTCGGCGATAAAAGTATTGCTTATTTTGTAGCTCCCGTTTATAAACGCACGGTACATTAAATGCATTTTATCGGTCTGGGTGCTGATTTCCTCATTAAACGAATTGCCCTTTGCTTCATAGGTAAACAAACTGATATTGCTTCTTAAAGTCAGGTTTTTGATTGGAGAATAAGACACGAACAAATTGGTCCCAAAAGATTCGTTGGTGCCGATATTGTCAAAAGTAGTCAAAGAAATTTGCTGTCCCGGAGACGTGGTACTATCTATCTGACTTAAACTTTCGATAACATCGTTAGTCCTGCGGTAAAATATAGATGCGTTGATAATGGTTCCTTTTTTAAACGTAGAGTACCCCAATTCAACATTGTGTGAAAGCTCGGGTTTTAGCTCCGGATTTCCTTGTTGTTGAATTATTGGATCGGCCGTATTTCTAAAAGGATTCAGGAAAAACAAGCTCGGTCTTTGGATACGTTGGTTGTAACTTAGTTTTAAATTAGACATTTGGCCAAGTTGTTTTGATAATATCACACTTGGCAATACATTTGTATAATCATTTTTGAAGGCCTCGAAATCGCCTACGGCATCTCCATTCAAGATAGTATGTTCCATCCGAACGCCTGTTTTTACCTCGTATTTTTCTGCAAATTCAAAACCATATGATACATATCCAGCCATCACATCCTGATTGTAATTAAATTCATACGAACTATCGTCCACAAGCACATAATTTCCATTCGTACCTTCTTTTATCAAAGATGTACTTGTGATATCCCTGAAAATCGTTTTGGCACCAAATTCCAAAGTGGTTTTGCCAATGGGCTGTACATAATCGGCCTGAAAGGCGAGTTCGTCATTATGGCTATTGTTCTCTCCTATTTCGTCCAAGCGCATTCCTTCCACATAAAGCGTTGTATAATCGGTATCGCCGTTGTTTCTGGAAAACTGCCCAGCAATGGTCAATTCCCGTTTTGGGTCTTCAAATTTTCTGGTATAATCTGCCGACCAATCAAAACCATCGGAACTAGTCGTTTGATTTCGGTTGGATAACAAAGAGGTTATAACATTGTTCGGCAAGAAGAACTCCGAGCTTGTACTGCCATCCATTCCCATTTCAAATCCGTTGGCAGAAAAAGTCGTTGATAATAAATCCTTATCGGTCAAATCATAATCCAATCCTATCGATCCGCGTAGTCCGGAACGGGTGGTTTCGTTTTCACTATATTGTCTTACGGTAGGATCGCCCGCGATGGTAAATTGCTCAAATTCATTGGTCGTAATTTGTGGCCACATATAATTGCCTCCCAAATTGGTGACGATGCCAAGCTTTCCCTTTCTGGCATTAAGACTTGCGTTCCCGTTGTTGTGCCGTGTTCCGACACCTCCAGATATGGATCCGTTTATCCCGCCAATATCTTTCTTTTTGGTAATGATATTAATGATTCCCGAGGTGCCTTCAGCATCGTGTTTTGCGGAAGGACTGGTAATGACTTCCACACTTTTTATCTGATCGGCCGGAATGGTTCTCAAAACGTCTCCCACATTATTGCCCATCGCCGCTGAGGATTTTCCGTTGATCAGGATTTTCACATTTTGATCGCCTCGCATCGATACACTGCCGTCAATGTCCACAGAAAGCATGGGTACTTTACGCAAGACATCAGTGGCATCTCCGCCCGAAGAGGTAACGTCGCGTTCAGCATTAAATACCAATCGGTCAATTTTGTTTTCTATAATTGGACGTTCACCTTGTATGACCACCTCATCGAGCTCATTTTCATTGACTTCGACCAATATGGTTCCAAGATTATTGTCTCCTGGTTTTAAAATGTAGTCGGTAAAGGTTTTGGTTTTATATCCCAAAAAACTTATAGCGATATTGTATTTCCCCGGCGATAGGTTATCCAGAGAAAAACTCCCCTTTTCGTCAGCAATAGTTCCGTTTAACTTGCTGGCATCAGCAACTGGATGTAAGGAAATGGTCGCATAATAAATAGCTTCTTGAGTAGTGGAGTCGATTACTTTTCCGCTAATACTAGTTTTTGGTGCTTGTGCCAAAGCGCTGTAAGAAAGCGCAGTAAAAAAGAACAATGTAATAACTTGTTTTAATTTCATAGGGTGAATTGTTTTATATAGTGTTTGTTTTTAAATTACCATCAAGAACTCATATTATTTCCTCCCGCAGATTGCGTACGTGTTCGCAGATTTTATAATCTATCAGAAAAGATTATTATATTTCATATTTCATTTTTCTATTCCAGTTGTGCAATAATATAATCGTAAGCGGTCCTTCCAAGGTCAAAGCAGTTTTTGTCATACTGACCCGGATATTACTCGATAGGCGATCGGGGTTTCCACTGCGTTGGTTGATTACAACCGTGGAAGAAAGAGCATCGTTGTATTTCGGATCAAAAGCAGAGGTTGTCAATTTGAGATCATCAATAAAGGAGACGTTCAAAATTCCTTGTGCTCCGCCGGAACTGCCTTGGGTTTGGAAGTGGTTGAGCACAGGGATTTCTATTCCGTGCAGATAATTATACATTCTCATTCGGTACACCTTCTATAATTAATGATGTCGTTTCGCTCTCCAACGCGATTGCTAAGCCCTCCAGCTAGTAAGGTTTTAACGACCTTGGAAACATCAAAATTTCCTCTTGGACTGGCTTTGATTTCCTGAGTGGTCAATCGCTGAACCGACATTGACGCAAACATATGGGTTGCCACGGCAGTAGTTCTTCGGTTGGTGGTTATTACTACTTTACCTAAAGATGCCGCATCTGGATGTAGTTCATAACGTATTATTTGGTCGTTTCCAGAGCTGATCACAACATTATATTGAGTATGCGTACGATAGCCCATAGTTGAAACCTTAATGGAATAGCTTCCAACAGGCAAATTGAGTTTGAAATTCCCATTAAAATCTGCTATCGTTCCAAAGGGGATTCCTTCGGCAATAATATTAGCTCCGACTGTTTTTTCTTGGGTTACAGCATCCTCTGTAGTTCTAAAGATGGTTTTTGGTGCGATGTGCAATAGCATTCATTGAAAACATAAGTATCAGACCACTTTCAAAAAATTTTCAAAAATATTTTTCAAAGACAGGATTCTAATTTTGTTGAAGGCAAAAGTATTTTTTTAAACCTTAGGACGAAAAAATACTATATGAAGCCCCTTATTTTGTGGATGAACACTGTTCCTGGACAGATGAACTTGTTCAGTTCTTTATAGATAAAAACCTTGAGTTCGAAGGAAAATGAAGTAGGTTTGTTGAAAAACCTTGTATTATTTCAAATATTGCAAGAACTTAGCCACTTATGGAAATAAAACCGAAAAAACACAGACTGTTAATAACACTAGTGGGGATATCGCTTCTGGCCATCTTGTTGTTTTTATTGATTCCGCTTTCTTATGGCACAGCTTTGCCATTCGTCTATTGGGTTCATCAGTTTTTGCTTTTTTCTTTTCTACTTGGTCTTACTTTTATCAATATAAAATGGTTGGCTCCTGCCTATCTCTTTCAACGAAAATTTTTTCGGTATTACCTGATTTTATTTTTATGCTGTATTTTAATTATCGTTGTGCTGCGCCAAGCCGAAACTTGGCTGCAAATTGCTGAAGCTTTTGCAAAAATGGCTGGTAATAAAGTGATCAAACAACAACACGGAAATCGTGGGGTTTTTGTGTCGTTTTATATTTTTCTAGTCGAAATATTGGTTCTTGGCGTGAACATCGCCAACATCTTGGTGAAAAAATGGGAGGAAGAAAAAAGTATTCGTTTAAGGGCAGAAAAAGACAAAGTGGAAATGGAACTATCTTTCTTAAAATCGCAGATCAATCCGCATTTCTTTTTCAACAGCCTGAATACAATCAATGCTTTGACCTACATCGATGTCGAAAAATCCAGAAGTGCATTGAAGAAACTGGGAATAATAATGCGTTATGTTTTGTACACCACTTCTGATGAAAGCACCACGCTGGTCGAGGAAATCAAGTTTATAAAAAACTACCTTGACTTGATGAAAATGCGTTCTTCCCATTGTGTCAATATTGATTTTGCGGCGCATATCAATTCCCCAGAAAAAAAAATTGCACCAATGCTATTTTTACCGTTTATTGAAAACGCCTTTAAACACGGCGTGAGTACCCAGACCGAGAGTCCGATATCCATAACGATTGTCCAAGAAAATTCTCAGCTGATTTTTCAATCAAAAAACAAACTGTTTGACAACAAGGTTTTAGATGATTTCAGTCAAAAGGAACAGCCCGGAATAGGCATAAAAAATACACGGCGCCGGCTAGAGCTACTTTACGCGAACAGATATGAATTATCTATTCGTCAGAAAAAAGGTTTTGAAGTATGGCTTAAAATTGACTTAGATGAAAATTAAATGTATTACCCTTGATGATGAACCGTTGGCGTTAAAAATGATCAGTGCATTTGTAAGGCAAACGCCATTTTTAGAGCTTGTAGCGGATTTTGATAATGGTATCGATGCTCTAAATTATCTGCATTCGAACAAGGTTGAACTGCTATTGTTGGACATTCAAATGGCTGATCTTACGGGAATGGAACTGGCGCGCATACTTTCGGAAGACAACATTAAGAATACGCCATTTTTCATTTTTACAACTGCTTATAGCCAATTCGCACTCGAAGGATATCGCGTGAATGCTGTGGACTATTTACTAAAACCTTTTGATTATAAAGATTTTTTGGTAGCAGTGACCAAAGTGAGACATCGTATGGAAGATCAATCGGATCGGGAACAGAATCAGCTCCTTGAAAATCCATCCTTTATTTTTGTAAAGGTAGATACCCAAATTATACGGGTAGAGATTGATGACATTCTTTATATTGAAGGGTATAAAGATTATGTAAAAATTCATTTATCGAGCAGTACTTCTCCTTTATTGTCTTTGATCAGCTTAAAAAAACTGGAAGAAAAACTGAGTGGCACCGGCTTTTTGAGAATTCATCGGTCTTATATCATTTCTTTTGCCCGAGTAGATGCCCTTTTGAAAAACTCCGTTCGCATAGGCAAAAAGAACATTTCCGTAGGTTCAACCTATAGAGAAGTATATGACCAATTTGTCGATCAATGGGTGAAGTGACAAAGCGGTTGAATTAAAAAATCGGCGCCAGCTAATACTGTTTTTCCCTCAGGTGTTGCAAAATAAAAACGATTTTGAATACGTTACTAGTGTGTTCTTTTGCTTGTCATAATTACTGGCTATCCGCTTTCGCATTTCCGAGGAAACAGAAAATCAGGTTATTTGAGTTATATGGACTCCTATACCTATAAAGTACTCAGAAAAAATTTACTTAAACCGATGAATATTAATGCTTTAATAGATGTGGAGATTACTTTGACCAAAAATTAAATCTTTCCCTATGTTTCTAGTTGGGTAATTTCTTAAAATTGGAGTAATTCAAAAATATTAATTTAACAGCAGATTTTTGTCTTTAAGTATCTACAGCTAACAATGTCTTTTAGTTTTTATAACCCAATCGGCCCATTGCCGCTCCATTCCGCGGAAACCTCCATTCCGGGCAAAGCGCTTCATTAAAAAGTCTTGGACCCAACTCCAAAGTCTACGATTTACATTCCGCTTGCCCGCTCATTCCCGAAAAAGGTCGGGAAGCGGTCAAACTCTACTTCGATTGAACTCGGTACAGGCATTGCAACCTCCAACTTTGAAGTAGCGTCCGCTTAACCTCGGTTAAACTAGAACATTTTGTTCTCATAACACGGGAAGCCATTCCCCTTGCATTTTTCGAAAAGCTCCATTCCAGGAAAACAGCTTCCCTACAAAAGTCTTGGACACAATCCCCAATTTCAGCTTTCCATTCCGTTAATCCTTTTCGCTACGCCGGGCAGGAACACTTTCATTCCTTATCTAAAATTGGAAATAGCGTCCGCCAAATCGCAATTCCATTTAAACCTGAGTTCGACGTAGGAAATAGGTTTGTTTAGCATAGAAAAGCAGAATATTTAGTATAATAAAATGTTGATTTACAGTGCGCTAAAAGATATTCTGTTTATGATTTTAAAAAATAAAATTACTAAGATGTTTTGTTCTATCGATGATTTTGCCTTGTTTTTGATCCTGCACTGCAAAAGAGACAACTTTCTACAGGAAAAATGACAAGAAAACGTAAATTCACAATGTCGACCAGTGAGATAGTCACCATTGCAGTTCTGTTCCATTTGAGCGGCATTAGGGCCTTTAAGCACTTTTATATTCATTACGTTCAGAATCAGCTCAGGATGAGTTCCCAATTACCGTTTCCTTCAACTGTTTTGTTGAATTGATGCAATCCAACATACTCCCGCTGACCCTATGTAGATCTGTTGTTTGGGTAAGTGTACAGGGGACCGTTTGTGGATTCCGCGCCCATCCATGCCTGTGGTAACAAACGGATAAATCAGAATATGGTTTTTAAGGGCATAGCGACCATAGGCAAATCAACAATGGGCTGGTTCTATGGCTTTAAGCTTCACATCATCATAAACGATAAGGGCGAACTGCTCGACTTTGTCATAACCCAAGCCAATGTAGATGACAGGACATCTCTAAATGAAGAAAACTTTTTAAAGAAGATATTCTGTAGCCTATATGTTGACAAGGGCTATCTCTCAAAGGAGCTTGCTGCCCTATTGTTCGATCAGGGACTGCACTTGGTAACTGGATTGGGAATAACATGAAAAATGTGATGATGACCATGAGGGAGAAAATATTGCTCAGAAAACGTTCGGTAATAGAGACCATTAACGACCAATTAAAGAACATCGCCCGAGCTGAGCATTCTATACATAGGAATTTTGCCAATTTTATTACAAATTTAATCGCCAGTCTAATTGCTTATTCTTTTCAAGAAAAAAAACCGAGTATAAAGTTTGGAACCGAAAACACAACGCAATTGGTTCTTTTTTGCTAAATCCTTATATCGAACTTAGGTTGAGAGATATCTGGAAATTATAGGAATCTATTGGTGAGACCCACTCAGCCCTGTGCCACTCCATTACGCGAAAAGCTCCATTTCGGGAAAAGCGCTTCCCTGAAAAGTCTTGGACCCAATTCCAAAGTTTAGGGATTTACCGTATAAATGTATCGTAATATTATGAATTGTATTCTCGCGATTAGCCATTGGTCAACTTTGGAATAGCGTCCGCTTAAACAAGTAATCACTATTCCATTTTCTTCACAAAGTTTAAAATTTAGCTCGAGACGGACTGCATAACCGGTCGTGCCTCCCTTTTATAAATCCTTACTCGATCTAAATTTTGGTTTCGGTATTCGAAAAAGGTAACAGCGATAGGCACTATGGGAAGTAAATGAATTAAAAGATGGTGATAGTGAATTGTGTTCATAGTGTATAGACAAAAATTGTTGGCTATTATGAAGCTTTGATACGATCACTCAAAAAAAAAAGGAAAACGCTCAGGATATAATAAGTAAATGGTTCTATGTTATTATGGTAAGAAATTGGCAGCATTCAAAACTAAATAACAGGACTTAAAAATTGTTCTATTTCATTAGAAATAAAAAATTAAAAAGACTGAGCTTGATCGGTTTTATGAAACATAATTAAAAAACTTATTGTTGGAACTGTTAAAAAACAAGTTGTTATGAGTCATTCAGAATCGGTTCCTTAGCTTTTGGTAAAAAGTATGAAAGCACCGAAATGGAATGAAGGGATGGATTTCCATGTTAAAAGCAAATGAAAAATGAAAAAATTAAGCCAAATTTTTCACATATGGTTCCTGTCGTTTAATGACAGCACAGATCCT
>NZ_JAGEVG010000020.1 GCF_017581925.1 Gelidibacter pelagius | reverse complement strand
ATTAATTTATGTAAAGATAAATACTCTTCTGACAATCAGTATTTTAAAATATAATTAGTGCTCTTTTTTAAAAATTAGGTTGACGCTCATGCGCTTTTTAGCGGGATTAGTTCAACCATCAAAACCTAATGCGCTTCGCTTTTAAGTTTTGCCTGCCTGTCGGCAGACAGGGTTTTCACTAAAAAAATTCCAAACTCCAATAGAAGATCATTGGAATTTGGAATTTAAAGTTTGAAATTTTAAACTTGGGATTTGTCTGCCTGTCGGCAGCCAGGAAGTTCTTACTTCCCTCCCAATAACAGCAGTTCATTACAGAAAACTTCTGTGATATACTGCTTATTGCCATCTTTGTCATCCCAGGAACGGTTGGTCAATTTACCTTCTATGGCAATCTCTTTGCCTTTGGCGACATATTTTTCTACGATTTCTACCAATCCACCTCTCACCACAACATTATGCCAATAGGTGCGCTCCACTTTGTTGCCATCTTTGTCTTTATAGCTGTCGTCTGTGGCCATAGAGAACTTTGCCAATTTGTTTCCGTCAGGAAAACTTACGATTTCTGGATCTTGTCCTAATCTTCCAATCAACTGTACTGTGTTTCTTAATGCGTTCATGATTTCTAAAATTTAAAGGTTAAACAGTTAATATTATTGAATATCGTTCGGTCAATTCAACATCACAAAGATGCGATGGCTTCCTAATGATATTCGGTTATTAACTATTTAAACTCGTTTGTAAATGCTTGTAGTCGTTTGGAAACGGATAATATTCTCTTAAAAACCAGTTTCTTGAAGGAAACCTATAGTTGATAAACAATTACTTATCTCTAACTTTACAATTAATTTAAAACTAAAATATTATGGCAGTAATCATGCACGTAGATTTTCCACATAAAGACGTTTGGGGAAAAGAAATGGCAAGTCAAATGAAAGAGCTTGCACAAAGTATTAACAAGGAACCTGGTTTTATCTGGAAATTCTGGACAGAAAGTAATCAAGACGAAATGGCCGGAGGCGTTTATATGTTCGATACACGAGAAAATGCAGAGAACTATCTCAAAATGCATTCTGCACGTTTGGGAGAATTTGGATATTCAGATATTAGAGGAAAAGTGTTTGAGATAAATGAAGAGCTTTCTAATATTTGCAAGGCGCCATTGTAATTGATTTGACCTTCCATGGGGGTGGAAAATGAGAGATTATCATACGGTCTAAAATAGGCTGATTTTGAAGTTTTGGTTGTAATTTTTTCTCTAAATAAGTTCACCGAAAGACTACTGCCTCCCAATTCAAAATATAAACAACCGTAAATGTAAAAGTTTGGCGACTCCATATGCCTCCGTACCATTTTGCACAATAACTAATTACGCTTTTTTTTATAAATTGCCAGTTGAAGACTATTTTGGCAATATTCTCTCCAATCTTCTGGGGCTTTGTCTACTATCCCAAATCGTCAAGATTAACAACTGGTCTTTATCATTGACTTCATAAATCATCAAATAATCCCTCACAATTTTACTTCGGACATTTTTAATGTCGGTAGGTTTTCCCATTTCAGGATGTTCCGCAATTAATTTAGCAGCCTCTTTAAAAAGTTCGTTAAGTTTTTACTGAACAATTTGGATTTGTTTCTCTTATTCCAATATTTGAGAATCTCTTTTCTATCAGTCTGTGCCCTTCTTGACCAAATTATTTGTTTAACCATTCGTCAATTTCTTGATTTGATTCTTCGTTTGTCAAGTAATCGCCTTGGGCTATTTGTTTCCGAGCATCAGCAATTGCAGATTTCTGTTCCGAATTAAGTTTATATGTCTCTTGAATTTCATTCTCAAGGTTAAGGAATCGATAGAACTCCTCAAGTAAACTCTTATTCTCAGATTGGTTAATCTCGTTGATTAATTTTTTTTTAATTTCTAATGCTTTCATAACCTTACAATTTTTATCAAGATATTAATTTCTTATCAAATTATAACGACCTTTTTACAATTTACCTAAACGGTCAGAATTAGCAGGGCATTTTAGTAGGCGAATTCTGATAGTCTTATTTTTAGTGAACCGAAACTAACGGCTAATAGAAGTATGTATTGACAAAGCTAAAATCTATTCTACCCGCCTAAGCGCCTCAAAAAGCGCATTGGCTTTTTTGCCTATAATAGTACCGCGTTCTGAATACACTATGGTGCCCTCACTATTGATAACAAAATAAGATGGAAACGAACGCAAATCATAATGCTGATCAAAGATGGCATCACCTTGTAAAACCATATAATTGAGTCCTTCAGATTTAACCGTTTTCTTGGTTTCATTTAGGTCATAATCAAAATTCACCGTGATGACCTTCACCTTGCCGCCAAATTCATTTTCGATTTCTTTGACTTTTGGAAGGGACGCCATACAATGGTCGCAAGAAGAGGTCCAGGCTTCCAAAAATATCGGAGCGCCTCGAAAATCACTTAAAGATACTTTTTTGCCATCTAAATCCAACAAGCTCCAATCGGGTGCTTTTACATTGAGCATTGGCTCTTTTTTAATGCCGAAAACAGAGGAGACATAGCCTTCCTTCTCTTCATGAGTAAAAGTATCGTCATCCATGGGGTCATTAAATACAAGCCCGTCATACACTATTTCTTTCTTACCTGATGTGCCATTAGCTATTTCAAGTTTTAAAGGAGTCGCCAATTTGGCGTCTATCCAAATTTTGTATTTATCAAAAGTATAAACATAAGCATGTCTGTCATTAAAATTCGTTTGTTCAACGTAGACGATGTCTTCTTTGAATTGATTCATTAGTCTTGCCGTCACCAATAGATTATCGTCGTCCCCCATATAAGCCTCTAAATACCTTGGAATGGAGCGGTCTTTGCCATAATCAAATATTGTTATTTTATTCTTTTTATCTTCTACCACAGCCAAAGATGCGAGTTTGTAGTAGATGGCTGTTTCTTGGTTCATTTCCTTGAAAAAGAATAATTTTAAATGAGGCTCGTAATTAACCCTCTTTAATTTGTAAATGGTTTGGGTCGACGGCCTGGATGGACTTTTTGTTGATGCAGTAAAACTTATGGTCTCCCATGTATTGAGTTTTTCCGAAGTCTTTGACAATACCTCATCAGGAGATTGTAAATTTTCATTTCCTGCACAGGAAAACAAACTAAGAACGACGGATAAAACAAGGATATATAATTTCATGAATTTCAAATTTTTACCAAAAATGAAATTTACAGCCTTATTTACTATTAAAAAAACTTGAGCTTATTCTTTTGGATTTAAAGGGTGATTTATAAGGTAAGATATGGATGGTTGAAAACCCCAATCGAGAACCTTGGATCAAGTTTGAGAGGTATGAACACGGAACTATCTTTTCGATCAAGATAAGTATCGGAGTCATAAAACCCACTGGTGGGAATAAAAAAATCCCAAATTCCAATGGTCGCACATCGGAATTTGGAATTTTCTACCAGTCGGCAGACAGGGGAAATTGGAATTTTAATTCCTACTTTCCTCCCAATAGCAACAGGCCATTACAGTGGATCTCGGTCATATACTGTTTCTTGCCGTCTTTGTCATTCCAAGAACGGTTGGTCAATTTACCTTCGATGGCGATTTCCTTGCCTTTGGCAACATACTTTTCTACAACGTTTACCAATCCACCTCGTACCACAACGTTGTGCCAATAGGTGCGTTCCACTTTGGTGCCGTTTTTGTCTTTATAGCTGTCGTCTGTAGCCATAGAGAATTTTGCCAATTTGTTTCCGTCAGGAAAGCTTACAATTTCAGGATCCTGTCCTAATCTTCCAATCAACTGTACTGTGTTTCTTAATGCGTTCATGATTTCTAAAATTTAAAGGTTAAACAGTTAATACTATTGAATATCGTTCGGTCAATTCAACATCACAAAGATGCGACGGCTTCCTAATGTTATTCGGTCATTAACTATTTAAACTCGTTTGTAAATGTTTGTAGTCGTTTGGAAACGGATGTTTAAAGTGAGTGAAAAATGTAGTTATACACAACCTTACATAAAAGTTTAAAATTGAAATGAGAAATTTGTATTTTTTGGAAGTGAACGGGTACTTTAATCCATGGTTGAGGTCACATCGTTAAGAGAATGTGATCACTTTCATTGCCATAAACTTTCATCTTGCCATGACGAAGAGAACCCCATAGCATTTATATCAATGTTCTCATATTCGCTCAGTAAAGCTTTAAATCTTTCAACTATAGTGTTATTTGGATTTATAGTTTGCATTAGAAACAAAATCATCGATAATATAAAATAAGCTTTTTTATTACTTATATCATCATCCTTTATCCAAGGTTTTAATGTTGTTTGAGGTTTAATAGGTTGTATACTCATTGTTCTATTCCATAATCTAGAGTGATGCGCACAAACATTCCTTAAATAAACAATGCTATGCATCCAAGAAACAAAAGTTCTGTCATTTAGCCCAAAATAGTTTGCTATCGCTCTTTTGGTTCTCCCTCCTTTTAAATTGCTATATAAAAATGACATTGTACCAAAGGATGTAATTTCCAACATCATCCAACTTGGGGGTAATGGATCTAAGTATTTGCTTGCAAAAGCCTCTATAAACTCCTCATCACTTCTGTGGTATTCATTCTGTAAAGTTCCTAAGCTTTTACTATGCTTAATATGGTTTTTAAAAAGTGAAGAATTTTGATACCAAAAAGCTCCATACTCATGAGATAAAACATATATCATCTTAGCTCTTATCGATACTTCAATCTTTTCTAATTCTCTGATAACTAAAACTCTGAGTTTTCTATCAAAGCAATAAATATCGAAAGCATTTTGAAAAGTAGAATTAGGCTTAAACTTGTGATTTGCCTTGTCTATAAGCATTGGATACCAATAGCCACTAAGTCTATAGTAACTTATGCTTTCTAATAAATGACTTGCTCTTTCTAAATTAAGAATCTCAAGACCTCTGTCTTGTAATTGAGTGATTTGCTCAGCGTAGGTTAAAGCAGGCTTATTATAAGAAATCTTAGCCATATAAAAGTAAAAAGCTTACCCTGAGCGCGCTGATCTTAACGGGAAGCGGGGTAAGCATGTTGATACAAATATACGAAAAAAGTGTCGAATCACCACCTCAAACATCTATGAAATGCATTTTTATGAGATAAAAACGCAAACATTTCAATTTTTCAACAATTTTTTGATAAAATTACCTGCCTAAAAAACGTATATTTATACTATGGCCAAACTTCTAAGCTACCTCTATCCGATTACCAAGAAAATTCAGTCTAAATTTAGTGGCACCTTGGAAATTACCTGGTACAATGGCAAAAAGCATCTCAATACCAAAAACGCCAATTATTCTTATGGTTCTCTTCAAAGGATTTTGAAGTTTGGATTGGACCACATCGATTTGAACAAAGTGAATTCCGTTTTACTTTTAGGTCTCGGCGGTGGAAGTGTCGTTGAGACCCTTCGGAAGGATTTTTCTTATTCTAAACAAATCACCGCAGTAGATATTGATCCGACCGTCATAGAAATTGCCAAGAATGAATTCGGCCTCAAGGAAGATGAAAATTTAAAAATTGTTTGTGAGGATGCCTTAGTTTTCATGCAGTTAAATAGCACTCAATTTGATTTGATCATCATCGACTTATTCATTGATATTGCTGTGCCAAAAGCATTTTTGGAAATACCATTTTGGATGGACATTCTCAAGGCCTCATCAACAAATGGAGCCATTTTA
Organism: Gelidibacter pelagius; assembly: GCF_017581925.1. GTDB lineage: Bacteria > Bacteroidota > Bacteroidia > Flavobacteriales > Flavobacteriaceae > Gelidibacter > Gelidibacter pelagius. The sequence goes on along the minus strand of NZ_JAGEVG010000020.1, from coordinate 76,711 downwards.
TTTAACGCTTCTTTAAATAAGACCAAAAGCGGTGCTCTAAAAGAGGTCATAGAGTTTTTAAAATCCCATATGTATCACACAGAGGTATTTGAAAAAGTGAATAATACCAATACACTTATTTTATCCAAAGGCTTATAAATTATCCAATAGGAATAATTTGTATCTTGTTCTTTGTTAACTTCTAAATTATGAGCAAAAAGTGTTTAGAATGTGGTGAGAAAATTGTTGGGAGAGCCGATAAAAAATTCTGCAGTGATGCCTGTAGAAATTCCTATAACAACACCATCAACAAGGACAATAAAAACCTGATCAGAAATACGAATAACAGGCTGCGCAAAAACTATCGGATTTTGGAAGGCTTAAATCCTGAGCAAAAAACAAAAGTTTCCCGAGGGAAACTGATTGAAAAAGGTTTTGATTTTAATTATTTCACAAGCATTTACACCACTAAGGTTGGCACCGTGTATTACTTTGTATACGATCAAGGCTATCTACCACTTGAAGGAGATTTTTATGCATTGGTGAAACGGGAGAGTTAATTCGTTTCAAATTACATTACTTTATTGTTGAATTCCAGTTCTCTCCTTTCATCTCCAAAGCCGCTTTTAAAATATCTTTTTGGCTGATTTGTCCAACTAATTTTCCATTTTCAAGAATCGGAAATCTACGGTGTTTGGACTCTAAAAAAATACTGGCTGCGTCAAAAACATTCATGTTGCCATCTAATGTATCCACATTGGTCATCATACGTTCTCCAACCGTATCTTTTTCGACGGGCATATTGTAGTATCTGTTATCACTGATCTGTTTTAAGCAATCGCCTTCAGAAATAATCCCAACCAATTCATTATTATCATTAACCACAGGGCCTCCTGAAATTTTATGTTTGATCAAAATCTCGACCACCTCAAATATCTTTTGATCCGTTCTAAACGTAATCAAATCTCTTGTCATATAATCACAAACTCTAAACGGCGACTGCTCGGTAACTTTTTGCTGTTGCCTTCGTGATCCTTGAAAACTCTTGATAGCCATAATTTTATGATTTAGTGAACTTTAAATTTAACAAAAATTAGTCATTTAACCTAACACTCATTTACACCAAATTAATTTTGTAGTTTTATCCTACCAACCAAACCTTTCCCTATGCTCAAAAAAGCTATTGCCGTCGTCTTAATTATTTTAGCCATTTATTGGAGTTTTTTCGCATTAATGCCATCTCAAATTTCCGATTTAAATACCGAATCCACCGCATTTTCTTCTGAACGCGCCTTGGTACACCTTAAAAACATTACCAAAAAACCGCATTATGTTGGTTCTGAAGAACATGAAGTAGTCAAAAATTATTTGGTCAAGGCATTGAATGATTTAGGTCTCGAAACTCAAATCCAAGAGGCTTATAGCCAAAATAAAAAATGGGGAAGTATTGTCAAACCCAAAAATATATTAACACGCATTAAAGGCAGCGATAACTCCAAAGCCTTAATGTTACTCACACATTACGACAGCAAATCGCATGCGTCTTATGGTGCAAGTGACGCTGGCTCAGGCGTAGTCACTATTTTGGAAGGGATTCGTGCCTTTCTGAGCGAAGGAAAAACCCCTAAAAATGATATCATCATCCTTTTTTCAGATGCCGAAGAACTCGGGCTGAATGGTGCCGATATTTTTGTAAACCAACACCCATGGGCCAAAGATATAGGGCTCGTACTGAATTTTGAAGCTCGTGGCAGTGGCGGACCAAGTTATATGCTGATTGAAACCAATGGTGGCAATCAAAATCTGATCAACGGATTTAAAGCCGCAAATCCTGATTATCCTGTAGCCAATTCTTTGGCCTATAGCATCTATAAAATGTTGCCTAACGATACAGATCTGACGTATTTTAGGGAAGATGGTGATATAGACGGTTTAAACTTCGCCTTTATTGATGATCACTTTGATTACCATACGGCCTTAGATACTTATGATCGATTGGACAGAAAAACTTTAGAGCATCAAGGCAGTTATCTGATGCCTTTGCTCACCTATTTCTCAGATGCCGACCTCAGCAGTTTAAAAAGTGATAAAGACTCGGTTTATTTTAATGTACCACTCTTTAAAATGATCACTTATCCAAATTCATGGATCGTTCCAATGCTGATTTTGGCGTGGCTTATATTTTTTGCTTTGGTATTTTACGGCATTAAAAAAAGAAGTTTAAACTCCAAACATATGGCATTAGCTTTCCTTCCGGGGATTGGCGCCTTGCTCATCAACGGTGTTATTGGCTATTTTGGATGGAAATTGCTTTTAATTATCTATCCGCAATACGCAGAAATCCTTCATGGCTTTCCGTATAATGGCCATCTCTATATTTGGGCCTTCGCACTTCTTTCAACAAGCGTTTGTATGTGGCTTTATAATAAAGTTTATAAACCAGAAAACACAGCGAGCTTAGCGGTTCCACCATTACTGTTATGGCTAATTATATGTACCGCTCTGGCATTCATGCTTAAAGGCGCCAGCTTTTTTATCATCCCGGTGTATTTTGGATTGATCAGTCTTTTTGTTCTGGTAAGACAAAAACGTCCCGACATTCTGTTGATGACCTTTTTGCTCTTTCCGCTTTTAATGATCATGTCGCCATTTCTTAAAATGTTTCCGGTGGGACTGGGTTTAAAAACCATTGTCGCCACCACGCTTTTGATATCCATCATGTTTTCACTATGCATTACCGTCTTCGGATTTTCACGTTATAAAAAGAGATGGGCTTACCTTCTGCTGATTGCTGCTGTCGGGTTTTTTATTGCAGCACATACCACATCAAATTTCAATGAAGAGCGTCCGAAACCAAACAGTCTTATCTATTTGTATGACGCCGATAATGACACAGCACAATGGGCAACTTATGATGAAACTTTGGATGATTGGACCAAGGCCTACCTCACAAATGAACCTGAGGCCTTTGACGCTTCCAGCATCAACTTTGATAGTAAGTACGGCACCAAGTTGTCTTACAGTAAAAAAGCGGCACTAAAGCCTCTCAAAAAACCTTATGTTGACAAACAGAAGGATACTATTATTGGAGACGTGAGGCACTTCCAAGTCTTTGTCTCGCCGCAACGTGCGGTCAACACCTTAGAGTTTTATGCCGATACGCCCAACACCTTCCTAAGCTTTAATATCAACGGACTGGAGATCGCAAAAGATGACGGTGAAAATTATGTTTTTAATCATCGTATTAAAAATAGATTGTTCAGTTATATGGTTACCGAAGAAAAAGCCATCGAATTGAACTTTACCGTTCCTGCCTCGCAAAAAACTACTTTTGAGATTTTTGAAGTGTCTTTTGACTTATTGGAAAATGATTTGTTTCAAATTAGTAAACGACCAAAATCGATGATTCCGAAACCATTTGTTTTAAATGACGCTATTATCATAAAGAAAACAATCACTTTTGAATAAACCTATTAGTATTATTGGATGTGGATGGTTAGGTCTGCCACTTGCTATGGAACTCATTAAAAATGGTTACTCCGTAAAAGGTTCAACGACTTCTGCTGACAAAATGGAGGTATTGAAAAAAGTGGGGATCCTTCCATTTTTGGTTTCTATTTCTGATGATGGTATTAAGGGAACAATCGACGCGTGTTTAAAAGACAGCGCGGGTCTCATTATCAATATTCCGCCTGGATTACGAAAGAATCCTGAAGCTAACTTTGTAAAGCAAATGGAAATGCTTTGTAAGCATATTGAAAGCTCCACTATCAAGAACGTACTTTATGTGAGTTCCACTGCCGTTTATGAAGATGATGTTTCGATGCCGATAATTACTGAAGAAAGCCCAACAAATGGTCAATCGGCATCTGCAAAACAGCTTATCGGTGCTGAACAAGTTTTTAAATCAAATTCCAATTTCAAAACGACTATCTTAAGATTTGGTGGTTTGATTGGCGACGGTCGCAACCCTGCGAAATTCCTATCGGGAAAGACTAACGTGAAAAATCCTGAAGGCCCGATCAATTTAATCCATCAAGAGGATTGTATTGCCATTATAAAAACCATTCTCTTAAATAAGCACTGGAATACTGACTTCAATGCCGCAGCACCTCAACATCCTACAAGAAAAGCGTATTATACATCACTTTGTAAATCGCAAAATCTACCAATTCCACAATTTGATCTATCTGGTCATAGTAATGGAAAAATAATATCCAGCGAAAAAGTGGAACGGATTTTGAAATACGACTTTCAGCACCAACTGTAACAATTAGCAAGCTTTTAAGAGTTTGTTTTATTTATTTTTATAGATTTGGCGCAATTAACTAAATAACGGCCTGATTTAAAGGCAAGAATATCTAATTTGAAAATGAAAAAACTAATGCTACTTGTGGTTGTGATGAGTTCTTTAAACATCGCTGCCCAAACCAAGACAGACCTTCAAAAACACTTTGAAAAGTACTATGAACAAATGAAAAAGCAAGGTGACATTCAAGGTGTCATCAACGCCATGACGCACTTGGATGTGCTTGCTCCAAGCCAGGCCAGAAAAGATACTTTAGCCTATGTTTATGTTTCTGAAGGTAGAAACATGGAGGCTTTAAACACTATTGGCATTGAAGCGAGTGGTACAGATTCTGATTTAAACACAGAAATTAAGGCTATTGCTTTAAACGCATTGGGTGAACGTGCACGTGCTTTGGAATTTTATAATAAACTTTATAAAAAAGAAGCCAGCCCAATATTAGCATACGAAATAGCCGATTTATTACTTCAAACCGGCGATATAGCTGGAGCTCAGGAAAAAGTTGAATACGGTCTGGCAAATGTAACGGATGAGATGAGACGTACATTCTATGAAACTCAACAGCCTTATCAAACCTCTCTGAGAGCCGGGTTTTTATATCTAAAAGCTATTCTTACCTTTAGTGAAGACAAAGATGCCAATCAGGAAATTGCGATAGCAACTTTAAATCGTGCGCTTGCCATTGACCCTAATTTTAATTTGGCAAGAATCAGTAAAGAAGCTTTATTATCACGTACCAAGGGAGAGGATTAATAACATTATACAATATAAAATGAAAAAGCAGCTTCATGACGAGGCTGCTTTTTATTTATAATCGTATTCAGAATTTTACCAAATTCTCACGCGTTTTTCAGGTGCCAAATACATTGGGTCACCTTCCTTGATATCAAAAGCTTCATAAAACGCATCAATATTTTTTAAAGGCTGCGTTGCTCTTTGAACCCCTGGAGAATGTGGATCAGTTTTTATCTGAGTTCTCAAGGCATCTTCTCTGATTAAGGTTCTCCATACTGTTGCCCAGCTCATGAAGAAACGTTGTTCTGGAGTAAATCCGTCAATATTTTCTGGACGTCCGTGTTTCTCGAAATGTAACTGTAAACCATCATAAGCACCAAGAACTCCACCAAGATCACCAATGTTTTCTCCTAACGTAAATTTACCATTGATGAAGACGCTGTCTAAAACCTCAATACCACTGTACTGTTCTGCCAAGGCATCAGCACGTTTGGTAAATTCCTCTAAGTCTGTATCTGTCCACCAATTTCTCAAATTTCCATCCCCGTCAAAACGTGCGCCCGAATCATCAAACGCATGGGAAATCTCATGTCCGATTACCGCACCGATACCACCATAGTTTACGGCGTCATCAGCAGTGTAATTGTAAAAAGGCGGTTGTAAAATAGCGGCTGGAAAGACAATCTCGTTGTTACGCGGATTGAAATAAGCATTCACAGTTTGTGGTGCCATTCCCCATCTCTTTTTATCCACTGGCTCATTGATTTCTGAGAAGTTTTTCTCTCTTGCCCAAGTGCCAACAGCTCTCATGTTTTCAGCATAAGTATTGCCTTCTTTTATTTCAAGATTCGAATAATCTTCCCACTCATCAGGATAGGCAATCTTAACGGTAAATTTATCCAGCTTTTCAATTGCTTTTTCCTTAGTATCTTCGGTCATCCAATCCAATTTCTTGATTCTATTTTGGAAGGCTTCAATAACATCAGCAATCATTTCTTCTGCTTTAGCTTTTGCTTCTGGTGGAAACTTCGCTTCCACATACAATTTCCCAATAGCTTCACCCACGGCACCATCAACGGTTCCTAAAGCACGCTCTTCAGCTGGACGTTGCTTTTGTGCACCATTAAGCGTTTTTGCATAAAAATCCCAATTTGCTTTTTCGATTTCCGTAGATAAATAATTTGCAGAACCATTAAGCGTATTCCAAACCATTAAGGTTTTGATATCTTCAATTGGGGTTTGTTTTAAGAAATTTTGCAATGAAGCCATATATTTTGGCTGCATGATATTGACTGTGTCAATCTTTTTTTCAATGCCCAAGTCATCTACCAATTTTTGCCAGTTGACCGCTGGGGTCATTTTTTGTAGATCTGCAAAAGGAATCGGATTGTTATAATTACGTGCATCTCTCATGGCTACTTTATCCAATCTTGGCTCAGCCAATTTCGTTTCCATTGTAAGTATCTTATTAGCCGCTGCCTTTGCTGTTGCTTCATCATAATCGATAAATTGAAGCATTCTGGTAATATGATCGATATATTGACCTCTGATTTCTTTTGATTTGGCATCTTGATCCAAATAGTAGTCTCTTTGTAATCCAAGGCTTCCAGGATATATCCAAGCCATATTCATGCTACTGTTATTAAGATTTGGTGATGCACCAAGTCCTGCAAACGGCGCGCCTACTCCATCCACAGTGGCGTAAACAGTTTGCATGTCATTCAAGTTTTTGATGCCATCAATGGCTTCCAACAATGGTTTGAGTGGTTCAATACCCGCATTGTTTCGTGCTACTGAATCCAACTCACTTTGAAAGAGCAATAAAGCCTTCTTTTGATCCGTGCCATCGGCATAGGTGCCTAATTCGTGAGCGTTTTTTACAATGTCCAGAACATCTTGACGAGTTTCTTTTCGCAAAACTCCAAAACCACCCCAACGGGTTTCGTCATCCGGAATGGTATTGTTTTTTGCCCAATTTCCGTTGACATAATTGTAGAAATCGTCCTTTGGACTCACAGATGTGTCCATGTTTTCAAGTACGATTCCTGGAATTTTTTCTTCTGCCATGACGGTTTCCTTTGGTTCTTCTTTACAACCAACGATGGTTACAAATACTAAACCGGTAGTCGCCAATGCATACTTAAGATTGGTTTTCATAGTGTTTAAATGTTTAATTTGAATAAAATTAGTTATTAATATGAAGCTTGTTCATCGCAATTGTTACATATTAACAAAAGATTAAGAGAAAAGAGGGGATTGCAAATTTCAAGTTCAAAGTTCGAAGTTCAAAGTTTCGAATGAACATCTCTGATTAGAGTTGATCATTGTTCAAAAATCAACAATCTTCAATCATTAATCACTCATAATCCTCTTTCTATACTGGCTATTCCCTACCCTCTACTCTCTAATCCCTCTATTTCGATATTCATCATTCTGTGTTCAATATTCAAAACGTCTCTAAAGAAATCGAAATTATCTGACTCACCTCTCACCTCTCACGTTTCAGGTTTCAGTTTCATGTTTTCATGTTTCAGTTCAAAGTTCGAAGTTCGAAGTTCGAAGTTTAGAGCCATTTAAACTTCGATATTTGATATTCAACATTCTGTGTTCAACATTCTAAACTTTTCTATAAATATCCAATTATCGAAATTATCTGACTCACCTCTCACTCTCTCACCACTCACCACTCACCACTAACCACCATAAACAAATCATCGGCTAATTCGTTTTAACCGGAAGCTCAATCTGCTGCGCTTCCTTTTCAAACTTTTTGTTGATTTGAAGGATAAGATTCACATTGGCCACTAACAATTCCTTAATGCTCTCCAAAAGATCCGTTTTCTTGATATTATCAAGATTGGCAAGATCTTGAAGCCTTAACAAATTGGTTTCCAAAACGGTCATTCGCGATCGTATTGCAGGTGTTATAACAACGGGAGGCTGTTGTAACTTCAATTCCGCAATAAACTCTTCCATTATTTTTTTCTCAACCCTAAAAAACGAAAGATCTCCGTTTTTCATAAGCTCTATCTGTGCTTGTAAATCTTGAAATTTTTGCCAATCTAAAATGGCCTGATTGCTGTCTGGGCTTAAAATATAATCGGTGTAATCCAATTTTTCGATATCCTCTGCAGTAATAACATAAGATTTTTCCTGATTTTCAGAAGTCGCTTCGTCAGTCTTTGGTTCCGATTTACAACCCATAAAGATTAAAAGACTTAATAAAAAAAGTTGTTTCATACAACAAGGAAGTTTTGAAATAGATGATTAAGGTTCAAAGGTAATTAAACTAAACGTATCTCCTTTTATGGACATTTTAATTAATTGGACAAACTTGAATATTTAATTTTTGGTATAAAATAGTTTTAATGGCATCAGCATTGACGGACATTTTTTATCTTGCCTTACCTTTTCAAATAAATATATGAGATCATCTAATAGGAAAATCACTTTTAAAGTGCTTTTTGGATATATCGCTCTTGGGATTTTAGCTGCAATTTCTGGATGGCTGGTTTTTACAGAATTGGGAAATTTCACCGCAACCCAAACTGACGATTTAAAGGAGCGTCATAAACTCATAAAGATAAGTGGCTTGGTCACCGACATCTACGAGAATGAAAGTTTGGCGAGAGCAGCACTTCAACTCAATACTGCAGAAAAATTCAATGCCTATATTTCGCAGAACGACAGTCTCATCAACACCATAGACACCTTACGTGTTTTGGTGAATGACGATTATCAAAAGGCACTGCTGGACAGTGTGAGGGTGATTTTTGATAAGAAACAGCATGACCTCAACGAACTGAGACGCCTTAAAGACAACAATACCTCTGAAAAATCAATTGAACAGACCATTAATAAACTAAAGTCCATTGATCCCATTTTAGGGAAATTGACCATAGAGGATTATGTGGAAAATCCGACGGAAGTCAATCCGAAAATAAAAGAAGTTCTGGAAGGTTTTATTCAATTTTCAAATGAATCTAAAGCAAAGGATTCCGTGAGTAAGGTTGATCAAAAGCAAATTGATTCCATCGTGACCACCTCAAGGAACATGTTGAGAAAAATTCAACAGGAAGTTGCTTCTCAAAAGCAATCGTTAATGCTTAAGGAGCGTGAATTGGTTGAAAATGATTTGAACACCTCCCGACAGTTACGGAATTTATTGCGCACTTTAGAGCGAGAAATGGTGGCGTCGTCCCAAAGCATCATTGCCCAACGACAACATGCATTGGATCGCGGTACCAGCATTATCTATATGGCTGCCATCATCAGTTTTATCTTAGTGGTCATTTTTTCCATTGTTATTTTGAACGATTTTTGGAAAAGTCAACGCTATCGGGAGGAACTTGAAAAATCCAACACCTATACCAATTCGCTTTTAAAAAGTAGGGAACAACTGATCAATATGGTGAGTCATGATTTAAGATCGCCTTTAAGTACCATTTCGGGCTATAGTGAATTGCTTCAAAAAACAGCCCAAAACGCAAAAGAAGACAATTATTTAGACCATATTAAAAACGCCTCCACCTATATGAGTCAGTTGGTAGATGACCTTTTGGAATTTTCTAAATTAGAAGATGGTCATATCACCATAGAAAGCATCCCGTTTAATCTTAAAACGGTGTTGGACGAAACCAGTACAAATATCAAGACTATTTATGCCGACAAGCCTATTGCTCTCCTCGTCAAGCATGATCCAGCGCTTGATATCACCATTGTCTCCGATCCTTTTAGAATTAAACAGGTGCTTTATAACCTGATCGGGAATGCATACAAGTTTACCGAAGAAGGCAGCATTAGCATCACTACCAAACTACATTCCTCTTACAACAATTATAAGGTCTCCATTACCATTACTGATACTGGAATTGGCATTGGTAAAGAGAAACAAAAGGATATTTTTAACGCCTTTACCCAAGTCAACCAACCCAGCAACACCAAACATTCGGGTTTTGGATTGGGATTGGCCATTTCAAAAAAACTCATGAATCTGTTAAAAGGTTCATTGACCTTGAACAGCGTTCCAGGAGAAGGAAGCACTTTTACAGTTACTTTTCCCGTTAAACTCTCTTATCAAGATGTAGAGGTAAAACCCGCCATTCCTGAAAACACCAATTTCAAATTAAAGGCTGTTGTTGTAGATGATGATGCGTCACTGCGCCAACTCATCGCTGATATTTTGGAACAGCACCAAGTAACTACCTATACTTTTGAAGATGCCAAGGCTGCTCTTTCAGCATTGGAAGATCTCTCTTATGATCTGATCATAACGGACATTCAATTGCCAAAAATGAATGGCTTCCATTTTATGGAAACCGTCAAACAATTACCGTTTTATGAGCAGCAGCCTATTATTGCGATGACTGGGAGAATGGACATCAATACTGAGGACTATATAGAAAGTGGGTTTTCTAAAGTAGTTTACAAACCTTTTGAGGCCCATATTTGGTTTGATATTTTAAGTGAATTGTTTCCTGAAAGTATCACCAAACCAGAAGAAGACATTAAAAAGGCGTCCTACCGTTCGGAGTATTTTGACACGCATTCCATCGCTGGATTCTTAAATTATGACGAGGAGGCGTTAAAATCGCTGTTGGAGATATTTCTAAAGGACACCAAAAAACATATCGCCGAGTTAAAGTCGGCTCAAAAACAAAACGATATCAAAACCATTAACGATCTGAGCCATCGAATGCTGACCATGTTTAAGCAATTAAATGCCAAATCCGTAGTACCACATTTAGAAGTTTTAGAACATGCAACAGTTGTGGATAGCGAGCTTTTGGAAGCTTTAGAGCTCGAGCTCAAGGCTTTTTATGAAGACATGCAGGCATACATTACTCCAAATTATACTCCTTAAGTTTGTTATAAAGCGTTTTTCTTGAAAAATTGAGGAGTTTTGCCGCTTTCGTTTTATTGTTATTTGCCTCTTGAAGGACTTTTACAATCAACTCTTTTTCGTTTGACTTGGCAGAAAAAGAATGTGGCTCAGCTTCTTTGGGGGGTGCAGCGGACAACTCAGGAGGCAGCACCTCTTTTTGTATCACCTCTCCAGAAGTTAGCAATGTCGCACGTTTGATGACATTGGAAAGTTCTCGTAAATTGCCTGGCCAAGTATAATTCTGGAATATTTTCAATACCTCAGAAGAAAATCCGATGATGGATTTGTTCAATTGCTGATTGGCGTTCTCCAGAAAGAAATCGGCGTAGAGGATCAAATCATCTCTACGTTCCTGTAAATTGGGGACTTTTATAAAAAACTCATTCAGCCTGTGATAAAGATCTTCTCTAAAATCACCCTGCTCCACGGCTTTCAACAAATCTTCGTTAGTTGCTGTCAACAATCGGATATCTACTTCAATTTCGTCATTGCTCCCAATAGGCTTGACCCGCCTTTCCTGAAGGGCCCGCAGCAATTGTATTTGATTTTCGTAAGATAGATTCCCGACTTCATCCAAAAAAAGTGTCCCGTGGTTAGCGGCTTCAAAATGGCCAATTTTATCATTAATCGCCCCTGTAAAAGAGCCTTTCTTATGCCCAAAAAATTCGCTGGAAGCGATTTCCTTTGGAATAGCGCCACAATCGACCGCAATAAATGGTCTATTTTTTCTTGAGCTTTTTAAGTGAATGGCTTTTGCCACAACCTCCTTGCCCGTACCACTTTCGCCAGAAATCAAAACCGACATACTTGTAGGCGCCACAAGATTGATATGGTCATACAATACTTTAGAAGCAGCACTTATACCGGATACAAATCCTGGTGCTACCGCAGACTGGGGCTTTGGAACCGAAGCTGTCTCTTCTTTCGGTTTTTTTATATCCTGTTTTTCCTTAAGTGCATTTTTGACCACTTGCAAAACCTCTTCAGGGTTAAAAGGCTTGGAGATATAATCAAAGGCACCTTCCTTCATCGCCTTCACGGCCGTGGACACTTCGGCATAACCCGTCATCAACACTACCGGAACAGTCGCATCTTTTGTCTTGATATGGTTCAATAGCGCAATCCCATCACCATCTGGAAGCCTAAGATCGGCAAACACCAAATCAAAAGTGGATTTCTTGACCTGAATTTTAGCATCTTCAAGCGTATATGACAAGGTCACCGAATGATGGTGCCGCTCCAAAAAACGTCGTAACATCTCAGAAAAACTCACATCATCTTCAACCAAAAGAATGGCACTCATAGTTTATTCGTTTTTACAAAAATATCAAGTTAAACTCAGTAAACCCTTTAAAAAAAACATAAAAAAAGGACGCTTTCTTAAAAACGTCCTTTTTCTGCTTATATAAGTGATGAAACTTTATTCTTTTTCAATCCAGTTTCCATCCTTGTCAGCATATACTGTTGATGCCGCTCCATCAATAGTAATTTCCAATTTGTATTCTTGCTTATCATTTACATAAGCTTTATCTAGAGTGGCGGTCTGAAAATCTTTTGCCAATGCATCTTTCACTGCTTGTGGAAGTGTTTCAGCTTCGATTTCTTTAAATTCTTCCTGTGCTACTAGTTCGAATTTCTCTGTTTGATTCATCGGAAATGCAGAAGTTGCATAAGTTGATAATCCTCCTAAAACGATTGCTACTGTTAAAATTACCTTTTTCATAATATTTTATTTTTATTGTTTTATTATTTGTTTTTGTTAATGTGCGTGTGACTAAAATGAAAACTTACTCTTTTTCAATCCAGTTGCCGTCCTTGTCAGCATATACCGTTAATATCTCACCTTCAATAGTAAGGTCTAATTTGTATTCCAATTCTTGTTTCTCACTTACGTATGCTTTATCGAGAGCGGCGGTCGGAAAATCCTTTGCCAAGGCATCTTTCACAGCTTGTGGAAGCGCTTCAGCTTTGATCTCTTTATATTCTTCCTGTGCTACTAGTTCGAATTTCTCTGTTTGGTTCATAGGAAATGCAGAAGTTGCATAAGTTGATAATCCTCCTAATACAATGGCTACTGTTAAAACTACCTTTTTCATAATATTTAATTTTTAAAGTTTAAATGTTTATTTGTTATTCTGTTGTGCTACTATTCTAATAAGAAATAAACATGCCATTGAGGCGATTATAACCATTCGTAACGATAATTAATTGATTATCAGTAAATAAAAACAACCTGTCGATTTTTAAAAACTATATAAACTGTGTAAATCTTCCTTTTGAAGTCCACACTTCGTGTAAATTCTATACAATTATCAATTTAATAGCACATTTTTGATTTTTTCATGAAATAACAAAAGGGAAATTCATTCCTGAAAACATCCCATTCTTCCTAAAAAAACTTTGTATTTTTGCATAAAATTAAACAACAATGTCTCAAAAAATTCTCATTATTGGAGCCTGTGGTCAAATTGGCTCCGAGTTAACCTTCAAGTTACGGAGTATTCATGGCGATGAAAATGTCATTGCATCTGATATCGGCTATAACAATCTTGACGTGGTCAATTCAGGTCTTTTTGAGATTGTTGATGCCCAAGATTATGGCTCCATCTTACATTGTGTAGAAAAATATAGGATAGATACCATTTATTTAATGGCTGCCATGTTGAGTGCCACTGGAGAAAAATATCCAATGAAAGCTTGGGATTTGAATATGAACTCCTTATTTCATGTCTTAAACCTTGCAAAAGCCAAATTTATCGAGAAAATATTTTGGCCTTCAAGCATCGCTGTATTTGGCCCAACCACACCTAAATATGACACACCTCAACATACAGTTATGGCCCCTACAACGGTTTATGGCATTACCAAACAAGTTGGCGAACGTTGGTGCGAGTATTATTTTGACAAGTACGGTGTTGACGTGCGCAGTTTACGTTATCCTGGAATTATCAGTTGGAAAACTCAACCTGGAGGTGGCACGACCGATTATGCCGTAGAAATTTATCACAGAGCCATCACCGATGGGCATTATTCAAGTTTCTTGTCTGAGGACACAGAACTACCCATGATGTTTATGGATGACGCCATTGATGCTACCATTCAAATTATGAATGCTCCGGCCAATCAATTGACCATAAGATCTTCATATAATCTGGCGGCCATGAGTTTTACGCCTAAAGATATTGCGACCGAAATCCAAAATCATGTTAAAGATTTTATCATTACCTACAATCCAGATTTTAGACAACAGATTGCCGATACTTGGCCAAAATCAATTGATGACAGCGTTGCCAGAACCGATTGGAATTGGAATCACAAATTTGATCTCAAAAAAATGAGTGATGAAATGTTGACGCAGTTGGGTGAAAAGTATGCTACTTCTGAGAATTAAGCGTGAGGGAGGAGACATTGGGATTAGAGATTAGGGGAATTTTTGACGATTGACGATTGTTGATTGATGGTTTTGATTGGCAAATTGGGAATAATCGTTCAGACTTGTCATATAAGCACCATAATTCTAAACTCATAAACGCTAAACTTCTAAACCTCTATTGAAGATTGTTGATTGTTGATCGGTGATCGCTGATTAGAGAATTTGAGAATTGGGAATATCAATCCAAATTAATTCTAAAAGCACCACAAACTCTGATCTCTGAACTCCGAACTCTGAACTCTAAATTCTATACCCTAAACTCCTTACACCAAAACTTTTTTCAAAAAAAGTGATGACATTTATATTAAACTGCGATGATGTTGAAAAGAAGCATCATGAAAGCACTAATTCCATTTATTTTCACTCTACTGATATGCTCCTCTTGTCTGGATTCTCAATCTCAAGAAGGGCGTAGTTCCTCTAAATCAGACTTGGGACTGTTTCAACCTTCAACACAGAAACACTATTTTGTTGACGGCAAAACGGGATTGGTTGTATTTCATCAGGAGTATCCATCAAACTGGGAAATCCTGAGCCGACCAGACTACAGTCTCGACAGCGATTTTCCCACATTTTTGCATCTCAAGCAAAATAAAAATGGCATGAAAGCCTTTAACACGCCAATTTACCAATATGTAGGATTTCAAAATCCGTATTATGCACAAATGATGAGAAACAACGGACTAAAAAATGAACGGCCTTTGATTTCTCCAATGGCTTTTGTTGAACAGGAGCTCGTACCGCTGATGAATCGCGAAGGGTTCAAATTCCTATCCCACCGGGAATTTCCTGAATTGAATGCACATGTTGAAAAATATGTGGCCAAGACTGGGCTAAAAAATATAGAATTTAGAGTATACCCTACTGAATGGATCAATAACAACAATGTTAAGGCAATAGTTTTCTTTAAACAGATGATATTGCACTATGACCCTGCGCTGACCGGAGGAGAAGTCATGGTTGTATGGAATTATCAATTGAACTTCTTTTTTGCACCTACTTCCATTTATGAATCTGACTTGAAAATTGCAATGAATGCCGATTTCAATATAGTTAACAATCCCAATTGGGAAAGATACCAGATACAGGTCAACAATTACAGACAGCAGCAAAAGAATATTATCCATCAGCGTACTATGAGAGATCTCAATAATGCCAGGGATGCTGATCATGCACGCTATATGGACAATCTTAGAGGCACTTACACGGCACCGGCGTACGCTTCAAATTCCAGCCATAGCAATTTTATTGATATGATCAGGGAAGAACAGAATGTGAGCCTTAACGGAAAAACTTTTAAGGTTAATGCAGGAGCAGATAACTATTGGATGAATAGTGACGGCAAGTACATCGCTAGCAGTGACCAGTTTTATGACCCCAATAGAGATCCGCTTTATGACAACCAACAATGGGATCTGACTACAAACAATTAAAAATAAATTAGAAATTTTATAAAAAAACATGAAAGATACAGTATGAAAAAGTCGTTAATCGTGTAAATAGTTCATTTGATAGTTTCGATATTTGATGTAATTTGAATTAATTGTATATTCATCGTGTTTTGCTATAATTTATGGGACACGTTTACAATATCGATTCACAACTTCAACTTCTCGATGCTATCAAAGACAACGATTCAGTAGTTCTAAAGCAACTTTACATCAACAATTATTATAAGATTGAAGCTTTAGTCCTAAAAAACAATGGATCAAAAGAACACGCAAAAGATGTCTATCAAGAAGCATTTATTGCCGTTTGGAAAAACGTAAAAAACGATCAATTCATTCCTGAAAACGAAACCGCCCTACAAGGGTATTTGTATCGGATAGCTAAAAATAAATGGATGGATATCTTACGATCGCCAAGTTTTAAAAAAACAAAAATGATTCAACATGAACTTAATGTTTTAGATAAAAGCATCGACCAAAATGATCATGAAAAAGATGAAGAACAAGAGTTTTTCGAAAAAAGATTAAAACAAACCATGGAGGCTTTTAAAAACCTTGGTAGTCCGTGTAAAGAATTATTGACTGCTTTTTATTATGACAAAGCATCATTACGTGATATAGCAAATAAATTGAAAATTGAGGAAAACACAGCCAGGACGAAAAAATACAGATGTATGGAGAAACTTCGTCAATTGGCACTTGCCTCGAAAAAATAAAAAAATTGAAAGATTATAGCAACATAACCCCCGAATTACTTGAAAACCTTGAACGTTACGATAACGGATCAATGGGGCAAGAAGAACGATTAGCATTTGAAGAGCAGCTTCGCAGCGATGCTGATTTCAAAACATTAATTGAAGATATTAGATTGACGCTTTTGGGAATAGAAACCCAAGCGTTAAAAGAACGATTGGAAGAGTTTCATAAAGAAATTCCAGAAATTCGCCCTGTTGAGAAGAGTACTACAAATGTTCGTTTTTTAAGTTTTACCAAACTCGCCATAGCAGCCGGAATCATTATTGCGCTTGGCATGTTTTGGATGTTCAGTGGCTCATCTAACGACAAGCTCTACAGTAAACACTTTAAACCAGATCCTGGTTTGCCAACTGCAATGAGCTCTTCAGATAATTTTGCATTTTATGATGCCATGGTCAATTACAAGCGAGGAGATTACAAGACAGCCATACAAAAATGGGAGCAGTTAGAGAAAAAAGCTCCTCAAAATGATACGCTGTCTTACTTTTTGGGCGTTGCCAATTTAGCAGATAAAAACGCAGATCAAGCTATCACCTATCTACATAAGACAGTACAGAACCCAAAAAGCGTATTTGTTAAGGATGCCAATTATTATTTAGGAATGGCGTATCTGAAAAAAGACAATACAGAAGATGCCAAAAAACATTTTAAGTTAAGCAATACAGCAAACAGCCTTGAATTGCTTAGAAAAATGGACTAGACTATGAAACATCTAAAGCAAATATTTCTTTTAATTTGTTTTGTATTATGTAGTTTTTCCCATGCCCAAGATTCAAAAAAAAATGAATCGCAGTATATTGAAACACTTATTGCATCTGATTCTCTTCAAAAAGCCAAATCTGAGATCACTAAGCAAATTGAAAAATTTAAGGCTCAAAAAGACTATCATTCTTTATCAGCTCTTGTGTACTTACTCGGTAAAATTGAACTCGCCATCGACCACAAGGATAATCCATTGAAACATAGCTTAGAGCTGGCAAGTTTTATAGAAAATAACACGGCAAAATTAAAAACAAAACATCAGTTAAAAATAGATCTTTCCAAACTCTTCAATGAGCAAGGAAACCCGTTGGAAGCGTATGAGCATGCCAAAAAATCAAAATCAATAGCCTTAGCTTTAAAGGATGATGAATCTCTTTTGAATTCAGATTATTATTTAAGTGAATATGCTTTACGATCTGGAAATATTAATTTTTTTGAACAACATACGAGGGATGCCTTAAAAATTCTTGAAAAAAATCCTTCCCAAAAATTTAAGATATCAGCACGGGTTTACAACTATCTTGGTGCTTTAATGTACTTTACTTCAAAGCCAGATAGCGCCTCTTATTACTACGAAATTGGTCTAAAAAGAACTATTGAGATGGCGGACAACCCTGAAAATAGGTTATATTTTCCTGCAACCATAATGTCCAATATGGTGCTACTAAAGCAAAGCCAGAGCAAATACGCCGAAGCCATGCAATTAATACAAGAAAGCATCACACTATATAAGCGGTTCTTAACTAGCACAAATAATCATCCTCTAACTTTCAGAGTACACCGGAATCTCTCTTTAGCTTATCGTAATCTGTCAAGTCTCTATTTCGACCTTGGCGATTATGAAAATGCTAAAAAAATTAGTGTTTTGGCTTACAAGCATGCAAAAGACCATTTATTGCCTAACAGTTTAGAGAACTTCTCCGCGATAACTGTTCTTGCTGAAATAAAAATACCGTTAAAAGAATTGGAATCTTCATTAGAACTATTGAAGGAAGCAGAGCTTATAGCCGATAAAATACCTGGAGAGAATTTTCTGCTAAAAGCCAATATGTATTATATTAAAGGACGGATTCACCAAGAATTGAAAAACTATGAAGAAGCCAAAAAGTATTTAGAATTAAGTCACCGCCTGCATCAAAAAGCACATCCAAACGAGTATAGTAGAGATCACCTCTATACTGTTTTAAATCTATCGCTCGTGCTGGCGTCACTCAATGAAAAAGAAGAGGCCATTTCAATTTTAAAAAACGCGTATGATTACTTCTTAAAGAGCAAGGGAGAGCAAAACAATTTAACCAATGCCGTTATGGTTGCCCTCGCCAAAACATCAATGTTGACCGAGGATTATGAGCAGAGTTTAGCATGGAGCAATAAAAGTATCGCCTTGTATGAAAAGTATAATAACACGCCCCAAAATAACTACGACAAATCACATTTTGAAGAAAATAAGGCAGAAATATTAGTCCTTAATGCAAGGTCCAAATACAAATTATCAAAAACTAAAGACAGCGTATTCTTGAAATCCATTCTGGTGGATGTTAAAAGCGCCATACACACTTTAGAAGAACGAAGAGCGCTATTATCGTCAGTTTCCGATGTCAATAGACTGATAGAAGCCAATCAGGATGCTTTTGATTTTGCCAAACAAATTAATCTCGCATTATATAAAGCCACAAACAACCAAAAGTACCTTAACGACATTGTTAGTTTACATGAATCTGCGCTGTACAATCGCATTCGCTCTCGTTTGAATTTAAAGAGCAATCTCACCTTCACCAATGTGCCGCAACAAATTACTGAAAGGGAAAAAACCTTAAAAACCAACCTCAGCAACTCCTTAAACAATTCAGAGGACATCGAAACGTTTTTGACTGCTGAAAATAATTGGAAGTATTTTTTGGATAGTTTAAAGGTCGATCATCCAAAATATTTTAAAATGCGCTACGCAACTATTGAACAGCCTATTGACAATTTGCAGAGCAGAATTCCAGACCACACTACACTAATTCGTTATTTATTTATTGATGACACGCTATACGCCTTCATCATTACAAAAACTGAAAAGAACCTCGTAAAATTAATTACCGAAAATTTAGACGATAACATTCTTAAATTGAATACCTATTCATTTAACGATCATGAAACGAGCTCCTATTCTGTTTCGCTTTATAACCAATTATGGAAACCTTTGGAAGATCTGGTTAAGACAAAACACGTCATCATTATTCCTGATAGGCAATTGTTCAATTTAAGTTTTGAAATGCTAACCCCTTTCAAGATTGATAATTATTCTGAAATGGCCACCAATAGTCTGTTATCAAAATACATCATATCCTACAATTACAGCTCATTATTGACCAATAAACCCAGTGAAACCAAAGAATATCACAACAATTTTGTCGCCTTTGTACCAGAGTTCAACGACCAAATGAAACGCGATTACCAGATTGCCATCAAAGACTCCCTTGAGTTGGACAAAACCTATCTGACACTCTTGCCACAACCGTTTACAAAGGACTTGGCCCATACGTCCACAAGACTATTTAAAGGGACGTCGTTCTTAAATGAAAGATCCACCAAAACATTATTCATGCACAGCGCCAAAGAGCACAAAATCATCCATATTGGCACGCATGCCGAATCGAATAATATCTCGCCAGAACTATCGCGATTGGTTTTTGCAAAATCGATGGACTCCACCTCCACGGGTACTAATTACCTGTACACCTACGAAATTTACAATACAAACTTATCGTCAAACCTCGCCATTTTAACCGCTTGCGAAACCGGAAAACCAAGTTATCAAGCTGGAGAAGGCATGATCTCCTTGGCACACGCCTTCAATTATGCAGGCAGCGAAAGCATATTGACCAGTCTTTGGAAAATAGATGAACAATCGAGTGCCAAGATTATTGAATATTTTTATGATTATCTCAAAAAAGGCTGGACTAAGGACAAAGCTTTACAACAAGCGAAACTGGATTATATTTCTACTGCCGACGGACGTACGGCACATCCTCAATATTGGGCGGGATTGGTTCTTATTGGAGATACGAGTCCCATTCAGCTACAATCCTCATCAAATCTCATCTACTGGGTATTGGGCGGCTTGTGTATCGTCATTATCATTGTCTTTTTAAGTAGACATCGGAAGACTAAAAAAAAGAGCCATTATTTCTAATGACTCCATAATTTACAATAAACCAAAAAAACAATCCCCTGAATTAATAGCATTTGGCTTATTACGCTATCATCGCAAAATTCAAAAATTGTCAGCATAAAAAAGCCACCAACCGAAATTGATGGCCTTTCTCAAAAACCTAAAAAACAAAATCTAATTCAATATTATTCTTTGACAATGCGTTTGGTCAAAACACCGGTCTTTCCTTTTATTTTCACGAAATACATCCCACTGGCGAAATTTTCCAAGGAAATCTCTTTGGACAGTCCCATTTGTTGGAGGTTGATAATGTTCATGGTCTTACCAGTAATATCAACTATGTCAGCGCTCAATAGTTCTAAATGTCCAACATTTTTAATGGTTAATATATGATGAACTGGATTAGGAAATAACAGCACATCGCTGTCACTTAATTCATAATCATCAATGCCCAATGAAAGATCATTGACCGTCAGATCAAAATTACAGGTGGCAACATTACCTGCTGCATCTGTAACAGCAAAAGTAATATTGTGGATACCATGGGTCAATTTGGTTCCTGCCACTGGCGATTGGACCACTGTAAAACTACAATTATCTGAAACCGTCAAGTCGCCTGTTCCAAAATAATCAGGAAGTGTATACTCAACGGCATTCACATCAACGGTCTGATCTGCCGGGCAGGTAACGATTGGCGCGGTGACGTCCTCTACGGTTATGGTGGCGGGAGCACTGGCTGAGTTTCCTGCTTCATCCGTTACGGTCAAAGTTACCGTATTACTGCCCAGATTACTACAATTGAAACTGGTCTTACTCAAGGTGTAAACTAAGTTGGCATTGGACGTTCCATTGTCACTTGAGCCGTTATTTACTTGAGAAGCGATAAGCGTCGCAGTTCCAGAGGCATTCAATTGCAAAGTGACATCCTGTGTAACTACTGTTGGTGGCTGGATATCCACTCGTGATGAAATAGTTAATCTTACTGCTTTATCATTCGGATAGGTGACATTAAAGGTATATCTAAAACCGTTATAATCGGCAGTTAAAGGTGTGGTCAAGCTTTTTGTGGCAATAGTTCCAGAAACTGTTGCAATGGTAAATGAATTTCCGACGGCGGCATCAAAGCCCATGGTTACATTAACATCACCATCAAACACCACATTGGTTCCGGTAATGGCCAAAAGGTCATATTCTGTGCCTTGGACCAAACCATTTAACTCTACATCCAATACAGAAGTGGCTGACGACTTATAATTTCCAACAACAGTTAACACACCTGGAGATCCGCCTGGGGCAAAAATACCGTTGTTGGTAAAGTTTGCCGCAGAAGGTAGATTTATGGTTGCTATTCCTTTTATAATAGCATCCAATTGATTATCCAAGGTACTTGAAAAACTTAAAGTTCCCGTATTGGCATCAATGATGCCCTTATTTGTCACTTCAATGCCAATATTAGATTTGTCAGAAACGATATCATTTGTAAAGGCTGTTTTGAGTAATCCTTCATTATTCAAAATCCTTGGGCTTCCACCACTTCCGGAAAAACCTGAACCGTCGCCAATAAATTGAATGACACCTGACGTCATATTATTCACCACACTATTGGTAGCGATATAAATGTCTCCTGATCCCATGAGGTTGACCTCACCTGTGTTGGTCAACACCGCACCCGAATTGACAGTAACATTATTAGTTTGAATGGCAATGATACTTTGGTTAATCAGTTCTCCACCGCTCAAATAACCACTTGTCCAATTAACAGTTTTATTCCCTGAAAAATTATAGGTCGCTGTTCCAGAAGGTATAATGGCAACTGTATTTTTCCAATTGATTGTGCCATCAACCACTCCTGTTAATGTCCCTGATAGCGTTACAGTCGAACTCCAATCTAAGACTCCGTTTGAAAAGACATTGTAAACTCCGCCGTTCAATTCTATACCAGAACTTGTCAAATCAAGTGTACCATTTTCAACCTGTATGACGCCCCCATTATTCCTTAATTCAATTCCAATAACTGCTTTATCAGTACTGTCAGCAAAACTGGTTTTTATTGTACCCTGATTGTTCAGAATTCGTGGCGCGGCACCACTACCCGAAAACCCGGCAGCATTTCCGCTAAAATCTATAATACCTGTTGCGGTGTTATTTAAGCTGGCACCTGTTGCCATATAGACATCTCCAGAGCCTACCAAATTAATTTGCCCATTATTGTTTAATGTCACACCAACAGCCATGGTGACATTATTGTTCTGCACCTTGATAATGCTATTATTGGTAAGTGCGGAACTTCCTGCCAACGTACCTGACAACCAATTTACCGTTTTATTACCTGTAAAGTTAAAGGCAGCTGGCTGATCAACAAGGACTTGAGATTTCCAGTTAAAGTTGCCATTAATAAGTCCAGATAAGGTGCCAGCCAAGGCGACCGTAGAACTCCACTCTAAGGTTGCACCCGAATACACATTATAGGTACCATCTGTCAATGTGGTGCCTGAGCTGGTCAAATCAAGTGTTCCACTCTCCACTTGAATCGTTCCATTATCGTTTCTCAATTCTACTGCAATAATAGCTTTAGCACTTATATCATTAAAGGAAGTTTTGATAAGACCTTTATTATTTAAAATTCTTGGCATTCCACCGCTGGCTGAAAAACCAGAACCATCCCCTTTAAAATCGATAATTCCGTTGGTATTATTATTAAGTGTGGCATTTGTGGAAATGTATATATCCCCAGTCCCAACTAAGATTATTTGTCCATTATTTGTTAGGGTGGTGACATTTTCTATAGTAACATTACTATTTTGTATTTCAATTTCACTTTGATTGTTGAGCGTTCCGCCCCCTGTTAAACGACCACTAACCCATTTTACTGTTTTATTTCCCGAAAAGTTAAAAGTCGCCGAATTCAATACGTTAACCAAACTTCTCCAAATTAAATCTCCTTGAACATTACCGGTTAAGGTACCAGATAAACTTACCGTGGCAGCCCAATCTAACGTTGCGCCAGATACCACGTTGTAGACACCACCTTCCAGCTCGATTCCAGCACTTGTAAAATTAAGCGTTCCGTTATTGACCTGAATTGTGCCACCATTATTAACCATCTCAACCCCAATGGAAGATTTATGCGTCGCATCGGAAAAAGATGTTCTGATAAGTCCTTGATTGTTTATAATTCTCGGTGCCGCCCCACTTCCAGCAAAACCAGAATTATCTCCTTGGAAATCTATAATGCCAGATGCAGTATTGTTGATAACACCGTTAGTTGAGATATAAATATCTCCTGAACTAGTCAATTTAATAGTTCCGTTGTTAGTTAAAATGGTGGAAGAGGCGAGGGTTACATTATTTGAGGAGACGTTGATGGACCCCATGTTATTCAAAACGCTGCCGTTTCCCGTGATCGTGCTAGTGTTCCAGTTAATTGTAGTATTGGCCTCAAACGATGATGCATTTAGATAACTTAAATTGTTGGAAATATTCAAGGTAGCGTTTCCTTGTACCACAATCGATTTGGTGGTTGCCACAACATTAATGTCAACGGTAAATCCTGTAGGGATCACCACATCATTTGCTGTTGTTGGCACGGCATTCAAACTCCAATTGGCAACCGTGTTCCAATTGGTGTTGGCTCCAGCACCCGTCCAAGTGTTGGTTTGCGCGTTCACTGTCATGTAAGAGGCACAAAACAATGAAAAAATCAGTAAAATTTGTCTCATGATTAATAGCATTTATATGGTTAAATAATTACATCGGAGCAATTTTAAAATGTGAGCATAAAAAAATGCTAATTCGAAGATTTCTTGAAAATTTCAAAGATCTATAAACTATAATGGTCTAAAAATCGGATTGTTCAGCTTTAAGATCGCATTCTCATATAGGTTTACGTGGATGCGTATAGGCCAACAATTATCCCCATCTACACAGATCGTGCGGATGGGGATAAATTAGTATTAACTTCCTTTCAAAATATATTTTAAAGTTTTACCCAGAATATTTCGAAATAGGCTACTTCTTCACAATTCTGAAGGTTTTTTGACTTCCATCGATAGAAACCTTCATCAAATAAACTGCGGATTGTAGTTGGTTAGTGTCCAAATGCACTTCCAATGTATTAGGCATGACTTCAATTACTTTTTGGCCCAGTAAGTTGTACACTTCAACGTTTTCAATCAGAACTCCCGATTGCAGCGTCAACTGATTTTTAACAGGGTTTGGATAGTAAGTGAAGTTTGGAAACACAGGATCATCCATTCCCAAAGTCATCTCAGCGACCTCTGTCCAGGCACTATTGGTACTTCCACAGGTTGAACGTACTTTAATGCTGTATCCTTGTCCTGTTGTCAGGTCGAGGATCGTCTCCGGGGTATTGCTGACCATTGCCGAACCACTATCAGTGGCATCATTGGTGTTCAGATAAGAGAGCTCCCATTGGGTTTCATTGCCACCAGGCGTCCAAGATACTGGAAGATGGGCTCCGTCTCCATCAAAAGTAACCGTTCCCAAGGTTAAGTTAGTTGGGGTTGGGCAATCTACAGGATCCACACCTGAACTGACCTTAACGGTGTAAGCCTCTACTTGTCCCAAAGATCTAGGTAATTCACAGGCATTGGGAACATATTCAGAGTTTTGATCCTCACCCCTACACATCACCCGCATTCGCGTCATTCCATTAACTGCTTCTTCTGGGACTTGAATATCCATTGAAATGACCTTATCGTCAAAACCATTAGATCTGTAAATAGTGCCTACCTCATAACGTTCATCATCATTATTGAACTCACCATCTTGATTCCAATCGATAAACACAGTAAAGGAGTTTCTATATTCTATCGTATTGCCTTCGATATTAATGGTATAGGTATCCCCAGCATTGACTTCTGCTACCATGCTGGTAAAATCTTGAAAACCAGGCCCCGAACTACCGCCAAGTTGAAGATTTTTAATAGTGGCAAATTCAACATTCGTAATCGGATGGACATTTTCGGGATACACCATGCAATAACCACCTTCTAACTCCGTAATAAATCTGGCCATAGCAGAAGACGGAATCGAACTCCGATCATCTTCAGCACATACAGCCACCACATATACCTGATATTCTTCTGCAGGGTTGAGACCTGTCAAGATGACTTCGGGGTTGCCTTGCACAGTGACCGATTCTCCTTCTCCTTTTTCAGGATCAAAACTAATTAGTCTTTCATTTTCAGGATCATAACGAATAACACCCCCATAATAGACAATCCATTCGTTTTCATTGCTTCCCGCTTCCCAAGATATTTTAGCGCTGTCGTGGCTGACGTCATCTATCTGTATATTCGTTGGACGAGGACAGCTGATTTGGGTTTTAAAAGTTTGGGGACCGACCCAATAACTTTCATCCTCAACAGCACAGACAGTTCTTAGGTACACATCATAGGAGGTCTCTGAAATTAAATTTACAAGGGTAGTATTTGAACTTCCTTGAACAGTAACGGATGTTCCATCTTCCAAATGGTTAAACCCAGATTCCCCATATAGCACTTCCCATTGATCTTGACCTGTGGAAGTCCAACTTACTTGCGCTTGACGGGTTTCTATATTATCAACCACTACTTCAGAAGGGACCGGACAGGTTCGAACCACATCAATAAAAATATCGTCCAAGTATATCCAAAACTTATCTTCATCAGAATGCGACTGAAATCCAAAATAATAAACGCCATCGTTATCTACGCTAAATACAATTTCATTTTTATGCGCATCTTTTATGCTAAACTCATGATCTGCCAATTCTTCAGTCATTGCTGAAGAATTTGCGGCGGTCCCATAAGCTACTTTTAATTTTTCTATACGTTCATAGCTATTGTTAGCATATACATAAGAAATCAAATAGTCTACTCCAGCTTCTAAATTAATGCCTTGGGTAAAATACCATGAATCAACAGGACCATCACCAACATTGGTGTTTTTATGCCTCAAAACATTACCCTTGAAACCAAAAGTGTTAAGTGAATAAGTAACCCATCCGTCACCATTGTTTGCTTCCAAAGATCCACAGTTAGGGATGTTTGGCACTGTAACACTTTCAAAGTTTTGAAGGAAAGGAGTGTCGGTAGCTGTACATCTTGTAATAAATTTCACCGGACCAGTCCATGCGCTAACCCCGTCTTCTGCGCCACAATTTACCCTCACATAGGCGTCATACGATGTATTGGATGTCAGTTGATCTAATGTTAGGGGAGAATTCACATTGCTTGCAGTAGGGGTAGTGTTTTCATTCGGAGCAGCGCCGCCAGCTTCAGCAAAATATACGTCGCTGTGATCGGTATCCGTTTCCCAACTGAAGACGGCGCTGTTCGTTGTGATGTTGGCAATAGTTGCATTGGTTGGTTCAGGACAAGGGGGAATTAGATTGACTTCAAAATCATCTAAGTGATAATCATAATAAGCAGAATTCGAATTATGCCGTAATGCGATATAGTTTCCTGAACCTGAAAGCGACACTTGATTTAGATCAAAGTAGTACTCAGTAAAATCGTTATTATCAGGATCAATGGTTGCTACAAGTTCAAAAGTACTGATATCGTTGGCATCACTCATCACGCCAACATCTATAGTTCCCGAACGTACTTCCTCTCGTTTCAAGGTGAATTTGACACGCAAATTGGAGATATCTTCTGCAAATGATGGCGATACGACGTAGGTAGGTGTGCCAGTCTGAGAATAAAATCGTAAAGTATTCGGAAAGCTTGAAGTTTGATAATGTCCACTAATTGATGGGAACATGTTAATGGCAGTACTGTTATTTACTACCGGTCTCTCCCAACATTGAGGAAACCAATAAGCTCCTGTTCCAAAGACATCAAAGTTTTCTGTATAGGGTATAGAAACAGGGTCGCATGTCGTGGAAAACCTTATTGGATCTGACCATTCACTCACCCCGTCTTGCTCACCACAATTAGCACGTAAGTAAGCATGATATTCTATTCCGGGAGTTAAATTATCTACAGTTAATGGAGCGCTTGCGTCTGAGTGAGTTGGTATACTGCTTACAGTTGGCGCTGGTTTATAGGACCTCACAAGATATATATCACCCAGATCAGCATCTGAAGCCCAGCTGAGCTCTGCACTGGTAGGCATGACGTTATCCACCACTAAATTAGTTGGTCTTTTACAAGAGGTTATATTTAAGGTATAAGGCGTCTTTTGTGGATAACGGTCAGTAGAAATTACAATATAATAGGTGACGCCTGATGTCACAGGAAGCTGGTACACATTTAAATTTTCAATATTTTGGCTCGAATCGCCACCAACAGTGCTCTCAAAGGGGCAACCAGTGAATATGAATACACCAGTATTTTCCCTCTGTTTAGTCACGGAAATATCAATAGTGTTATCTTCGGAAGGCGTGAATGCATAAACCACATCATCTCCTCTTAAAAAACTTGAAGAAGGATCACCAATCGCACCGTCGGCACGAGGCGGTTTATCTGATGAGCCATAGTGGTCTCCATAATCTCCAGTGTTTCCACTGTGTGTAAAAGGCAAGCTGGAGATTACTATTGGGTTTTCACAAACTTCACCTGCTATTTGTGCATTCGCCGTGGTAAAGGCGAAGGTAAAAACCAAAACGGTGACCAACAGTACTTTCAAAACAACCCCATGCCAAGGGAGGCCATTTCTGGTTAAATTTTTCATTGTCGAGTTTTTCATGGTATCATTTTTTGAAGATTATAAATTAGATTTTGCTCACATTACAAATACCGAGGATCAACAGTAAATTTGGGTCACATTACAACTTGCCGTTTGTACAGCGTTCAAACTCTAATTGACTATGGTATTGCTGTTGGTGTAGGCACCATCACCTGTCCTGATGTTAGCATGCGCATTGACTGTCACACAAATAGCACAGAACAGTGAGAGAATTAGTAAAATTTGACTCATGATAAATCGCAATTATTAGCCTAAATAACTACATCGGAGCAATTTTAAAATGTGAGCAGCTTTTTTCTAAAAAAATTTAAACCACTTTTATCCGTGGGACGATAGGTCTAATTTGAGATAAAAAATTGCACGTTATTATTAAGTTTGACCATTCCTAAATTAATTTGGATGCAGCAAGTTGTTAAAAGGTCATGCTCAGATAACAACAAACAGGTAGGATAAGATGGGATTCTTGCGGGAGGGATTATCCCGATAGAGCTATCGGGACAACCAACATTTTCCAATGCGCTTTCGGCTTTTGGAAAATGGGTTTAGATCCCGCACAAAAGCGGGATTAGTTCAACCAACATTTTCCAACGCGCCTTCGGCTTTTGGAAAATGGGTTTCACTAACAAAAGGCTGCCATTTCTGGCAACCTTTCACCTTAAATAAACCTTAAATTTCCCTAGCTGATCAATAGCATTATGAGGTTTACTTTAGCACATCGATGGACTTTAGAAATGACAGCAGGTATTTTTGAATAAATTTCTGTTTTAACTAAAAAATCGCCTAATATGGGGCTTCATCATACAATTACCCGATTGCTGCCAAGAATTCTCAAGACTTAAAATGGAGAGATTAAAGCATAAAGAAAGTGCAGAAGTTTTAAATCTTTCTACAAAAACTGTGGAGTCACAAATGCGGATGGTTTTTATAAAACAGCAATACTATGGTCTTCAAAATCTTAATTTAGAATTTTTATAAGCAGGACTGCAATCGTTAACCCTTTCCCAAATGTGAATTTTTTAAGAGAATTAGGGATATAATTCCTTATGTTATCCTTTAACCTAAAAATTACTAATAGTGAGAACAACCCTAGAAAAAGCTAGACAAAAAACAAATGAAAATAATATTGACGTTCTACAAGCAATTATAGAAAAGAACTATGACGCGCTTAAAGGCTACAGAAAAGCGATGATGGATGTACAGGATCCTGAATTAAAAAGCTTTATGCAAGACCAAGCACGTCAACGCAGTAAATTTACAAATGAAATTGATCAGGAAATCCGAAATTTAGGTGACACTCCGATAGAGAACGGTAGTATGGCGGCAACCTTACATCGTACCTGGATTGATATTAAAAGTCGCGTTGCAAGCAATGCTGACGAAACTATTATTGAAGAGGTGATTCGCGGAGAGAAAGCTAAAGTCAAAGAGTATAAAGGAGCTTTAAAAAATAATTTATTGGCACCAGAAACTCATAATCTTTTGCAATCTCAATTAAAAGCGATCAAAAACACCCTAAAGGAAGTAAAACAGCTTTAATAACAATTGAACATTTTAAGGTACAACTTCCAAATTGGAGGTTTTTTTATGCTTAAATGCTACTGTTAAGACCTATACATAAGGATATGAACCGGGATTTTTTTATAAAATCAGCCGCCGTTCCTGAACTTGAAAAGAAGTAAAATACCCATGTTCACAAAATATTATATGCTATAAATTTGATTAATAACAGCAATGCAGTCTTCCGGAGGGAGGTGATTAGAAGCGCTTTAACACTCTTTAAGAAAATCAATTCTCAATGTTAATCCTATCCCAAATAAGATTTCTTTAAGATAATTACACGTCTGATATTTGTAATTTAGTGATGAACTTAAAAATTATATACTCATGAAAACCTCATTAGAAGAAGCAAGAGAACAAACACATAAAGATACTGTCAATGTTTTACAAGGTATCATAGAAAAGAATTACGACGCCGAAAAAGGCTACAAAAAAGCGATGCAGGATGCTAAAAATCCAGCGTTGAAAAACTTTTTAAAACAACAAGCATTACAGCGAAGTACATTTGCCACGGCAATCGACAAGGAGTTGCGTGATTTGGGTGAAGCTCCAAAAGAAAGTGGAAGTGTCACAGGAACCTTACATCGTGCATGGATTGACATTAAAAGCTCTGTAGCTGGAAACGACGATGAAGCTGTATTGGAAGAGGTGATTCGCGGAGAAAAAGCAAGTGTTGATGAATATGAAGATGTGATGAAGAAAAACACATTAGCTCCGAAAATCCAAAACGTCCTACAATCACAATTAAGAGACATTCAAGGAACGCTCAATCGTGTAAAAACGCTTGAAGATATTGCATAATTGCAAACTGAATTAGATTATTGAAAGACCTCCTTTTAGGGAGGTTTTTTATGTTTATAAACCAATTCTTAAAAGTAAATCAACTACCAGCTCCCACCGCCACCGCCACCAAATCCCCCGCCTGAAGAACCTCCACCACCCGAAGATCCGCTACTACTTGGTGAACTGACCATGGTCGATTTGGCAGACGACATCGTGTTGGCAAAAGAATTGGAAAAACTGTTCATAGTTAAAGGCACTGTTGATGTTGAACTATACCATTGTGGTGGTGGTATATTTAAGGCATCAAATTTATTGGCCCATTTATCAAACAGTCCAAATGCCAGTGCGTAACCCATGGTCGTTTCAAAATAGGAAGGATCTTCTGCAATCAGCATTTTCAACTTATTAAGTTCAGCTATTTTTATAAATTGTTTAAATCCTTTCAGTTCAGAAAACGTAGCATTTCCCTTCGCATTCTTTTTTATCATATACTTATTCATGAAGAGCAAGAATAAGGTCAAAATGATAACGGCAAACATGGCAATAAAACCCCACACAAACAAAAGCAAAGGTGCCAACGCCAAAGCCAGTAAAACAAGCACTACATAGGTGATGATCTGCACTCGCTTCGCACCTCCATCATAATATGGTTTTGCCGCCTTCTTTAAAGTACTGCGTGCACTGCCCATTGTGGTGTAAAATTTATTTTTTAAACTACTGATGAGTACTTCTGTATCATTGGGAACGATGGAAGTTCCAAACAGCCCATCAAAAATGGTTCTTTCATAACTCGTGGCCTCATCAGGCAAAGGCTTTAAAGCAATTAATTTGGTATCGGAAGATGAAAACCAGCCTTTTTTCGGAATCTCCTCAATTCTTAAAATCCCTTTGGACCCCCAATAGGGAATCAAGGCAATCAGATCAGAAATGTCATCAGCATCGTTGATCAGAAATCCGGCCATGGCAGGATCCATCCCATCAGGCGGGAAATAACTGGTGATGCTCACCACTTTATCGTCCTTACCAAATCGCAACCAAGTCATATAAAAACCGCCAAGCAATGTAGCCAATACCAACACCCAACCGTAATCTGTCCAAAAAGGCCACAATGGTTTAATTTCTGCAATGGCGTTTGGAGGTAGATTGATCAATATAGTTACACTTTGACCTTGATAGGAAATAAAATCAGGTTTGCTTTTACCATCTATTGAGTTATTGGCAACGGTGAAATCAATCTCTTTGCTATCGGTTGTTTCACCTAAATATCCGGAATATACAAACACATCATTTGAGGCTATTGAAACTGAAGGCGGTAGATGGATGTTAAATTCAATAGTCTTAAAAATTGACGACCAATCGCTGGGTTTTAAATTCCAATAGAATTTAATGCCATCGGTTTCATGGAGAAAAGCATTGTGAACCCGGTATCTAATTTCATAGTGTTGCGGCCCCACAACGGTCTTGTTGGCGTCACCAATTTTAATTTGATAATTCGTCGACAGTTTCTGTTCAAATCCTGATGGCGCTTCAAAGTTGTGTCCAGGCACCTCAAGATCACTAATCTTAATTTTTCGGGTTTCCTGGTTGTCGGCTTCGGTCAAAAGATCGTACTTGGTCTGGATATCTCTATAAATCCCGTGCTTTGGAATTTCGAACGTAAGATCATAGTTTTCCACCACATCAAAATATCCTTCCTCGTGGATGGTAATATCCACCGTATAGTGATCGACCGTAAAATCTTGGGCATACCCAAAATTCAGGCTCAGAAAAGCAAGAAATAAAAATGATAGCTGTTTCATTGACATAGGTCTAATTTACGCAGTGAGGATGCGGTTTAAAATTAGCATATAGAAATGCTATGGGAATTCAAAAATAATTAAGTTGTTAAAAACTCACCTTAACGTTCTCCCGGCTTGCAGCATCAGCCTCAAAAAAGTCAAAATGTTGGTACTTGAGCACCCCAGCAAAAAGAGCACCCGGAAGACTTTCGCCATAAGTATTATTCTCGCGAACCGTTCCGTTATAATAGCGGCGACTCCGTTCAAGATTTTCTTCAATCTCATTGAGTTTGTTCTGCAAATCGAGGAAGCCAGCGTTTGCTTTTAAATCAGGATAGGCTTCACTCAGGGCAAAAATACTGCGCAAGGTCTGCTGTAATTGATTTTCTGCCTTTATCTGTGCATTGATATCACCATCTGGCACTTGCATAGCAGCATTACGTGCCTGAATGACCCTTTCTAAAGTCTCTTTTTCGTGTGTGGCATAACCTTTCACTGTTTCCACAAGATTCGGAATCAAATCATAACGGCGCTTAAGAGCTACATCAATATTGCCCCAAGCATCCTTCACCACATTTCGGTTTTTGGCGAAGTTGTTGAACACTGAGACCATTAAAAAAACAAGCAGGACGATGACGCCCAAAACAATATATCCAATCATAAAAGGGTGGTTTTTAACGGAAATTCCATCTTAAAACAGAAAATTCATTTATTAACAAGACACTAATATAATGATTTTTGCGGTACGGACAACGCGCGAGTGTACGGACAACTCGCGAGTGTACGGACAACTCGCGAGTTGTCCGTACGCGCGGGTTGTCCGTGCCAAAAGAAAAAAAAATTACCCTTGAACAAATTTAAATATTAACTTAGAGGTTTTTTAATGTTTATGCGGAGATGCCCATTAAAACACTTTCACGAATTTTAATCAAGAACTTCGGGGGCCGTCCGACTGACTCGGGTGAGCATGCCCAGGCGGTATGAACAAGAAATTATTTTTTCGATCGAGGCAAACCTCGTCGTACTAAAACCCACTGGTGGAAATAAAATGAAAAACACAAAGCTACACCTGTTACTTGCAGATGATGATATAGATGACTGTGACTTTTTTAGGGATGCCATAGATGAGATCTCAGACACTTTTGAGCTTACCGTATTAAACAATGGGGTTGAGCTTATGTCATTTTTGGTCACCGAGCCTGAAACCCATCCAAACCTCATTTTTCTGGATCTTAATATGCCAAAAAAATCAGGAATGGAATGTATTGCAGAGATCAAAGCTTCAGATTCCTTATCGCATATCCCAATTATCATTTACTCTACTTCTCTTGATCATATTGTGGTCAATACATTATACGATATGGGTGCTCATCATTACATCCAAAAACCAGCGGAATTCACAAGTATAAAAAGTGTTATTAAAAAAGTTATATCACTATTTGATCAGACATTATTGCAACCACGTTCAAGAGACAATTTTATTATTCAACCTTAACTCAATCCATGGATAGTAAAACTACAACATATAATTTTCTGGAAGGCGGTGGCGAAATGGGCGAGCTCATCAGAGCGAAAGATTGGAGCAAAACGCCTCTAGGAAATCCAGAAGACTGGCCAGAGAGTTTAAAGACCATGGTAAGTGTGATGCTAAATAACCCATTTGGCATGTACATAGCTTGGGGGAAAGAGTATACTCAAATATACAACGACGCCTACCGCCCTATTTTGGCCGACAACAAACATCCACAAGCTTTAGGGATCAGCACAAAGGAGTCCTTCTCAGAAATTTGGGAGATCGTAGAACCAATGTTTGACGGTGTAATGAGCGGAGAGTCTATAGGTTTTTCAGACTTTATGCTACCATTAAACCGAAACGGACAGATTGAAAACTGTTATTTTGATTTTGCATACAGCCCTATAAAATTAGCATCTGGAGAAGTGGGGGGAATCCTGGCGACCATCATAGAAACAACCAATGAAAAACAAGCTGAAGATGCTCTAATAGAAAGTAAAAATGAACTTGAATTTATCATAGAGTCCACTCAATTAGGAACTTTTGACTACAACCCTCTAACCAATAAATTCTCTGCAAATACAAGGTTGAAAACATGGTTTGGCTTGCCTACCGATGAGCTAATTGAACTCAACCATGCACTTGATGTTATTGTCAAAGAAGATAAGGAACGTGTGTTTAGGGCCATTAACAAAGTTTTACAAGATGATTCTTCGGGGAATTATGACATAGAGTACAGCATTATAAGTCCTGATTCAAGTAAACTGACCATAGTCCACGCTAAAGGAAGAGCATGGTTTAACGAAGAGAAAATCGCCTATAGATTGACTGGTACTTTAGAGGATGTTACCAATAGGGCGTTGGAAAGGAAAAAAATTGAAGAAAGCGAAAGGCTGCTTCGACTCATGATTCTTCAAGCCCCAGTTGCCATAGCAATATTTAGAGGGAATGACTACCATGTAGAAATTGCTAATAAATTGGCGCTCGAGATATGGGGAAGAACAGAAGAACAGGTCTTGAACAAACCTATTTTTGAAGCATTACCAGAACTTTTGACACAAGGCATAAAAGATTTTGTTGATGATGTGGTTAAAACTGGAAATACATTTTCTACACCTGAAATGCCCGTAGAATTTTTTAAGAAAGGGGAATTAGAAATTGTTTATATCAATTTCTCGTTTGAAGCACTTTATGATAGCGAAGGGCAGATCAATGGGGTAATGGCAATTGGTGTTGATGTGACGCCACAAGTACAAGCAAGAAAAAAAGTTGAAGAGAGTGAGCAAAGTATTCGCGCATTAGTAGATAGCGCACCCTTTCCGATTGGGGTTTTTACAGGAGAAGAGATGAGAATATCGCTTGCCAACCAATCAATCATGGATGCCTGGGGAAAAGGGAACGATGTGGTAGGAAAGTTATATTCCGATATTCTTCCAGAATTCGGAAGTCAACATATATTTGATCAGATACACAAGGTACGACATACCGGCATACCCTTTCACGCCAAAAATCAGAAAATTGAAATTGACAATAACGGAAAATTAGATGCTTTTTATTTCAATTATAATTTCACTCCATTAATCGATGGATCCGGTCATGTACATTCTGTAATGAATACGGCTGCCGATGTAACGGAACTTCACGAAGCCAAGGTAAAGGTAGAAGAGAGTGAAAAGAGATTCCGAGATATGGTCATGCAAGCGCCTTTGGGCATTGTCATTTTCCGAGGCCCCGAAAATGTGATTGAAATGGCTAACGAAAGTTATTTACAGTTAATAAATCAAACGGAAGAGCAATTTGTAGGCAAACCGCTTTTTGAAACCTTACCTGAAGTTGAAGATGCCATGGCACCCATAATTGCCAAACTCTATAAAACTGGAGACCCCTTCTATGGTTACGAATTGCCAATTCATCTTAATCGACATGGTACAACAGAACTGGGCTATTACAATTTTGTTTACCATCCGTTGAAAGAAAACAATGCCATTACCGGTATTATGGTCGTGGCTTCTGAAGTTACTGCAACGGTAAAGGCCAAGCATTTGATAGAAGAAAATGAAGAGAAACTAAAGCTTATTATTGAAGCGAGTGAACTTGGCGTCTACGATGTCAATTTGAAATCGGGAAAAATTATTGCTTCTGAGCGTTGTTATGAAATTCTAGGATTTCCTGAAAAAACCCATTTATCACATAAAGATATTATTACCACCATTCATCCTGATGATCTCATCATTCGGAAAAAAGCCTTTGAAAAAGCTTATGCAGAAGGCGTACTTCATTATCAGTCAAGAGTGATCTGGAAAGACCAATCCCTCCATTGGATAGATGCCAAAGGCAAGGTGTTTTATGACGAAGAAAACCAACCAAGCCGACTGTTAGGCACGGTCAGGGACATTACAGAAGAACACACTTTTCAACAACAACTATTGGAAAGAGAAGAAAAATTCAGACTCTTGGCCGACTCCATGCCACAACATGTTTGGACTTCAGATCCAGAGGGAAATCTCAATTATTTCAACCAATCTGTATATGATTTTTCAGGCTTGACTCCCGAACAAATTATTGAGGCCGGATGGATCCAAATTGTTCATCCTGATGACTGGGAAGAAAATATTAAAAAGTGGACCGAAGCAGTCAGAAACGGCAGTGATTTCTTAATAGAGCATCGATTCAGAAAACACAATGGTGAATATCGCTGGCAATTAAGTCGTGCAATTCCTCAAAAGGATGCCGATGGAAACATAAAAATGTGGGTGGGGTCAAGTACCGACATCCAAGAACAAAAAATGTTTACAACGGAGTTGGAAAACATGGTACAGTTGCGAACCAACGAGTTGGAGGAAAAAAACATAGATCTTGAAAAAATAAATAAGGAATTACAGTCCTTTGTCTATATCTCAAGTCATGATCTACAGGAGCCTTTGCGCAAAATCCAGACCTTTTCATCCCGTATTTTAGAAACTGAATATGAAACGCTATCGGATAATGCTAAAAAATATTTCGGTAGAATGCAAAAGTCAGCCTATAGAATGCAAAATTTAATCCAAGATTTAATCGCGTATTCCAGAACCAATGTCCAAGAAATAAAATTTGAAAGTGTTGATCTTTCTGAAGTAATCGAAGATCTGAAAGAAACTTTAAGTGAAGAATTGGAAGAAAATCACGTCACTTTTAAACTTCATGATATATGTACAATTGAAGTTATTCCTGTACAGTTTAAACAGATCCTTCATAATTTAATCAGCAATTCCATAAAATTCTCAAGAGCAGAGCTTCCAGTAATTATTGATATTAATTGTGAGAAAGTCGACGCAAAAAGCCTGGACATCGCTTTGCCATCAGATCATGAGCATTTTTACCATATCAGTTATACCGATAACGGGATTGGCTTTGAACCTGAATACAACCAAAAGATATTTGAAGTGTTCCAGCGCTTACATAGTAAAGATGAGTATTCAGGTACGGGAATTGGGCTCGCTATCGTGAAAAGAATCATTGAAAATCACGAGGGCGTTATTATTGCGAATGGAAGTCTAAACGAAGGTGCTAGGTTTGATATCTACATCCCAACGGAGTAAATTTTATTTTAAAACAGGGATTGGTTCAAACTACTAGGCTTTTGAGACAACATAGACCGTTGAAAAATATAAAAAATGTTTAAATTAGACCGCCTTTAAAACTTCTTATTTTCAGTGTGTTTGAGTAAGAAATAATGGTGTTTACAATATAAAAATAATGCTTACATTTGTAGCCTATTTCGTACGTTATGAAGATTTTTATTAAATTTGATTTTACCCGTATCTGTACCAAAGTCATTGATGAAAAGTTGATGGAGCTTGGTATCAAATATCGGATGTTGAATTTTGGTGAAATTGAGTTTTTGGAAGAAGTCCCAGCTGATAAATTGGAAGCTTTTGACGCTATCCTCAAGGAATATGGGGTAGAAAAAATAGAAAATCAAAAAGTGATTTTGGTACAAAAAATAAAAGATACCATCATTGATATGGTATTGAATGCCAATGATAACATCAACGTAAAAAGCTCAGTATATCTGTCAGAAAAACTGGGTCATAGTTATGGGTATCTTTCCAATGTTTTCTCGGAAGTCACCTACACATCCGTTGAGAATTTTATCATCCTGCAACGTATTGAACATGCGAAATCACTGATGATCAATACCGACTTATCCTTAACGGAAATTGCTTACAGATTACAATATTCGAGTGTTGCACATTTAAGCACTCAGTTTAAGAACACCACAGGCATTACGCCTACCACATTTCAAAGAATTATTACCAAAAGAAGAGAACTTAACACCAACAAAACCTAATAAGTAAAAAGATGCGAGAAGATTACACCTATGTTGTATTAGCAGACGATGATGAAGATGATCGCTTGTTTTTTACAGAGGCCTTCGAAGAATTGAAGATGAAGACTAAAGTGGATATTTATAAAGATGGTGTGGATCTTATGAACGCCTTAAACCAATCTGATTCAGTGCTGCCAAATATTCTTTTTTTAGATTTGAACATGCCCATGAAATCAGGCTTGGAATGTTTGAAAGAAATTAAGGACAATCAGAGGTTTAAAGATATCGCCATCGCCATATACTCTACTTCTGCTTCAGAAGAAGATATAGAAGATACTTTTGTGAATGGTGCCAATATCTATATCAAGAAACCAAATAATTTTAATAATCTCAAAAAAATCCTTTCAGATGTGGTCACCATGAATTGGCAATATCATACTAGCGGGTTGAACAAAGACAATTTTTTATTACGTTTATAACACCAATTAAACATTCAAATGTCGCATAAATATGCTTCTCAAATCTCTTTATAGTTCTGAACGCTTCTTAAAAATCATTTTCGGTTTGAGCTTGTTCATTGTTTTGGTCATGGGCGGCATGTCTTATCAACTCATAAGGAAACTTTCTAAATCTTTTGAAGATGTTCAACATACTTACCAGGTTCATATTGAATTAGAAAAGTTGCTTTCCGCTCTCAAAGATGCCGAGAGTGGTAAAAGAGCTTTTATCATTTCAAATGACTCAACGTTTTTGGAGCCATTATTAAACAGCGAATCTGAATTGGAAGGCAGCTTGGAGCGGCTCAAGTTTTTAACAAAAAACAATCCCGAGCAACAAAAGAACATCGCAGAATTAAAAATTAAGATTGACAAGAATTTAGAGATTTTCGAAAAAACGCTAGATCTTGCCCAATCCAATAAAATAGATTCTCCAGAGTTTATTTCAAGTTTCAAGGAAGGACGGCAGACCATGAACAGTGTCCGATTCAAGATCATGGATATGACTACTCATGAAAATCAAGAACTCGGGCTCAGAAAAGAAAAAAGTTCAAAAACGCTTTCCAATGCACCCATGTTCCTTTATTATGTTCTTATTATTTCACTCCTTATCCTTTTATTAACCTATTTACAAATCAGTAAGAATTTAAAAATTCTAAAAGAAAAAAATGAACTTCTAGAAACTTTTAAGGAATCGACTACGCAATCAGAAATTATAAGTAAACATGGCAATTGGATCTGGCACGTAGAGGACAACACCTTTGAGTTCTCAGACAACCTTTATCGATTATTGGGCGAAGAACCTCAATCTTTTGAACCTACTCTTGAAAATTTCATTGCCTTTGCCCATCCTGATGATTTGGACAAGCTCACGGAGCAAGTCAACAAAATGATGGAAAACGAAGATTTACCTTTCATC
Organism: Gelidibacter pelagius; assembly: GCF_017581925.1. Classification (GTDB taxonomy): domain Bacteria; phylum Bacteroidota; class Bacteroidia; order Flavobacteriales; family Flavobacteriaceae; genus Gelidibacter; species Gelidibacter pelagius. Next base: position 37,194 of record NZ_JAGEVG010000020.1, on the reverse strand, counting down.
CATTATAGAATCGTTCAAAAAAACGGCACAATAAAACACTTCAAGGCCTATGGCAAAGTTTTGATCGACTCTGATGGCCATAGAAAGTTATTGGGAACTACTGCCGACATTACAGACGAAATTGAAAATTACCGTTTGATTGAAGAAAGAAACCTGGAATTGGAACGAAACAATAAAGAATTGGCGTCATTTAATTATGTTGCCAGCCACGACTTGCAAGAACCACTCCGAAAGATCCAAACCTTTATTTCAAGGTTGGAAGATAAAGAACAAGCCAACCTATCTGATAATGGAAAAGTGTATATAGGGCGCATTAAATCATCTTCGGCAAGAATGCGATCTTTAATAGACGACTTACTTCAATTTTCTAGAACGAACAAATCGGAAGAAGCTTTCGAAGATTCCAACATCAACATTTTATTGGAAACCGCCAAACATGATTTGGCGGAAATCATATCGGACAAAAGAGCGCGAATTTCATCGGATTCCATTCCTTCAATGAAAGTCATCCCATTTCAGATCAAACAACTGTTCTTAAATCTGATCAGCAATTCATTAAAATACAGTCGTGAAAACGTTGCACCAGTCATCACTATTAGTTATTCTCAAACTCATATTGATGATCTGCCAAAAGTCAAATATTCCAAACACAATCGCTACCATACGATTAGCGTAAAGGATAATGGTATTGGATTTGAACAAGAGTACGCCGAGCAAATTTTCACATTGTTTAGTCGATTGCACAACAAAAATGAATATTCAGGCACCGGTATTGGACTTTCTATATGCAAGAAAATAGTTGATAACCATCACGGTTATATCACTGCCGAAAGTAAGCCCAATCAAGGCTCTACATTTACGGTTTATCTTCCAATCACAAACTAATCAACTTCTTAACATCCTCAATTTTACACCCTATAGTCCACATATAGGCTGATTTTTCATGCTTTTATGGGAATTCTATAACCAATTCTGAAAATGCTGTAACAGAAAAAGTGGTGTGTTGTGCCATCTTTGTAAAGAATATGAGATGCGTATAAAAAATGAATGATGAATTTACTATGAAGACGATCTTTTACACAGTATCTATTCTCATGGTAGTAACCTGGGCAGTAAGTTACTTTGTGTATGCTTTAAAAACTCCTATTCATTTTTTATTATTAACCGCTGTTCTATTAGGAGTAGCAGGATTTTTGGAAAAAAAGTAAAATAACCATATAAGAACACCAAAATAAAAATCAACCAAAACCAAAGACCTATGAAAACCATTCCAGCACAACAAGAAAGACAATATGCCAAAGTAGCAAGGGTTTTTCCTAAAAATATAATCTCTTCTGCTAATGCTCGAATTAGGGTATTAAGCACAGATAAGAGTAAAAAGTAAACATTAACCAGTTTAATTAATTAACCTTAAAAATAACACGCCATGATAACAATTGCATCCAAAGTAAACGATTTATATTCTTTTTTCGACACACTTCAAAGTGAAATTGGTGGTACGTTAGCAAAAAGTACGACAGAATGTAAACTTGAAATTAAAAATGAATTGGCAAGCGGTAGTATCCGTTCAATTCTATTGGAAGATGGTATTTCTGTTCTTGAATTCGATATTCTTGCCAGTGAGACTATTAAAATTTCCATCGATGCGCTTCTCGCAACCCATGTCAACTTTATGTATTGCTCAAAAGGGAAACTATCCCATGCTTTCCATAAAGATACTGAAAAGGACAGCAATCCTGATCAAATCATTAATAATATTGATGCCTTTCAGACCAGTATCGTCGCCAATATCATATCTGGTCAGAACATCATTTTTATTGAAAAAGATGTTCAAACCGTGGCTACAATGATTTCCGTGAACACCGAGGGAAGTAAAAACTCTCAATGGAGCAACAGCTTAAAAGACGCTTTTATTTCAGAGAAAACGGACGACTATTTATACATTGGTTCTTACAACCTTAAAATAGCAGAAAGTATCAAGCAATTACAAAGCATTCAACAGGAAGGCTTGGTAAGGGAGTTATTGACCAAAGGCATTGTGAACGTTATCTTGGCTCTTGAAATCGAACATCACAATAAGGATATCAAAAACTTGGATATGGAGCCGACATCCTTAACTAAAATGGAGATAAATTCAATTGCAACTTTAACCGAGTACATCAATGAGTATCCAGATTTGGACCATAAGGTGGAAAACTTAAGTGACAGAATCGGTTTGTCTGCCGCCAAGTTGCAGGAAGGCTTTAAGTTTCAACACGGATTGACGGTTTGTGAATACATCCGCTCGGTTCGATTGACCAAGTCAGAAGATCTGATCATCAATACCGACTTGAACATATCAGAAATTGTGTACACCGTTGGATTCACCAGCCGAAGCTATTTCTCAAAAATATTTAAGGAACGTTTTGACTGTACACCAAGTGATTACAAAAAAAATAAGTTAGCTGTATCAGCATAATATATATTTATTTCGTACTTCAAGGGATTTTAGTACTTAATTCAAGAGAGCTCTAATGAAAATTAGGGCTCTTTTATTTTTATTGAGTTTTCTGCCGAAAGGATGATTGTTCTGAGACAGAGCAAGGCCACTCCAAAACTATTAGTCATACTTCTATAGGAACAAGCTCCATCAATTAATTTGACAATCTAAAACCAACTAAATTACACTTTCAATTTCTTAAATTGCCAATGTCCTGACTCCCTGATTAATTCTACTTAGACATCGAGACAATCGCTAAAACTCACCATTTAATTATACGAAAATTTACTCTTTCTTATAATATTATCCAAAATCAAGATAATTATTATACATTTAGACAGTGAGTGTTTATCCCTGTGCCAATATCTATATATTTTGAAGGGTGCTATCTGAACCTAAATGAAATCAAAAATCCATTAAGACATTATTTTTAGGATTTCAAGCCGAAGAAAGTCAAATGGAATTATAGTTTTGAAAGTAAGTATAAATTACAATTTATTTATTTTTCTCATTCAAATTAAATCGAATTAAGTAATCTAAATGGATAACAATAGTGAAAAAACACTTATCGAAGGCTTAAGAAAAGGCGATGAAGCTTCATACAAACATCTCTACACTCTTTACTACTCCGAGTTGAGGGCTTATCTCAGCACCATTTCTGGCAGTGTAGAAGTTTCAAAAGAATTATCACAACAGGTCTTCATCAAAATTTGGAAAAAAAGGGAATCGTTATCTATTAATTCTTCCTTAAAAAAATATATCTTTAAAATTGGCTATAACCTCTTCATAGATCTACAAAGAAAAAACAAAAAAGACCATCAACTTTTAGATCAATTAAAACATGATGCCGTTCATGAAATAGTAGATTTCACCAATGACGAATTAGATATAAAAATCAATTTAGTGCTTTCTGAAGTAAACAAATTACCTGAAAAGTGCAAGAACGTGTTTTTACTCGCAAAAAAAGACGGTCTTAAATATTCGGAAATTGCTGAAGAGCTGAATATCTCCATTAAAACCGTAGAAAGACATATGACTAAGGCACTACGGAGACTTAGAAAAGGTCTCAAAATAATCATACTTCTTTTTCACTTATTCCATAACCTTCACATACCTTTTTAACAAAAAACTTAAAGATTTATTAAAACTCTACAGACCAGAGTGGGGGTTTATTAAAACTCTTCCGTCTTATTGGTAAGTTTAATAATTGTTTAAGTTTAGTATGAAGGAATTTAATGCCAAAAAAATTATTGTCAAGTATTTGGCAAATGAAGCGACAACTCTAGAGACAGAGCAACTTCTCCGATGGGTAGGTTCAAAGAAAAATGAAAAGATTTTTAAAGAATTCGTTAAGGCACATCAACTCTCTAATATTACCTATAACAGTAGTGAAGCCCAAACTGCCTTTGATGATTTTTTAAGGCAAATACGCACTTCCAAATCCAAATCAAATTTCAGAATTAAGAAGTTTGTCCCTTACTTTAAATATGCAGCTGTACTTGTAGGTGTTTTATTATCAACATTGTATTTATTAAAGAAAGAAAACCACGTCAGTTCGTTTGTGGAAATGAAAGATCAGGTCACATTACAACTTATTAACGGTGACAATCAATATTTTAATATTGATACAGACAAAACAATTAAGACTAAATCCGGTCACGAAGTTGCCATTGTGGAGAATGGCGTTTTAACGTACGTAGCACAGCCTACCAACAGAAAAAACGAACCACTTCAAAACATCCTTAAAGTTCCCTATGGAAAAACATTTAATGTGGTGTTGTCAGATGGGTCATCTATACTATTAAATTCTGGCAGTCTTTTTAAGTATCCAAATGTATTTATTAAAGATGAACCAAGAGAAGTTTTTTTAGAAGGTGAAGCGTTCTTTCAAGTCACAAAAGCTCCAAATTCCTCTTTTATTGTGAATTCAAAAAATAGTATTACAAAGGTTTACGGTACGGAATTCAATGTGTCCTGCTATTCAGAAAATGATAAGACAGAAATAGTTTTAGTTGAAGGTTCTGTAGGTGTAAAAGCGAATTCCGCTATAAAGGACCAAGAGAACTATCAGATCATGATTCCATCACAAAAGGCCTCACTCTCTAATAATTCGGAAAATGTAGAGATTACCACTGTAAATATTCAAAAATATATTTCGTGGAAAGAAGGCATATTGACTTTCGAAAATGACAAGTTTGAGACGATCCGAAAAACTCTCGAACGCCATTATAATGTTAAGATCATAAATAACTTTCCTGACATTAATAGTTTCAGATATAATGGAACTTTTAAAAATGATAGTATTGAAAAAATCCTTAATACTATAAAGACCCATACTAACTTTTCCTTCCAAAGAAAAGGCGAGACAATTACTATAAATAACCCTAAAAACCCTCAATGATTATGAAGTAAATGAATTATCACTAGTACGCTAATCAATAACTAAACTCAAAATTTATAAAAAGTATGATGCAAATAATTACAACACCAAGAGTAAAAAACTTGACGAGAGCCTCTCTATTCTTGTCACTGCTTTTTTGCATAAATGTAAATGCAAACATTTTATGCGAACAGAATGAGATTGTGTCTGTTAACATCAAAAACGAACCTTTAAAAAAGGTCTTTAAGACTATTACAGATTCTGTAGGATATATGTTTTTTTATGAAACATCAGATATTGAGACCCAGAAGAAAGTAAATCTCGTATCTAATGAAGTTCATTTATCAGAGTTGCTAAAAGAACTTTCTAAAAACTCAAATTTAAATTATGAAATCACTTCTAATCAAATTGTAGTTACAAAAAAGACTGAAAATACAATTGTTCCTGAAATTATAAAAGAGAAAACTAATCTTAAAATTCAGAACAAGCTTAAAGGAACTATTCTGGATGAATCGGGCATGCCATTGATTGGAGCAACTGTTCAAGTAAAAGGCACCAGCGTAGGAGTCGTTTCCGATTTTGATGGTAATTTTGAAGTGGATATAGCGAATAGTACAGAAGTCATAATATCCTACGTGGGTTATAAAACTCAGAATATTAATGTTGAAGGAAAATCGAACATCACCATAACCATGATTCCAGATGCAGCGGCATTAGATGAAATTGTTGTTGTTGGATATGGAACTTTATCAAAGAAAAGAGTAACAGGTGCAGTTTCATCAATATCGCCACAAAGCATTGTTAACATTCCTGTCATAAGTGCAGAGAATGCAATAATTGGTCAGGTAGCAGGTGTACAGGTTCAAGAGACATCGGGTGAGCCAGGTTCAAGTCCAAACATACGGATACGTGGTTCTGGTTCCATATCAGCTGGTAACGATCCATTATTTGTAGTAGATGGTATTCCTATTTCAAAAAACTTAACAACGATAGGAATTCAAGGAGATTTAGCCAAAAGAGGCGGCAATTTTCAAGCACCTCCAGTAAACCCATTGGCAACTATTAACCCTAACGACATTGCATCAATAGAGATCTTAAAAGATGCTTCTGCAGCAGCAATTTATGGCTCCAGAGGTGGTAATGGTGTAGTTTTAATTACAACTAAAAGCGGAACATCTTCTGATGAAGGCGTTTTTTCCTTTGATTCTTTCTATAGCACTCAAAGTGTCGCTAACAAAGTTGATGTAATGAACTCACAACAGCTAATAGACTTTACAAGAGATGCAAGAAATAACGCCTATTTGCAAGATAACCCAGGTGCATCAGCAAGCGATCCAATTGGTCCAGGAGATAGAGGAAACGCTAATTATGAAATGCCAATTTCTTTTATTAATTGGGATGGCACAGATACAGATTGGCAAGATTTAATTTTTAAGACTGGAAATTCACAGAGTTATAATTTTTCTTATGCTTCTCCTTTGAAGAATAAAACAAGCTACCATGCTTCTGCAGGCTATTTTAAACAAGATGGTATTATTCCAGAATCTAATTTCGAAAGATATAACTTGATGCTTAATTTAAATTCTCAAGTGAGCGAAAAACTTAATTTAGATTTAAGAATTGCACCAACAATTACAGAAAACAAAAGACAACCAGGGTCTGCTCCATATTTTGCAACGCCTCCGGGAATAGTTTACTCAGCTTTGGTTCATTCTCCAACAGTTAAACCTTATAATGCCGATGGATCGTATAATCAAACAGACAATCAATCTCATTTAGGGGGTGGTACTACGTCTGCAAGTAATCCATTAGCGATTATTGATGCTATTGACGATAAATTATTTCAATTTCAAACAAGGGCATCTTTAGGCTTGTCTTATAAAATTCTACCAGAATTAACATTCAAGACTTTTGGAGGCACTTACGTTAATGTTTATAACAGGGATTTTTATAGAGCCAACACCCTTCTTTTTAGAGAAGCAACAGAAGGCGTCTCATATGCCCAAGCCTCATCTTCAACAGAAGTTAATTGGCTTTGGGAAAACACCCTAAATTGGGAAAAAGAAATTGACGTACACTATTTTAATGCTATTGCAGGATATACAGCTCAAAAAGATAATATTGGTATAAAGCAAGTGATGGCAGACAATTTTCCAGATGATTTAGTGCATACTATCAGTGGTGGGCAAGTCTATGCCGGTAATTCAATTAAAGAGCAATGGTCTTTAGTTTCCGCATTGTTTAGATTGAATTATAGTTATGATGACAAATACTTATTTACAGGTACATTTCGATCTGATAAATCCTCGCGATTTGGAAAGGACAATCAAACCGGATATTTTCCTTCATTTTCTGTGGGATGGAGAGTCACTCAAGAGGACTTTATGCAATCTATAGAATCAATTTCAGAGTTAAAGTTTAGATTCAGTTGGGGAGAAACAGGGAATTTTGAAATCCCAAACTATGGTGCTATTGGCCTACTCTCACCAAACAACTATAACATTAGCGGTAATGAAATCAACGGTTTAATACAATCAACGATTCCTAATCCAAATTTAACATGGGAAAAATCTCAACAAACAAACGTCGGATTAGAATTAGGCTTAATTAATAACAGAATATTCTTATTGGCAGATTATTACAGAACCATCACTTCAGATTTACTTTTAAATGTTGGTATTTCGGGCGTTTCAGGCTTTCAAACTACCTTACAGAATATTGGCGAGGTCAAGAATGAGGGATTTGAAATTGCTTTAAAAAGTAGAAATTTTGTTGGAGAGTTTACATGGGAAACGGATCTTAATTTTTCCACAAACAAAAACGAAGTATTGTCTCTTAACTCCAAAGGTGAACCTATTTTCTCATCAGGTCAGGCAGGAATCAGACATATTACTCGTGTTGGCGATCCAATAGGAAGTTATTATGGATACGTTGTTGATGGGATCTATCAAAACGCCCAAGATATCGCAAACTCTCCTGTAGATACTCAAGCACCAAATCCTGCTCCAGGAGATTTGAAGTTTAGAGATGTAAATGGTGACGGAAAAATTACACCAGCAGATAGAACTGTAACAGGGAGTTATTTTCCGGATTATACTTGGGGGATGACAAACAGATTTGGTTACAAAGGATTCGATTTCAGCTTCCTAATTCAAGGAGTTCAAGGAAATGAAATTTTAAACTTAACTAGCAGACACTTGAAAAATGGTGAGGCAAACTTCAATTCGTACGCAGTTTTCAATGACAGATGGAAATCAGAAGCCGAACCAGGAAACGGCAAAATTCATAGAGCTGATAGACTATCAGGAAATCATGGAAACAATGCAAGACCTTCATCTTTTCAAGTTGAAGATGGTTCTTTTGTACGACTAAGAAACATGACCCTTGGTTATACATTACCAGCTAAAGATCTTTTTGGAGCTAAAATTACCAAGCTTCGAATTTATATGACCGGAACAAACCTGTTCACTGAAACTGACTATTTAGGATACAATCCAGAAGTAAGTGCAAGTCCAAATAGTAGTTTAACTCCTGGTGAAGACTATGGAGCTTACCCATTGACAAAGTCATTTACTGTGGGATTGAATCTTAATTTCTAACTTAAAAACGAATCAAAATGAAAAATATAATTATAGTATTTCTATCAATGGTAGTCTTAAGTTCTTGCAGTAGTGATTTTACTGACTTAGCTCCTATTTCTAACCGGAATGAAGCAGACTTTTATAACACCGAAAACGACTTCGTTTCCGCTATTAACTCCAGTTATGCTGGTTTACAAGACAACGGCGTATATGGACGAGGCTATTGGACCATGTTTGAAATGAGAAGTGACAACACCGATCAAGGTCCAGATGCTACTGGTTTAGCAAGGGTATATGCTGAAATAAACGCATTCACTGAAGACCCTTTGAATGAGCAGATTACTGCCGTATGGACAGATTCTTACTCTGTTATTGCAAATTGTAACGTCATCCTAGATCGAATAGATGGCATACAAATGAATGCTGATGTTAAAAATAGAATTATTGGCGAAGCCTTATTTTTAAGATCTCTTATGTACTATCACTTAGCCATCGCTTATGGAAATATCCCATTACAATTAACTCCATTTTCTGTTGGAGATGAATTGACTCAAGTAGATGCGACTACAGTTTTAACACAGTTAAGCACTGATTTAGTCTTAGCTGAAAACAATCTAGGAGTTTCTTATTCTGTTGGAGATAAAGGAAGAGCTACCAAAGGTGCAGCGGCAACTTTATTGGCAAAGGTGTTATTAACACTCAACAAAAAATCCGAAGCTGAAGTAGTTTTAAGACGGATTAAAACTTCCTATGGCTATGAATTAGTGAGCGATTATGCTAATCTATGGGGACAGGCTAACGAAAATAACAAGGAGTCAATTTTTGAAGTGGAATTTATGAGTGGCGGTATAGGTCAAGGTAGTTCATTTACCAATGATTTTTCTCCAAGCGCATTTTTGCAGACAGGTCAAGGTTTTGGTAGAAACAGACCAACAGATGCTTTAGTAGCCGCTTATGCTCCTGGTGATTTGAGATTGGACCCTTCGCTGGGAACCTCTTATGTCAATGCTTCAGGTGCCACAGTAGTAGCTAAGTATATTAAAAAATATTGGAGTGATCCACCAACTGAAAATGATGCAGACAATAACTTTGTTGTATTCAGATATGCAGATGTCCTTTTAATGCTTGCTGAGGCTATTGGCGAATCTACTGAGGCTTACGATTTAATTAATGAAGTAAGAACAAGAGCAGGTTTGGCCGATATTGATGCATCATCTCCTGGTACTTTCACAGAAAAATTACTACATGAAAGACAAGTGGAATTAGCTTTTGAGAATCATAGATGGCCAGATTTAAAAAGATTTGGTGTGGCTGCTCAAAAAGTTCACGAAGCTGAACCGTTCATTGCACAAGCTGCTGTTAGAAATTTATTCTACATCCCACAAAGAGAAATGGACATCAACACCGGTTTTGTTCAAAACACAAACTAACATTACTTTCAATTGGTCACACATGAATAGTGTGTGACCAATTTCTATGAAATCATATTTTAACCTCTAAATTTTCAATTTTGAAAAATAAAATTATTCAATTGATGGTTACGTCGTGCTTTATATTTAGCCTTACGACTGTCAACGCACAAGAGAAAGTGAAGGAGCCACTAAATATTATTGTATTTGGTGCCCATCCTGATGATTGTGATAATAAAATGGGTGGTACGGCAGCATTATTTGCCGAAATGGGTCACCGGGTCAAATTCGTGTCAGTTACAAATGGAGATGCAGGCCATTATGAAAAAGGCGGTGGTCATCTTGCAAAAATCAGACGCGCTGAAGCAGAAGAAGCTGGCAAAAGATTGGGTATAGAATACACCGTACTTGACAATCATGATGGTGAACTGTTTCCAACTATTGAAGTAAGGCACCAAGTTATCAGAGAAATAAGGAAATGGAATGCTGATGTCGTACTTACGCATAGACCTGTAGATTACCACCCAGACCACAGATATACCGGTGTTCTGGTACAAGATGCAGCCTATTTGGTTATCGTTCCTAACGTCACACCAGATACACCGCCATTAAAAAAGAATCCTGTTTTTCTTTACCTACAGGATCATTTTCAAAAACCAACTCCATTTAAAGCAGATATCACTGTTGATATTACCAGTGTTTTTGATAAGAAGATGGATGCTTTGGATGCACACACTTCCCAGTTTTATGAATGGTTGCCTTGGACTGCAGGAATGCTTTCAAAAGTTCCTAAAAACGAAAAGGATAAGAGAACCTTTCTTATCAATGCCTGGAGTAGACCTGTTTCTGATAATGCACGAGCATCTTTAACAAAATGGTACGGATCAGAAAAAGCAAAAAAAGCCAAACATGTGGAATCTTTTGAGGTGTGTGAATACGGGAAACAACCTACTGATGAAGACATAAGACGACTTTTTCCAATGTTAAATAACTAAAATAAAAAACGATGAAAAAAATAGGATTTTTATTATTCACCTTTCTTATAAGCCTCCACACCTTTGCTCAAGAGAAAACAAATGCTCCGTTAAGGATCATTGCCATTGGTGCCCACCCTGACGATTGTGATTTTGGTGTTGGTGGAACTGCTGCATTATATGCTAAACTAGGCCACAAGGTCAAATTTCTTGCCCTCACTAACGGTGATGCAGGCCATCAAGATATGGGCGGTGGCGTACTAGGTAAAAGAAGGCGTGCAGAAGCTCAAAAAGCTGGTGAAATATTAGGCATTGAATATGAAGTTTTAGATAATCATGACGCCGAATTATTTCCAACCTTAGCGGTCAGACATCAAGTCATTAGGGCCATTAGAGATTGGGATGCAGATATTGTTCTTGGATTACGACCTAATGATTATCATCCAGATCATAGAAATGCCGGGATTGCAGTTCAAGATGCTGCCTACTTAGTTATTGTTCCAAATGTCGCACCAGACACACCGCCATTACAAAAGAATCCAATCTTTCTATATATGCAAGATAACTTTCAAAAACCCTATCCTTTTTCTAAAGACATCGCTGTGGTTATTGATGATGTTATGGAACAAAAGCAAAGAGCTTTTGCAGCTCATGAATCGCAAGTATTTGAATGGATGCCATGGGTCATGGGAATGAATATGGACGAGATTCCTAAAGGAGAAAACGAACGTTTTGAATGGATGAAGAATGTATTTCTTAAAGGAAGACCATTAGATAAGACAGGCTTAGAGGCTTTAAATAAATGGTATCCAAATGCAGATGTGTCAAAAGTAAAAAACGTAGAATTTTTTGAAATCTGTGAGTATGGCAAACAGCCTACTGATGAAGAAATTAAACACTTCTTTCCTATGCTAAAGCAATAGAAGCACTACATAAACACCTAACTATCCAACTAATTTAATAACTGAATATGACTAACCAAGATAAAGCAACAAAGAGATTCTACCATATCATATTATTGGTAATGCTAGTTTTCTTTGTGATCTCTTTTATAACTAACATTCTTAACTCTATAATTGTAGACGTTAAGCAGAGTTTTGATTTAAGCCTAACTCTCACAGGCTTATTGCCATTTTCGTTTTTTATTGCTTATGGCGTAATGTCCATTCCTGCAGGATTTTTATCAGAAAAATATGGCAACAAAACCTTATTGGTAGCATCATTTTTTGTGATGACCCTCGCTTCGTTTTTGTTTGCGATCAACCCGAGCTATATCACATTTACCATCACTTTATTTAGTTTGGGATGTTGTATGGCGGTCCTTCAAGTGGTTATTAACCCAATGCTCAGAGTTGCGGGAGGTGAAGAACATTTTGCATTCAATTCTGTATTAGCACAACTTGTATTTGGCTTGGCGTCTTTTGCTAGTCCTTATTTATATAAGTATTTAGTAAGTGATGTCAGCTTAAATTCACAATCCGTTGCTAGCTTGTTGAGAGACTTTGTTCCTTCAGACTTGCCTTGGGTGTCCTTATATTTTGTCTTTTCATTTATCGCATTGATCATGTTGATCGTGGTTCTTTTTATTAAGTATCCACAAGTTGAAAAGAATGAAGATGAAAGAGCTGGAGATAAAAGTTCTTATATGAATCTTTTGAAAAACAAGTGGACCATACTTTATTTTTTAGGAATCTTCTGTTACGTAGGGACCGAACAAGGGATAGGGAGCTGGATCTCTCAATTTTTATTGGAGTATCACAATGTTGACGCACAAACCGTTGGTGCAGATACAGTCTCATATTTCTGGGCAATGCTCACAATAGGATGTCTTCTGGGGCTCTTACTTTTAAAAATTATGGATAGTAGAAAACTCCTTATTCTGGCCACCGCAACGACCATCGTTACAGTTGTAGTAGCTATTACTGGCTCTCTAAATGTGGCGTTGATAGCTTTTCCACTTATAGGTTTTTTCATATCAGTCATGTGGTCCATTATTTTCTCATTGGCACTTAACTCGGTTACAAGTCACCACGGTTCTCTCTCAGGAATTTTATGTACTGGGATAGCGGGCGGTGCTATTGTCCCTTTTATCGTTGGCTGGTTGGGTGAACTTATTAGCTTAAGAGCAGCATTGTTTTTCCTCATCATTCCTTTACTGTTCATTCTATCTATTGGATTTTGGGCCAAGCCCTTAGTAAACAACAAAACCATAAGCCTTAAAAAAAGCAATTAAAATTGGGACTATGGAAATACTAGGTGTAGATATAGGAGGAACGACAATTAATGTTGGTACGGTTCAAGGTAATTCAATTAAAAATGAAGCTCATATTTTAGTTGATAGCACGGCCACTGCCGATGTTAATCTCCAAAATTTGATACAAATTATACGCGAGAATCTCACCTCAAAAGTTCTCGCCATTGGTGTTGGCGTTCCAGCAGTAGTAGATGCTGTTAATGGAATTGTGTATGATGTACAAAATATACCTGCGTGGAAGGAAATCCCATTGAAACAAATCCTTGAAAAAGAATTTAATCTTCCGGTTTTTATAAACAATGACGCCAATTGTTTCGCCTTGGGTGAATTTACATATGGTGAAGCCAAAAAGTACAGCAATGTTATAGGACTTTCTTTAGGTACAGGTGTTGGTATGGGAATAATAATTAACAAAGCTCTTTATAACGGTGTGCTTTGTGGGGCTGGGGAAATAGGAATGTTACCTTATAAAGATAGTATTATCGAAAACTACGCTGGAAGTTTCTTCTTTTCCCAACATTATAATTCAACAGCCAGAGATGTTGCAACAAATGCAGTAAAAGGACAAGAATGCGCATTGAAGGCCTTTAAAGAATATGGAGAACATTTGGGTGAAACCCTTAAATATATCTTGTATTTATTTGCACCGGATGCCATTTTTTTAGGAGGCTCCATCAGCAAGGCCTATCCTCATTTTAAAGATACCATGCTTGAAAGCTTGAGTTCTTTTGCTTATCAAAAACAAATCGAAAATTTAGTAATTGAAGTATCAACAACAAAAGGATCGGCAATATTAGGTGCAGCCTCTTTATGCATCCAAAAATCAAATAACAATACGATAATTAGAATATGAAAAATAGAATATTATTGTTGTTAGCACTAATCATAACTTTTAATATTAGCGCGGCAATCCAAAAACAAGTCCCTATAAAAATTGAAAACAATAAAAAAGGGGCTCCGATAACCTTAGGAATTCCGTTCCCGAAAGGCGAATTATTTTCAGTTGATAATGTTAGGATGCTAAATAGTAAGGGGAAAGAAATTGTATCTCAAACTACAGAAGTTACAACATGGGAACCGGCAGACGACAGTATTAAATGGATTTGGGTATTCTTTTTCGCAGATGAAGCCTCTAATTATACTTTGGAATATGGCGAAGGCATCTATCCAATGGAACCAGAAAATCGAATTGTTTCTTCAAATAATATGAGACCTACTGGAGGTATAGTGGTAAACACCGGGACCTTAAAATTTAATATTAATAAGAAAGGACATGGTTTTTTAGATGAAGTATATATAGATAAAAACGGTGACAAAGAGTACTCAAAAGATGAATTGATTGCATCTGCTCCAGAAAACTATAGAGGTACTTTTTTAGACATATTAGACGATTCTGGAATTGATCTTTCAAAAGCCATCGTCAATGAAGTTTTCAGAGAAAAAGGTTCCGGACCTTTACATACCATATTTAGAATAGAGGGCACATATAAATATAATCAAAGTGACAATAACGATTCGCCTTTCACATTAAGAATTCACGCCTATGCAGGAAAGAGTTACATTAAAGTACTGCACACGCTCACTTATACCGGTGTACCAGATAAACATAAAATTCAAGAAGGCGAATATGCCAATATTGCTACTCAAAACACAAATATTATTTCAGAAGCCTCAACTGACGATATAGGATGGACCCAGCCTAATGACCAAATTGCAGGATGTGGTTTAACCTTTAAATTTCATTTAGATAAAGAGGTTCAATTTTCTACTTCAACCAACACCGATAGGGATTTAAACACAACTCAAGCTTATGACGCATTTGAAGCGCCGCTTGTCGATAAGAAGATGGGAGTTTTACAGATAGGACCTCAGCAAAAGAAAGCTATGGAAACTTCCACTTCCACAGAAAGAGAAAAAGGATTTTCCGCAACGGTTTTCAATGGTAAATCACCCCTCGTAAATGCAGAAAGGGCAAAAGGATGGATTGATATTTCTGATAAGTCAAAAGGGATTAGCATAGGAATAAAGAACTTTCTTCAGGAATATCCCAAAGAATTAGAAATTGACCCCACTACTAACTCGATTAATGCATATGTATGGCCAGCCAGTATTGATCCTATGAGTTTTGAACGAGCGAATACAAAGATAGATAGTGAAATGTTAGCCAACTTCGCTCAAGGAATTACTAAAACTACGGAGTTCATTTATTACTTTCATACTGCGGAAAAAATAGAAATCATTGAAAACACAATGGATTTTGTGTTAGATCCTCCTATTGCCCATGCAAGTCCAAAATGGTATACCGGTTCTAAAGTTTATGGAAATATGGCACCTTATAGCACCAAATTTCCAGAATTTGAAAATGCCTTACAATATAAGTACGATTGGATGGCCTTTAATCAAGAATGGGAATCTTGGTACGGTATGTTTAATTATGGTGATATGAAAACCTATTATTTCAATGATCAATGGTATATGTGGAACAACAATGAGCCGACCGCTGATTTTAGTTTATGGACAAATTTTATGCGAACAGGCAATCCAAAATACTATCACATGGCCGAAAGCATGAGTAAACATACCATGGATGTCGATAATATTCATTGGCCTAAAAAAAGAACTTATATAGGAGAACTTAACGAGTCAATAGATTTTTGGAATTATCAAGATGAACCAGAATCAACACCCTATTTAGGAGTTGGCCTCAGACACGCTAGTGAGCACTGGAATGCCGTCTTGAGTGCCCATGTTTGGATTCAAGGTTGGATAGCTTCATATTATATAACAGGAGATCAAAGAGCGCTGGAAGTTGCCAAAATGACCGGAGACACCTATATAAAAAGAATTTGGGGAGATCACGATTTAAGAGGCAGAAGATTATATTTGTCTGTCCTTAATTTAATGGAACTCTATGACGCTACCAAGTTAGAAAAATATAAAACTGAACTGGATGATCGTGTAAGAATTTTGCTGGACCTTCAAAAAGAACAAGGCGGAAATATTTTATTGGACAGATATGGCTATTCACAAACCTATGTGGCTCAAGGCTTATATAAATACTATCAATTAACTGGAAGTGAAGAAGTGAAGAAAGCACTTATAGATCATGCCAGATGGGTTAAAAACGTACCGCCATTGAACCACAAAATGGAGTCCTATTTAGCCACTATCTATCCACTAATTCTTGGATACGAATTAAGTGGGAACAAAGCTTATTTTGAAGAAGCCCAAAAAAGGGCCGAGATGTTAAAAGTCTCAAAACTTCCAATAACAATAAGTAACGCAACTACTCAAAAAGAATTTAGTGATGCTTTATTGGAAATCTCAAGATTACCAGAGGATTCAGATAGAGCTGCAATTTGGGAGTTAAATATGGGTCTTCGAGTTTTTGGATGGACGCATGCAAACAATATTCCTTATTTGCTGTATTGGTTAGAAAAAACTGAGAAAGAGAAAGTTTCTAAATAAAATGAGGTTACGGTAAAAATTATCAATGAGCCATACTATTAAGTATGGCTTATTAGTAATTATAATGTTTTCATCGTCCTAAGCTTCACAGCGTATAAATACCACATTCAATGACATTCCCTAAAAAAACTATAGCTCTAATCCTTGGGCCGTTATCCTTTTTTATCCTAACACTTTTAGACAAACCTCAAGGCATGCCTGAAAATGCCCATTTTATGTTAGGAGTCACTATTTGGGTAGCAATATGGTGGACAACAGAGGCTGTTCCTATCGCAGCAACAGCACTATTACCCTTAATCTTATTTCCTTTAACAGGTATTATGAGAATCGAAGATACTACTGCCGCCTATGGTGATAAGTATGTGTTTCTTTATTTGGGAGGGTTTTTCTTGGCAATTGCTATCGAAAAATGGAATTTGCATAAACGCATCGCTTTATATATTATCAAAGGAATTGGGACCAATATCTATAAAGTAATTCTTGGTTTTATGGTGGCCACTGCATTTCTATCCATGTGGATTTCGAATACTGCTACGGCAGTCATGATGCTACCTATGGGGATGTCCATAGTTGCTCAATTGAAAGACAACCCTACAACCATAGAAAATGAGAATACTAATTTCGGAAAAGCTTTAATGCTCAGTATCGCCTATTCAGCGTCAATTGGTGGAATTGCAACGCTAATTGGTACACCACCCAACTTAGTAATGGCAGGGTTTGTTCAAAAAGCCTACGGCATAGAAATCACCTTTGGGCAGTGGATTCAATATGGACTGCCAATTTCAATTATATTATTAACAATTGCATGGTTTTATTTAACACGTGTGGCTTTCAAGTTTAAACAAAAAGAATTTCCCGGAGGGAAAGGAGAGATCAATCGATTAATAAAAGAATTGGGACCAATGCAATTTGAAGAAAAGCTCGTTTTAATTGTTTTTATTTTTACAGCAATCTGCTGGATCACACGCTCCTTTGTGCTTCAGTCCATAATTCCAGGAATAGATGATACGATCATAGCGATGAGTGCTGCCATGATTTTATTTATTTTACCTACAAAAAATAAAAACCAAAGAATTATCGGTTGGGAAGATGCTGTAAAAATTCCATGGGGAATCATTTTACTTTTCGGTGGAGGCATGGCTTTAGCTGCAGGTTTTAAAGAAACTGGTTTAGCGTTATGGTTGGGAAGTCAGATTGATTTATTAATTGGAGTTTCTCTGTTTTTATTGGTTTTTATTATTATAGTTGCTGTAAATTTTTTAACGGAAATAACTTCCAATTTAGCTACCACAGCTATGCTATTACCAATTTTAGCACCAATTGCAGTGAGTTTAGACGTTAACCCCTTTGTGTTAATTGTAGCAACCACAACAGCTGCGTCATGTGCATTTATGTTGCCTGTAGCTACACCACCAAATGCCGTCGTCTTTGGCTCTGGTTATTTGAGAATCATCGATATGATTAAATCTGGTTTTTGGATGAATCTGATATCAATTATTGTTTTAACCTTATTTGTTTATTATATCCTACCCATATTGTGGGGTCTATAAAATAAATTCAAGTAAAAAAACGAATAGGTAATCAGACCGAATGTTTTAATAGTGAATATCACCATAAATGTCAAGTTTCCTCTGTTTTCAGTAGTATTATCCATGATTAATTTTAAAAGCGCACTAAAAGAAAATTCTTAGAAATCAATAATTATATAATGATTCGTTAGTTTAAACGGTTTCGAGGTCAGAAAAAACTCAGAACCTACCAAATACTAAATCAAAGGAGCTAAATTCTAAACCATGGTCTATCTTTTAAAAATAGAATGGTATTTTAGCTACAATGAAAATCCTTGCGTTCATAATTTGCTATTTATCATTGGGTTTTGCTCAGATCTCTGGGCAGATTATGATCGATTCTATTCCAAATAAGCTCAATTTACTGAGCAATACACATGTTAAGGCTGTATTTTCCGATCGAAGTACATCATTTCAAGAGATTCGGCAACACGCTGTTTGGCAGCCTTATGATTCCAGCTTCATTGCTTCCGTGAACTCATCGGTTTGGCTCCACTTTGAAATTGAGAACCGATCGCAAGATACTGTTGAAGTTTATCTAAAAAGCCAGTTGGATTACACGACGATTTATCAACAAACAGACGAGGGCTATAAAGAATTGAAGAATGGGTATTATGTAGCCTTGTCAGAACGAGCAAATAAAGAAGAACGTACATTTACCCAATTGCGTTTCCCACCATTACAAAAATCGCAGCTTTATCTCAGGCTTGACGTAAATTCTGAAAACTCCAGATATCCTCCCATTATCTATTCTGAAAGAGGCTATTGGAAGTTTTCATCATTAGATTATAAAGAACAACAGATGTCCATTGGTTTTCTTTATTTCTATATTATTTCGCTTACCACCATTTTTATATTTGCGCTCGTTTTTTGGTTGCGTCTGCGCAATATGCTCTACTTCTATTATTTAGGATACCTGTTTTTTCAACTTATTTATGGATTTCTTGTACTCCGATCCACTTCTGCACCAATCAGCAACTTTTTTGAGCATATCCCAAAGCTTGCCTTTAGCTTATTTGAACCCGTGCAGTTCATCTTTATAGGATTTTACATCTTATTTATTATGAAGCTTTTACAGGTGAAGAATTATGATAGATTGCTGGCAAAAATTCTTTTTTACTTGGGCCTCTTCTGTTTTTTATATGCTCTGACCAATTTTGTCTTTACGCATTTTTTACTTGGTGGAAAATATTCGGTCCGAATTTTTTATATGATTCGTTACTTTATTCTTCCTCTAAACTTTATTTTAATATTCTGGGTCATTTATAAAGTAAAACACCCCTTGTTGGTCTATTTTATAATAGGCCAATCATTCTTTTTCATAGGAGCTATCTTAAGCACTTATGTAGCCTATAACTCGCTGCATTTTGTTCGAGGACATTTTTTTAGCTTCAAGGAATCCCTCAATATTATTTTTCAGATTGGCTTGTTGGTCGAGGTGTATTGCTTTTCATTGGCTTTAGGGAAAAATGTATTTCTACTCCAAAGAGAGAAGGAAGAAGCTACGACAGCCTTGATCAATCAACTAAAGACCAACCAGCTCATGCAGGAGGATATGAACCGCGAACTGGATACCAAAGTCCAAAAAAAGACCAGTGAGCTTATTGCGCTCTATTCAGAAATAGAACGTGAACGGAATCAAAAGATCAAAGACGATTTTAACATTCGCATCAAGGAAACGGAGATGATGGCCTTGCGCTCTCAAATGAATCCGCATTTTATTTTCAATAGCATGAACGCTATAAAAAATTTAATCATGACCTCCCGAAATGAAGACGCCATAGCGTATTTGGACGATTTTGCCAGTCTACTGCGTGGCATCTTACAAAACAGCAACCGGAAAAAAATAACCGTGGAAGAGGAATTGGAAATTTTAGAATTGTACCTTTCTTTGGAACAAAGCAGAATGGGTGAGAATTTCAATTACACCATACAAGTCGATTCCAAAGAAGCGCTTTCACAATACCAAATTCCACCGCTACTCTTACAGCCTATTGTGGAAAATGCTATTTGGCACGGACTGCAACCAAGTTTAAAAGCCGAAAAAAAATTGATGATCATTTTTGACACTACCAATGATTTAAAAATAATTATAGAGGACAATGGCATAGGCCGAAAAGAAAGCGCCAAGAACAAAAAATTGCACAATTCCATGGGTACGACCATAGTACAGGACCGATTGACATTGTACAATCATTTGAACGACCACACCATTTACCTTCAAATTACCGATCTTGAAGACGACGACAGAACTTTAGGAACACGCGTTACATTAACTTATAAATATTGAGACATGACCAACATAATAATTATAGACGATGAAGACCATTGCACCAATGTCTTGGAGAACTTGATCAAAAAAGTCCATGCTGATTATAACATTATTGGCATTTTCACAAATCCGCTTGAAGGATTGGAGTTTATAAAAAACAATCCACCAGATTTATTGTTTCTCGATATAGAAATGCCCAACCTCAACGGATTTGCACTCTTGGACAACCTGCTGCCCATTGATTTTGATGTCATTTTTACGACCGCTTATGATCAATATGCTATTAAAGCGTTCCAATACAGCGCAATGAACTACTTACTAAAACCGATCACCGAAAAAAATATTGTAAAAGCACTTTCCAATTGGGAAAAACGGCGTGATAAAACGAGTTTGGAACAATGGCAACTCTTACAGGACCATTTGAAAAAATCCAATAAGAATTGTTCGCAGATTGCCTTACCTACGGGTGTTGGTTATCAAATTACAGAAATTCAGAATATTGTCAGGTGTCAATCAGACAGTAATTACACCTATATTTTCTGTAAGGATGAAAACAAAATTTTAATCAGTAGGACCCTAAAAGAAATAGAGGAACTGCTACAAGACCATGGTTTTGTCAGGGTCCATCAGTCGCACTTGATAAATCCCCAGTTTGTAAAAGGGATCTTAAAACAAGATGGCGGCAGTCTTATTATGCATGATGATGTAGAAATACCTGTTTCAAGACAGAAAGGGCAACAGATCAATGAAATACTGGAAACCATGATCCGTTTTAAGTAATTGAATAGCCATCCTTTATTGTGATTTGATTCGAAAAATACAGTAAAAAAATAAGCTTCAGATCCCTATTTAGCTTTTTCAAAAGTACCATTCTTAGAATGTGAATTCATCTCTTCGCCTCAATTTATACCGATTATGATTTTAAATGTTGCATAAATGCTCCTTAAAATCTATATCGGCATTATCCCACAAAGGAATAATCACCCAAATAGAAAATTAAACTGGTATCACTTAAAAATGGGCAAAAGTCTTTTTGTAAATAGCTATGCTCCTGAATTCTAAGTCAAACTTGTCAAATACTCAGTCTAAAGCGCCAAACTCTGATTTGGCCTTGTGTAAGAAAATACATCGACTACCTTTAGATTATAGTATTTTAAGTTCAAAAATAACTATCCATCTGAATCCCCCCTGTTTTAGTAGTATTTCTAAAGAAAGCAAAGATCCCTTTTTTGCATATCGGCTCTTAGTCATAAGAACTGAAAATACAATACCGATTTTTTGTTTGCCCTCCCGACAAGTATCGGGACTAAAGAGAGCAAAAAATTTCAAATGATTAATTAATTTAAGAATAAGCCACCCTTTAGGACCGGGACAATACTTATTCGGATTTTAAAAGAGCAATCTCATTTTTTAGGATTAATTACGGATATGCAAATCCGTTTTTAACAAAACGAAGGAAAATTTTTATGCATCTAAAGTTTTATTTGGTCCGTTTTTATTAATCTGACCAAAAAAAAAATTGCAGGTGTTTAATCCAAACTGGTTAAAAAAAGGTCCATGACATCAGCTAATTATTTGTCTAAACTCTATTAAAACATGAAAACAATGCCGTCTATTTTCAAAACCCTATTGGTTTTACTAGCTATGGGGACATTTTTTTTAAGCGCCATGCCATCTTTTGCACAAAACTTGGAAGGGAAGTGGAATATTGCCAAAATAGATACCCGACATTCAACAGTGATAGAGTTTACCAAAGACAGTTTGATATTTTATGATTTTGACGACCACCAATCGGCAACCTCCTACCATATCAAGGATAATCGCCTCGCTGTGGCGGACGGTTCAATTCCTATTGGAGGAGAGTTTCTGTTTATAAGTCCCAATCGCTTGCGTTTAAAGCCAGATCGTGCAAAGAGCCCTATTGATTTTGTGCGATTGCGCCCCACAATAACGACCTTGAAAAGTGCAGAAATAGAGAAACTGAATTTCGAAATAAATTATCAAAATAATATCCTCCCGATACATTTTAATCAAGCAGAAGATGAATCTGGAAAAAAGGTCCAGTTGGAAATTATAGACTCCACCTATTTTCTCTCTTTTTATCGAAATGCCAAAAGAATGGGAGCTATGCCGATTGAGCAGGTAACCTCTGAAAAAATCATGGTTTATGGGTTTCCCGTAGAACCGTTTATGGTTACAGGTGAACGGGTGTTATCCCATAAGAACCCTGCCATAATGAATAGCGCCTCCCCTTCAACGGGAAAGCTGATTACCGCAAAAGCAATCTTAGGCAAATGGTTTTATAAACATATTCAAGGGCGTCCATCATTATCCGATTGCACTAAAAAATCCTTTTTTGAATTTACAGACGACTATGACTTACACATAAAACCTTATGCCGAAGACCATAGCAATGGCGACTGTATTGCTGGCGCCACGATAAGTGCAACTTATAACATTCTCGGTGACGACCAAATCAAGGTCACCGAAAATGGGAACAGTGTTATTTGGGAAATCCAATTCCTTTCACCAACAGCGCTTGTGGTCCAACGAGACGGGGAGACCTTGACGCTAACAAAAAAATAAGGACGGCTTGAGGTCTAAAGTAAACGCTTGAAAAATAATTGCAAGAGATTCAAAATTCAACAAATTATATTACAGATGAAAACACTAAAATTCAAAACCGTATTATTTATCCTTTTCATTGGCTTGGCCTCTGCAAGCTGTGGTGATGATAAAAAGAAAGAAACGAGCTCAGACCCTGACATATCATCTACAAATACGCCAGCCACAAACACTAGCGGTGACCAGAATGTCCCAACTACGGAGCAAGAAAACAAATCGCAGCTTGCGCCGGATCCCGCTGGTGCCTCCAGTCCTGATTTTTCGGAAGCCAAGACGGCGGCGATTTTGTTGGACTGCAACTATTTTAGTCAGAATCCGAATGCCGTGTTAAAAGATAATCCCGATGCGGCCATAGATTATATTATTCCGTGTATAGCAAGAATTGATGGAAAATTGACCATTGAACCCGGAGTAACCATTGCTTTTGAACAAAATGCAGGCCTGAATTTTTCTGATAAATCGTCAATTAAAATGCAAGGTACTGCTGAAAAACCCATCTTGCTTACCGGAAAAGAACACATAAAGGGCTATTGGAAAGGTGTCGGCACCGGAAGTAATGGGATGAGCAATACCATGAGCTACGTTACCATTGATTATGCAGGAGGTTCAAAAGCTGCCTTGGAAATCTATACCGAAAACACCATTTTAAACCTTGAGCATTGCACGTTTTCAAATAGTAAAAATTATGGCATGATCACCAACAGTAGAGTAGGAAAAGACGTGAACAATATAGTCATGGAGAATTGCACGTTCACCAAGAACAAAATTCCATTTAAAACTGATGTCACCCGCTTAAGGCTGTTTAATGGCACCAATACATTCTCAGGAAACGAGAACGATTATATAGAGCTGGATGAAGGGAGTCTTTTTGGCGATGCCACCTGGGCCAAATTGGATGTGCCCTATTTTCTTCAAGGCAATTTAAACATAAAAGAAGGCGTGTTTACCGTAGCGCCCGGTACTGAAGTAATCATGTCTTCCCAAAAATGGATGCATATAGATGGCAACGCTTCCTTGGTCATGGTGGGGACTGCGGACGACCCCATAACCATTAGAGGCGAACATGATGTGGCTGGATTTTGGCAGCAAATCAATGTGAGGTCCAGCAGCCCCTTAAATGAAATTGGTCATGTGATCATTAAAAATGCGGGCAGGACCACCAAAAAGCCCAATGGCGCCATTTTTCTGGAAAGCTCAAGGTTTTTGAATATCCATAATGTCGTTTTCAGCAATTGCTTTGAGTATGGAATAAGTGTTCAAAACGCAGGAAAATCGCATTTGAAACACGCCAACCTCAGCTTGGACAACACCCCAAAATTGTTCTCCGATTGGAACGGAAAAGAGATTCCTGCACCTGAAAGCTTGTAAGAATTAATATTAAAGGATGATTCTTAAATAACAGATCAAAGTTTATAATTGATGTGCATTAAAGAAAAACACAACAGATTGAAAATTGATGGTTTGATGCATGATAGACTGAACGTCTGCCTCTTAAAAAAGCTACAAGAAATGACACGATTTTAATCTTTAACTAAATAATACATACAATGATGTTCAAAATAAGACACTTATGGTTGATTTTAGGAGTTTTGGGAATGCTGCTACTAAGCTGTAAAGACACCTCAGAACACAAAGGAGCCACAGACCAAACGACAAAAACAAAGGATAAATCCGACGCTTATGCCTCCATTCATTTGGATGATGGAAGCACCATTGACTTAGACGTCCGCAGGCAATCGGGAAAAGTAAGCTCTTCCACAAGTTTGACTGCCAACCTTTCAGATTATGGTCTCATAGTCATGCTCCGGTTGAAGACACATGATCAACCCATAAAAGAGAAAGACTACACCAACCCTGAAGCCGATATGACCATAAAGAATGTCACCAAAGACGGACCCCTGGATGAAGAATATCGTTCCTATTATTATACGGACGCCGATGGAAAAGAAGGCAGTACAAAAATCACCATCACAGAACTGAGCGAAGACCATTCAGAAGGATCCTTCTCGGGTACCTTATATTCCAAAAGCCATAGAAAAATGACGGTTGAAGGAAAATTTAATACAAAAAAGAAATAATTAGTGGCAATTTGTTCCTGATAGTTTCTAAAACGCCACATAATAAACCATCATGGATTGAAAAATCCGCAATTTTACTACTTGGCAAACTCAAGTCTGATTCATGAAGTAGATAGTAAAGTATAAAAAAAATTTATTGGCGTTACCAATTGCAATTGGGACGTAACTAAAATGATTCCCGTTAGGGAACAGGATTCTAATCTTTAACTAGAATAATAAACAATGAAAAACATATTTTTTCTTATCGCACTGATCGTCGGTTTTAATGCTCTCAATGCACAAGATCTTGACAGCTATAAATATATAATTGTTCCAAAAACATTTAAGATTAATGATAAGGTAGATGCCAACGGACTTACTTCTCTCACGACTAAATTATTCGAACAAGAAGGTTTTACAACAATAATGAAAGGCAGCAGAATTCCTGAAGAGCTTAAAAAGAACCCGTGCTTGGGACTTCATGCAGATGTAGATGAAGTTTCCAAAGGCACTTTAAACAAACTCATATTAAACTTGAGTGATTGTAATGGCAAGGTCATTTTTGAGAGTGGGCAGGAAGGTCTCATTAAAAAAGAAGGCAAATCGACCTATCACGAAGCTCTCACCAACGCCTTTGCACCCATCAAAGGATTGAACTATAGATTTTCTAAGTTAAAATTGAATTCACAAGGGAAATTCAACAAAGTTCAAAAGCGTCAACAGAAAAAACTTTCCAACAGCAATACGGAGAAAAAAGGGATTGCAACTCCTGATCATTGGCATAACCCAAACGATAAAGCAGAAGAAATAGGCATCGCGGTGCCTGACCATTGGCATAATGTCAACGCTAAAAAAGCAGAAAAAAGTTTGGATGTACCTGATTTCATGAAACACCCTTATTTTAACACAAGGGCGATCAAAGCGCCAACACAGCTGAGTCTTAAAAATATTACCTATGAGGTGAAGCAAGACAAAAATGGATTTTATCTTTATAAGAAAGGTGCCTCCAAGGCTTATGCCGAATTGGTGCCTTCTGCAAGCGAAGGGTATTATATATATTTTAACCTCGAAAATAAGGGGATAGCCCATTTTGATTACAACGGCAACCTCGTTGTCAGGTATTTAAATGCTGACACAGGTAAAAAACAAGAAATACGATTTCAATCTCATTAAACCCTATGCCGCGAATGAGATCAGATAATTGAAAATCCACAGTTTTATACTGGCAGAATGATAATCTGCTTCGTGAAATAGCTGGTAAAGGACATTAAAAAATCACCTTATTATTCGTGTACCCACCCCTATCTGGTCGGGCAAGTTCGAGGCTAAAACAACTCAAATCAAAGTAACTGATTTGAAACCCGATTGGAGCAGCGTTTTAATTTTTAATAGATAATAAAGTTGAGGTTCAAGACCGTGCATTTCTGTGTTTGGTACTTTATTAGCTCATTTCTGAAACAACCCTCTTACTGAATTCTAAGTCAACCTTGTCAAATACTAAGTGTCGCATGCCAAATTCTGACTTGGTCTTGTGTAAGAAAATACGTCCATTATATTTGTAGATATAACTAATCTTAGTTTTTTTCTTAAAAATTAGAAATTGACGGTCGTTAAATTTAAATATTAATGACAATTAGCTTATCCATCGCATTTAAGAGTTGAATCCCCAGTTCAAGAAAATGAGTTAAAAGCCTAGGCTTTACGCTCACTATTTTTAAAACCTTTAAAAATGAACTCGTTACGATGCCGTTGAAACACCATATATTCCTTTTAACCACCACCTCTATTTTTAACTAAATTTAGAAATGATGCCCTATCTCCTATTGATTTATAAGTAATTAGAGAGCAAACGACATCTTGTTGCACCAATTATTCTTTATTAGAACGTCAAATAATTGCGCACAATTAAATTTAAAACAATGAAAAATTCATTCTTTCTATTCGCAATTTTATTAAGCGTCTTTGCTTGCGGAAACTCTGAAAAATCCAATTCAGATAAAACTCAGGATAGCTCAAATAAACCGCTTTCTCAATCGCCTTGTGAACTGTTGTCCGAAACAGAAATTAAAAACGCACTGTCTATTCCTACAGAAACTGAAACAAGTATGAAAGAAAAAAACACAACTTTTCCCTCCTGTTTTTACAAATGGGAATCCATCACCTGGCTTTATGAAGTGATGAACGGCCACATGGCAGATTATGCAGCCGAAATGAGCATTGTACAGGTTACTAAGATTAAAGAGGCGCAGTATGAAACTTCTGTATCTTATTATAAAGATGGCGAAACCATTGATGGCATTGGCGATATGGCGACCTGGAGTGCGAAAAAAACCCAACTAACCTTTTTGTACAAAGGAAATTTAATCCACGTACACGCAAAAACATCTGCGGATACCGCTTCCAACAAGACAAAAGCATTAAATATAGCGAAACTTATTATTGATAAACTCTAAACGCAAAATTCAAGAAAAATGAAGTGGAATAATTGAACACACAAATAACCAAGAAAAACCTCAAAACAAAATAACATGAAACAACAACTACTTAACAAGAAAACAGGAAATCTTAAAACCATGGCATTCATGGCTCTGAATTTATTTTTTGTCACCCATCTTATGGCTCAAACGCCTGCACTGGTTTCTTCAGATGCAACAAATCCCAAATATTTTACTGAATATGACGGTAAATTATTCTTTAATGCCAAAGATACCGACAATAAGGAATGGCTTTGGAGTACCGATGGTATCGGAACAACAGCACATAAAGGGACGGTGCCGGTAGATCATCCAGGTTCCCAACCTCAAGACCTAACCGTATTTAATAACCAATTGATATTTAGTTCCGTTTTAAAAGAAGGCACTAAATGGAATCGAGAACTCTTTGAGTTTGACGGTACGGCACCGAGTCTCATCAAAAATATTCAAGCCAATGGAGAAAGTGCACCTGCTGGTTTCGGTGAGTTTAAGAACAAACTTTATTTTGCCGCAGATGATGGTCAGGTCGGGACAGAACTATGGACCACAGATGGCACGTCAAGCGGAACGCAGCTATTGGCTAACCTTGCACTCGCCTTAGACCATAGCAACCCTCACAACTTCTTTGAGTATGATGAAAAACTACTATTCGTCGCAAACGATTATTATTTTGGTCATGAACTTTATAGCACCGATGGCACGACGTCCGGTACATTAAGAATCACAGATATCTTGCCCGGTTGGGGAGACACGTTAATAGACGAATTTACATTATTTAAGGATAAGGTTTATTTTGTTGCTTATGAACTGACCCACGGCAGAGAACCTTGGATTACTGACGGGACAGAAAGCGGGACATATATGTTGAAAGATATACGTCCAGGTCTTACGTTTAATTACCATAAAAGCGAATTCACTGAGTATGAAGACAAGCTCTATTTTACCGCCATTGATGACACGCACGGTCAAGAAATATGGGTTACCGATGGCACAGAAAACGGTTTAGAACTATTTTTAGATCTCTATCCAGGAATAAACAGTAGCGCTCCCACTGGCTTTACTATATATAAAGACAAGCTTTTTTTTGGTGCTCGAAGTGCCGGCAATAATCGGGGTCTATTTTTAACTGACGGCACAGAAGCTGGAACCTCGATAGTGAAAACGGCATCTTCCAAGGCCGAAAATCTTTTTATTTATGACCAAAAATTATTTTTTACAGCGAAGGATGGCTCAAACGGCCGCCAACTTTGGCTAAGTGATGGCACTGCTTCAGGGACGCAAATGGTTATGACAGTTGATCCGCTTAATAAAGATGCGATTCCTGAAGATGATTTCGAATATGCCGTTGTTGATGGGACGCTGTATTTTACGGCAGATTACGACGGGAGTGGCTTGAAATTGTGGAAACTCACCGGTGCCGCTCTAAACGTTGAAAATCAAACAAAATCGGAATTTTTAGCCTATCCCAACCCTGTCCAAAATATTCTACACGTGGCGTCTACACCTGAGAATATTCAAAAAGTGGATCTTTTTTCCATCACCGGTCAAAGTTTAAAAACCTGGAAGAAACAAATTGATATAGACATGTCAGAATTTGCGCCTGGACTTTATTTTATAAAGATTACCACTATTGAAAACCATACAGCAATAAAACAGATCATCAAAAATTAGAAAAAATACGATATATGAAAAATATAAGATTTACACCATCTCTCCTACTCCTCATCTGCCTAACAATGGTCGCTGGCTGCGGCAATAGCAACAAATCAAAAGATACAATCGAAGAGCCTGTTGAGGCCCCTGTTCAAGAACGTCAGGAGGATTCGCAAGGGGAAAATCACACCTATGACATTACCATAAACCCAGGAAGTGCCAACGAACGCCATTTAAAAGGAGACATTATAAATGTGTCAAAAGATGATGGCAGCATGAACAACTTTTCGGCCTATAGCAATACCGAAAATGGTAAGGGCATTGTTTTACGAATAGGTAATGATGAACTTCTCATCAACGGACTCTTTTTTCAAAATGCCGATGGGTCCGTTGCCGACTTATTTGATGGTTCTGAAGATGATTCCGAAGAAAGATCCAATCTGATTATTTCAATCGCACCGCCTTCCTCTGATGTACAGAACAGTATGTCGGGTGAGGTCAAATTATCCAATACCACCTATGGCGTGAAGAGTCATGAAGGTGGATCATTGGGCTATACCTTAGATTTTGATGGTCAGTTTGAAGACTATGAGGAGAACATTTCCCAAATTAAAGGACGTTTGGTGATTAAAGTTCCAAATTATTTATAATGATCATCACCAAAAAACTCACCTTATGAAAGACTTAAAATTTACAAGCATCATTTTAGTTCTGGGGCTTTGCATTATGACCATGAGTTGTGTCACCCTGCAACAACCATTGCCAGGGAGTCTTTGGGGTGACTGGGCTTTTATAAAAACGGGCACCATTATCAATGGTTCTAACGAACGGCTTTACAATTATCAAAATGTGTGCAACAGAAACAATGATCAATTGCGCTTTTCGTCCGACGGTAAAATGAATTTGCGCTGGTACGATGAACGTTGCGCCATCTATCAATATCTGATTGGACGATACCATGTGGAAGGCAATACTTTAAAAATTGATTTGGCCGATAACAGTCCATATCAAGACAGTCCGTTTCCACCGATTAGAGAATTCAGGATCATTCAAATTAACCAGACCACCTTAAAACTTGAGGAGATTCCAGATGCGGAAAGACGTGAGAGATATCAAGGTACACCATCTGGTCCTGAAGTCTTGGTTTTTGTTTTTATGCGAGTGGATTAAGTCCATTTTCACAAGCTAAAAGCATTTTCAAATTAGATTTAAATTGATTAAAACCCGACTGATTAATAACCGACTAAAAAATATCTGATACGCTCAGTATTAACACGACATAATAAGGAATTATCCCGAAAAAAACAGTAATACCTAAACCCATTTATCATGAAAAAAACAATTTTAACTGTAGGATCATTTTTGTTCTTAATCATCTCAACCCAGATGTATGCGCAAAAAACTTTAGGCAAACTTAGCAAACCTACAATAAGCGCCAGCTCCGAGCTGTCCATTACATCACCAAATAATAATGCTAAGGTTTCATCACCGCTTACCATTGCCGGTACGGCTTCAAAAAACGCCAAAGTTACCCTTAACGTCAAAGCAACCTTCACGGAAGGCGATCAGGATTTGGGGACATTTGTCATAACCTCCAATAGTAATGGAACATGGCAAAGCATCCCTATCAATTTGTGGGCACCGGAAGGCGTAAACAACTTACAATTTGAAATCATGGCTTCAGAATCGGTGGTAGAGAAATCGAAGATGAAACGCTTAAAGAAACCCAGCTCAAAAAAAATAACCGTTTCTCCCACCAGCAATATCCAAAGAATTGATCGTGTTGAAATGACCGCGAAGAAGATAAAAGAACTCAATCCTCAGTTGATTGAGGTGCGAGAAAGAGTGTCTCACACCCCAATTGATCCAAGAACTGGACATCAACGACCTCAACGTCCGTCTTCAAATGAGGTGAACACCTATATTACCTCCCCAAAAAATAACGCTCATGTTGATTTTCCATTGATGATTACCGGAACTGCCCAAAAAAACAGTGAAGTTAAAGTCCTAATCACCCGCAGTTACACCCAATACGGCCAAAATACCGGTAAGGCCACGAAAACAAATGTCACTACAGATTCAGAAGGCAACTGGAAAACCGGCAAGCTATACTCCATCCAAGCAGATGCAGCGGATGCTAATGTTACTCTTGAGATCACGGCCGTTCGAGTTATAAACGATTCAGAAAAAGGAAACAAAGCTACGGTAACGGTCAACTCGCAAGCCAAAGAAAAATTGGGACTGAAAATAACCTCACCAGAGAGCAATCTGTATCAAGGCGATAAAGTCAGGTCACCGATCACGGTCAAAGGACGCGCCATCAAAAACCATACGTTGGAAATCCGTGTACAAACGGGTCAAGGCACTGCTGGAAACTATCAACAGCAGAACAACGGAAGAGTCATTAAAGATTGGACCTCGGTTCCTGTAAATTCTACCGGACATTGGAGTACACAATTAAATACGGGCCAACCAAAAACCACAAATGGACGTGCTCCACAAAAAGAATACACACTCACCATTTTGGTTCGTGATAAAAGCAACCCTTCTGAGATCAAAACATTACATCTAAGACGATAACATCGTACCAACATGAGCTTTGCAATGAGAGCAATCTTTTCGGAACGCATAACGCAGTCTTGAAACCCGAAGAAAATATTTTTAGCCTTTTGTGTTCCATGGCTCAACCCGGGGTATTATCTCAAAAATTAATATTAAATCAAAAACCATTTATCATGAAAAAAATAATTTTACATTTAGGAACCTTGTGCTTCTTGCTAATGGCAAACCCACTGCAAGCACAAATAAAAAAGACCTACGAAAAACAGCAAAAAAGCAAGGTCACGCCAAAGGTTTCTGCAAGGCCTATGTTAAAATTAAACAAGGTAATTGGCAGTACCTTGCCGACAATTATTTCTCCTGCAAATAATGAACAAGTGGCATCACCCTTGATCATTAATGGAACCGCCAGTGAAAACATTCAGATTGAAGTGACTGTTGAAGCCGTTTTTACTGGTGGTAGTCAGGATTTGGGGACCTTCAAAACAAATGCTGACAATGCAGGCGAATGGAGTACCATCCCCATAAATTTATGGGTTCCAGAGGATGCCAAAAATGTGAAGTTTCACATTTCAGTCTTACAGAACTTGGACAATAATTCTTCAGAAGGCGAACGTATTACAGTAATTCCAAAGCAGAAGGTTCAAACCGTAGCGCGCGCCCAAATCAATGGAGATATGGTCATGCAACTCAACCCGAGCGTTTCGCAGAAACAGTTGAATCAAAAAGCGACTTTAAAACCCCGATTTAATGCCGCGGACATAAAACTCCCCCCGCCACCGAGTATTAACTCTCCAAGTAATCAAACCGTAATCACAACACCGCTCGTCATTGAAGGTACAGCTCAAAAAAACACAACGATTGATTTAAACATCGAGTCGAATATAGCTTTGCCTAATTTCAACATTAAATCCGTCAGAACGAAAGCCGATGAAAATGGGAATTGGAAAACAGACCCTATCCACCTATGGTTATTTGAAGGTGAGACCGATGCGCGATTTAAAATAAAAGTAACTGAAATAGACACCAAAACGCACGTTAGGCGTCAGTCACAACCAATTACGGTTATCCCGTCAATTGATCAGAGTTTCCCAAGACGTCCTGTTAAGCCCTGGGGCATTTCACATAGCCCTAAATCCGGCACGGATGCTGTTTCTCCAGTAGTCATAAGAGGCTCAGCTGGACCAAATCGGACCGTTCAAATTTTTATGACCAGCCGTTACACAGATGCCGAAGGGAAAAGAGTTGATCTACCACATACAAGAACTGCAACAACTTCTGATAATAATGGAAAATGGAGCACCAATCCCATTGTGTTGCCCACACCCCTAACCGAAAAACAGCTAACGCATAACGTTCAGGTAAGCCAGATAGGTCTTGGTCATCAATCAGGAAATTTCAGCTTCAAAATGACATCGGATCCTAATCGCGTCGTACCGCCAGTAATGACTAACCCAAATTCATCACATTCTATTGGAAGAACCCAAGTTGTTAAAGGAACGGGGGTTCCTGGTCGTTTTGTAGAAGTGACGGTAACGAGATCTTGGGAGCCGAAGAAAAGAACGAATCCTCCAAAATTCAGGAATAAAGAAATTGGAAAACATATAGTAAAGGTAGATGCGGATGGCAATTGGAAAACACCTGCAATGAGTATGGGAAATGATAAGGATAAGGATTTGATTTTTGGGTTCACCGCTGAGCAAATATTCCGTAAATATGATCAAAAAAAGAATGACGGGACCTATCCTGAAGTCCGTTCGAAATCAACCGGAATTAGATTGCGGCAAGCTGTAAGTTTTTAGATAAAATTCACGAGCTAGGTTAAATATCATTTATAATTTATTGTGAGGATAGAAATAATAGTTTACGAAGTTGGTTTCTTAGAAGGCAACAAATATGCTATTATTTTTATCCATACTTAAAAACGATCGATGGTTATGGAAAATCTCATTATTCTATTCACAGGCCGCGAAGAAAACTTTAAATTAATTTGAATTTTGACAAGACCAACTAATTTCTGTGGTATCAAAAATGATTATCATATCAATAAAAATGATCAATAGAAGCTCTACTAGCGAAAATATAAACATCAAAAATTAATGCGATATGGTGAACAAAACATTCATTTTGTGTCTTATCCTTTCTTTCATTTTTTCCTACCCTTCTTTCTCACAGGTGAGGAACAAGACAACACAGGAGAAGGCAAAAACAGAACGCAGAGTTCCTCAAAAAAGGATAAAGAAGATGCATAAAGTTGACAATAGTGGTAAACTGACCAATCCTAAGAAAAAAGTCAATACTCCAGGCGTCTATGTCCAAGAAACATCAAATTCTATCCCTTCAATTACTCAGGTAGAAACAGGCATTCCAGTGTTTATAGGATATACCGAAAAAGGCTCCAATATCCCTACAAAGATCAGTTCTATGCAGGACTATAAAGCCAAATTTGGTGGGGCTTCCAATGAAGACATAGGGGAATTTCTGATAAACAGTGACGGAAGCATCACTTCACCAAACATTTTGAACACTCCAAAATACAAGATGTATTATATGTTGGAACTATTTTTTGACAATGGAGGTAGCGATTGCTTGATCACTTCTGTTGGTCATTATAATAATTCAATAAGAAATGAAGACCTATTGGATGGTCTCGCATTACTTGAAAATGAAGATCTACCCACTTTACTTCTTTTTCCGGATATTACCAGCTCTGAAAACACAGGCGATCCGGCAGAAGTCTATAAGGCAGCGCTCGCCCAATGTGCTGAAAGAAACGATCGTTTTCTGATCTGTGATGTCAAAGCATCTCATGGTGATATTTCAGAATCGGTAGAAAAATTCCGATTCTCGATGGGAACCGAAAACCTCAAATTCGGAGCTGCTTACTTTCCACCTTTGTTAACGACACTTAATTACCGTTATTCTGAAGACAGGATTCAAGTAAAGTTAAATAATAAAAGATTGGTTTTGAGACATCCAGAAACAGAAATTTCAGCCAACCCAAATAAAGCTGACACGTCATTATATCATGTTGAGAATGGAAGATTTAGAACGCAATATCAAGACATAAAACAGCTGATACATGCCAAACATCTCGAATTACCGCCCAGTGCTGCCGTTGCAGGTGTTTACGCCAAGATAGATACTTCCAAAGGCGTTTGGAAAGCACCGGCCAATGTGTCTTTGAACAAGGTAACAGCACCAACAATGGAAATCGACAATAATGCACAAAACAATCTTAATGTTGACAGCTCCGGCAAATCCATTAATGCGATTCGAAGCTTTAAGGGAAAAGGCGTCATGGTGTGGGGGGCCCGCACTTTGGCTGGCAATGATAACGAATGGAGATATATTCCGGTAACGCGATTGGCTATGACCATCGAAACCTCTGTGAAGAATGCTTTGGAGCATTATGAAAACGCTCCAAACGATCCCGAGACTTGGAACAAGGTGAAGGCAATGACCACAAATTACCTCACTACACTTTGGCGAGCGGGCGCGTTAAATGGTACTAATCCAGAAGCAGCCTATTTCGTAAGGGTCGGCTTGAATGAAACCATGACCGAACAGGATCTAAATAACGGAAAGATGATTGTAGAAATCGGAATGGCGTCATCGAGACCAGCAGAATTCTCTTTACTAAGAATCTCTCAAGATATGAATGGCAATTAATTAGAATCTAGTATGCAGTTTGGCGAATTTCAAAATACCCATAATTAGAACTCGGCTACTGATGGCACTTTGAACAGCCATTGGCATGAGAAGTCAACAGCTCCTTTATTAAAACTGAATTACATTAAAATCGATTAAAAATAGAACATTACATATTAACTTAAAATAATACATTATGAAAACGAAATTATTAGTGCTAGGAACATTAGTAGTAATGCTGATGACCTCCCCGTTATATGCACAAAAAACCTCCAAGAAGGAGAAAGAACGAAAAGTTAAGGTAGAAAAAAGCCAAAAGGCCAAGACGATGGAGAAAAAGGAAATGAAGCAAATTAAAGCCGTTCCACGTTCCAAAACACAGGTGATCCCTATAAAAGAAAGAGTGAAACATGGGCATATTGACCCGGTTACTGGAGAACAGATCATCACCCCGACACCTGAATCGATTTACGTTACAATTACATCCCCAGAGAGCAATCTTTCAGTAGGAGAAGGTTTGAATGGAAAAATAACGGTAGAAGGTCGTACAAACAAACGCCAATGGATTGAAATCAGAGTGCAATCAGGAAAAAGGACTATTGATAACTATACCGATTCAGATCGCTATTATAGTAAACTTATCGAGGATTGGAGGCCCGTTGAAGCCAACGGCTTTGGGGATTGGAAAACCATAATCGATGTAAAACTGCTTAGCTACAGCGCTGGAGCAGATTATGATAATGTGGAACAACATTATTTCACCATTTTGGTTCGTTCCAGGAACGATAGATCAAAAATTGAAGTTTTACATTTGCAAAGATTTGATAACTAAAGTGATGACGTTTAGAACAATATTTAATTAGTCTGAGGCTGCTATTATCAGTCCCATCAATTAGATTAAAAACCCCTTCGGATATAAATATCTGAGGGGTTTTTCTATGTGTCAACATGAGTATGTGCTTTCGATAAATCGGTTTTTATGGTGCGCTGGTTCTTAGGACGCGCAATTAATAAACACAAAAAAGACTGCCTTATAACAAGACAGCCTTTCAGCAAACACAACAAACCGAAGTTTAGTTAGAGCCGATATTTCCTTGGGTCAATAAAATTCCTAATTCCGTAGCGCTTTTATGTACATTGATATAACCGTTATAAGTTAATATATCATCGTATCCAAACGCACTATCATCATCCTGTTTAGCGATGTTTGTCATGGACATACCGCTAGCTCCATCTACTGGACTAAGACTTACCGTAATAGCGCCAGGAGTATTAATATCACCCATATGAATATGAGACGGATGACTGTTTCCATTCATGGTTCCCATCACGTCGATGACCAATAAAGCTTCGCCATTCATTCTTTTGTAAAAGGTCGCCTCACCATCGACACCTAAATTGCCAACAGGTCCTAAAGTATAAGCCTTAGTATCTCCCGTTAATTCATTTTGTCCAATGTCACCTTGAGCGATTAATGTTCCCAGGTCTTCCGCACTTTTGTGAATATTGATATACCCATCAA
This sequence comes from Gelidibacter pelagius, assembly GCF_017581925.1. GTDB lineage: Bacteria > Bacteroidota > Bacteroidia > Flavobacteriales > Flavobacteriaceae > Gelidibacter > Gelidibacter pelagius. Next base: position 268 of record NZ_JAGEVG010000020.1, on the reverse strand, counting down.
AATCCAATAGTTCTTCATAAGTAATGGCTGTCCCATCAGCTAACATGGCAACTTGCGTTTTGCTCATACCTGTAGCGCCATTTAGAGGCGTGAACGTAACGGCAATGTCCCCACCTTCGGCAGCAGTATTCATATGAATATGACCTGGATGCTCATCGCCAGCGGAAGTACCTTCCAACATGACCTCTATCAAGGTTGTGCCATTGACCCGTTTTGTGAATTTGGCATCGCCCATTATACTTGGGTCAGACTGACTATTCAAAGTATA
>NZ_JAGEVG010000001.1 GCF_017581925.1 Gelidibacter pelagius | reverse complement strand
AATTAATTTATGTAAAGATAAATACTCTTCTGACAATCAGTATTTTAAAATATAATTAGTGCTCTTTTTTAAAAATTAGGTTGACGCTCATGCGCATTTGGGCGGGATCTCATAGTTAAACTTGAGAACCATTGCTCTTAATCGATTATTCAATTACATCTCTTTACTGATAGCCTTCCGCTTGCAATTGAAAGAGTTGTGCGTAGAGTGCGTCATTTGCCATCAATTCCTGATGCGTTCCCATTTCTAATACCTTACCCTCTTCCAATACCAAAATCCGATCGGCTTGTCTGACGGTACTGAATCTGTGAGAGATGATAATGCTCGTTTTCCCTTTAGTCAACGCAATAAAACGCTTAAACACATCACTTTCAGCCTTGGCATCCAATGCTGACGTTGGTTCGTCCAAAATCATTACCTCCGCGTCCTTCATATATGCTCTTGCCAAAGCTACTTTTTGCCATTGACCACCGGAAAGTTCCTGTCCTTTATAAAAGCGTTTTCCGAGTTGTTGATCATAGCCTTTTTTAAATTCAGAAATAACTTCGTTAGCCAAACTCAATTCAGCAGCATTCTCGATTTTTTCTTGATTATCCAACTCGTCAATATCACCAATGGCAATGTTTTCCCTAACCGTAAATTCATAACGGAAGAAATCTTGGAAAATCACACCAAAAAACTTCTGATAGTCATTTTGTTTAAATCGATTGATATTGATGCCGTCCAATAATATTTCACCAGATGTGGGTTCATAAAACCGTAGCATCAATTTAGTAAGAGTCGTTTTTCCTGCGCCATTTTGACCTACAAAAGCAATTTTCTCTCCGGCAGATATTTTAAAACTTACGCCTTTAAGAATTTCTGTTTCGGAATCGGGATAAGAAAAGCGCACATTTCTAAATTCAAAACCTGTTTTTATTTTTTCTGGTAAAATCTGATCCTCGAGGTGGTTCGGAACAATCGAGAGGTCAATGAACTCAAAATAATCCTTCAAATAAAGTGCACTTTCTGTAATCCTTGTGAATTTTGAAAAGAAATCCTGAAGGTTTCGGGTCAATCTATTGAAAGAGCCCGACAAAAATGTCAATTCACCAAGAGTAATCACTCCAGAGATCACGCGATAAATAATGAATACGTAAGCCCCGTAATAACTCAGGGTACCCAAAACGTTAAATAAAAACCCTAAAGCAGAGCGTTTAACTGCCAGCTTTTTATTGAGTTCGAAATATTCTTGGGAAAGGTTTTTAAAACGATTAACAATAAAATCGGTCAATCCAAAGAGCTTAATTTCTTTTGCAGTGACATTATTGGCACCGATAAATCGCAGGTAATCGAGCTCCCGCCTTTCTGCCGTCCAACCTCTTGCCAGCGAATATTGCTGCTGACTGAACCAAATCTCATTAATAAAAGAAGGGATGATACTTAACACCAATAAAATAATCAGATAGGGTTCAAAGTAAATTAATCCCGCGACGAGTGTGGTTATGGAGATTAAACTTTGAACTTCACCCAAGGCGTTAGACATGAGACCTACCCGTCCTGAAGTTTGCATCCTGGCGCGTTCCAATTTGTCATAGAATTCAGAATCTTCCAAGAGACTGATATCTATTTGATTGGTTTTTTTAATAATACTGACTGAGGATTCTATGGAATACGCATCACCTAAAAGACCATCGGTCAACGAAATAGCACGACTCATGAGATCTGAAAGGACTATGAGACCCAATTCTATACCCACGTAGGTCCACAGCTGTGTTAAATTTGAGGCCTCCATTTGAGTTTGAAGAATAATCTCATCAATAATGAGCTTCCCAACCCATAAGATAACCACTGGTAAAAGGGCGCCTACAAGTCGGCAAAATGCCGACAATAGAAATAGTTTCTTATTAGTTCTCCAGATCTCCTTAAAGAAACGCGGAATAAACACCAAAGCACTAAAGGACTTTCTTAGACTTGTTTTGTCTTTGTCTTTTAATGATTTTGGAGTTGGTCTTGCCATTGTTTAAAGTGCGATGTAGGATTGAGGTGTTCTGAATATCAATTAGAGGTCATCTTAAGGACGGATGACCGAAGACGGATGACGGAAACCAAGATAAGACCTCAAAAATCGTCTTTCGAAGGCAATCAACTATCCGTCCATCTATAGCTCTCGCTATGGCGGGAGGACCGCCAACTGCAAACTGAGGACTGCTAACTGCTAACTGCTAACTGAACACTAAAGCATCCCCAATTCCAATTTAGCTTCTTCACTCATCAAGTCTTGACTCCATGGTGGATCAAAAGTCATTTCTACTATAGCAGATCTCACCTCGTCAATTGATTTTACACGCTCTTCAACTTCCAAAGGTAAACTTTCAGCTACCGGACAGTTTGGAGTAGTTAAGGTCATCAGAATCTTAACATCGTAATCTTCATTGACAAAAACATCGTAAATCAATCCCAGCTCATAAATGTCTACAGGAATTTCAGGGTCGTAAACCGTTTTTATAACGTTCACTATCTTTTCGCCTAAGGCGAATGTATCTATTTTCTCACTCATTTTTTAAAAGTTTAGAAGTTTAGAAGTTTAAAAGTTTAGGTCATAATAAAAAATATAGACCTAAATATTTTAAACTCATAAACTTAATTCATCTGTGTTAGTATAAAATCTATTCTCTATTTTAGATAGTATGTATCTATCCTTACTCAGATTCCTGCCTTCGCAGGAATTAACATGAGATTCCTGCCTACGCAGGAATTACTGTAACTGTGTTTGGTATGCAATGGCATACATTTTTAATTGCTTGATCATACTCACCAATCCGTTGGCACGTGTTGGCGATAAATGTTCCTTAAGTCCAATGGCATCGATAAAATCAGTATCGGCATCAATAATATCCTGAGGGTGTTGATTTGAAAATACACGGATTAAAATCGCAATAATGCCTTTGGTGATAATGGCGTCACTATCTGCAGTAAATACCACTTTATCGCTGTCCATTTCAGCATGGACCCAAACTTTACTTTGACAGCCTTTAATAATGTTCTCCTGCGTTTTATATTGCTCGTCAATTAACGGTAAGGTCTTACCCAAATCGATCATGTATTGATAGCGTTCTTCCCAATCTTCAAACATTGAAAACTCATCAATCAGGTCTTCTTGTATCGCTTTTATAGTCATTCTAAAAATTTATACAAAGTTACAATTTATCTCTCCAAAATTAGCATTTTAACAATGGATATCAAGCCATTAAATCCTATATACTACTCCGATTTCAAGTAGTTGCATTCTATAAGCAGTTCTTTATTCTCATCTAACAACTGAAGTTTATCATCCTTTAAAGTGTACGATCTGATACTTGCCAGGGCATCAAGAAACGCAGTTTCCACTTTAATATCCCTACACATCATTTCAGTTGAAGAAAGCTCAGAGATGTCCACCTTATTATCGGTAACTATAATTTTTGCTGAAAACCGATTGCAACTCGTATTACCATTAATTTCATTTTGTGACAGATCTATTTTAATAAACGGATTTCTACCAAAACTGTCCCTGTCCTTTACCCGTGTGACCAACCACGAGCCTTGGTCTAAATTTAAAGGTGCTTTTGACTTTTCTAAAACTTCAATCAATTTATATTTTAATGAGGAACCATCTGCTGGAGGATTTTCTACTTCTGTAACCGCAACTTTTATTTTATAATAGAACCCTTCAATATAATCAAAGCCTTCAATATCACTGTAAAAATAAGTCCAATCGCTTTCGCCTACTTCCTTAATTTGAAGACATTTTTGAGTTGCTACGTCCGTGCAATCAACTTTGGCATTTGCAATTAGAATTGTTTTATTGTTTGACGAACAGGAAAAAAATAACACGACCATTGGAATAATGGCTAAAAACTTTGAACTCATATATTTAATTTTGACACCTGACGCTTAGGACAGCATCATTTTAGCTTTTTTAACGCCTTCCACCAAGACATCGATTTCGGCTTTGGTATTATAAAATGCAAAAGAAGCCCTTATCGTTCCTGGGATTTTAAAATAGTCCATGATCGGTTGTGCACAGTGATGTCCCGTACGGACTGCCACACCCATTTTATCGAGTAAGGTCCCAACGTCATAAGGATGAATGCCATCTAAATTAAATGAAACTACCGATGTTTTACGCTTCGAAGTGCCGTAGATTTTCAAGCCTTCTATTTCCAAAAGTCGTTTTGTGGCATATTCTAAGAGCTCATGTTCATAGGCATTAATATTCTTAAAACCTATGTTATTCATATAATCAATGGCGGCGCCAAAAGCAATACCTCCGCAAATATTTGGAGTGCCCGCTTCAAATTTATGTGGCAATCCAGCATAAGTGGTCTTTTCAAACGACACTTCCGCAATCATCTCACCACCACCTTGATATGGTGGTAATTTATTGAGCCATTCTTCTTTTCCGTACAACATTCCAACGCCCGTTGGACCACACATCTTATGGGCTGAAACAACATAAAAATCAACATTCAAAGCTTGTACATCTGCCTTCACATGAGGACAAGCTTGTGCCCCATCCACCAAAACTGCGGCCCCAACGGCATGTGCTTTTTTGATGATGCTTTCAATAGGATTGATGGTTCCCAATGCATTTGAAATATGATTGACAAATACGAGTTTCGTTTTTTCTGAAAGAAGATCGTCGTATGCCGACATGACCAGCTCGCCCTCATCATTCATAGGAATGACTTTTAAAATAGCACCACTACGTTCGCATAACATTTGCCAAGGCACGATATTACTATGGTGCTCTAATGCAGATACAATAACTTCATCACCTTCTTTTAACAGTGCTGTAAAGCCGCTCGCCACCAAATTGATGCCATGGGTTGTACCAGCAGTCATGATGATCTCATGTGAAGCTTTTGCGTTGAAGTGCTTTTGAATTTTTAATCGCGCTTCTTCATATTTATCAGTTGCTTCCTGACTTAAACTATGGACACCTCTATGGATATTGGCATTGTAGTTTGAATAGTAATCTACAATCGCATCAATAACTTGTTGTGGTGTCTGTGAAGTGGCAGCATTGTCAAAATACACCAATGGTTTCCCATTGACTTGTCTTTGAAGTATTGGAAAATCTTTTCTTATGGTTTCTACGTTGAACATAGCGATCTTTTTTGATAGCCCAGATTGAGGCATTGTTGGAGCTCCTCGCAGAGAGCGACTGCCGAAAGCTGGAAATAGCTCCAAAAAAAATTGAGATTAATTTAAAGATATTCCCAGTTTCGTGGGAATGGCACATCTATAGATCGAATCCAATATTAACCCCTAATTTCTTAGCGATAATATTAGTAATACGTTGTTTAATTTCTGGAATTTTAACCGAACTCAATACGTTGTTACTAAACGCATACATCAATAAAGCCTTAGCTTCTTTTTCCGGAATCCCTCTTGAACGCATGTAAAACATAGCGCTTTCATCCAATTGACCAATAGTACATCCGTGCGAACATTTTACGTCATCCGCAAAAATCTCCAATTGCGGTTTGGTGTTGATGCTTGCCTTATCCCCAATCAAAATATTGTTGTTAGCCTGAAACGCATTGGTTTTTTGAGCTAATCTATCAACCAATACCTTTCCGTTAAATACGCCTGTAGCATTGTCATCAAAAATACCTTTGTAATCTTGATGGCTTTCACAATTTGGCTCAATATGATGTACCAAAGTGTTGTGATCTACATGTTGTTTGTTACCAATAATAGTGGTGCCCTTTAATGTAGAATCGATACGCTCTCCATGTTGATAAAAACTAAGATTGTTTCGTGTCAATTTACCACCAAACGAGAACGTATGTACGGTTGCACAGCTTTCCTGCTTTTGATTGATAAATGTACTGTCAATCAAGGAGGCATTTTCGTTGTCATTTTGGATTTTATAATAATCCACAATGGCACGTTTATCGGCAAAAATCTCAGTGACCGTATTGGTCAATACAGGATTTTCAGTCAAACTTTGATGACGCTCAATAATTTGGACATGTGAATTTTCGTCCACAACAATCAAATTCCGTGGCTGTAGCATCAATGCTGCTTCATTACCTGTTGAGAAATGAACAATCTGTATTGGTTTTGCTACCGATTTGTTCTTAGGGATATGAATGTAAGCACCTTCTTGAGAAAATGCCGTATTCAATGAGGTCAGACCGTCCTTTGTAGCGACTTTATTGAAGTAGTTTTCAATAACAGGTCTGTATTTTGGTTTTGATAATGCCGATGACATCAAGCAGATATCAACGCCGTCATGTGTCGTTTCAGAAAGATGTGATGAATATTTCCCATCGATAAAGACAATTTTATAGGTGTCAATATCATGGATGAAATATTTCTTGATATCGTTATAATCGATATGGTTTTCACTTTTCGGAAACACACTATAATCGTGTTTTAAAATACTATTTAATGAAGTATATTTCCAAGCTTCATCCCTTCTTGATGGGAAGCCTTGAGTTTCAAATTCTTTGATGGCTTCACTTCGCACATCATGAACTGGCGAATCTACATCCACCAAGTTTTCGAATGCCATAAATGAGGCTATGAGTTTTTCTTTTAGTTCCATTTTTTCAGTCTTCAGTTGGCAGTTTTCAGTTAGCAGTCACTGAAGACTGCATACTATGGACTGCATACTTAAATTACGCGTTCACTTCATCCTTAATCCAGTCGTAGCCTTTTTCTTCAAGCTCGTGGGCCAATTCCTTACCGCCAGATTTCACGATACGTCCTTCAAACATGACGTGTACAAAATCAGGTACAATATGATCTAACAATCGTTGGTAATGGGTAATGATAATGACAGCATTCTCATCACTTCTAAGTTTGTTTACGCCGCTGGCCACAATTCGAAGTGCGTCAATATCCAATCCTGAATCGGTTTCATCAAGAATAGCGAGTTTTGGCTCTAACATAGCCAATTGAAAGATTTCATTACGTTTCTTTTCACCACCTGAAAAACCTTCATTTAATGATCGAGATAGAAATTTACGATCAATTTCGAGCATCTCTGATTTCTCACGAATCATTTTCAACATCTCGTTAGCTGGCATATCTCCAAGCCCTCTTGCTTTACGAGTTTCATTAATGGCTGTTTTCATGAAATTGGTTACAGAAACCCCCGGAATCTCCGTTGGATACTGAAACGATAGAAAAACACCTTTGTGGGCACGTTCTTCGGGTGCCAGCTCGTTGATGCTTTCCTCTTCAAAAAGTATATCTCCTTGAGTGACTTCATAGTCTTCCTTACCGGCAATAACAGATGCCAAAGTACTCTTACCAGAACCATTTGGTCCCATAATGGCGTGTACTTCGCCTGCATTTATTTCTAAATTGATGCCTTTTAAAATGGCTTTATCTTCAACACTTGCGTGTAAATCAATGATTTTCAACATACGGTTTTACTTAAATTTAACATACAAATTTTAAAAGTTGTCTTTCAGAATTTGATTTTTATATTTTTATTCTTGTGATCTTAATTTTATAACATTACTGTTTTTCTCTTCCACTTTAGAAACAGTTATGATATCAATAATTTCTACTCTGTTATCCCAACCCTCTTCATGTTTTGGCTTTTTGGTGACTTTTACCTTTAGAGTCACGTTAACCTCATCCGTCGGTAGGTCTTTTAAAGGCTCAGCCTTTTTTATCAGCTCTTTGGCTTTTTCATCTTCAATAACACCAAACAGTTCACTTTTAGTTTGCAAGACACCGGCATCATCAAAATAAATGAAATTTCCCGTTAGCTCCCTGACATCAAGCTGATCTTGATCCTCATCTCCTACGTTCGGATATTTTGAATCGTTTTTACAGCATGTAAATGCCATTAGAATAAATACAAGAAAGACTGTTCTTTTCATATATTTTGGGTTGTCTGAGATAGAAAACTTAATCTATTTTAAACCTACAACGTTTTTAAAACCTTGCAGGTTGATCATTCATGCCTTGTGCAGGTTAATCAATCACTATCCTACTGAACCTTCTAAACTTATTTCCAATAATTTCTGAGCTTCCACAGCAAACTCCATCGGTAATTTATTTAATACCTCTTTACTGAATCCATTTACAATAAGCGCAATGGCTTTTTCAGTATCAATACCACGCTGGTTACAGTAAAAAATCTGGTCTTCACCAATTTTACTTGTTGTGGCCTCGTGTTCTATTATTGCCGATTTGTTTTTCACTTCAATATATGGGAAGGTATGTGCGCCACAATCATTTCCCATTAGCAAACTATCACACTCCGAAAAATTACGGGCATTTTCTGCTCGAGGTCCAATTTGAACCAATCCTCTATAGGAATTTTGAGATTTCCCAGCTGAGATTCCTTTAGAAATAATAGTCGATCTGGTGTTCTTGCCTAAATGGATCATTTTTGTTCCTGTATCTGCCTGCTGGTGATTATTGGTCACTGCAATCGAATAAAATTCGCCTACTGAGTTATCACCTTTTAAGATACAGCTTGGGTATTTCCAAGTCACAGCAGAACCAGTTTCTACTTGTGTCCAGGAGATTTTGGCATTTTTCTCACAAATTCCTCTTTTGGTTACAAAGTTGAAAACGCCTCCTTTACCTTCTGCATTACCGGGATACCAATTTTGGACCGTTGAATATTTAATTTCTGCGCCATCCATAGCAATCAATTCCACTACAGCAGCGTGCATTTGGTTTTCATCACGGCTTGGCGCCGTACATCCTTCCAAATAACTCACGTAGCTATCTTCATCAGCAATGAGAAGTGTTCTTTCAAACTGTCCAGTTCCACCTTGATTGATTCGGAAATAGGTTGATAGTTCCATTGGGCATCGGACGCCTTTTGGAATATAACAGAAACTACCATCACTAAAGACGGCCGAATTTAAAGCCGCATAGAAATTATCGGTCCGTGGCACAACAGTACCAATATATTTTTTGACCAATTCAGGATGTTTTTGAATGGCTTCACTGATGGAGCAAAAAATAATGCCTTTCTCATCCAATGATTTCTTAAAAGTTGTAGCCACTGAAACAGAGTCAATCACAACATCCATAGCAACGCCCGCTAACATCTTCTGCTCATCCATAGAAATCCCCAATTTCTTGAAAGTTTCCAATAATTGCGGATCTACCTCATCTAAACTGTCATATTTAGGCTTGGTATTGGGCGCTGAATAATAGGAAATGGCTTGAAAGTCTGGTTTTTCGTAGGTGACATTTGCCCATTCTGGCTCAATCATTTTTTCCCATGCTCGGAAGGCCTCCAAACGCCACTCGGTCATCCATTCCGGCTCCTCTTTCTTCAAAGAAATCGCGCGAACAACATCTTCATTTAAACCAGGCTCAAACGTATCGGACTCAATATCAGTGAAAAATCCATATTCGTATTCCTTGGTCTTTAATTCTTCTCTTAAATCGTCTTCTGTATATTTCGTCATTTTCATTTACATTATTTTGTTAAACTCCTTCCCTTTGGGAAGGTTGGGATGGGCCTATAGAGAAAATGATTCCCCACATCCACATGTGCGATTTGCGTTTGGATTATTAAACACAAACCCTGCACCATTCAAACCACCTGAATATTCAAGGGTAGTACCAATGAGGTATAAAAAGCTTTTTTTGTCGATAACGATTCTGACACCATTATCTTCAAAGACCTTATCCTCATCTCTTTGTGATTTATCAAATTTTAAATCATACGATAAACCCGAACAACCACCACTTTTCACACCAACGCGTACAAAGTCGGTTGCACAGTTAAAGCCATCTTCACTCATGAGTTCCATGACCTTTTTTTTAGCTGTTTCAGATACTTTTATCATTCGTTATTAAGATTATTTCTAAATAGTGGACAAATATACGATATAAGAAGGGTATTTCCATAGAACTTTTCAATATATTCCCAAATAGTGCTATTGGTTTTTTAGATACCGGACTACTTGGAATTATTCCGAAAATTGATTGGTGTTTTCTATCCTATATCCCTAAATTTGCATCATGATAGAAGATAAAAATCAATCGCGCACCCCTATTAGTGAATTAGGTGAATTTGGTCTTATAGACCATTTGACCAAACACTTTGAGGTGACTCAAAAATCCACGATCAAAAGCATTGGTGATGATGCCGCTGTTTTAGACTTTAAATCTAAACAAGTTGTGATAACTACAGATTTACTGGTGGAGCATGTGCATTTCGACTTGAGCTATATGCCCTTAAAACATTTAGGCTACAAGGCTATGATTGCTAATTTATCTGATGTCTATGCCATGAATGCCAATGCGACACAGGTGACGATTGCCATTGCAATTTCCAACCGCTTCCCTTTGGAAGCCTTGGAAGAACTCTACGCCGGCATCGAAGCTGCTTCAAAAATCTATGGTGTGGATGTGGTTGGTGGCGATACGACCTCCTCTACAACAGGACTGATTATTTCTATAACTGCGGTTGGGGAAGTCAATAAAAATGATGTTGTCTATAGAAGCGGTGCGAAACCCAACGATTTGTTGGTGGTTACTGGTGATTTAGGCGCCGCATATATGGGACTTCAAATTTTGGAACGTGAAAAAGAGGTGTTTAAGGTCAACCCAAACAACCAACCCGACTTAGAACCCTACACTTACATTGTGGAACGCCAATTGAAACCAGAGGCACGTAAAGATATTGTTAAGCTTTTAAAGGATTTAAAAGTGAAACCCACTTCTATGATTGATATAAGCGATGGTTTGTCTTCTGAAATTATTCATTTATGTAAGCAAAGTGACGTGGGAGCTGTATTGTATGAAAACAAGATTCCGTTAGATCCACAAGTTATTTCTACCTGTGAAGAATTTAATATTGACAGCACAACGATTGCTTTAAATGGTGGAGAGGATTACGAATTGCTAATGACAATTTCCCAAGAAGATTTTCCAAAAATTAAAGGGAATCCCAATTTAACGGTTATAGGTTATATGACCGAAAAAGAACAAGGCATGCATCTGATCACACGTGGTGATGCACTTATTCCATTAATTGCCAAAGGTTGGAATGCACTAAAGGATCAATAAGCCTTTTGTTTTATTTTTCGTCTTTTGTTGTAGAGTTTTTTTAATACCTTATTAATTTCCCGCCTCTTATCGGTCAAAGGAATAAGCTCTCCAGTATCGCTAGTGGTCGATTGTATGCCACAGCGCAAGCATTGGTACTCCTTGACAAATTTGGTGATTTCATTTTTCACAATAAAATCGTGACTAAATAATCGGCAATATAAATGTTTCAAAGCTCAAGATTTTAGGACCATCTACATGGTAATCAAAACGAATTACAATTGAGAAAATTATGTGTTAAGATTTTAATAAAAGCCAATTTAGAGATATAACGACATTGTAGCCCAACATGGATCCTGAGAAATGTGACCTACAATTTGAATTTTTAAAATCCGAAGAATCGTGGGTATTTTAATTCAAATTTGGGCACATCAAAACACCACAAAGTTATTTTGAGCAGTTTTTAAAGCGACAAAAATCAGATCCTTTTTTTCTTAAATTAGGCTATAAATCAATGTTCAAAAATGAGCAAGCCTTCCAATCTTTTAAATTTTCGTCTTTTGTGGATACGTTCAAGAACTGAGTTGATTTCTTTGAACTTTGGAGTCAACGGGGTCAATTTTCCGTTGCTATTAGTGGTCATTTGCGCACGACAATGGGTACATTTATACTCATTTACGTGAAAGGTAATTTTTTTGGAAACAACATAGTTATGTCCAAAAACAGAGCAGTAAACAGTTTTCACTTGGTTATTAGTTTTAATTATTACTTTAGAGGATATTTAAATATATAAAAATCAAAACAATAAGCCAATCTCCATATCTAATATATCGATGAACTGAACGCTTTTTCCCTTGAACGGAGCGTTCTGCGCATGTACATCTCTTCTAAAATAGAATTGATTTCTTTAAACTTAGGTGTCAACTCTGTGAGATCACCATTACTGTTGGTGGTCAGTTGTCTTTTGCAACACTTGCAGGTATATTCCTTTACATGCGAAGTGACTTTTTTCGAAACCTCATAATTGTGACCAAAAAGGCTGCAATAAAGCTTCATTGGGGCTGGGGCATTACTGGTTTTTTTCATGGTTGTCTTAGTTAGAGATGCCTAACTTAAAAAAAAATATCGAAATCAACGTCAAAACACATCAATTTTCGATAAAACGCTTAATGATGTAAGTGAATTCGTATTTATTTTCAATATATGACATGTGTCCTCCAGATAGTTTAATAATTTTAACCTCTAACCCAGTAAGTTGAGTCGATAAGCTATCAAATTCCAGAACAGGGTCTTTAAGGCCTAAAACAATAATTTTGTAAGCCTGTATCTCTTTAAGCACTATACTTCTGTCTTTCCTGATTTTCATACCCTCCAAAGCGGCAATAATACCTTGAACTGACAAATTCATAGCTTCCAACATTATGGATTCAGTTTCTTCGACAAACTGCGCTCTATTGTCCGAGCTAAACAAATTTGAAATGGACATCCTTATAAAATTTTTAGGGCTCTGTTTCACCACTTTAACAGCACGGTCCCTGTTAATTTGGCGTTCAGGACTATCAGCATACGGCGTAGAATTCACCAAACAAAGACCATCAACCTTTTCAGGAAAAATTTCAGCGATTGCTAAAGCTACATAACCACCCATAGAATGCCCAATAAAGAATGATTTTTCAATCTTTAAATGAACCAAAACGAACACAACGGCATCAGCCATCATTTCCATAGTATGGATATAACCCAGACAGCCTGTTTTTCCGTGGCCCAATAAATCTATTGTAACAATCCTATAATTATCTTTAATCTCTATAACCAAATCGTTCCACATGGACGAAGTTTCCAAAAATCCATGAAGCAAAACCACGACTTTTCCCTGTCCTACATCGGTATAAAAGATTGGGCTATTTTTGTATTCTAAAATCATATTTGAACTATATTCGGCAAATATATAAAGAGTTTGAGGCGTGACGCAAAAGCGTGAAGACATTATATTAATTATAGAATGAATAAAACCAAGGACATACTTATTACAGGCTTCGCATTATTTTCAATGTTTTTTGGAGCTGGAAATTTAATATTGCCCCCATTTTTGGGATTCAATGCAGGCCCGGATTGGTTTTTGGTCACGATTGGTTTTGTGATCACTGCGGTTGTGATTCCAATATTGGGCATAATCGCACACGCCAAATTACAGGGCACGATGTACGATTTCGGCAAGAAAGTATCCCCTATTTTTAGTATCATTTTTTGTATACTGGTTTATGCCATCTGCATTATATTACCTGCACCCAGGACGGCATCTGTAACCCACGAAATGGCCATTGCTCCTTTTTTTAATAGCAGCGGCTTACTCACCAGCAGCATCTATTTCCTTCTGGTATTTATTTTTGTGATGAATCGCTCAAAAGTTTTAGACCTCTTGGGCAAATACCTAACACCTATCATTATTGCGATATTGCTTGCTATCATAGGAATTGCCGTTTTTTTGCCTGCTGACACCATGCAAGCTTCACAATTTAAAACACCCTTAGTAGATGGTATTTTAGAAGGTTACCAAACCTTTGATGCGCTTGCAGCTATGGTTGTGGGAGCGGTATTGATCATCTCAATAAATTTAAATAGCTCACAATCCTTTGTGGAAAAAAGACAACTCATTTTCAAGGCTGGATTGGTAGCTGGCTTTGGATTGTTCGTTATTTATACAGGACTTATTTTGATAGGGTCCTTACACAATTCAGAATTTCCATTGAATGTCACAAGACCAGAATTACTTTTGGGATTAGGCAACAAAACCTTGGGAAGCGCAGGTGCGAGCTTATTGAGCATTTTAATTGCTTTAGCTTGTTTTACCACTGCTGTGGGAATTGTTACAGGCACTGCCGATTATTTCAAAGGCTTGTTCAATAACAGTCAACAAGCGTATACTCTTACCGCCATTATAGGAAGTCTATTAGGGGTCGCGATGGGCCAATTTGATGTTGGTTTTATTATTGACATCGCTATTCCAGCCCTTATGTTCATCTATCCAATAACCATCATTTTAATTTTATTAAATACCATTCCTGATCAATGGGCATCATCCTTAGTGTTTAGAGGGGTAGTCATTACAGCCTTTATATTCAGTATTCCGGATTTTCTGAAAATTTTGATGCCTTCGGAGAACTTGAATGCTATCATAGATTTTATACCATTGGGTCAATTCAATTTAGGTTGGTTACTGCCTTCACTTGCAATGTTTGTATTATTGAATGCCGTTAAACATTTTAATCCTTCAACCGCTTCATGACCGAAAACGCCTTATCCACCACTTCATCTTCAACTAGAATAGTAAATTCATTGGTTGTTGAAACGACTTCATAAAGCGCAATCCCTTCCCAAGCCAAACGCTTAAATATTTGGTAGTAAAGACCTGTTACTTTCGAATTCTCAGAAGGTAGGCTTATGGTGATCGCCGATAACTCGGCCTTTTCTCCCAACAAAATCTCATTATGAAAACTCTTTAAAATATTATGTTTTTGTGAGGTTGAGATGATGATGTTGCTCTCGTAGATCCCGCGTGTAAATGCGTAAAAGACGTTAGAATAGCTATCCATTTGCTCCAAAATTTTAGAGTGGCTATAGCTTAATGTCTTTGAATTTTGAAAGGTGAAATCGGTTAAATTGGATCTGACGGTAATGTCCCCGAGATTCTGCATGACACGCTTAAGTTTTAACGAATTTCCAAAATCCATGGGTGATTGGTAGCGGCGCAACGCCATCATGACAGCTCCAGATTTTATCGGTTTCTTGAGCATATCACTAATGGGAATAACCAATTCTTCCGCCAAAGCAGAATAGTTGATAATACCTCTTGACAACGCTTCTCCCAAAAACGGTTGAGCAATTAAAATCTCATTGACACAAGCAGTAATTGTACGCATTTGTTAACTATATAACATTTTGTGTAAAATTAGTCAAATATTTTTATTTTCATTGTAGAAAGATATGTTACATCTATTTTCGCTCGATAAAAATTAAAATTATGCTTGTTTTAAAATTTGGAGGCACCTCAGTCGGGTCTATAGAAAATATGACCAATGTCAAAAATATTATCAATGATGGTCAACGTAAAGTGGTGGTATTATCTGCTATGTCAGGAACCACCAATGCGCTGGTCACTATTTCAGAGTGTATAAAATATAAAGAAATAGAAAATGCTCTAGAGTTGATTTCTGATCTTCACAAAACTTATATACAAACGGTGAATCAATTAATTCATCAAAGTGACTTACAAAGTGAGGTGGAACTCTATGTCAGCTCCATTTTCGACACGCTTAAAACAACTGTCAACGACAATTATTCGACGACACTTTCAAATAAAATAGTAGCCCAAGGCGAACTATTGTCCACTTTTATATTTAGTCGTTTCTTGCTGCAAGAAGGTCTAAATGCCTGTTTGTTACCAGCCTTGGATTTTATGCGGATAGATAAATCCAATGAACCTGATTGTTTCTACATCCGTCAAAATTTTAATCGCATCATTAATGAACTTCCTGAAGCTGATATTTATATAACCCAAGGGTTCATCTGTTTGGATGCCGAGGGACAGATTGCCAACTTACAACGTGGTGGTAGCGATTATACGGCGACGATTATTGGTGCAGCAATACATGCTGAAGAAATTCAAATATGGACGGATATTGATGGCTTCCACAATAACGATCCGCGGGTGGTGACAGACACCCATGCTATTTCCAACTTGTCATTTGATGAGGCCGCAGAATTGGCTTATTTTGGAGCGAAGATTTTACATCCACAAACTGTTACACCGGTAAGAGACTTAGATATTCCGGTACGCTTGAAAGATACCAACTCACCGGCTGCACACGGCACATTGATCACTAATAGCATCCATGGCGAAGGGATAAAAGCCATTGCTGCCAAAGATGGTATTACTGCCATCAAAATTAAATCCGCCAGAATGCTCTTGGCATACGGGTTCTTAAAGAAAGTATTTGAGATTTTCGAGAAATACGAAACATCTATTGATATGATTACAACTTCAGAGATCGCCATATCGCTCACTATTGATGACACCAAAAACCTGTCTGAAATTATATCTGAATTAGAAAAATTTGCAAGAGTAGAAGTCGATAGTTTTAGAACGATTGTTTGCCTTGTAGGTCACCATATAGTATATCACCCAGATACGCCAAAATTATTCCAGATTCTGCAAGATGTCAATGTTAGAATGATTTCTTATGGCGGCAGCAGCAACAATATTTCTTTATTGATCAATACCGGCGATAAGATTGAAACTTTGAGAAAACTTAACCGTTATGTGTTTGATTTAGTGCCGGCATAAAAAAACCCAATTTATGTTTACCATATACTTTTGCGTGAAAACCAATTAGGTTGGAATTTATTTTATGAATTCATAATCTCTTCAATCTCCTCCGCTTCAATAGGAATATTACCCATCAGATTAAAAGGCTCGCCTTTTTTCTGAATCACCAAATCATCTTCCAATCGAATGCCAAAGCCTTCTTCAGGAATATAAATTCCGGGCTCTACGGTGAAGACCATATTCGCTTGCATTGGCTCCGTCAAAATCCCGTAGTCATGTGTATCCAACCCAATATTATGACTGGTGCCGTGCATAAAGTATTTTTTGTAGGCTGGCCAATCTTTGTCTTCGTTCTTCACATCGGTCTTGTCCAATAATTTTAGCCCCAACAATTCTGAAGTCATTATTTTTCCAACTTCTACATGATAGTCTGCCCAAATCGTTCCAGGTACCAACATTTTTTGAGCTTCTTTTTTCACACGGTTGACCGCATTATACACCTCTTTTTGACGCTTCGAGAATTTCCCAGATACTGGAATGGTTCGTGTCATATCACTTGCATAATTGGCATACTCTGCACCAACATCCAATAAAATCAAATCGCCGGCCTTACATTGCTGATTATTCACCACGTAATGTAGCACATTCGCATTATTCCCGGATGCAATAATCGGCGTGTAAGCAAATCCTTTGGAACGGTTGCGTAAAACTCATGCATCAATTCCGCTTCAATCTCATATTCCCAAGCATCTGGTTTAACGAAACTTAAGAGTCGCCTAAAGCCTTTTTCAGTAATGTCACAAGCGTTTTGCATGAGATCAAGCTCAATTGGATCTTTTACAGAACGTAAACGCTGTAAAATAGGATTGCTCTTGGCTACAGAATGTGCCGGATATTTTTCCTTTAACCATTTCGTATAACGGTCTTCTCGTGTTTCCGTTTCTACACTGGCCCGATAATGTTCATTAGTATTAATATATACGGTATCACATTGCGTCATCAATTCAAACATGATTTTTTCCATGTCCTGCAACCAATAAACGGTTTTAACACCTGAGGTTTGAAAGGCCGCATCCTTAGTCAATTTCTCCCCTTCCCAAACGGCAATATGATCGTTGGTTTCTTTCAAGAATAAAATTTCGCGGTGCTTTTCTTTCGGACAATCAGGAAAAAGCACTAAAATGCTTTCTTCTTGATCCACACCACTTAAATAAAAAATATCGCGGTGTTGCTGAAATGGCATGGTGCTATCTGCACTGATTGGATAAATATCATTGGAATTAAAAACCGCCAAACTACTTGGCGTCATCTGAGCCATAAAGTTTTTTCGGTTTTTTATAAAAAGTTTGGAATCTATTCTGTCGTATTTCATGGGATAATCGTTTTTTCAAAATTACAGATTTGACCGTTGTTAAAAAAATCTTACCTTCTTTTATGAAACTTTTAACCCCATATTTTGCAGGCATTTTGATTATGTTTATTTTTAGATCAACAAACCAAATGGATTCAAGGCTTCGGTCCATTTTCAAAACAGGTGGATTCCTTTCTTTAATTAAACTCATTCCAAATAAGTATAATTAAATCTATTTCTTGGCATTCAATCGTTTGAAACGTATCTTTGTATCACATTAAACTAACTACAAAATATGGGCGGAATTTTTAATTCTTCAGTTGGAAGAAAGTTTGCCATGGCGCTTTCGGCATTCTTCCTTATGATTTTCTTAGTACAACATTTTGCAATTAATATGCTTTCAGTGTTCAGTGCAGACGTTTTTAACGACGTATCTCACTTTATGGGAACGAATTGGGTAGTGCAATATATTGCGCAACCTATTTTAATTCTGGGTGTGCTTTTTCACTTTGCAATGGGCATGGTACTGGAAATAAGAAACAGAAACGCAAGAAGCATTGGGTATGTCAAATATAATGGCAATGCCAATTCTACGTGGATGAGCAGAAACATGATTTACACAGGAGCAGTGATTCTATTGTTCTTGGGACTTCATTTTTACGATTTTTGGTTTCCAGAAATTCAAATCAAATTCATTGATGGCGACATGTCAGGATTGCTTGCAAATGGTGAGTATCGCTATTTTGACCACTTACAGCACAAATTTGTAGACGTATGGCGCGTAGCGCTTTATTGTTTGGCGTTTGTGTTTTTAGCATTGCACTTATTACATGGGTTCAGTTCGGCATTTCAGTCGGTGGGCGCAAATAATAAATATACAAGAGGATTAAGAGGATTTGGAAAGGCTTATGCCATTATCATCCCATTAGGGTTTATTTTCATCGCTCTCTATCATCACTTCAACTAAAAAATATCTAATATGGCTTTAGATTCTAAAATACCAGAAGGCCCACTTGCTGATAAGTGGACTAACTATAAAAATAACATTAACCTTGTCAACCCTGCTAACAAGCGTAACATTGATGTGATCGTTGTTGGTACTGGATTGGCTGGTGGTTCAGCTGCTGCGACTTTGGCAGAATTAGGTTATAATGTAAAAGCATTTTGTTTTCAGGATTCGCCACGTCGTGCGCACTCTATTGCAGCACAAGGAGGAATCAATGCCGCTAAAAACTATCAAGGTGATGGCGATTCGACCTACAGATTATTTTATGATACCGTAAAAGGTGGCGACTACCGTTCTCGTGAAGCCAACGTTTATCGATTGGCAGAAGTATCGGCAAATATCATTGACCAATGCGTAGCTCAAGGGGTTCCTTTTGCTCGTGAATACGGCGGATTATTAGATAATCGCTCTTTTGGCGGGGTATTGGTGTCAAGAACATTCTACGCTGCAGGTCAAACAGGACAACAACTATTATTGGGTGCTTACTCTGCCATGAACCGTCAAATAGGCCGTGGGAAAATCACCATGTACAATCGTCATGAAATGCTAGACGTCGTTGTAGTTGGTGGAAAAGCGCGAGGTATTATTGCAAGAAATTTAGTGACTGGAGAAGTAGAGCGCCATTCGGCTCATGCTGTTGTTTTGGGTACTGGAGGCTACGGAAACGTTTTCTTCTTGTCCACCAACGCCATGGGAAGTAACGTTACTGCTGCCTGGAAAGCGCACAAGCGTGGTGCTTTCTTTGCAAATCCATGTTATACTCAAATTCATCCAACCTGTATTCCTGTTTCTGGCGAGCATCAATCCAAATTGACTTTGATGTCTGAATCACTTCGTAATGACGGACGTATTTGGGTACCAAAAAACATGGATGATGTGTTGGCCATTAGAGAAGGCAAATTAAAACCTACCGATATACCTGCAGAAAACAGAGACTATTATCTAGAGCGTCGTTATCCAGCCTTTGGAAACTTGGTGCCGCGTGATGTGGCCTCTCGTGCTGCAAAGGAACGTTGTGATGCGGGCTACGGTGTCAATAGAACTGGTGAAGCGGTGTTTTTGGATTTCGCTTCCGCAATTGAACGTTACGGAAAAGAACGTGCCCACGTTAAAGGTTTTGATGAAAACGACCCTAAAGTCGTCAAGAAATTTGGTCAAGAAGTGATCAGAGA
Source organism: Gelidibacter pelagius (assembly GCF_017581925.1). Taxonomy (GTDB): domain Bacteria; phylum Bacteroidota; class Bacteroidia; order Flavobacteriales; family Flavobacteriaceae; genus Gelidibacter; species Gelidibacter pelagius. The sequence goes on along the minus strand of NZ_JAGEVG010000001.1, from coordinate 370,970 downwards.
AAAGTATGGTAACCTCTTCCAGATGTACGAAAAAATTGTAGATCAGAATCCGTATGAAACCCCAATGATGATTTATCCAGCGGTGCATTATACCATGGGTGGTCTTTGGGTAGATTACAACTTGATGACCAATGTTCCCGGATTATATTGTATTGGAGAAGCTAACTTCTCTGATCACGGTGCGAACCGTCTTGGCGCGTCGGCATTGATGCAAGGCCTGGCGGATGGTTATTTTGTACTGCCTTACACAATCGGTGATTATCTGGCACAGGATATCAGAACTGGTAAAATTCCAACCAATACGCCAGAATTTGATGAAGCTGAGAAAAACGTGAACGATAGCTTGGAGCACTTAATCAATAATAATGGAGCACATTCTGTTGATCATTTTCATAAAAAACTTGGAAAGATCATGTGGAACAAATGCGGAATGGCCAGAAATGCCGAAGGTTTAAGAGAAGCGATCGTTGAAATTGCAGCGCTTCGTGAAGAATTTTGGAAAGATGTAAGAGTTCCTGGAATCCAACACGAGTTTAATGAAGAATTAGCCAAAGCAATGCGAGTTGCTGACTATTTAGAATTAGGTGAGCTTTTTGCCAAGGATGCTCTTGAAAGAGAGGAATCTGCTGGAGGACATTTTAGAGAAGAATTCCAAACTGAAGAAGGGGAAGCTTTAAGGCGTCCCGAATTCCAATATGTTGCCGCTTGGGAATATAAAGGCGCACCTAAAGATGCCATTCTTCATAAAGAGGAATTAGAATTCGAGAATATTGAAGTGAAAGAAAGAAGTTATAAATAAGAAGGAACGTTATGAAATTAACTTTAAAAATATGGCGTCAAAAAAACGCCGATACAAAAGGAAAAATAGTCGATTACCCAATCGATGGAATTGATGGCGATATGTCATTCTTGGAAATGTTGGACATTTTAAACGAAGAATTAATCAATAAAGGTGATGAACCTGTGGCATTTGATCACGATTGTCGTGAAGGTATTTGCGGCATGTGCTCACTTCATATTAATGGTGAACCACACGGACCTGATAAAGGGATTACTACCTGTCAATTACATATGCGTATGTTTAAAGATGGCGATACGATCTTTATTGAACCTTTCAGAGCCAACGCATTTCCGGTAATTAAAGATTTGGTCGTTGACAGAAGCTCATTCGAACGTGTGCAACATGCAGGTGGATTTATTTCAGTAAACACCTCTGGAAATACCATTGATGCCAATACCATCCCTATCAACAAGCATGATGCTGATGAAGCATTTGAAGCAGCTACCTGTATTGGTTGTGGTGCCTGTGTGGCGAGTTGTAAAAACTCTTCGGCTATGTTGTTTGTCGCTGCTAAAGTCTCTCAGTTTGCTCTATTGCCGCAAGGTAAAGTTGAAGCTACAGAACGTGTTCTCAACATGGTGAAGCAAATGGATGAAGAAGGATTTGGTAACTGTACTAATACTGGTGCCTGTGAAGTAGAGTGCCCTAAAGGAATTTCACTCGAATATATTGCACGCATGAACCGCGAATATTTGGCGGCGAGCTTAAAAGGATAATATCTTCAAAACCTTCATAAAAAGAGAAGGCGTTAAAAACTCACAAAATCCCAATTCATTATTGGGATTTTTTGTTTCTTTATATTTTAATTCCCCTCTACTATGAAGCACATTTTATGGCTTACAATTTTTGCGTTTTTTGGTTTTACTGCCGTTTCAACCGCACAGGAACTTAAGCCAGCAAACACTCTTGAAGCACAGTTTCCTTTTAATACGGACAGTTTGATTTATCAGCTTAAAACCTTGTCTTCTGACGCATTTCAAGGCCGACGCACAGGCACTGCAGGTGCAGAAAAAGCAAAAAAATACATCATTAAAAAATATGAAAGTCTAAATGTAATACCCTTCACGAAGGATTATCAACAATCATTTTCATTTGTTTCCAGAGGAAAATCGTATTCAGGCATTAATATTTTGGGTTATGTTAAAGGCTCAAAACATCCTGAAGACTATATTGTAATCAGTGCGCATTATGACCATGAAGGCATAAAAAACAATCAAATTTATAATGGTGCTGATGATAACGCCTCTGGGGTAGCGGCACTATTTGCCTTTGCAGAATATTTCGAAACCCATCCGCCAGAACATTCGGTTATTCTAGCTGCATTTGATGCAGAAGAACTGGGTCTTTCAGGCTCCCGCCATTTTATTGACCATTCCATCGTGCCCTTAGAAAATATCAAGCTGAATATAAATATGGACATGATTAGTCGCAACGATAAAAACGAACTTTATGTCGTTGGAACAGCGTTTAACAACACCTTAAAAAGGGCGATTTCAAACTTTAAAAACCCTGAAGAGTTGACACTGTTAATGGGTCATGATGGTAACGATGGTTTAGCAAACTGGACGATGTCTTCAGATCATGCGCCGTTTCATCAAAAAAATATTCCCTTTTTATACTTCGGTGTAGAAGACCATAAAGACTACCATAAACCGACTGATGTTTTTGAAAATGTCCATCAGGAATTTTATAAAAGCGCGGTAAAAACAATAATTTCAATTTTCAGCACATTAGATACAATGCGCTTTTAAATTAAACTTTTAAAGTATGGACCATCCCAATACCTATTACCATCAAAACGTTGAGCGCTACCATGCTGAAGCGAATGCCTTATATAAAAAGATGACCCTCCTCAGTACCTTACGGGTGTTGGTGTTTATTATCACTTCTTTAGGTATTTACTTTACATTTTCCAAGTGGCAACTCGCAGCAGGGATAACTTTGGCCGGAATTCTCATTTTTGTAATACTATTATCTAAATACACCGACATTAAAGCCCAACGGCAATTAAAATTGGCCTTGACAGCTATTAATCGATCGGAGCTCGATTTCAGTTCAGGCAAGTTTCATGATCGAGATCCAGGTCTGGCCTTTCAAGATCCTTTACACTTTTATAGTTTAGATATTGACTTATTTGGACGTGGATCGTTTTTTCAATTTGTTAACAGAACTGTAATCAATGAGGGGACTCAGCAACTTTCGGACGCCCTTAAAGCCAACAATATAGAACATATTGCTCAACGACAAGAAGCCATCAAAGAACTGGCTTCAAAACCCGAATGGCGCCAACTCTATTCAGCAACCGCAAGTCTGATAAAAGTGGAAACATCTGCCACTTCAATTATCAGTTGGCTTAAAAATCATAAAACATTTATACCAAAAGTGATGAAATGGCTTCCATACGTCTTTTTGGGAGGAACCATCATCATGTTCTCGTTGTTCTTTTTGGAAGTCCTAAGTATTGGTTTTTTGGGGTATTGGCTACTTTTAGGATTGGGTATTACAGGTATATATTTAAAGAAAGTCAACGAGCTATCTTTCCATACAGAAAAAGTCAAAGAAACCTTCAGGCAGTACACTTTGCTGTTGAAACAAATTGAAAATGAGGTTTTCAGTTCCGAATCGTTATCTAAAAAGCAAAAATACATTCAATCCGAATCGGAAAAAGCATCGGTGATTTTCACGAAACTATCCAAAGCTTTAGATGCCTTGGATAATCGGAACAATTTTATTTCGGCCATTTTTGGGAATGGGTTCTTTCTGACTGATTTAAAGAACAGTTATAAAGTGGAACAATGGCTTGCCGCTTATAAAGACAAAGTTGAAGATTGGTTTGAGGTCGTTTCCTTTTTTGATGCTTATAATAGTTTGGGAAATTACGCCTTCAATCATCCCCAATATGTTTTTCCGAAAATCACGACTGATGGACACGTTATCAAGGCAACAGAGTTAGGCCATCCTTTACTAAAACCTGAAAAGCGAGTTGATAATGATTTAACAATTGATAACGAACAATTCTTTATTGTTACAGGCGCCAATATGGCCGGCAAAAGTACCTTCTTAAGAACCGTTTCGCTTCATATCGTTATGGCGAATGTTGGCCTACCCGTTTGTGCAACCACAAGTGAATACAATCCTGTAAAACTGATTACAAGCATGCGTACCAGCGATTCTCTAACGGACGATAGTTCTTATTTCTTTTCAGAATTGACACGTTTAAAATTCATCGTTGATGAGATTCAAAAAGAATCCTATTTTATCATCTTGGACGAAATTTTAAAAGGCACGAATAGTACCGACAAAGCTATCGGATCCCGCAAATTTGTTGAAAAATTAGTCGCATCACATGCTACGGGAATCATTGCTACCCACGATTTAAGTTTGTGTGAAATTGAAAAAGAACTCGAAGAAGTGAAAAATTACTATTTTGATGCAGAAATCATTAATAACGAACTCTATTTTGATTATACGTTTAAAACCGGCGTTTGTAAAAACATGAATGCCAGCTTCTTATTGAAGAAGATGGAGATTATATAGTACAAAGAGGCCTCACAGGTTTCTTCCCGATAACTATCAGGATCGTAAAGGTCTGAATGCAAAAAACCCTCTCTGTTATCAGAAAGGGTTTTTAGGTATTTAAAGAATCTATAACAATTAAACCTCAAACGGTTCAATTGATACATAAGACCTATTGTCTTTTTTCTTTGTGAATTTCACTAGACCATCAACTTGTGCATGCAAAGTGTGATCTTTTCCACCATACACATTTTCACCTGGGTGATGTGTATAGCCTCTTTGTCTTACGATGATATTTCCAGCAATAGCAGCTTGACCACCATAAATCTTCACACCAAGGCGTTTCGATTCTGAGTCTCTACCGTTTTTAGAACTACCAACTCCTTTTTTATGAGCCATTGTCTTAAGGTTTTAAATATCTGCCGTATCGGCAGACAGGTTATTATATTATTTTTTGTCTTTCAACAAAGCTTTTGCTTGTTTTACCCACTCATCAGATTCGATTTTCTCACGTGTGATTCCGTCGATTGCTGAAAGTTCCTCTCTATCAGCAGCTTTTAATTTGCTGATTTGCTCAAAAGTATAAATACCTAATTCATTGAGCTTTTCTTCGTAAACAGGACCGATTCCGTTGATCAATTTCAGATCATCAGCATCTGCCTTTAACGCAGTTCCAATACTGTGAAGTACTTTGTCAATGTTGATTTCAACGTTAGCATCTTCCGCTCTGTGCTCTGCACGAGTTACTAAATTCTCACTGACTTCAACTTCTTTTTTAGCAGTTTTATTAGGTTCTACTTTTTTTGCCTCTTTAACTGGTGCAGCTTTCTCAGCTTTTGCTGGCTTTTCTGCCTTAGCAGGTTTAGCTTTTACAGTTTTGTCGGCTTTAGCTGTCTCTTTGGTTGCCTTAACAGCTCCCGAAGCAACAATGCTTTCAATAACGATTTCAGTAAGGGCTTGACGGTGTCCGTTTTTCACACGGTAACCTTTACGTCTTTTCTTCTTGAAAACGATAACTTTATCACCTTTAAGGTGACTTAAGACTTTTGCTCCTACTTGAGCTCCGTCTATAGCTGGGGCGCCTAAAGTAAATTTATCACCATCACCAATCAAAAGAACATTATCGAAAGACACTGTCTTTCCTTCTTCTGTTGCTAAACGGTGAACAAACACTTTCTGGTCTTTTTCAACTTTGAATTGTTGCCCTGCTATCTCTACAATTGCGTACATAGCGTAACGTTTAAATTAGTTAATTTTTATTATAAAATGGGTGCAAATATACACCTAAATAATTAATCTACAAACGTTTTTTAACGACAGAACGGAATATTTGCCCTTAATTGGAGAAAGATGACGACTTTTAATATTATGGAACCTAAAATTCCTATTTTTCGAAAGTATTGAATTTCCTTAAAAAACCAAATTAACCCTCTAATTTCAATTGCCCAATAGAACCATCTTGAGTAGGAATCAATTCATAAATATGAGACGGTGCCAATGTCTTTTCAACAGTATGGGAGACGTAGATGATCGTAATCTCGGAATTTTCAACCAAGCTATTGATCAATTGAGATACCAGGGCTGTGTTTTCTATATCAAGACCTTCAAAAGGTTCGTCCAAAATCAATAAGGGTGGCTGCTTAATTAATGCTCTAACAATTAATACCAAACGTTGTTGTCCTAGGCTTAGTCTATTGAAGTAGTTGCTTTTTAAATGCCTCATTTCAATGACATCAAGCCATTGTAAGGCCTTTTGTTGTTGTAACCCACTGGGCTTTACATATAAACCAATAGAATCGAAAAAACCTGACAGAACCATCTGTTCGACCGTATGGTTTCTTTTAAACAACTCGGTTAGATGAGTCGAAAAATAACCTATTTTCCTTTTGATGTCCCATACACTTTCACCACTTCCTTTCTTTCTGTCGAAAATAGTGATATCCTGTCCAAAGGCTTTCGGATTGTCTCCAGTAATTAAAGATAACAGGGTGCTCTTGCCTGAGCCATTAGGTCCAATTAATTGCCAAAATTCCCCATGATTAACTTCCCATGAAATATTTTTGACAATTGTCTGCTCCTCATAATTTACAGAAATTTGGTGAAATTTTATGAGGGTTTCATAAGTCTCTTTGAAAGATACTAATGAACTCGGAAAATCTGATTTATACTTAATTATTTGAGGTTCAATTAGTTTATTAATCTCAGACACCACAAATGAGCTTTCAGACACAGAACCTCTATGTTTTATGAATGATAGTAAGTTTTCCTTTTGGTGGGACAACTGAAGTATCGAAATGGAATGCGACAACTTGAAAAGTTGATGGTGCAGCTCTATTCTCGATTGTTGATCCAGATGGTCAAAGGGATTGTCAAAAATAATATAGTCGGGATTTTGGGCCAAGCAATATTCTAAGAAAAGCTTTCGTCGCTCTCCCGAAGAAAAAGTGCGCAACGGTCTATTTTCTGATGTTGTAATTTCAATAGTGTGGTGTCTGTGCTCCTTTTCTATGAACTCGGCAATTGCCAAATCAGAAAACAACACGCCATCATAAGCATTAAATATGCCCAAAGCACCTATACATTTTTTGGATAATACATGATGTATAAAAGCTTTTTTATCAACAGAATTGGATATTACGATTCCGTAATGAATGAGGCTTTGATTCAATGGTTTGATTGACTTATCGACGTCAGAATAAAGTTAATCTTAGCTTTTATCTTCTTGGGAATTATCACCAATACGCTCCTGTTGCCCAACATGTTGGCTTTTCTTGAAGATTTGCATCCAAGTCAGAGTCAATACGGCAGTTGAGGCGAGCCCTTCCATTAAGATAATAATAATTAAAATACCACCGCCGCGCTCCGTATTGTCAAACCAATTCTTTAAAATGGTTTCGGGAAAGCCCGTATCGAGATGGAACATATAGATAGCCATAAAAATAATGAAGCATCCCGTGGCAATAAATCCAGTAAGTAAACCCGTTTTAAAACCATCTACATAAGTGAATTCAGCATTGTACTTAAACTTGTAAGACTTGATGGCAAAGTAAATCCCTGCAGCCATAAAGAGACCATTGGCTAAACGAAACCATGGTTGATCATGCAAATTAAACAATCTCAAAATCAGGAAATAAGCAATTAGACTAACGGCAACAAGCACCCCATATTTTAAGGCTACTGATAAGGATCTATTCATAAAATGCGTGTTTTAAACTTTCGAATCTTAAAATTCGTGAAAAAATCTTTATTATAACAATATTTCATGCTTATTTTTTGTCGTGCCTACCCAATTGGCGTAATCATTTCTTATTTTTGTTGGAATTTGTAACAAATGTTCACTTAAGGTTACTTATGGTATACAATAACTAATTAAAAAAACACACAATGAAAAAATTCTTATTCTCTTTAACCTCTTTGCTGCTTTTTGGGTCTCTTGCCAACGCACAGCAGGTTGAATTTGAAGAGTTTGATTTAGACAACGGATTACACGTCATTCTTCATCAAGACAATTCAGCTCCTGTAGTAATTACCTCAGTCATGTATGATGTTGGAGGGAAAGATTATGAACCTGGCCGCACCGGTTTTGCCCATTTTTTCGAACATTTATTGTTTGAAGGTACAGAAAATATTGGTCGTGGCGAATGGTTTACCATAGTCTCTTCAAACGGAGGATCCAACAATGCCAATACATCTCAAGACAGAACTTATTATTACGAAGTTTTCCCTTCTAATAATTTAGAGCTGGGTTTATGGATGGAGTCTGAGCGTTTAATGCATCCAATCATCAATCAAATTGGTGTAGATACTCAAAATGAAGTGGTAAAGGAAGAAAAACGATTGCGTTTTGATAATGCTCCTTATGGTGGATTCTTAGCTGCGATTGGAGAAAACTTATTCAAAGTACATCCTTACAAAGAAAAGCTCATTGGTGAAATGGAAGACCTAGATGCTGCTACTTTAGAAGAGTTTGAAGTTTATTTCAAAAAATACTATGTACCGAACAATGCGGTTTTAGTAGTTGCTGGAGATATTGATGTAGCAAAAACCAAAAAAATGGTAAAGGATTATTTTGGTCCCATCCCAAGGGGTGCTGACGTGGTAAGAAATTTCCTAAAAGAAACACCAATTACTGAAACCATAAAGGCCAATTATTACGACAACAACATTCAAATTCCAGCAGTCATTGCTGCCTACCGCACACCAGGATTTAAAGAACGTGAATCTTATATATTAGATATGATTTCGAGCTACTTAAGTGGAGGTAAAAGTTCAGTCCTTTACAAAAAAATGGTAGATGAGAAGAAAATGGCTCTTCAAGCACAGGCCATCAACGTAGGCCAAATGGATTACAGCATATTTGCAATTTTAGCATTGCCTTTAGGGGATGTGTCGCTGGACAGCTTACTATCTGAAATGGATGAAGAGATTGTGAAACTTCAAAATGAATTGATATCTGAAAGAGATTACCAAAAACTCAAAAATCAGTTTGAGAACCAATATGTCAACTCAAACTCAAGCGTTGCAGGTATTGCTTCGAATTTGGCAACCAACTACCTTTTAAAAGGTGATGTGAACCTTATCAACAGCGAAATTGATATCTATCGTTCTGTCACAAGGGAAGAAATTAGAGATGTTGCTAAAAAATATTTGAGTTCAAACCATCGTCTTGAGCTTGACTATCTTCCAAAAAAAGATAACCAATAATTAAAATTTAAAACAAACATTGTATCATATGAAAACATATATATCAGGGTTCTTAATGGTGTTTTTTATGGCTTTTTCTGCTCATGCACAAATTGATCGTTCAAAACAACCGCAACCAGGACCTGCTCCGAAAATCGATTTAAAATCACCTAAAGAATTCACGCTTAATAACGGGATGAAAGTGATGGTCGTTGAAAACCATAAACTTCCTAGAGTCTCTTTTAACCTGACTATTGACAACAAGCCAGAAAGAGAAGGTGCTAAAGCTGGTGTTTCCAGTATAGTTGGCGCCATGATGGGCAACGGGACAACATCTATTTCCAAAGAAGAGTTTAATGAAGAAATTGATTTCCTAGGTGCGCGTTTAAACTTTGGATCTTCAAGTGCTTCTGCGAGTGCATTAATTCAATATTCTGATAGAATTTTAGAATTAATGGCAGATGCTACCATCCACCCGTTGTTGACTGAGGAAGAATTTCTAAAAGAGAAAGAACGACTCATTGAAGGTTTAAAAACGCAAGAAAAAAGCGTTGATGCTGTCGCTTCACGTGTCGGAGGAGCTTTATCTTATGGCGTAAATCATCCTTATGGAGAATTTGTATCTACTGAAACGGTCAATAATATCACCTTTGCAGATGTAAAGAGTTTTTATGAAGGAAGTTTCAACCCCAATCATGCATATTTAGTGGTTGTTGGCGATGTAGATTTTAAAACAATTAAGTCTCAAATCGAAAAACGTTTCGGAAACTGGACAAAATCTGTAGACATTCAATCTACTGTACCAGATGCCATGCCAAATGCACAATACACACAAATCAATTTTGTGGATATGCCAAACGCCGTACAATCAAACATTGTATTGACCAATAACATCAATTTGAAAATGAATGATCCAGATTACCACGCCGTATTGATTGCCAATAAAATTTTGGGTGGTGGTTTTGATAGTTACCTTAATATGAACTTACGCGAAAAGCATGCCTATACCTATGGTGCAGGATCTAATGTAAATGCTGATAAATATATCGGTCGTTTTAGAACTAGTACTGCTGTCAGAAACGCAGTAACGGATAGCGCGGTGGTTCAAACATTGGCGGAAATCAACCGTATTAAAACAGAACCGGTCGATGCTGTAGCGCTTAAAAACGCAAAAGCAAAATATGTAGGTGATTTTGTATTGGCCTTGGAAAACCCACAAACTGTTGCCCGTTATGCGTTAAACATTAAGTTGAACAACTTGCCAAAAGATTTTTACGAGACTTTCTTGCAGAAAATAAATGCGGTTACTGCAGATGATGTCAATCGTGTAGCCAACAAGTATTTCAAACCAGAAAATTCACGTATTATTATTGTTGGTAAAGGTGCCGATGTGTTAGAAAACTTAGAAAAAACGGGCATCCCGATTTTATATTTTGACGCCTTTGCGAATCCTATTGATAAGCCTAAGTTCTCAAAACCGATTCCTGCTGGAGTCACTGCACAAACCGTGATGGACTCTTATTTTGAAGCTGTTGGAGGCAAGGACAAGGCAAAAGATGTAAAAACAGTTTGGACTGATGCCAATGTCACCATTGAAGGTATGCCCTTTTCTCCAGTGGGTGAAATGAAAGCAATGACACCAAACAAAACCTCTTTGGAAATGTCCATTGAAGGAATGGGTGTTATCATGAAGCAAAAATTCAATGGCACCACCGGTTATATTGAACAACAAGGTGCCAAGTTAGAACTAACAGAAGATCAGATTGCAGACCAAAAAGCTGAGAATTCGATTTACCCTGAATTGTATTTTGAGCCAAGTGCATTATCTTTAGAAAGTGTGATCGGTATTGATGGAAAGGATGCTTATAAAGTAAAAGTTACTTTAAATGGCAAAGATTCGTTCCGTTATTACGAAGTAGAGTCAGGTTATTTGGTAAGAGTTGAAAAAACAACAGAAGCACAAGGACAGACCTTTACTACGGTTGAGGATTTTGGTAATTACTCGCCAGTTAAAGGAATGATGTACCCTTACAGCATGTCTGTTACGACAGGCCCACAGGTCATCAAAATGAACGTGACCAACCACAGAGTTAATGAAGGTGTTACTGAAGCTGATTTCAATTAACATTTCATTTTTAGAATAAATATAAAAGTCTGAAGTTTTGAACTTCAGACTTTTTTTATGCTCCATGCTCAAGGCAATCAAGAAGCTCGGGACATTAAAACCCAGTGGCTGAAGTAATACCATATAATATGTTTATCTTTCCTCTTCTAACTATCTGAGGAGTTAATTGTTTATTTTCATGAAATAAACCTGAACTTTTCTTAATTTTGATTTTTATCAGCATCTAAATCCTTAACTCAAATGGAGTTCTAATTATTATACACTATGAAAACATTCAAAACACTAGTATTGCTTACTGTCTTGGCAATCTTCTCAGCAAGTTGCAAAGAAGCTCAGCCAGAAGTAAAAACGATTGATATGGAGCAACCAGAAATAGTCTCTGAAAAACAATTGGATCCTAATGCCACCTACGCAAAAGCAGAATTTGGTATTGAAGGAATGACCTGCGCCATGGGTTGTGCTAAAATGATTGAAAAGAAAATCGCAAATATGGAAGGTGTCAAATCAGCTACCGTCGATTTTGACACGCGTTTGGCCATGGTTGAGTACGACAACGCCAAAGTAACCGCTACTTCTCTTGAAGAAGCTGTTGTATCGGTTTCAGATACCTACAGCGTTAAGGAGATGAAAAATGTGGATGCATTTTCTACAGATCATAACTGTGGAGCTGATTGTAAAATGGCCTGTTGTGCTGATAAAAACATGGGAGAGGAGCAAGCTTCCGCGAACAAAAAAGCATGTAAAGACGACTGTAAAATGGCATGCTGTGCTAAAAAAGAAAAAGCATAGGACTTCTGAAATTTTAAGATTAAAAGAACCACTGTTTTTACGATAGTGGTTTTTTTGATCCTATCTCAAAGAATAACCTTTAGGTGCCCACCATGGATGCATTTCAATTTCTAAACTGCCCGCTTTTACCATAGGGTCAGCATTTGCCAGGCTATCCGCCATTTTTAAAGTCGGCACGTTATAAATGGTAATGCCAGTGATCTCATCAATATCCCCAAAAGGTCCAGAAATATCAGCATAACCCAAATCGTACATCTTCTTTAAATGCGCTAAATGTTCCTTTAATAAACGTTTGGATTCTTCTTCGTTTTGAATTTTATTGCCGCCGCTTTTTAAGAATGCCACAAAATATTGTTGCATGATAATGGTATCATTCGTTTTCTCATCAATAACATCAAAGATTTGATAGCCCTTGGTGAGTAAGTCCTCCCTAATTTCCGTTTGGGTCTTGGGTTCAGGGATAATCGTATCTAAACGTTCTGAACTGACCGTCACATCATCTTTGTCTATTTTTCTGTATTTCTCATTGCAGGACGTCAAAAAGAGCATTGCTCCTATCATCCAAACTATATTTTTCATCATTCTCAGTTTTATAAAATTATTACTAAGACCAGTTTTTATAGGGGTTCTTTAGCAATTGGGAGTTAAAGTACTTTGGCTGGCCGGTAACTTCTTTTCCTAACCACTTGGGCTTTAAAAAACTCTCAGAAACATGACTGAGTTCAATTTCAGCAACTATCAGCCCCACATTTGAGCCAAAAAACTCATCTACCTCATAGATATGGTCTCCAGATTTGACCTCATATCTGATCTTATCGATAAAGCCTTCTTCACATAACTTCAACAATGCCTCAGCATCTGATTTGGAAATTTGTCTTTCCCATTCAAAACGTGATACGCCATCTTCCGACGGCTCACCTTTGATGGTCAAAAAACCTTCCTCCCCACTTATTCTCACCCGGACAATCCGACTTTTATCAGAATTTAAAAAGGCTTGAACTATCCGTGTTCGTCTAAATGCTTCCGATTTGAAAGCGTCGGAAACCACCAAAAACTTTCGTTCTATTTCAATTAATTCACTCACCTAATTCCTGTATTTTTTCTGATTCTATTCGTCCTGATACATAATTATTATTCGTCAACCAAATCATACATTTAGCAATCGTCTCTGGTGCAATCGGCTGATAACGTTTTAGCGCACCAAAACGAAACATGGGTTTAAATAGACTCATTATAGCATTGAATACGGATTCTCCCAATCGAAATTCCTCGCGTTTACCACTAATCAATGAAGGTTGTAAAATATAGGTATTAGGGATCTGTTGCTCCAATACGACTGCTTCCATTTTACCTTTGGTCCTGTTGTAAAAAATCTTGCTCTTCTTTTTGGCTCCCAACGCTGAAATAACAACATAGGTTTCAATACCATTTTCTTTACAGAGTCTTGCCGCTGCCACAGGAATTCCGAAATCAATTTTAATGTAGGTCTCCTTATTTGAGGTTTTCGCTTTGGTAGTTCCAACACAACAATACACTTCATCCGCCTTAAACTTATTGCCGTAATGCGTCAATTCAAATAAATCAATAATATATTCTTCTAATTTTGGATGCTTGATATTACAGCTATTTCTTCCAAAAACAGTCACGTGACCATAGCGCTCATCTTCCAATAGCATGTTCAACAAAATGTTTCCTGTCAATCCAGTCGCACCCAAAACAATAGCGGTTTTTGCCATCTTTTATAATTTCTGTTCCGTTTAGATGTCATAAATTTACGCCATGCCAAACGATTTACCAATAAGAAAGATCATTCATGTAGATATGGACGCCTTTTACGCTTCTGTTGAACAAATGGACCATCCTGAATTAAAAGGTAAACCATTGGCCGTAGGTGGCAGTGAGAAACGAGGGGTGGTTGCAGCCGCAAGTTATGAAGCGCGAAAATTTGGGGTTCGAAGCGCCATGAGCGGGATGCAGGCCAAACGCAATTGTCCGGAATTGATTTTTGTAAGTCCGCGTTTTGATCGCTATAAGGAAATTTCAAACCAGGTAAGAGCCATATTTTATGATTATACCGATTTGGTGGAGCCACTTTCATTGGACGAAGCTTACCTGGATGTGACCGAGAACAAAAAAGGAAATCCAAGTGCCTCGTTGATTGCCCAAGAAATCAGGGAACGTATATTTAAGGAAGTTGGGCTAACGGCTTCCGCAGGAATATCCATTAATAAATTTGTAGCTAAGATTGCCAGCGATTACAACAAGCCCAACGGTCAAAAAACGGTCAATCCGGAAGATGTCTTAGACTTCATAAAAGTTTTGGATATCAAAAAATTTCATGGGGTAGGAAAGGTAACTGCCGATAAAATGTACCAACTTGGTATTTTTACGGGTGAAGATTTAAAAACAAAAAGCTTAGAATATCTTGAACAGCATTTTGGTAAATCAGGAAGTTACTATTACTATTTGGTTAGAGGGATTCACAATAGCTCTGTAAAGCCAAACCGCATCCGAAAATCCTTAGCTGCCGAACGAACCTTCAATGAAAACTTATCGAGTGAAATTTTTATGCTTGAAAAGTTGGAGAAAATTGCCAAAGAAGTGGCCAAGCGCTTGGATCATAGTAAGGTTGCAGGAAAAACGGTCACTTTAAAAATTAAGTACAGCGATTTCACACTACAGACCAGAAGTAAAACCTTACCATATTTTGTGAGCAACAAAGAGATCATTCTTGAGACTGCCAAAGATTTATTATATCAAGAAAAAATGAGCAACTCGGTAAGATTACTTGGCATATCAATGTCCAACCTAAATACTGAAGACAACAAGGCTACAGCTGTCAAAAACATAAAACAAACCGTGAACGTACAGTTAAAGTTTGGATTTTAGATTGGGTTTATCCTCAGTTTAATTTTCATCTACACTTATTTCAGATCTATAAGCATAGGGATCAATTGGTTGATTTGCCACAGGGTAAGGTGTTATTCGAAGTAGCTTGATGGCAATTCCTTCAATGATCGTGTCATTTTGAAATTTCTTATTAGCGTGCAAATTAAAGCTATTGACCTTGTTATTTTTAGTCAATGTGAAAGCGGCCACGGCATCACCTTCCCAAACGCAATCAAGTCCTGTTGGGCATCTTGAATCATTGAAAATGGAGTCTAAGCATATTTTGGCACCACTTTCAAACTTGTCAAAGCACCCATCTACTTTTAAATTAATGGCGCCTTGACTGCTATCATCGTTATTGGCGCAGCTAAAGCCAATAAGTACGAGTAAGAGAAGAACAGCTTTTTTCATCTTTTCATCAGAGTTTGATTTGATTTGCAGCAAAGCCTATTTAGTGATACTTTAATAATAGATGCATTTTCAATCAATTGGTTGCGTTTATGAATAAGAAAAATTAAATTACTACAAATTTAATCTTTTTTAATCAGCTCATGTATCCCAATCAAGAACATCAGGAGAATAAAGCCTATTAGGGAGAATAAAAAAACCTCAAAAGACTTTGAAAGTCTTTTGAGGTTTTTATGCTTATCAGCTAATTGTAAAGGGTCTCTGATATCTAAAAATTACAATTGGTGATTTCAGTAACTCTTAAGGTATTCACCATGCCTTTTTCCTGTATAGGCATTGCGGCTAAACTCACCAACATGTCTCCTGTTTCAAGATAGCCTTGCTTACACGCTATAGCGTTGACATCTTCAATAGTTTCATCGGTGCTTACAAACTTGTCATAGAAAAAAGCTTTAACACCCCATAACATACTAAGTTGAGTCAAAATACGTCTATTAGATGTAAATACTAAAATATGCGAGCTTGGTCGCCATGCTGAAATCTGGAAGGCCGTATAGCCACTATTCGTCAGCGTAGAAATAGCTCTCGCATTGATTTCGTTGGCCATGTTTGCGGCGTGAAAACATATAGATTTTGTAATATAACGCTTGGTGCGAATGTGTGGTGGCGATTGTGGTACTTTAATCAAAGGTGAGTCCTCCACACTTTTAATAATATTACTCATTTGTCTGATCACTTGCACAGGATATTGTCCCACAGAAGTTTCCCCAGAAAGCATCACAGCGTCAGCGCCATCCATCACGGAGTTGGCAACGTCATTAACTTCTGCTCGCGTTGGAGTCAAACTGGAAATCATAGTCTCCATCATTTGCGTGGCAATAATCACAGGAATACGAGCACGTTTTGCTCTTAAAACCAGTTGTTTTTGAATTAAAGGAACTTCCTCTGCCGGAATTTCCACACCCAAATCACCACGTGCTACCATCAATCCGTCACAATAGGCAACAATTTTATCAATATTTTCTACCGCTTCCGGTTTCTCAATTTTAGCAATGATCGGAATTTTATGATCACTATGTTTCTTGATCAATTCTTCAAGTTCCATTAAGTCTTCCGCATGGCGCACAAAAGATAAGGCCATCCAGTCCACTTTCATCTTGATGGCAAAAATGGCATCTTCAATATCCTTTTCGGTCAGCGCTGGTTGTGAAATATTGGTATTTGGAAGGTTAACGCCTTTCTTCGACTTTAGCGGTCCACCTTGAATGACACGAGCTTTGACTTCAGATTTCTTATCTGTAGAAACCACTTCAAAAATCAATTTGCCATCATCTAGCAATATGCGCTCGCCTGGTTTTGCATCTTGTGGAAATTTATCGTAAGTCATATAGACCCGCTCTTTCGTGCCAATAAACTTTTTGCCAGTAGCAAAAATAATCTCATCGCCTGCATTAACCACCACTTCGCCTTTCATTACACCAACGCGTAATTTAGGTCCTTGCAAATCACCTAAGATGGCGGCATTATATCCAAATTCTTCATTGAGTTCACGAATCATTTTGATACGTTCTTCAACATCTGCGTAATCGGCATGCGAAAAGTTGATTCTAAAGACATCCACACCTTCTTCAAGCATTCCTTTCAATATGGCCTTAGTACTTGTAGCTGGTCCTAATGTCGCTACTATTTTTGTTTTTTTTCGTTTTTGCATTAATCAAAAAATTAAGTTATCTCTAGACCTTAGTTGGTCTACATCTATAGTGTAGGTTGTTATTACTCGAGGTATGGCTTGGATTTTATCTAACATCAGTTTTTCGTCCAAATACCGATCATCATTGGTGATCTTAATCAAGAAATCCACATTCTTAAGTTCTGGCAATAAATGATATGTTTTCAATACTTTTTCGTTCGTTGAAAACAATGAACCAGAACTTTGCAGACTGTCCTCCTCTCTTTTACAGACATTTGACACCATGTTCCAAGTCGTAAAAAGCTCTTCATCAAACCATTCATAAATAGGATAGGAGGCAGCAAAATACTTGTAGTCTAAATCTTGAGGTTGACGTTTCAGGTTCAGGTTCAAATATTTATTGAGAAGATACGCTAATCTGTAATCTTCCAATCTACAGTGTACGGCTAAAAGTGAGTAGGATGCGTCATAAAAATCATCTACAAGTAGTTTGTGTAACGCCATAGTGATAATAACATGAATGGTAAAGATAGTACTTTATCTCCACTGTAATATCAAGTTTGGAATATTCTTAACAGGCTCAGCAAGCGAAATCGATATAGTTAGTAACTTTTATTGAATGCCTACATCTATTCTTTAAAAGAGCGATTGATCTTGTTTTGAAAAGCAAAAAAAGCACGTTTGGAAGCCTTTTCTTCGGCCTTCTTTTTGGAGGTTGCCCTTGCTTTTGAAACTACTTTACCGTCAATGGAGAGTTTAACCGAAAAATGTTTGAGATTATCATTACCTGAATCTTCATAAACATTATAATCAAAAGTTTTCTTTTCCTTCTGGCACCACTCGATCAACAAACTTTTATAGCTGATAACTTTGCCTTCAAGCGTCTCAATATCAATATGTTTATTGATGACTTTTTTATTGATGAATTTCTCGCATTGCTTATAGCCTTTGTCCAAAAACACGGCGCCAACAAGGGCTTCAAACAAATTACCGTGGATGTTGCTGCCAAAATTATTTTTAGGGATTTTTGATTCGACAAAGTCAATAAGCTTAAGTTCCTTGCCCAGCTCATTAAGATGTTCCCTGCTGACCACTTTAGAACGCATTTTGGTTAAATAACCTTCATCTCCTTCTGGTACTTCACCATAAAGATAAGCGGCAATGACAAGGCCAAGCATGGCATCTCCAACAAACTCAAGCCGTTCGTAGTTAAGCGCTACTCCATTTTTGTCCTTGACGTTCATGGAGCGATGCGTAAACGCTTTGATATAAAGACTCTTGTTTTTAGGTTTATAACCTAATATTTTTTGAAGTTCTAAAAAAAAATTCCCGTCATTTTTAGAACGGGAATTTAATATGTTACGAATGTAATTCATTCGGGATTTAATCTAATTTCTTGAATAATACACAAGCGTTATGACCGCCAAATCCAAAAGTATTACTCATGGCCACTTTAACCTCTCTCTTTTGAGCTTTGTTAAGTGTTAAGTTTAATTGCGGATCAATATTTTCATCAACAACCGAATGGTTGATCGTTGGAGGCACAATGCCATGCTCCATTGCCATAATAGAGGCAATAGCCTCAATGGCACCGGCAGCACCCAACAAATGACCTGTCATTGATTTTGTTGAATTGATATTGATGTTCTTGGCGTGTTCACCGAAAACTTCCGTAATAGCTTTTAGTTCGGCAACATCACCTAAAGGTGTGGAGGTACCGTGTGTGTTGATATGATCAACATCTTCCGGTTTCAATCCAGCATTTTCCAAACAATTTCTCATTACGGCAATAACTCCTATCCCTTCAGGATGTGGGGCAGTCATATGATAGGCATCGGATGACAAACCGCCACCTAATACCTCAGCATATATTTTAGCTCCTCTTGCTTTTGCGTGCTCGTAATCCTCCAAAATAATGGCACCAGCACCTTCACCCAAGACAAAACCATCTCTGGTAGCGTCAAATGGTCGTGAAGCCGTTTCTGGACTCTCATTCCTTGTTGATAAAGCATGCATAGCGTTAAAGCCACCCATTCCTGCAATGGTGACGGCTGCTTCGCTACCGCCAGTAACAATAACATCACAATAGCCCAAACGTATATAGTTTAGGGCGTCAATCATTGCATTGGCAGCAGATGCACAGGCCGAAACCGTGGTATAGTTAGGACCCATAAACCCATGTTTAATGGAAATGTTTCCTGGAGCTATATCTGCAATCATTTTCGGAATAAAGAAAGGATTGAAACGCGGGGTTCCATCTCCTGCGGCAAAATTAAGTACTTCTTCTTGAAAAGTTTCCAACCCTCCAATTCCTGCTCCCCAAATCACACCAACACGAAGCTTGTCAACCACACTTAGATCCAATTTAGCATCAGCAATAGCTTCATCTGAAGCCACCATGGCATACTGCGTAAATTTGTCCATTCTGTTGACCAGCTTGCGCTCAATGAAATCGGTGGGCACAAAGTTTTTTAATTCGCACGCGAATTTAGTTTTGAACTTTTCAGTATCAAAATATGTTATTGGCGCAGCACCACTTTTACCACTAACCAGGGCATTCCAATATTCATCTTTGGTATTCCCGATTGGTGTAAGAGCACCTAACCCTGTAACTACAACTCGCCTTAATTCCATAAAAGTCTGTTACTTATTTTGCTGCTTCTATATAAGAGATAGCTTGACCAACTGTAGCGATGTTTTCTGCTTGGTCATCCGGAATTTGGATATCAAATTCTTTTTCGAATTCCATGATCAATTCCACAGTATCCAAAGAATCTGCTCCTAAATCGTTTGTGAAGCTTGCTTCAGTGACAACTTCGTTCTCGTCTACACCTAATTTGTCTACTATAATCGCTTTTACTCTTGATGCAATGTCTGACATAATCTTTAATTTTAAGTTTTATTAATTGGCAAAAATAAAAAACTTTAGTTTAAAACCCATTTTTATTTCTACAATGTGTTTGTAATTTAGCAAAAATACATCTAAGTATTTCTATTTTACCTCCTAATTGTTAATATTTATTCTTTTTTTTGTTTTTGATTTCGAAGCTAATATCTGTAAATGAAATGAGATTATGGAATTTTGCTGAACATTTTTTAATTTGATAGTGAATTGCACCTGCATTTTGACAGACAGGTCTGACAATAATTTAAAAATAGAAAGTAGCAGATGAAACGTATCGTTGTTTTTGCGTCCGGAAGTGGTACTAATGCTGAAAATTTAATCAAGTATTTCAACAACAGAGATATAGGTTCTGTCATTCAGGTGTTGACTAACAATCCTCATGCCAAAGTTTTAGATCGGTGTAAAAGCCTAAAAGTGAGCGCGCTGTCTTTTAACAGAACGGCCTTTTCCCAAAGCAATGATGTCCTTAATATTTTAAAGGCATCCCAACCCGATCTGATTGTTCTGGCCGGCTTTTTATGGAAGTTCCCGGATTTCATACTTCATGAATTCCCAGATATAGTCATCAATATCCATCCTGCGTTGCTTCCCAAATACGGTGGAAAAGGGATGTACGGCAGTTATGTTCATGAGGCAGTCGTCTCCAATAAGGAAACTGAAACAGGCATTACCATCCATTATGTCAATGAACATTATGATGAAGGTGCGATTGTTTTTCAGGCGAAATGCGAAGTAAATCCATCAGATACTGCAGAAACGGTTGCGGCAAAAATACATGAGTTGGAGATGGAACATTTTCCGAAGGTGGTGGAGGAATTATTAATTTCCCAAAGATCAAATTCAAAAAGCAATCCGTAAAAACCTGTGTAATCTGTGTCTAAAAAAAAGAAATATTACGTCGTCTGGAAAGGCCACAACACCGGTGTTTTTGAAAAATGGAATGACTGCAAAGCCCAAATCAAAGATTACCAAGGTGCAATATACAAGTCTTTTGAAACCTTCGATGCTGCCAAAAAAGCATTAAATGGCAACTACAAGGACTATATTGGCAAATCCAAAAGCTTTAAAAGTGATTTGTCCGAGGCGCAACTCAAAAAAATAGGACAGCCCAACTACAATTCCATTTCGGTGGATGCCGCATCAAGTGGCAACCCGGGCATTATGGAATATAGAGGTGTGGACACCAAAACTAAAAAACAATTGTTCATCCAAGGCCCATTTCCTGAGGGCACGAATAATATTGGAGAATTTTTGGCGCTTGTTCACGGATTGGCCTTCCTTAAAAACAACAATAGCCAGCGTATTCTTTACACAGATTCAAAAATTGCGATGAGTTGGGTCAAGAAGAAAACGTGTAATACAAAATTACCTCGCAATGCCAAAAACAAAGCATTGTTTGAGTTGGTGGATAGGGCCGTAAATTGGCTTAAAACGAATACTTATTCGACGACTATAGTTAAGTGGGAAACGAAAGCTTGGGGGGAAATCCCTGCGGATTTTGGGAGGAAATGACCATCAAAAATGATTGGAAATAGGTTGGTGATTATTTGATATAAACGTCACTAAATAAATATTTTATGTAAACATCGGTCTCTTCTCTTAACTCATCAACGGTAATAGCCCGCTCAAAATGTTTATCGAAATTCTGGTTTTTCAATTTTCTGAACTGAAAAATTTGCTACAAAGTATCTTTATCTTCCATAGAAGAGATCCAATCAATCAATTCTTTCTTTTTCGCTGTTGTTGTCATAACTGGCCTTAAAATTTAAATAAAGATACTCAATTTATTAATTTTAGTTAAATCTTTACCAACGCTTCTTTTACTCTAAATTAGCTTTTTCGATTTTGCAAAACTAAAGATCACATCTTATAAAAATCTGTCGGAAGCAAAGGTTTAGAAATATGTTTCTAAAGGTTTCTTGACGAAAATAGCTTACTGATAAAGCCGCTTTTGGCACATGATCCTCTGAATAAAAACTGTATTGCCTTCAACCAAATAATGAACACCAAAAGGAAACACCTTGGTAAAAACAATTTTGATACTGCGATAGCGTTTTTAAAAATACTCGGGGTTCTTAACGATTCTATCAATGGTTTCGCTCATTTCGAGTTTGAATTTGGCGAATAACTCCTTAGGGACTGCCAAATAATAGGCGTTGGCTTACGTCAAATCCAATTTCGATTCGTTACTAAATTTTATCAAAAAAGACATTAAAACAGTTCTTTTTTAACCTCCTCCCACGACGTGTAATTTGTTTTTTTATCGTAACACAAATCCTATATAATTCTTTAAATCTCAACCTTGGGTTTTTGCCTTTTCTTCAAGAATGGATAGCGTTCCTTCATCTAAAACAATTTCTTTGCGTTTTTTTTGCAAATCCATATCTTGTAATTTATACGGAAAGGAATATCTAAGGTTTTTGTTCTAATCATATTTGTGAGAATACGCATCATTCATGTCAAATATTTTTATGCCGAAGTGATGTTTTTTATTATCTTCTCATTCTCCAAATTGGAAGAATTAAAATATGTATCTTGATATTATAGAAACATCTTATTCCTTTTATAAAAACAATGTCCTACCTTTCTTCCCTACATATCGAAACCAACAGAACCCACCCTTTTCCGTATGATATTCCTGCAATCAAATATGCGAAAAACATTGATGTATCCAACCCAATCACGTTTTTGATTGGAGAAAACGGCTCAGGAAAATCGACCTTGCTGGAAACATTGGCATGTAGATTACAGCTGCCACACATGGACGGTGCCGATTACAACAAACCTAGTTTTGATGCGGCAAAACGACTACTGCCCTATTTGGAGCTCACTTGGACCATAGAACGTCCTACAGGATTTTTCTTTAGGGCTGAAGATTTTGGCGATTATCTGAACAGTGTGAATAGAACAGATGCCCAAATTCAAAATAAATTTTCTGACTTAGAAGGTTATGTTCCGGATCACATCATCAGTCAAATGAAAGAAAACGCCAATTACCAACTGCGCTATATGCGGAAAAACTATGGTCAGGAATTAAATGCGTTTTCCCATGGGGAAGCCTATCTTCATATCATGGAGCAAATGATAAAGTCGCCAGGTATTTACTTATTGGATGAGCCCGAAGCGGCACTTTCTCCATCAAAACAACTGTCTTTTATTTATTTTCTCCATAACCACTTGCAAAATCACTTATCCCAATTCATTATTGCCACACATTCCCCCATGTTGATGGCTTATCCTGGAGCAACCATTTATGAGATTACCAATGAAGCAATGCAGGCAACCCCACTCGAAAACACGGATCATTATTCGGTTACAAAATCGTTTTTAAATGACCCCAATGCCTTTTTGCGACATTTCAATTCCGAATAAACACACATAAATTCCTCAAAAATAGTGCTGAATTCGTAGCTAAAAAGCATTATCTTTGCACCAAATTTTGAAACCGCAATATGAGCAAATTAGTAATTGTAGGTACCGTTGCCTTTGACGCTATCGAAACCCCTTTTGGAAAAACTGATAAAATCTTGGGTGGTGCTGCAACCTTTATAGGCTTGGCTGCATCCCAATTTAATGTAGATGCCGCCATTGTTTCGGTTGTTGGGGGTGATTTTCCTAAAGAATATTTAGATTTATTAGCTAATAAAAACCTTGATATCTCTGGTGTTGAAATTGTAAAAGAGGGCAAAACCTTCTTTTGGAGTGGCAAATATCATAATGATATGAATACACGTGATACTCTGGCAACAGAGCTTAACGTCCTTGCCGATTTCAATCCGATAGTTCCAGAAGATTACAAAAAGGCAGACGTAGTGATGTTAGGCAATTTGCATCCTTTGGTCCAAATGAGTGTTTTGGAACAAATGAACAAAAAACCAAAAATGGTGATTCTAGACACTATGAATTTTTGGATGGATTGTGCTTTGGACGAATTAAAAGCAGTCATCAATAAAGTGGACGTGATCACTATCAACGATGAAGAAGCACGTCAGTTGACCGGAGAATATTCGCTTGTCGTGGCCGCTCAGAAAATCCATAAGATGGGTCCAAAATATGTGGTCATTAAAAAAGGAGAACATGGCGCTTTATTGTTCCATAACGAAAATGTCTTTTTTGCACCGGCCTTGCCTTTGAAAGAGGTATTTGATCCAACTGGTGCTGGCGATACCTTTGCTGGTGGATTTGCCGGATATCTGGCGAAAACAGAAGACTATTCGTTTGAGAATATGAAAACTGCTGTTATTTACGGCTCGACATTAGCATCATTCTGTGTTGAGAAATTTGGAACCGAACGCATGGAACAACTCCAAGATAGAGAAGTCTATCAACGATTGAATCAGTTTAAACAATTGACCAAATTTGAAATCATTTTAGAGTAACCAATAAGATTACAAAAAAACATATCATCAGAACTAAAAAAATAAAACAATTTAATATGGATTTTAATCAACATCTATTGGAAACCTATAAATTGAATTGACATAAACTAACGCGCTCTAAATGGAGCGCGTTTTTTAATAACCTTAGTTTGTAATAATCCTCAACTTATTAAGACTAAACCTCAGTAATTAATAGCGAATCTAAAATTGTAAAAACCCAATGAGTGATGCGATAAAACATGAGTGCGGAATTGCACTCATCAGACTTTTAAAACCTTTAGAATTTTATAAAGAAAAATACGGCAGTGCATTTTATGGTGTCAATAAAATGTATTTGATGATGGAAAAACAGCACAATCGGGGACAAGATGGGGCTGGCTTTGCAAGCATTAAACTCGATACCGCACCAGGGGAACGCTATATCAGTCGAGTACGCTCGATCGCCCAACAACCAATTCAGGATATTTTTGCCCAAATCAACGAGCGCATCAATAAAGAACTTACTGAGCATCCAGAATATGCAGACGATGTGGCCTTACAAAAAAAGAACATTCCTTATATAGGGGAAGTACTCTTGGGACACGTACGATATGGAACTTTTGGAAAAAACAGTGTAGAGAATGTCCATCCTTTCCTAAGACAAAATAATTGGATGCACAGAAACCTGATTGTAGCAGGGAATTTCAACATGACCAATGTTAATGAACTATTTGAAGGCTTGGTTAAAATAGGGCAACATCCAAAAGAAAAGGCGGACACTGTTACTATAATGGAGAAAATTGGTCATTTCTTGGATGATGCGGTTGCCAAAAAATACAAGCAATTGAAACGTGAGGGTTATAATAAAAACGAATGTTCACCATTGATTGCTGATCGACTCAACGTCGGTAAAATCCTGAAACGTTCTGCCAAGGACTGGGATGGGGGGTATGCAATAGCAGGACTTTTAGGACATGGAGACTCTTTTGTACTTCGTGATCCTGCTGGAATCAGACCGGCATACTATTATCAGGATGATGAAATTGTGGTGGTCGCTTCTGAACGTCCGGTCATACAAACCGTATTCGACGTCAATTTTGAGGATGTCAAAGAATTAACGCCTGGCCATGCAATTATCACAAAAAAATCAGGAGAAACGGCAATTAAGAAAATTCTTGAGCCAACTGAGCGCAAGGCTTGCTCCTTTGAACGTATTTATTTTTCACGAGGTAGTGATGCCGAAATTTATCAAGAACGAAAAAAACTAGGCAAACTGCTCATGCCAAAGGTTTTGGAAGCTATTGATTTCGACACAAAAAACACGGTGTTTTCATATATTCCAAATACGGCTGAAACCTCCTTTTTTGGTATGATTGAAACCGTAGAAGACCATCTCAACAAAAAGAAGACTGAAGCCATTCTTAATGGTAACGGTGAGCTTTCTGCAGAAAAGGTTACCCAAATATTATCAGAACGCCCTCGAATAGAGAAGATTGCTATTAAAGACGTCAAACTCAGGACGTTTATCACTGAGGATAGCAGTAGAGATGATTTAGTGGCCCACGTTTATGATGTCACCTATGGTGTCATAAAACCTACGGACAATCTGGTTATCATTGATGATAGTATTGTGCGTGGTACTACTTTAAAGAAGAGTATTATTAAAATGATGGATAGACTCCATCCAAAGAAGATAGTAGTGGTATCCTCCGCTCCTCAAATTCGTTATCCTGATTGTTATGGCATTGACATGGCAAAATTGGAAGACTTAATTGCTTTTAGAGCCATGCTTGAGCTGCTGAAAGAAAATGACAAATACCATCTTATAGAAGAAGTCTATAAAAAGTGTATAGAACAAGTACATTTGGAGGACAAAGAGGTTAGAAATTTTGTAAAAGAACTCTACAACCAATTTAGCGCAGAGCAAATTTCAGATAAGATTGGAGAGCTTATTTGTGATGATAGCGTCAAAACAGAAGTAAAAGCAATCTTTCAAACCATTGAAAACCTACATATAGCGTGTCCTAAAAATCTGGGAGATTGGTATTTTACGGGAAACTACCCTACAGCTGGAGGAAATCGTGTTGTCAATAGAGCCTTTATTAATTTTTATGAAGGAAATAACAAGCGCGCTTATTAAATTTAAAAGATGACATTTACCCACTTTGCCTAACAAAATGCCTGTTAATCGGATAATTTGGTAATTCATCTAAATTTTATATCAAGTTGTTGAAATTCAATATACTTTAGTATCACCATAACATAAGTAGGTTAAGTTCATGGTAGATTTGGGGCAAAAAAAGGTAAACTTCTGTTTACCTTTTTTTATGCCCCTTTTTTTGTAGGATATAAAGTTGATTGTTAACTTTATAGTAACGCTCAATCCAACAATCACTTTAATTGTTACACGCTCATTTAGGCTTTTTTTGTCGAAACCTATCATTCAGCCTAATTTATTCGTAGTTTATCTAATAAATTGAACTATTACATTTTAGTCCTCTTATATTTGTTCCACCATAACATAAGTAGGTTAAGTTTATGGTAGATTTGGGGCAAAAAAGGTGGACACTCGTCCACCTTTTTTCATGAATACCCGCGAATACGGGTATCTCAAAATTCAAATCCCAGCATGGTCTTTTTCAAAAATCTACAATTCCACATAAAAAAAGCGAACCTTTTCAGATTCGCTTAGATTGCTATAAAGTATTAAAAAACCTACAAGGTTTTAGAAACCTTGCAGGTTGATTTAACCTTTTCAGGGGTAGTTTTAAAGTTTATTTCGCTTCTGCGTAACGTCTTTCAACCTCATTCCAATTGATCACATTAAAAAATGCGTTGATATAATCAGGTCTTCTATTTTGATATTTCAAATAGTATGCATGCTCCCAAACATCCAATCCTAAAATTGGTGTTCCACCGCAACCAACTCCTGGCATCAATGGATTATCTTGGTTTGGTGTTGAGCAAACTTCTACTTTACCGCCTTTGTGCACACATAACCAAGCCCATCCAGAGCCAAACTGAGTTGCGGCAGCTTTACTGAACTCATCTTTAAAAGCATCAACTGAATCATAGGCTGCTTCAATAGCATCTTTTAGTTCTCCAGACAAACGACCTTTACCTTCTGGGTTCATTATTTCCCAAAACAGGGAATGGTTGTAAAAACCGCCACCATTATTTCTAACAGCTTTTTTGTCCATATCTAAGTTGATCAAGATATTTTCAATAGTTTTTCCTGCCAAATCAGTGCCTTCAATAGCAGCATTTAAGTTATTGGTATATCCCTGGTGATGTTTTGAATGATGTATTTCCATTGTTTTTGCATCGATATGAGGCTCTAAAGCATCATATGCATATTCTAATTTCGGTAATTCGAAAGCCATAGTGTTTTAATTTTTAAGTGTTAATATTTATTCAACCCAAATTTACGTATAAAAGCGTGCATTAAAAAATATTAAACGCTTCGTGTTTAAGTGTTAAGAAAAGTTTAACGTTGGCACATAAGTCAGTATGAAATGGGCTGGGCTGTGGAAAATTTCAAATTTCATCACATAAATCAGGTATAGTTTTTATCTTGTATAAAAAATCTAAATAATGGAAGTCAAACATCCTTTCCTGATCTATAATGCTTCGGCAGGTAGTGGAAAAACATTTACATTGGTAAAAGTATATTTAAAGATACTTTTTACTTCCCATCAGCAAAATGCATTTAAAAACATATTGGCTTTAACGTTTACAAATAAAGCCGTTGCTGAAATGAAAGAGCGTGTCGTAGAAATGCTTATCGTATTTTCAGATCCTAACATATTAGAAAATCCGACACCAATGTTCGAGATGTTATCCAACGAACTTAATATAGACCCTAAAACACTTCATGACAAATCAAAAGTAATCCTAAATACCATTGCCCACAATTATGCAGCGTTTGACATTTCTACAATTGATAAGTTCAATCATCGTCTCATAAGAACATTCGCTCATGATTTGAAACTGCCTCTCAATTTTGAGGTGGAATTGGACACCAAAACGATTCTGTCAAAAGCAGTAGATCAACTGATCGATAAAGCTGGAACTGAAAAGAAACTCACTAAAATACTTGTAGATTTTGCCATCGAAAAGGCCGATGACGACAAAAGTTGGGATGTGGCCTTCGATTTTAATCAAATTGCCCAATTGCTCATCAATGAAAATGACATTCCGTATTTTGAATCTTTAAAGGACAAATCAATTGATGATTTTAAAGCACTAAAAACACAGCTTCTAAGTCAAATTGTCTTATTAGAAACTGACATTATTCAAAACGCACAAAAGACATTAGATCTCATTGAGCATAATGGTTTGCTGTTTAACGATTTTTCAAGCAGTTATCTGCCTAAACATTTTTTAAAATTAGCTGAGAGCAACTTCGATGTCAATCTCAATCAGTTAAAATGGCAAATTGATTTATTAGACGGAAATCCACTTTACCCAAAACGTGTTGATGCCCATAAAATGGCAACTATAGACACGATTCAACCAACAATCGTCAAGTTTTTTGAACAGACTAAAGAAAGCATCATTCAATTTAAGTTTCTAAGGAATATTCTTAAAAATATTACGCCCTTATCTGTGTTAAATGCAATTTATAAAAGTCTTCAAGAGATAAAGACCGACGAAGATCTAGTACTTATTTCAGAATTCAATTCCCTCATCAGCACTGAAATAAAATCGCAGCCTACGCCATTTATCTATGAGCGTATAGGTGAAAAATACAGACATTATTTTATTGATGAATTTCAAGATACTTCCGAGAAACAATGGGAAAACCTAATCCCGTTAATTGATAATGCCATCTCAAGTCAAAACTTAAAAGGTGAAACAGGCTCTGCTATGTTGGTGGGCGATGCCAAACAGGCTATTTATAGATGGCGGGGCGGCAAAGCCGAGCAGTTTATAGATTTATATACGAAACGAGAGCAACCTTTTCAAATCGAACAGCATATTAAAAATTTACCTACGAACTATCGAAGTTTAGAGACCATTGTAGATTTCAACAACAATTTTTTTAAACACATCTCCACTTTTGCATTTTCTGACCCATCACATCGTGAAATTTATGAAGCCAGTCGCCAACATCGTCACTTGAAAGGTGAAGGTTTTATTGAGCTTTCGTTTCTGGAATTTGAATCTGAGGATAAAGATGAAACTTACGGCCGAAAAGTATTGGAAGCCATCCAAAAGGCGCAGGAGAACAACTTTGAATTGCGGGATATTTGCATTATTGCACGAAAATCAAAAGAAGGGATCGCACTTGCGGAGTATCTGAGCGTTAAAGGTGTTCCTATTATTTCCTCAGAATCATTACTGCTTAAAAATTCGCCTGAGGTACAATTTCTGACCAGCATCATTGCATTGGCTTCTCAACCTTATAACGACATGTTGAAAATTGAGACCTTGAGTTATTTGGCTGAACATCACATTCAATTGGAAGATAAGCACCGGTTTTTTCAAGGCCTTGTTCATTTAGATGCTTTTGAAATGTTCAAAGCACTGAACCAATTCGACCTGTTTTTCGATTTTAATCAATTTTTACAACTACCTTTTTATGAAGCTGTAGAAAGCGTGGTCAGGCAATTCAATTTAAACAAAACCTCCAACGCCTATATTCAGTTTTTTTTGGATGAAGTATTGGATTATTCGCAGAAACACAATGCCGGATTTTCTAATTTCACCTCTCATTGGGAAATCAAAAAGGAAAAACTCTCCATCACCTCGCCACAAGGCAACAACGCCGTTCAGATTATGACCATTCACAAATCTAAAGGCTTGGAGTTTCCTATCGTAATTTTCCCTTATGCCAATCAGGATATATATTTCGATATGTCACCTAAAATGTGGTTCCCAGTCAATCCGGAGGCATTCAATGGTTTTTCAAATGTATTCATCAATGTCAACAAAGATTTGGAGGATCTTGGAGAACTAGGACAAACTATGTATGCCGATTATAAGGCACAATTAGAATTGGATAGTATGAATCTCTTGTACGTTGTCCTCACGCGAGCAGTTGAACAGCTCTATATTGTATCAGAATACGTTGTCAATAAAGGAAATAAGGACAAGCCAACACTGTATTCAGAATTATTCATCAGCTATCTTAAATCCGCTGGAGTATGGAATGACTCTGAAAAGACCTACACTTTTGGGAGTTCGAATCGGATCCTTCCGGCAAAAAAAGTTGAACAATCAACTATCCAAGAACGCTTTATTTCTGTAGCCAAAGAAAATCATGATCTGCGCATTGTCACCAATGCCGGTTATTTATGGAATACTGAACAAGAAGCCGCCATTGAAAAAGGGAATTTAGTGCATTTGATCATGTCCAAGATTGAAACGGAAAACGATATCAATTTTGTTTTTGAGGAATTTGAAAGTAAAGGCGATCTCAATGCTCAACAAAGCTCTGAACTAAAACCAATTATAAATCACATCGTCCATCATGACCAATTGAAAGCTTATTTCTTGCCTGACCTTACCGTTTATAACGAAAGAGACATTCTTACATCCGGAGGATTCATTTCCAGACCTGACCGTATTGTGGTCAATACTAAAAGTGAAGCCGTTATTATTGATTATAAGACTGGTGCTGAACGTCCAACACATCAAAATCAAATTATGGAGTACCAAGTTATTCTCGAACAAATGGGTTTTAAGGTCCTGAAAAAAATACTTGTATACATAAATGAGGACATTCAAGTAAAAGAATTTTAACTTTGCATCAAATTCAATTATTATGTACGGCAAAATACAACAACACTTACAAAAAGAACTTGAAGACATTAAAGAAGCGGGGCTTTATAAAGAAGAACGCATTATCACTTCTCCTCAAGGCGCAGAAATTACCCTTAATACAGGCCAAACTGTTCTAAACTTTTGCGCCAATAATTATTTAGGGCTTTCCTCCCATCCTGACGTAGTCCAAGCTGCAAAAGACACTTTGGATAGTCATGGTTTTGGTATGTCTTCAGTACGATTTATTTGTGGCACTCAAGACATCCATAAAACATTGGAGCAAAAAATTGCTGAATTTTATGGCACAGAAGACACTATCCTATACGCGGCGGCCTTTGATGCCAATGGCGGCGTATTTGAACCACTATTGGGCGCAGAAGATGCCATTATATCTGACTCGTTAAATCATGCATCTATTATTGATGGAGTTCGTTTATGTAAGGCGGCACGTTATCGTTATCAAAATAACGATATGGAAGATCTCGAAAAGCAACTTATTGCAGCTAATGAAAATGGCGCGCGTTTTAAGGTCATTGTGACCGACGGCGTATTTTCTATGGATGGACTGGTAGCACCTTTGGACAAAATTTGTGATTTGGCTGATAAATATGATGCTATGGTCATGATTGACGAATGTCATGCCACTGGATTTATTGGAGAAACAGGACGTGGCACCTTAGAAGAAAAAGGGGTTATGGACCGAATAGATATCATTACTGGCACTTTAGGAAAAGCGATGGGTGGCGCTATGGGTGGTTATACTACAGGAAAAAAGGAAATCATTCAAATGCTACGTCAACGCTCAAGACCTTATCTGTTTTCAAATTCTCTTGCTCCAGCAATTGTTGGTGCTTCTATTAAGGTGTTTGAAATGCTTGCCAATGACACGACACTAAAAGATCAACTGACAAAAAATACCAAATACTTTAAAGAAGCATTGCAAAAAGCTGGTTTTGATATTATAGATGGTGATTCGGCAATAGTTCCGGTCATGCTTTACGACGCAAAATTATCTCAAAAAATGGCAGAAATGCTTCTTAAGGAAAACATCTATGTCATAGGCTTCTTTTTCCCAGTTGTACCAAAGGACCAGGCACGAATTAGGGTACAATTATCAGCGGCCCACACGAAAGAACATTTGGATAAAGCCATTGCCGCTTTCATTAAAGTCGGAAAAACATTGAATATTATTTAAAATAAGTCCAAACACGCCTATTTTAAGGCAATTATTCAATATTTTTATATATTTGTCTTTGTTAATAAAGTATAACAACTTACTTTTGCTCTTAATTAACACTTAAAAATTAAATTATTAGAATATGAAAAATCTTAGCAGATTATTTTTCGCTATGTTGCTTCTATTTAGCTTTAGCAACGCCAACGCACAAGACGCAAACAACCCTTGGGCAATTGGGGTTGGCGTAAACGCAGTTGACTTTTACCCAACGGGTGAAGACGGACAAGGTGGTATCTTTGATGAGTACTTCAATTTTGGTGACCACTACAACGTCTTACCTTCATTATCTTCAATTTCTGTTTCTAGATATTTATCAGACGGTTTTTCTTTAACTGCAGCTGGTACTATCAACGAAATCAGCAAAATAGGTGATGCATCAGCTGATGATTTATCTTACTATGCTTTAGATGGTACAGTTAAATATAGCTTTGCTAACCTAATTAATTCAAAAGTTATTGAGCCTTACCTAGGAGTAGGTGGTGGTTACACTTGGGTTGATGACATTGGAGCAGGTACTGTAAACGGAACTTTAGGTTTCAACTTATGGTTTTCTGAAAACATTGGTGTAACAGTTCAATCTGCTTACAAACATGCTTTTGAAGATTACTTAGCTACACATTTCCAACATACTGTTGGTTTAGCACTTAAATTTGGTGGAAAAGACACTGATGGTGATGGTATTTACGACAAGGATGATGCTTGTCCAGACGTTCCTGGTTTACCAGAGTTCAATGGTTGTCCTGATACTGATGGTGATGGCATCGAAGATTCAAAAGACGATTGTCCAGACGTTCCTGGTTTAGCTGAATTTAATGGCTGTCCTGATACTGATGGTGATGGTGTTCCAGATCATTTAGATGACTGTCCTGATGTTGCTGGATTGAAATCATTGAAAGGTTGTCCAGATGCTGATGGTGATGGTGTTCCAGATCATTTAGATGAGTGTCCTAACGAAGCTGGTCCTGCCGCTAACAAAGGATGTCCTTGGCCAGATAGAGATGGAGACGGTGTGTTAGACAAAGATGATAAATGTCCAGATGTTCCTGGTACTGTTGCAAACCACGGTTGTCCTGAGGTTAAGCCAAGTGCTGAAAAGATGAAACAGTTGAATGACTATGCTAGAACGATCTTATTTGATACTGGTAAAGCGACATTCAAAAAAGAATCTCAACAAACTTTAGAGGCTATGAACGCCATCTTCAAAGAATTCCCAGAAGCTACTTTTGCTCTTGAAGGATACACTGATAGTGTTGGATCTGAAAGATCAAACCAATTGTTGTCAGAAAGAAGAGCTAATGCGGTAAAAGATTGGTTAATTGCTAACGGCATTGACAAAGATCGTTTAACTGCAAAAGGTTTTGGTGAAGCTAATCCAATTGACACTAACAAAACTGCTGCTGGTAGAACTAACAACAGACGTGTAGAAGTAAAACTTACAAACTAAGTTTTAAAAACTATAAATATTAAAAAAAAACGCTCCGATATTCGGGGCGTTTTTTATTTTTATACCATGAGGAGTTTTTTAAAAGAAGTTATAGACGACATACAAACGAAAGGGTTGGATATTTCACAACTCACTTTTATTCTGCCAAGCAAGAGAGCGGGTACTTTTTTAAAGGATATTCTTTCTCATGCCGTCGAACAAACGATATTTGCGCCCGAGATTTTATCTATTGAAGAGTTTGTTGAAAGTCTTTCTGATCTTAGTTATGCCAGTAATACAGAACTTCTTTTTGAATTTTATCAAGTATACAAAAAGCTCACTCCAGAACCACAGCAAGAGACTTTTGATCAGTTTTCAAAATGGGGCCAACTCCTACTTCAGGATTTTAACGAAATAGACCGGTATCTGATAGATCCTGATCATATCTTCGATTATTTAAAATCCATTAAAGAAATCCACCATTGGTCTTTATCAGAAGAACAAACACCTTATACCAAAAATTATTTGGCATTCTGGAATCGACTTAAAACCTACTACAAAGCATTCCGAGATGCATTGATCCAAAATAAAAAAGGATATCAAGGTTTAGTCTATAGGGAAGCAGTAAATGGCATCGAACCTTATATAGGTTCCAACAAAGATAAAACACATATTTTTATCGGCTTCAATGCCTTAAACAAGGCCGAAGAACGCATTATCCAAGAGTTACTACAACAGGAACTGGCAAGTATCTATTGGGATACTGACGCAACCTTTATAAATAACCCAATACACGATGCAGGCCTATTTATCAGACAACATCTTAAACATTGGCCGTTTTTCAAAAAAAATGAGATGTCGTGGATCGGCGATATTTATCGCTCAGAAAAAAACATTCACACTATTGCCGTTCCAAAAAATATTGGTCAAGTAAAGTATATTGGAGAATTACTGGATACCTTACCTATGTCCGATTTAAAAAAAACCGCAGTTGTTTTAGGTGATGAAACCCTGTTAATGCCTTTGCTCAACTCCATTCCACAAAAAGTAGAAGCTATCAACATCACCATGGGGCTCCCACTTAAATCGGTACCATTGGCATCTTTATTTGATTTAGTATTCAAAATTCAGAAGAATCATAATAACACTCTCTATTATAAGGATGTGGTGGCTATTTTATCGCACTCGTTTATACAGTCTGTATTAACGCTTGAGGAGACTAATTATAGCAATCAGATCATAAATTATATTCAGAGCAACAATATTGTTACAATATCGGTTGAGAAGTTGAAAGCTCTTGCAGAGTCAAAGCACGAGGTTGTAAGCCTTCTATTCGAGTCGTGGCAGGATAGCTCTGAAAAAGCATTTAAAAACTGCTCACAACTTATCTTAACGCTAAAAGCACAGTTGGATTTAGAGAAATCAAAAAATCTCTTGGCACTCGAATATCTTTATAGATTTAATCAAATATTTAACGAGTTACAACACTATAATACTAAATACAACCTCATTAGCAACAGTACCACACTTTATTATCTCTACAAGGAGTTATTGAGTAGTGAAACTTTAGATTTTAAAGGTGAGCCTCTGCAGGGGCTTCAAATTATGGGGATGTTAGAGTCTCGCGTATTGGATTTTGAAACGGTCATCATATCGTCAGTTAATGAAGGTATTCTTCCGGCGGGAAAAAGCACCAATTCATTCATCCCTTTTGATGTGAAACTTGAAAACGGCCTCCCAACCTATAAAGAAAAAGATGCGGTTTACACTTATCACTTTTACAGACTGTTGCAGCGTGCAAAAAATGTGTATATCATCTACAATACAGAGCCTGATGTTTTAAATGGTGGTGAAAAAAGTCGATTTATTACACAACTCCAAATTGAAAACATCCACAATTTAAAACATAGCATCGTCGTTCCGAAAGTGGAAGTTGCACAAAAGCAGCCTAAAGCCATTCGAAAAACAGAAAGTGTTATCACACGATTACAGCAGATTGCCGGCAATGGATTCTCGCCATCGTCATTGACAAATTACGTTAGAAACCCGTTAGATTTCTATTATCAGAAAGTTTTGAAAATTCAGAGTTTTGAAGATGTTGAAGAGACCGTAGCCGCTAATACTCTAGGAAGTGTCATTCATCAAACCTTAGAAGATTTTTATACACCTTATAAAGGACAACTACTGACCAAAGCACACTTAAAGAGAATGAAAACGCTAATAAGCGCTAGTGTCACACAACACTTTAAGGAGTTTTATAGGGAGGGTGATATGACTAAAGGCAAGAATCTCATTATTCTAGAGGTTGCCAAACGTTATATCTCAAATTTCATTAATAAAGAAATCGAAACTTTGAAAGCTGGACATCAGATTAAGATTATCGATCTGGAAACCGAATTGGACATTCCATTGGACATCCCTGAATTGGATTTTAATGTTCGTTTAAAAGGTACTGTGGACAGAATTGATGAGTTTGACGGTACACTCAGAATAATTGATTACAAAACAGGAAAAGTTAACCAAGGACAAGTAGAAATTATAGATTGGGAAGACATCACCTTAGATTATAATAAGTATAGCAAAAGTTTTCAAGTTTTGGCCTATGCCTATATGCTTAATGGAACAGAGCGCATATCTCAGCCCATTGAAGCAGGTGTAATTTCTTTTAAGAATCTTCAAGGCGATTATTTTTTGAAGTTTGGAAAAAAGCCATCGTCAAGAAGTAGAGATAAAGACCAGAGCATCACAAAAGAAACCTTGGACGATTTTTATGAAGAACTTAAAAAACTGATTATAGAAATTTGCAATCCTGAAATCGATTTTACCGAAAAAGACGTGAGTTAATAAGAGCTTTAGAAAAAGTGTTATTTTTAAAAAGTATGGTAACAAAAAAAGCAACGCTTTCGCATTGCTTTTTTCTGTGGAGAAGGACGGGTTCGAACCGACGACCTCTTGACTGCCAGCCAAGCGCTCTAGCCAACTGAGCTACATCCCCAAATTATTTTTACGCCACTTCCTTCCTACGGAAGTTTAAAATATGTTTCGTCTTCTTTGACTAAGCCGCAAACTTAAAATATTTTTTTCTTTTTTAGCTTCTTTTCCTCTACTAAATTATCATCAAGATAGTATTATTCCCCAATCCACTCAAAATCATCTACACATTGTAAATAACCTTCTATATTTTTAACAATTCTATGGGAACCTTTATACTTATTAGATCTACTTTAAACACTAATTTTATCAAAAAAAATTAAAATGATCAGGAAAGCAACTTCGTCAGATATTGAATCAATTTTAATATTGACTAAAGCCTGTGCTAAGTTTATGATAAGCAAAGGCATCTTCCAATGGAACGAGCATTATCCAAATGCCGCAGCCTTTGAGAAAGATATCGAAAGGGATGAACTTTATGTATTGATCCATGACCATCAAATAGTTGGAACGATTGTGATTTCTTCTTTTATGGACGAAGAATACCAAGCTATCAAATGGCTGACCCCTAATGATAAAAATCTATATATACACCGATTGGCAGTACATCCCGAATTTCAAGGACGTGGTTTTGCTCAAAAACTAATGGATTTTGCCGAAAAATTTGGGCTTGACAATGGTTACGACTCCATCAGACTAGATACCTTTTCTCAAAACCATAGAAACCAAACCTTTTACGAACGTCGTGATTACACGCGTTTAGGCTCCATCTATTTTCCTAAGCAAAGCGAACATCCGTTTTACTGTTATGAGCGCCGCTTATGAATTCCATAATCAGTTTTAGAGATATCAGTAGAGTTACTTTCTGAACTAAAAGTGATCCCAATGATTAGTTTTATGCTTTACCTATCACCTTATATTATGGATGATTTCGAGAGGTCTTCCATTGATCATAAAATTTTGACAACTCTTCTTGCCAACCAAACAAAACGTTTAACTTTGGCCGCATATATTTCAAAATACAACTATGGAAACTCTCGAATTTTTAAGTGGCAACGGCCTGTTTTTAATATTAGCAATTGTATTGGTTGTCATTTATGTGTACAACCGAAGAAAAAACAAGTAACCTATCGGGTTTTCAACCAACCTGTAATGCTCAGTCTTTCGGTCTTGACGGGTCTGACCTCGTGCTCAATGATCTGACTTTCAAAAATAACCACACGACCTGGAAAAGGATAGATAATCTTTTCCATCTCCTTGCCATTATCGTCTAAATACAATACCAACTCGCCGCCATTTTCTGGTAACCAACCCGATTCATTCAAATAACACACAAACGACAGCTTTCGTCTATCATCATTCTGAAAGGTGTCAATATGTCGTTTATAGAAAGTGCCCGTCGGATATAAGGCATAATGAAACTCTTTGTAAAGAATTCCTAAAAAACAGGTTCTGTTGAGATAGCTGACCAGATTGTTGATTTTATCAAAGAATAGTCCCTCAGCGGTATTTGAATGGGATTCATCAATCCATAATATAATATCACCTCTAATAGTTTTTACAATTATTTCATTAACCCTATTACCAATTGCAGCCTTTTTAAAGGCATCTTCCTTATGCTTATCAATTAGTGATTGTCTAAGCACTTGCACCTCATCGTCGCTAAAAAAGTCTTCAACAATGGCATATTTTTGAGAAACGATATCATCAATAATCCTCTCGTATAAAGGATTCTCAACAAAAGCAATGTCTTGAAAGATAGGATTCATCAAATACAGGAATTAAAAGCGTGAGGTACAATTGAATATAAGCAATAATCAGCCAAATGTAATCTAAAAAGGGATTCCTTTTTACAATTTGAATATCTTTGCGGTAAATTGATGCTATATGAGCAAAATTCGAATTACAAAACAATTTTCATTTGAAACTGGTCACGCCCTTTATGGCTATGATGGCAAGTGCAAAAATGTCCATGGACACAGTTATAAATTGTCAGTTACAGTTATTGGAACGCCAATCCGTAATTCTGAAAATGTTAAGTTTGGGATGGTGATTGATTTTTCAGATTTGAAAAAAATCGTGAAAGACGAAATCGTTGATGTCTTTGACCACGCTACTGTGTTCAATAAAAACACACCACATGTGGAGTTGGCAAAAGAGTTAAAAGATAGGGGTCACAGTGTACTTTTGGTGGATTATCAACCTACCAGTGAAATGATGGTGATTGATTTTGCCCAAAAAATTATAAAACATTTACCAGAGACCATTCAACTTCATTCCTTAAAACTTCAGGAAACTGACACCAGTTTTGCGGAATGGTATGCGAATGATAATTAGTGATCAGTCTTCAGTGGGCAGTATTCAGTTGGCAGTCTCCAGTAGGAAGTTGTCGGGCACTTTGTTATTCTGAGGACATGATTTCTGTTTCAAAGAAACTAAACCACTATAGACAAAAGTGCCATACCACCCCGACAAATGTTCTGGCGGGGGGTTTTTAAAACAGACTGAAAGTCTGTTGCATTCGTGAAATAGATGGCGAAATATTTTCTCACAAATTTCAGGAAGGAATCCGTGAAAATCTGTGAAATTCGTGTCAAAAATTTTAGAAGCTAAACCTGGATGCACTTAAGCACATAGTTTTAACTTTATTTGAGAACAATAATTTTTTTAGTAGATAGGTATCAACCAGACCCGTCTTTAAATCATGAGATTAACGTCGTTGAACCTAAAGGTTTCCTGACTTACTATCTGTCGACAGGCAGGCGCAGGAATTTAAATAGCTGATTAATGAATATTCCAAAAGGGAAAAAAGTATATTTTGCTTCTGATAACCATTTAGGAGCTCCTACAAAAGAAGAATCGTTTCCACGAGAAAAGAAGTTTGTGGCTTGGTTAGATGAGATCAAACACGATGCCGCGGCGATTTTTTTGCTGGGAGATCTGTTTGATTTTTGGTTTGAATACAAAACTGTTGTTCCAAAAGGATTCACAAGAACTTTAGGTAAACTTGCTGAGATAAGCGACTCTGGGATTCCCATTTACTATTTTGTTGGCAATCATGATTTATGGATGCACGGGTATTTTGAGGAAGAACTCAATATTGAAGTTTTTCATAAGCCAAAGGAATTTGTCTTTAACGATAAAACCTTCTTTATCGGGCATGGTGATGGTTTGGGTCCTCATGACAAAGGCTACAAACGCATGAAAAAAGTGTTCACAAATCCGTTTTTTAAATGGTGTTTCAGATGGCTGCATCCTGATTTAGGGGTAAAACTTGCCCAATATATGTCCGTTAAAAACAAATTGATATCTGGTGATGACGACGCCAAATTTTTAGGTGAGGACAAAGAATGGTTGGTGCAATATTCCAAGCGAAAATTAGAGGAAAAGCATCGCGACTATTTTATATTCGGTCATAGACATCTTCCCATGGAAGTTAAATTAACTGATTCCTCTTCCTATATCAATCTTGGTGATTGGATCCAATTTTATACTTATGGCGTTTTTGATGGTGATAAAATGGAATTGAAGACGTATTAAACCTCCTTTCCATGCGCTTCTATATCCTTACGTAAATCCAATTTTCTAAACGATGGAGAGACAATTCCTGTGGTCACCACCGTCAATATTGTCATTGTGCCTCCAAAAACAACGGCGGTCACGGTTCCCATAAGCTTTGCTGTCAATCCACTTTCAAAAGCCCCAAGTTCATTCGAAGACCCAACAAACATAGAATTTACAGAGGCCACACGTCCACGCATATGATCTGGTGTTTTCAATTGTAAAATAGTCTGACGAATTACCATCGATACGCCATCCGTAACTCCACTGAAGAACAGTGCTGCGACTGATATCCAAAATATCGAAGACAGACCAAATACAATAATACTCACCCCAAAACCGAATATGGCCGCTAACAATTTCATTCCTGCATTTTTACTGATTGGTATATAGGCTGTGATCAACATGGTTAAAAACGCACCCACTGCCGGAGCCGCCCTTAACACACCAAAGCCTTCTGGTCCAACTTTCAGAATATCCTGAGCAAATATGGGCAATAAAGCTACAGCGCCTCCAAAAAGCACGGCAACCATGTCCAAGGTCAAAGCACCCAATATCGCTTTAGTTTTGAATACAAATCTTACGCCTTCTTTAAGACTGTCCATAATCGGTTCCCCGATTTTTGGATTTAAGATTGGCTTCTTTGAAATACGAAGTAAGTTGATAAGTGCCAATAGTGCAAAGGCCATAATCAAACACATCGACCAATGTACACCAATCCAACTGATACTAAAACCTGCCAGTGCGGGTCCAAGAACTGAGGCCACTTGCCATGTAGAACTGCTCCAGGTTGCGGCGTTTGGGTATAATTTTTTAGGAACGATCAATGCAATCAACGAAAATATCGTCGGACCTATAAAAGCCCTGACCAATCCGCCGCAAAACACCAAGAAGTAGACACTATAAAGGATTTCATTAGTTGACCAATCTCCCACAATCCTTGGCCAGGTCAATAAAAACAATCCGAAACTGATGGTTGAAAACCCTAAAATACATTTGATAAGAAGTCCTCTTTTTTCCTTTTGATCAACGATATGTCCAGCAAAAAGAGCAATTCCTACAGCTGGAATAATTTCCATCAAACCAATTAAACCAAGAGACCATGGGTCTTTAGTTATAGAATACACTTCCCATTCAATGATGATAAACTGCATGGACCATGCAAAAACCAGTGCAAAGCGTACCATTAAAAAAATATTGAATTCTTTTATCCGAAGTGCGGCGTAAGGATCTTTTTTGATTGGCTTTTGTTGCATAGAGATCGGATCTTTCTGGGCCTGCGGATTTTCGATCCCGAAAAGGTGATTTAATTTGAATGCAAATGTAAAACAAGAACGGTTCTTATTATAGTTTTTCGTAAAATTTTGGAATAGTAGTGATTCCTAATTACAGATTTTTGAAATCAGACCTACAAGGTTTTGAACCCCTTGCCGGTCGAACAAAAAAATTGTTCGCTAATTATGCTTTAATATCTCTTAATTTCAATTGCAAACTTACATTGCCTTGCCAATGGTTTTCATCAATAGAATACACGGCTTTAAAAGGTTTCCTATCAGTAATCAAATCATATTTATCACCCAAGTTAAAACCGATACCCACTATATTCTGTGAGTTTCCTTGTCTGGCGGTAATTCTTAAATGTTTGTCGTCACCACCAACACATTTTCCATAGCCTGTATCCTGTAAGTTTTCAGTCATAAAAACAGGCGCCATATTACCTGGTCCAAAAGGAGCGAACTGTTTCAGAATCCGGTAAAATTTGGGTGTAATATCTTGGAAATCAATTTGAGTATCCACTCGGATTTCTGGAGTCAATAAAGACCTGTCTATCGTTTTTGAAACCTCATCTTCAAAGGCCTGTTTAAAAGCTTCATAATTTTCTTCTTTGAGCGTTAAACCTGCCGCATACTTATGACCTCCAAATTGTTCAATGTGGACACTACATGCCTCCAAGGCATTGTACACGTCAAATCCAGATACAGAGCGGGCCGAGGCCGCCAACCGATCGCCACTTCTGGTAAACACCAAGGTTGGTCTGTAATACGTTTCAATCAAGCGCGACGCCACAATACCAATAACGCCTTTATGCCACGAGTCATGATAAACTACTGAAGTAATGCGCTCTTGCTCTTTAAATTCTTCAATTTGTAGCAAAGCTTCTTGGGTGATTCGCTGATCGGCTTCTTTTCTATCGGTGTTGAACTGCTCTATTTCTTGGGCATAGGTTTGCGCAAGCACTTCGTCTTCTTCCGTTAACAATGTTACGGCGTGATTGCCATGTTTCATACGGCCTGCCGCATTAATCCGCGGCGCTATGATGAAAACCACGTCGGTAATGGTCAATTCTGTTTTCTTGGTTTGTTCGATAATCGCATTAATGCCTGCGCGCGGATTTCCATTAATTACCTGCAATCCAAAATACGCCAAGGTTCTGTTTTCACCAGTAATAGGAACAATATCAGCCCCAATAGCCGTAGCCACTAAATCGAGATATTCGGTTAATTCTTCAATGGATTTACCTTCTCTGGAAGCTAATGCTTGAACCAATTTAAAACCCACACCACAACCGCATAATTCGTCATAAGGATAGGTACAATCCTCACGTTTCGGATCTAAAATGGCCACGGCATCTGGAAGTTCAGCGCCAGGTCGGTGATGGTCGCAAATAATAAAATCAATGCCTTTTTCTTTCGCATAAGCCACCTTATCAATTGCTTTTATACCACAATCGAGAGCAATTATTAGAGAAAAATCATTGTCATGGGCAAAGTCTATGCCTTTTATGGAAACGCCATAACCTTCATCGTAACGATCAGGAATATATGTGGCAACCGAATCGGTTCTGTTTTTTAGGTAGGACGACATCAAGGCCACTGCCGTGGTGCCATCTACATCATAATCGCCAAACACCAAAATGTTTTCGCCTTCACCGATTGCTTTTTCAATCCGCTCTACCGCTTTATCCATATCCTTCATTAAAAAAGGATCATGCAGCTCATCAAGACTTGGCCTAAAAAACTGTTTGGCGTCTTCGTAAGTCTCAATGCCCCGCTGAAGCAACAACGAAGCAATAGAATGCTCCACCTGAAGCGCTTCAGATAACTGCTTTATTTTGAATAGCTCTGGCTTTGGTTTTAAGGTCCAACGCATTTTTTCGTTTCTGGTTTCAGGTTTAAAATGTTTCAAGTTTTAATTGATCTCAGACCTGACAGGTCTTTGTTCAAAACTATTTATTATGATAATGGATCGAAGTATTCACTTTGGCAAATTTTCTAAACATTTCCATGACGCCACAATATTTTTCTATGGATAAATCCACCGCTTTTTTGATTTTACCTTCATCCAGGTCTTTTCCATAAAAATGGTATTCCACAGACACTGTATGGTAATATTTAGGATGTTCTTCGGTCAATTCGCCGTAGGTATCCATCCTAAAATCAGACACAGTGACTTTCATCTTGTTGAGGACCGACACCACATCGAGACCTGAACAGCCCGCAAGTGACGCAAGCATCATGGCCTTAGGACGCAGTCCCGAATTATAGCCGCCATGTTCTGCTGAAGTATCCATTAATAAGGTTTTTCCGCTGGGGTTATCGGATTCAAATTGCGAGTTTCCCTTCCAATGCGTGATGACTTTATCTTCCATTTTGATCAATTTTAAATTAGGAAGTATTCAAAAATGAGATATACCTCCAAGGTTATATTCGTTCATCCAAAAATACCATTAAATATCAAGATTATCCTTCCTGAATAGAGCAATATATAGAATATGGGAATTGGATAATTTGTGTATGTCGACCAAGTCGATTTTGAAAATGAAGTGAGACGCTATCCCAATAGAAAAACCAATGATTTAAAATCAGATTAGAGCAGCGCAACTTTCAAAATATGTCATCCCAAATTATTTCTGAGCCAATGCAGTGTACTCAGGGTGCATTAAGTTTACAGGACTGAGGATAAGGTCCAATTCCTGTTCAGTCAGCAGCTCTTTTTCAAGAACGATCTTGCGTATGGTTTTTCCCGTTGCAATGGCCTCCTTACCAATCAAATCACCCATGTGATGCCCAATATATGGGCACAAAAATGTGATCAGCCCCACTGAATTATAGACCATTTCCTTTGTATGGGCTTCGTTTGCCGTGATTCCCGAAATACATT
Organism: Gelidibacter pelagius; assembly: GCF_017581925.1. Taxonomy (GTDB): domain Bacteria; phylum Bacteroidota; class Bacteroidia; order Flavobacteriales; family Flavobacteriaceae; genus Gelidibacter; species Gelidibacter pelagius. Next base: position 326,685 of record NZ_JAGEVG010000001.1, on the reverse strand, counting down.
TATCAGCAAGCGAAACACAGGCATTGGAGAGCAATTCTATCGATTCAAAAACACACTGTGCAATAACCGGTTCCATCACGTTTAATTGCAATTGACCTGCTTCTGCGGCAAATGAAATCGTCACATCATTTCCGATGACTTTAAAACACACCTGATTGACCACCTCGGGAATAACCGGATTGATTTTGGCCGGCATAATTGATGACCCAGCCTGCATTTCTGGTAGATTAATTTCCTGAAAACCGCAACGAGGACCTGAAGACAATAATCTCAAGTCATTGCATATTTTGGACAGCTTCACCGCGGTTCTTTTTAAGCCTCCTGAAATCATAACATAATCACCACAATCAAAAGAGGCTTCGATTAAATCTTCGGCCTCAACAAAACTTGCTTTGGTGAATTTTGCCAAATAGCCAACTGAAAGTTTAGAAAAACCATTTGGAGCGTTTACACGTGTACCGATAGCAGTCCCTCCTAGATTCACCGGCAGAATGATGTCTCTACAGATTTTTAGCATTTTGGTTTCCTCTTTTAAATTTGCGGCCCATGCCGAAAACTCATCACCTAAAGACATTGGAACAGCATCCTGTAATTGAGTCCTACCCATTTTTAATACCTTCTTGAACTCCGCTCCTTTGATGTCCAAACGTGTCGTAAGAAGATTGATTTTTTCCAAAAGATGGTTCATATAGTAGTACATCGCAACTCTTAGACTTGTAGGGTAGGCACAATTGGTAGATTGTGATTTGTTGACATGATCATTTGGATGTAAAATATCATAACGGCCTTTCTCATGGCCATTCATTACCAGAGCCACGTTAGCAATGACTTCATTTGCATTCATATTGACCGAAGTGCCAGCACCGCCTTGAAATATATCGGACGGAAAATATTTTACGTAGGTATCTAAATTGGCCAATATTTCATCACAGGCCTCAATAATCATATCAGCTCTTTCTGAAGATATAGTTCCAATCTCCTTATTTGCATAGGCACAGGCTTTTTTAGTCACAATCAACCCTTTTATAAATAAAGGATAGTCAAGAATTTTAGATTTTGAAATCTTAAAATTATTGATGGCGCGCTGGGTATGAATTCCATAATAAACATCATCATCAATTTCTAATTCACCAAGTAAATCTTCTTCTATTCTGGTTTTCATTATATTCTGTGTTATCATTTATTTAATACAATTTTCAATTAAAATTGCAATAAGACTTAAATCATTGCAAATCAATCATATACAAACTTAATTATATGATTAACAAATTGAATATCAAATTATTACATTTGTATTTCCATTCAAATTAATAATGACGAAAAACAAATAAAGCGCTAAATCTAATGAATTAAGCGCAATACGCAATGCCTATTTAAAAAAGGAAAAAACGCCAATTATGGTGAAATTTAGCAATCCTCATTTATCAATATTCAAACTGTTAATTTAAAAAATGAAGGGGCCTATTATATGTATTTGACAATTTCATCGTGTTTTATATGTGAAGATTTAGTGATAATGAAATGAAGGCCTTAAAATCAGGTTTAAAGAGAGATAAATTCAGAATTTATAGCGTCCAAAAATAGTATTTATCTGAGTTAAGTTGATTAGTCTAACCTGGATTTCAAGAAATTATCTGGTACTTAAATTTCTTGAAATTTCAACATTACCTATAATGAGACATTGATAAAATTAAGTTCTCTATTATTGTTATATCTAATAAAATTGCCCAAAGTTATGTCATGATTTTCATGTCTTAAATCAATACGATCGGTCACTTTATATTAGCTTTAAATATTTAGAAATACTGGAAATAGCATCCGTAGCAATTGTGCTTATATTAGGTGTTTGCTTTATACTTTTTCTAATATGGGTACTAGCTATGGTATTTGTATTAAAGGATATTCCAAACGATAAAATTGATTCATTAGCTCATTTCTTCAACAAGATTCCGGTCAAGAGGTTTTTTAGTTTATTCTCAAATAATTATATAAAAAAGTGAAATGAATTTAATTGCATAATTCATCTTGATCTATTTGCTGGATCGGGTGGATTTTAAAACTTTTTTAATTTCCTGATTTAATATTGGCACAACCTCCTTATCAAACCACGGATTCCGCGTCAACCAAAACCGATTGCGGGGCGATGGATGTGGCAAGGGAAAATATTTAGGCAAATAATCTTGACAATCGGCAACAGTTTCCGTTAGGGTTTTCTTGGCCTGTTTCTTCAAATAGTATTTTTGAGCATACATGCCTATTAAAAGTACCAATTCAACATTTGGCATAAATTCCATGAGTTGATCGTGCCATTGTGGTGCACATTCTGGTCGCGGTGGTAAATCGCCACCTTTACCTCTCCCAGGATAACAAAATCCCATCGGTATAATGGCAAAATTTTTCTCATCATAAAACTCTTCCACGGTCACGCCCAACCATTTTCGCAATTGTTTGCCACTGGCATCATCCCAAGGGATTCCAGAGGCATGTACTTTCGTTCCCGGGGCCTGACCAATAATCACGATTTTTGAATCTTGGTGTGCAGTGACTACAGGTCTTGGCCCGAGTGGTAAATGAGCTTTACAGAGACTGCAGTTTCTTATATTGTGAAGTAAATCTTGCATTAATTCTATGTCACTAATCTTTGTTTTCCATCATCTTCTTAAAATCCATGCTATACGAAGGATAGGTCAACATCATGCGCTTAAATTCCTTAACGGTCATTTTATTATAGATTGCAGTTGCAAACACATTAATACTTTCGTTGGCTTTAGAACTCAATATATGGGCGCCCACAATTACATCTGTACGTTCATTGACTAAAATTGTGTAAGCATAGGTATCTTCATTTTCCTTTTTCGCATTGAACCAATTGCTACAATCCCCTTGATAAACCTTGACGTTTTTATAACGCGCTTTGGCTTCTTCTTCGCCATAACCAACTGATGATAAGTTTGGTGTGGTAAATACCGTTGAAGGCACACATGGCACATCCAAAGTCTTTGATTTTTCTTTGACCACATTGTTCCCAGCAATATAACCTTGAAGGCCTGAAAGTGGTGTGAGCGATGGCGATTTATTAGAAACATCGCCGCAGGCATAAACTTTTGGATGCGATTTACTCTGCAAATAGTCATTGACCACAATTCCGTCCTTATCTGCCTCTATACCTGCTTTGTCAAGTTCCAGTGCTGCTATTGCCGGAACTCTTCCCGTAGCATTAATAACTTTTCTGGATTTAAAGGTTTTTGATTTACCATCATGTGAATAAGAAACCTTTAAATTCTTTTTTAATTTCTGAACTCCGGTGACATCAGCATTAAAAATAAATTTGACACCTAAACTTTCAAGTTTTGCGATTAATTTTTCCACCAAATAATCATCGAATTTAGCAAGAGACGTCTTATCCCTTTCTAATATAGTCACCCTACAGCCCAAAGTTGCCAACATACAGGCAAATTCCATGGCAATATAACCAGAGCCGATAAAGGTAATGGACTTTGGGACTTTCTTAAAATTCAGAACATCTTCACTCACTTTCAGAAATTCCTTGCCTTCGATATCAAGTTCCCTCGGAATATTTCCCGTGGCAATAATAAAATGGTCGGCAGCCACCACTTTCCCTTCCACCTCAACCTCATTTTTACTGATGAATTTAGGCGATTGATGATACATGGAAATGCCTAACTCTTTTAATTTTTCTTCTGTATTTGGCGGAATTGGATCAGAAAACGATCGCTTAAACTTTTGGACTTTCTTCCAATTCAGTTTTGGTAGCTTCTTAACACCATGGTCTTTCAAATTTCTGCTATGATAGATCAATTGAGAAAACTGAAGCAATATTTTTTTGGAGTCACATCCTCTATTGGCGCAAGTACCGCCAAATTCTCTATTATCTGCAATGGCAACACTCAATTTGTGCTCCCTACAAATTTCAGCAGCCGTCTGTCCTGCAATACCACTGCCAATGACGAAAACGTCATAATGTTTGTTTTTAGTGTTTTTCATATTAAGCATTAAGATATCGAATCTTCCGACAAATTATGTTATGAAAAATCTAAAGTTTAGAAATAAAACCAGAAATATCAGAGAAAGGAATCAAGACCGCTGCGCTGTTAGAATAAAGACGTCAATGCTCGATAATATCGGTGTCATCATTTAAAATCTACCTTTACTATCTCTTTTTAGGGATCGTCCTAAAAACTTAAAAAGCTAATCCTTTGGCTTGCCACCAACCACAATCACAATTTCGCCTTTTGGAGGTTTGGCGGTATAATGCGCCAAGACTTCTTTTGCAGTTCCCCTGATAGTCTCTTCATAAAGTTTGGTCATCTCCCTCGAAACGGAAACGGGTCGGTCTTCACCAAAGTACTCGCAAAAGTGCGCTAAGGTTTTAATGAGTTTATGTGGACTCTCATAAAAAATGAGCGTTCGGGTTTCTTCTGCCAAAAGCAACAATCGGGTTTGTCTTCCTTTCTTGACTGGCAAAAATCCTTCGAATACAAATTTGTCATTGGGCATTCCGCTATTTACCAATGCCGGTACAAAAGCAGTTGCTCCAGGAAGGCAATCCACTTCAATTTGATGTTCAATACAGGCGCGGGTCAACAAAAATCCAGGATCGGAAATAGCGGGCGTTCCTGCATCACTAATTAGGGCAACAGTAGTTCCTGATTTTATCTTTTGAACCAAAAGCTCCACCGTTCTGTGCTCATTGTGCATGTGATGGGATTGGGAAGGCGTTGCAATTTCAAAATGTTTTAAGAGTTTCCCTGAAGTGCGCGTGTCTTCTGCCAAAATTAAATCGACTTCTTTTAGAACCTCAACCGCCCTAAAAGTCATGTCTTTCAAATTGCCAATGGGGGTGGGAACGATGAATAATTTACTCATTAATTAGTCGAACTTACCTTCTATAATATTCATAAAACGCTCTTCGACGTCTTCTTTTCCTATCCAATTGTTATAATCAGGTTTGACAATATTTTGGATTAAATTTTTAGCTTCATCCAAAGAACTTGACGTATTGATTTGAGAAAGTACGCGATCATAATCTTCGCGATGGCCATCAAAAAGATGTTTGATAAATGCAATTTTATCATTCAGACCAATATTAAGTCCATTCTTAAGTTTGTCGTTCAACGATTTCTTCAAATGATCCTTGGAATTTGGAACAGGATCAAAAACCGGCATGTTCTTAAAACCTGCGGTCAATTCTTCAAAATCATCTTTGTCCTCCTCGGTTGCTTTAGGAAGTGATTGTTCAAAAAAGGCATCAATTTGATGTGTTTCATGGGGCATTTGAGCAACCATATCCTTAATTTTTTCCATGACCGGCTCCATAATACCATCGTCTTCTACCTCATCAAGATTGACATAAATTTTATCGTCACGTTCAATATTGTCGCTTATTTTATTGTTGAATGCCACATCCAACATCTCAAAAAATGAAGAATCAACCCCTATAGTAGGCATAGGTTTTTCTAAATTTTCATTGGCAAATTTCAAAACACTCAATTTCTCATATAGCAGGCCCACTTCGCGGTGCATTTCCTTCACATTCTCTCTGCCCTTCAATTTCAGAATACGATGGGCAATACTCATTAATTCAGACTCCAACTTCTTCTTCATAACTTTTAACTTTAATTCTAATTTATGCTTTTGATTTTTAATAAATTTGCGCCACCTTTATGACAAACGAAGGCAGGCTTTGTTTTAGTGTTAAAATTACGAAATGTTTCTTGAAAATACAGTAAATCCTAAAGAACAATTTGGGTGGATTGAGGTTATTTGTGGCTCTATGTTCTCTGGTAAGACTGAAGAATTGATCAGGCGTCTTAAGCGTGCGCAGTTTGCAAAACAAAAAGTTGAAATCTTCAAACCAGCTGTTGATGTACGCTACGATGAAGGAATGGTCGTGTCTCATGACTCCAATGAAATTCGTTCAACACCAGTACCTGCTGCAGCCAATATTCCAATATTAGCCGACGGATGCGATGTGGTCGGGATTGACGAAGCGCAGTTTTTTGATGATGAAATCATTCGGGTTTGTAATGATTTGGCCAACAAGGGCGTTCGTGTTATAGTAGCTGGCTTGGACATGGATTTTAAAGGCAATCCCTTTGGGCCTATGCCCTATTTAATGGCCACTGCCGAATATGTCACTAAGGTACATGCTATATGTACACGTACCGGAAACTTGGCACAATATAGTTACAGAAAAGCCCAAAGCGATGCCTTGGTACTTCTAGGCGAGGTGGATGAATATGAACCCTTAAGCCGTGGTGCATTTTACAAGGCCATGTTAAACGATAAAATAAGAGGCATGAAGGTCAACGATGCCGTAGAACTCACCGAAAATTCAAAAAACTCCAATGCCTAAAACGCAAGAAACAGTGCTTGAAATTGATCTTTCGGCCTTAAAGCACAATTTTGAATATCTCAAATCCAAACTTCAAGAAAACACCAAGTTTTTAGCAGTGGTCAAAGCATTTGCCTACGGTAATGATGCCGATGAAATCGCCCTTTTTCTGCAAAACTTGGATGTTGATTATTTTGCTGTCGCCTATACGGGAGAAGGCGTTGCTTTAAGAGATGCAGGGATTACAAAACCTATTTTGGTGTTACATCCCTTGCCAATAGGCTTTAGCAGCATCATAGACCGTTGTTTGGAACCCAGCATTTATAATGAGAAAGTTCTCAATAGGTTTATGCAGATAGCTTCGGATAAGAATCAAAAAGACTATCCGATACATCTAAAGTTTAATACTGGACTAAACCGATTGGGTTTTTCTGAAAACGAAGTTGAAAGCATATATTCAAAGTTAAATTCATCGAACGCAGTCAGAATTGAATCCATATTCTCTCATTTGGCTGCAAGTGAAGATCTATCCGAAAAAGAATTTATGCTGCATCAAATAAATTCCTTTAAAAACATCTCAGAAAAGTTTAAAACCCTGTTCGGTTACCAGCCTATGCTACATATGTGTAATACTTCAGGTATATTAAACTATCCTGATGCCCATTTTGATATGGTGCGAAGTGGGATTGGATTATATGGTTTCGGTAATTCTGAAAAGGAAAACAAAAACTTCAGGCCCATTGCCTCGTTAAAATCCGTCATTTCTCAAATACACGACATTGATGAAGGCGAAACTGTAGGTTATAATCGTGCTTATAAAAGTGCGTCATCCATGAAAACGGCCACAATCCCAATTGGTCATGCTGATGGTATTGGCAGGCCTTACGGCAATGAAAAAGGCTATGTGATCATTTCCGGCAAAAAAGCGCCGATTGTAGGAAACGTTTGCATGGATATGATTATGGTTAACATCACAGGAATTGATTGTCATGAAGGTGATGAAGTCATCGTATTTGACGCCTCGAACACCGCCGACGAATTGGCGCATTCTGCAAATACGATTTCATACGAATTGATTTCGGCCATTTCACAACGTGTCAAACGGATTATCAAAAAATAAAATCATTGCAGAAATTTAACAGTTGCATATTTTTCTTAATTTCGTGACTTAATAACTAACTTAATTCAATTATTATGTGGAAAGAATTTAAAAATTTTATTATGACGGGCAACGTCATTGATTTGGCAGTTGCGGTTATCCTTGCCGGTGCTGTTGGTATGGTAGTTAACGGTTTTGTGACCGATATCATGATGCCTATTGTTGGTAATTTTACTGGCGGTGTCGATTTTTCGGACTTGAAGTACGTTTTATCTCCTGCTGATGTTGATGCTGACGGAACAGTTGTTAAACCTGAAAACGCCATTATGTACGGCAATTGGGTTAATTCCATTATTAATTTACTTATTGTTGGTTTTGTATTGTTTATGATTGTTAAAGCATACAATAAAACCAAAAAACCAGCAGCTCCAGCGGCTCCAGCTGGTCCATCTGAAATTGATCTATTGAAAGAAATCAGAGACGCATTAAAAAAATAATCACGCTACACCCATATTCTAACTTTAACCCGATTCTGATAAGGAATCGGGTTCTTTTTTTATATAATCTTCTTTAAATAGATTGAATAAATGGTTACTTTAGCGACTTAAATTTTTTTATTATGAAAGTAGCTGTTGTTGGCGCCACAGGCATGGTTGGCGAAGTGTTGTTAAATATCCTTGAAGAGCGTAATTTCCCTTTTACAGAATTGATGCTCGTAGCCTCTGAAAGATCTGTTGGGAAAGAAATTACCTTTAAAAATGAGACTCATAAAGTGATAGGTTTGGCAGAAGCTGTCTCAAAAAAACCAGACATCGCCTTCTTTTCTGCTGGGGGCGATACGTCCTTAGAATGGGCTCCAAAGTTTGAAGCTGTAGGTACTACGGTCATTGATAATTCATCGGCGTGGCGAATGGACGCTTCAAAAAAATTGATCGTTCCAGAAATCAATGCCAGTGCGCTTACAAAAGACGATAAAATTATTGCCAATCCAAACTGTTCAACCACTCAGATGGTGATGGTCCTGGCACCACTACATAAGAAATACAAAATCAAAAGAATCGTTGTTTCTACCTATCAATCCATTACAGGAACTGGTGTGAAAGCGGTAAAGCAATTAGAAAATGAGTTGGCTGGGATAAAAGGAGAAATGGCCTATCCCTATCCAATTAATAAAAACGTCATCCCACATTGTGATGTCTTTGAAGAAAACGGATACACCAAAGAAGAAATGAAATTGGTCAGGGAAACCCAAAAAATTCTGGATGACCGTTCTATAGCAGTTACAGCTACCGCTGTAAGAGTTCCAACTCAAGGCGGACATAGCGAAGCCGTAAACATTGAATTTGAAAAAGATTTTGATGTTACCGAAATTCGCAAACTACTAAGCCAAACTTCTGGTGTAGTGGTGCAGGACAATCTTGATGTCAATACTTATCCAATGCCAATTTATGCCAATGGAAAAGATGATGTTTTTGTTGGCCGAATCAGACGCGATGAATCTCAACCAAACACTCTAAACCTATGGATCGTTAGTGACAATCTAAGAAAAGGTGCCGCTACCAATACCATTCAGATTGCAGAATATTTAATTGATAAGAATCTGATTTAAATAGGTAATTCAATAAAAACAGAAATGTTTATCAATCGATAGATTTCTTAACATTATATTAAAAAGGCTCTTACTCCCGATTGTAGGGGCTTTTTTGTTTATTTTTGAAACACAACATTTAACACGTTTACTTTTATGAGAAATTTAGCGCTTGCCATGGTAGTTTTAACGACGATTACCGCCTGTAAAAATGAAAATGAACTTAAGAAATCCAATGTTATTGCCGTGACCTACCCTGAAACCAAAACGGTAGATACCGTTGATACTTATTTTGGAGAACAAGTAAAAGATCCTTACCGCTGGCTTGAAGATGACCGTAGCGAAGAAACCGGAGCATGGGTAAAAGCCCAAAATGAAGTAACCGGAGATTATTTAGCACAAATCCCATATCGCCAAGAGCTTAAAGAGCGCTTGGAAGAGATATGGAACTACGAAAAAGTAGGTGCTCCATTTATTGAGGGTGATTATACCTATTATTACAAAAATGACGGTCTGCAAAACCAATCGGTTATTTACAGAAAGAAAACTGGCGAAGACGACGAAGAAGTCTTTTTAGATCCAAATACCTTTAGTAAAGACGGTACCATCTCTTTAGGGGGTCTTAATTTCTCCAAAAGTGGGAAACTTGCTGCCTATCAAATTTCTGAAGGTGGAAGTGATTGGCGAAAAGTGATCATCATGGATGTCGAATCCAAAAAACAAATTGAAGACACGATTGTAGATGTCAAATTTAGTGGCATTTCATGGAAAAACAATGAAGGCTTCTATTATTCAAGCTATGACAAGCCTACAGGAAGTGAACTTTCAGCTAAAACAGACCAACATAAACTCTTTTACCACAAATTAGGAACCTCACAGCAGCAGGACCAATTAATCTTTGGTGGTACCGAAGCACAAAAACACCGCTACGTAAGTGGTAGTGTGACTGAAGACGGAAACTATCTGTTCATCTATCCAAGAAACTCCACTTCTGGAACAAAACTATTAATGCAGGATCTATCGCAACCAAACAGCAAAATGATTACCATTTTGAATACCGCTGACAGCGATACTGGAGTCATTGAGAACGTTGGAAGTAAGCTCTATTTAATAACTAATAGAAATGCTCCTAATCAAAAGGTCGTTACTGTTGATGCTTCCGATCCAAGTCCAGAAAACTGGAAGGATTTGATTCCTGAAACAGAAAATGTACTCCGTGCTTCTACAGGCAGTGGTTATATATTTGCTAGTTATATGGTCGATGCGGTCTCTAAAGTAAAGCAATACGACTATGATGGTAAATTGGTAAGAGAAATTGAATTGCCAGGTGTTGGAAGTGCTGGCGGATTTGGAGGCAAGAAAGAAGACGAAATTGTTTACTACTCATTTTCCAATTACATCACCCCAAGTACCATTTACACTTTTAACCCAAAAGACGGTGTTTCTGAAGTTTATATAAAACCAGGAATTAATTTTAATGCGGACGATTTTGAAAGTAAGCAAGTCTTTTATACTTCAAAAGACGGCACCAAAGTACCCATGATTATTTCCTATAAAAAAGGGGTCGAACTCAACGGTAAAAATCCTACTATTCTGTATAGCTACGGTGGATTCAATATTTCAATGACACCTTCTTTCAGCATTGCTAACGCGGTCTGGATGGAACAAGGTGGTATTTATGCCGTACCTAACATACGTGGTGGTGGTGAATATGGTAAAAAATGGCATGATGCAGGAACCAAATTGGAAAAGCAAAATGTATTTGACGATTTCATTGCTGCCGCAGAATACTTGATTGACAACAATTACACCTCATCAGATTATTTAGCTATTAGAGGCGGTTCAAACGGAGGGCTTTTAGTTGGAGCAACCATGACCCAACGTCCAGATTTAGTAAAAGTAGCCATCCCTGCAGTTGGCGTGTTGGATATGCTACGCTACCATACCTTCACATCAGGAGCTGGCTGGGCGTATGATTATGGAACGTCTGAGGACAACAAGGAAATGTTTGACTACTTAAAAGGCTATTCGCCTATCCATAATGTTAAAGAAGGTGTAGAATACCCTGCAACAATGATTACAACGGGAGATCATGATGATCGCGTAGTACCTGCACACAGTTTTAAATTTGCCGCAGAATTACAGAGCAAGCAGACAGGAAGCAATCCAACATTAATTAGGATTGAAACTGATGCTGGACATGGTGCCGGAACTCCTGTGAGTAAAACTATAGAGCAATACGCTGATATTTTTGGATTTACGCTCTATAATATGGGTTATAAAGCACTTCCAAATTCAACCAAATCAAAGATAAAAGGATAACTAATTTAGAGTTGATTTTCAGACCTGTCAGGCTTTTTGATACCTGACAGGTCTCTTTATAAGTTACAGATGCTAAACGTCCAAAACATTACCTTCACTTACACTAAAAAAAGCGCAGATACTCCTGTGCTCAATAATCTTAATTTTTCAGTCAATACAGGCGAACATGTATCCATTATTGGGGAAAGCGGCTCGGGAAAATCGACGCTGTTAAAAGTGATTTATGGAGAATATGACTTAAATGAAGGAAATATTTTCTGGAATGACATTGAAATTTTAGGCCCAAAATATAATCTTGTGGTAGGCTATGATTTTATGAAGTACGTCGCCCAAGAGTTCGATTTGATGCCATTCATAACCGTTGAAGAAAATATTGGCAAACATCTATCAAATTTCTTTCCAAAAGAAAAAAAAGAACGCGTTCAGGAGCTTTTGGAAGTGGTCGAGTTAGAAGACTTTGCTAAAACCAAAGTGAAGACTTTAAGTGGTGGACAAAAACAACGTGTGGCATTGGCAAGAGCTTTGGCGAAACAACCCGAAATCATCTTATTAGACGAACCTTTTAGCCATATTGATAACTTTCATAAACAATCCTTGCGCAGAAGCGTGTTTAACTATTTAAAAGAAAAAAATATCGCTTGCATTGTGGCTACCCATGATAGTGAAGACGTTTTGGCTTATGCTGACAGAATGATTGTCTTACACGATTCGAAAATCATCGCCAACAAATCGCCTCAAGAACTTTATAAAAGCCCAGAAATGCCTTTAACGGCGTCATTTTTCGACGAATTCAATCTCATTAATGATCAAATAATCTACGCGCATCAACTTCAAAGGGTTGATAAATCTGATTTAAAAGTGAAAGTTTACCGCAATTACTTTAAGGGCCACTATTATTTAATTGAAGGACATACCGATGATGATATTATTTTTTTCGAGAATAAGTCCAAGCTTGAAATCAATCAAGAAATTTATTTAGAGGTTGCACCATAACTCTTTTTTTGAATAGATTTCGAAAGACTACTACCTCAAATTTGAATGATAATTTTAGACCTCACAGATTTTGAAAAATCTGTGAGGTCTTTTCAGTTAACCAGTTAACCAACGGATTCAATCACAAACGTGTGATCCCTAAAAACGATGGCATCTCCAAACTTTTTACCCATCAACAACAATCCAATTGGTGTATTTGGCGAAATGACAAAAAAGGATTGTGAATTAACTGTCATTTGGCCCGCACTAATAGCTATAAAGTAATTAGCACTTGAAGTAGTAATCACACTTCCCATACCTATTATTTCAGAGGTCTTATCCACATCAATTTTAGATAAGGCTTCTTTTAGTTTTTCTACTTCAGCCAATTGCTGCCCCGCCTTTTCACGTTCCAATTGTAACATTGCCCTGCCGGTTTCGTGCTTATCACCAGCGCTACTTTTGGTTTCTGATGTGAGAGATTCCTGAATCCCATTAATTTGATTTTGAATTTTAGAATAACGATCTTCAACAAAATTGACACATTTCATATAAAGTTCTCGCTTCAGTTGGAGATCATTTTTCATTCTTCTTCTCATAATTTAAGGCGCCATGAAAACTCATCTGCTTCATAATCCATAATTTCCGGCTGGCAATATAGTTTGTTGGCGGATTGGCACGATATTTTAGAGGTCGTGGCAAAATAGCCGCAATTGCTGCCGCCTCGCTTTTGCTCAATTTTGAAGCAGATTTCTTAAACCAATATTGAGAAGCGGCTTCAGCACCATATATTCCATTCCCCATCTCAATACTGTTTAAATAAACCTCCATAATACGTTCCTTGGACCAAATTAATTCGATCCAAAAAGTGACATAAGTTTCCATTCCCTTTCTGAGCCAACTGCGTTGTGGCCACAAAAACACGTTTTTTGCAGTCTGTTGACTAATGGTGCTGCCGCCCCTCATCTTTCCGCTTTTCTGATTGCTGTCAAATGCCTTCTCGATAGCTTTCATGTCAAAACCGTTGTGCTTTAAAAAATTCTGATCTTCACTACAAATTACCGCCAATTGTAAGTTTTTGGAAATCTCATCAATAGACACCCAATTGTGTTTCCAAACGGTTTCTTTTTCAGCCTCTCTCTGTTCAAAATATCTGATGACCATCAAGGGCGTTGCCGGAACCGGCACCCATTTGAAAACAACCACACCTATAATAGGAAAGGTCAAGAGCCATAAGATGGTTTTAAAAAGAAATCTCAATATCTTTTTCATTAATTTTTACATTTTAACCTACAAACAGGTTAGTGGATGCAGCTTATTAATCCACCAAATCAGCTAATTCTCTACCCACATGGCTGCCAATGGCAATACCCATACCTCCTAATCTAACGCCGCAAAACACCTTATTGCTTAGTCGCTTTACAATCGGCTTTTTAGTGCTACCAACGCCCATAATGCCACTCCATCTGTGTTCGATTTCAAAAGGCATATTTGGTAAAATTGTTGTTTTCAAAAATTCTTCCAACTTGTTTTGAATAATTGCGGTTTGGGCCATTTCTGTGGTTTCTTCGGTTTTGAAATCGAGATTACGTCCGCCACCCAATAAAATTCGCGAGTCAATATTACGAAAATAATAGAACCCTTTATCGAGATGAAAGGTCCCTTTAATTTTTAAGTTTTCAATAGGTTTTGTGATTAAAACTTGTGCTCTTGCTGGTTTCACTTCAGCGTTTATGAGTTTCGATGCGAAACCATTGGTGCAAATTAGCAATTGATTCGTTTTAAATTCGAATTTATCAGTTTTTATATACACGTTTTCACTAAGGTCTTCGAAATGCTCTACAGAAACTGAATTTAGGATTAGAATGCCTTTGTTCAACACCAAATCAGTAAGTGATCGCATCATTTTTCCGGTGTCAATTTGCCCTTCAAATGGTGTAAAACTTAGTTCATTTTGAATATTTTGAAAATTGAAGAGGTTCTCTTTAATTTGAAAGACATCGGCCTTAAATTGTGGTTTTAGGAGTGCATTCACTTTGCCCATTTGCGACATACAATAGTCATAGCCTTCATGGTCACTATGGTCAAATAATTCATAGCCGCCATGCTGTTGATAGTCGATGGCTTCATCAGATAATGTCTGACGTAATAATGCCAATCCATTACGCCGTTTTTCTATCAATTGAATGACTTCATCCTCAGAATGTGTATTGAGGTCATCCAAAATCTCACTGAGGCTACCAAAACAAGCAAAACCAGCATTTTTAGTGCTCGCTCCTTGTGGTAAAAACCCTCGTTCAAGAATAACAATAGTGGCTTTCGGGAAGCGTTCCCTCAACCGTAAAGCGCAATTGAGTCCAACAATTCCGCTACCGACAATGGTATAATCAATGTTGGAGAGGTAGCTTTTTATTTCCCAATAGGAGAGATTCATCGTTGTTCTTGTTTCTTGTTTCTTGTTTCTTGTTTCTTGTTTCTAAAGAAAGGAATTCGCTATTTTAACATTGAACTCATCGAAATGTGCCATTTCCTTTTAAATAAAATTAATGTATTTGTTTAGAATTTGGAATCTCTCACAGAAATTGTCGAGGCTTTCAGAAATTTTATTTATTGAATCATAGAATGAAACATCTTCAAAATTAATGACTTCAACAACTTCCTACGATTTAAACAACAGACAAAGGATTCAGAACGATTTGACCCTTTAAAATATCCTGAGTAGTAGATCTATTAAAATATAAAGTAAACTCTGCGCCGGCAAAAATCTCAATTAAGTCGATTCAAAAAATGCTAAAACCACCCAAATATATCAGAGATCCTTAATTTGAAAAAATATAGATTCGCCAATAAAATAAAACTCCGAAATTTCTTTCGGAGTCTGTATAGTTAATCTTCAACCGGAGCTTCCATTTTAAAGCTTTCCATAAATTTAGTGGTATAATTACCGGCCAAATAATCTGGATGGTCCATCAATTGTCGATGGAACGGAATGGTAGTCTTGATTCCTTCAATGACGAACTCGTCCAAAGCACGTTTCATCTTACTGATGGCTTCATCCCGTGTTTGCGCAGTGGTAATCAACTTTGCAATCATCGAATCATAGTTTGGAGGAATCGTATAGCCTGAATACACATGCGTATCCAAACGGACGCCATGTCCTCCAGGTGCATGAAGTGTTGTTATTTTTCCTGGAGACGGTCTAAAATCGTTATAGGGATCTTCAGCATTGATTCGACATTCTATAGAATGTAGTTTCGGCGTATAATTTTTACCAGAAATTGGTACCCCTGCAGCCACAAGAATCTGCTCTCTAATTAAGTCAAAGTCAATCACCTGTTCTGTAATAGGATGTTCCACCTGAATACGGGTATTCATCTCCATAAAATAGAAGTTTCGATGTTTGTCCACCAAAAACTCTATTGTTCCCGCGCCTTCGTACTTAATATATTCTGCCGCTCTAACCGCTGCCAATCCCATTTCATTGCGAAGTTCATCGGTCATAAACGGCGATGGGGTTTCTTCAGTCAGTTTTTGATGGCGACGCTGTATGGAGCAATCACGTTCTGATAAATGACAAGCTTTTCCACGAGAATCACCTACAATCTGTATTTCGATATGACGTGGTTCTTCAATAAGTTTTTCCAGATACATCGCATCATTACCAAAAGCTGCTCTTGCTTCTTGTCGTGCAGAATCCCAAGCATCTTTAAGCTTTTCTTTCTTCCAAACGGCACGCATTCCTTTTCCGCCTCCTCCTGCTGTGGCTTTTATCATTACCGGAAAACCCATTTCAACTGATAGTTTTTCGGTCTGCTCATAAGATTCTAATATGCCATCACTTCCGGGAACACACGGTACGCCTGCTTTCTTCATGGTCGCTTTGGCTGAAGCCTTATCTCCCATTTTTTCGATCATTTCGGGAGACGCACCAATAAACTTAATATTGTGCTCTTCACATATTTTTGAAAACTTTGAATTTTCAGACAAAAACCCGTATCCAGGATGAATGGCATCAGCGTTGGTAATCTCTGCTGCCGCAATAATATTGGACATTTTCAGATACGATTCGCTACTTGGTGGAGGTCCGATACAGACAGCTTCATCCGCAAATTTAACATGCAGACTTTCTGCATCAGCAGTAGAATATACAGCTACCGTTTTGATGCCCATTTCCTTACAGGTTCTAATAATGCGCAGTGCAATCTCACCTCTATTGGCTATTAATATTTTTTTAAACATATTTTTCGGTTTAAGAGTTTATGGTTTATAGTTTACCATTCAGCGTTAAAACGCTAAACTTTTAACTTCTAAACTTCTAAACTTCGAATTATGATGGATCAACTAAAAATAATGGCTGATCAAATTCAACTGGAGAAGAATCATCAACTAAAATTTTAATGATTTTCCCTGAAACCTCAGATTCAATTTCATTGAACAATTTCATCGCCTCAATAACGCACAAAACATCACCTTCATTTATGGTTTTGCCTACTTCAACAAACATTGGTTTATCCGGAGAAGGCTTACGATAAAACGTTCCTATAATAGGCGACTTAATAGTTATAAACTTTGAATTTTCATCAGCAGCCGGAGTCACGGGTGCTTGTGATGCAACTTGCGGTGCAGGGGCTTGTGCTACAGGAGCAGGACCCATTGGAATTTGTTGCACATAGGTTGTGGACTCTCCTCTATCATCTTTACCTGTCTTAATGGTAATTTTGATATCTTCCATCTCCAATTTAACCTCACTTGCGCCAGATTTAGCAACAAATTTGATTAAGTTTTGAATTTCTTTTATATCCATAATAATTAGAATTTAAATATTTAAAGATTAGTTAGTTTATGAATTATAAGCCCAGGTAAGGTACACTGAACCCCAAGTAAAACCACCGCCAAAAGCCACAAATATCAATTTGTCTCCTTTTTTTAGTTGCTTTTCATAGTCAAATAAGAGCAACGGTAGAGTTGCCGATGTGGTATTTCCATATTTATGGATGTTCGCCATGACTTTGCTATCTTCAAGCTCTATTCTGCTTGCAGTGGCATCAATAATACGTTTGTTAGCTTGATGTGGCACCAACCAAGAAATATCATCCTTTTGTAGATTGTTTCTGACCAATATTTTTTCGGTCACGTCAGCCATATTAAAAACAGCGTTCTTAAAAACCATCTTCCCTTCTTGAAAAATATAGTGTCTGCCTTCGGCTATCGCTTCTGGAGTTGATGGATATGACGAACCTCCATAGGTCGCTTGCAAAAACTCTCTTCCATCTCCGTCACTTCTCAATAGCTCATCCTGAAGGCCAAACCCCTCTGTATTGGGTTCAAATAACGCTGCACCTGCACCATCACCAAAAATGATACATGTGGCTCTATCTTTATAGTTGATCATTGATGAGTTTTTATCCGCTCCTATCAATAATACTTTTTTATATTTTCCGGATTCAATATAACGGGCAGCAACGGACATTCCATACAAAAAACTTGAACAGGCTGCCTCCAAATCAAATGAAAATGCATTTACTGCACCAATTTGTGTAGCTGTGTAGGCGGCTGTAGCAGCAGCCTTCATGTCTGGAGTTGCGGTGGCAACAATCACCAATTCTATTTCTTTTGGATCTAAACCCTTTTTATCTATCAGATCTTGAGCGGCTTTGATGGCTAAATAAGAAGTACCCTTACCGTTTTCTTTGAGGATTCTTCGTTCCTTTATTCCTGTTCTACTGGTTATCCATTCATCATTCGTATCGACTAAGGTTTCCAAAATTTGATTTGTCAACACATATTCAGGCACATATCCTCCTATGGCAGTAATTGCAGCAGTGATTCTACTCATTGTTTTGTTTTAGAAATGACCCAAAATTTGACCAAAATCAGCCAAAAACAGTAAACTATAGTTGAATTTACTGATTATTTAGTCAAATATGATGCAAATTAAGTTGTTTTTAAGACTTTCGAAAATTAAACACAAAAAAAACGCCCAAGTGTGAGCGTTTTTTTGTATGCGTGCATAGTAGTTATGCTAAGTTTTCCTCTTTCTCAGAGTTGTCTATCAGCACTTGACCTCTGTAGTATAGTTTTCCTTCATGCCAATGAGCTCTATGGAATAAGTGTGCTTCCCCTGTAGTAGGACACGTTGCAATTGTAGGAACAACTGCTTTATAGTGTGTTCTTCTTTTATCTCTTCTGGTTTTAGAAATTTTTCTTTTAGGATGTGCCATTTTATATCGTTATTATTTATCCGTTAATAGTTTTTTTAATGTATTCCAGCGAGGATCAATCTCCTCTGATTCTTCTTTTTCTTCTAAGTCTTTTGGACTTAGTTCTTTTAATTTTTCAAGTATTTCTGATTGCAAGGTACCATCTTCTATTCCGGGATGGATGCGTTTTATAGGCAATGCCAAAATAATCAATTCATAAATGTATTGAGCCACATTTAGTTCATACTCTCCATGGGGTAGGATTAAAATATTCTCATCTTCGTCGTTGTACTCATCGCCAAAGTTTACGACCAAATTAAAATCATCTTCAACCGTTTGGTCGTAAGGTTCATTAGTGGTATCGCAGTTTACATTTACTGTACCTGATGCTTCAAAATCCAATTCTAGGAGTGTTGCTTTCTTTTCAAAAAGCAAATTCACTTTTACATTGGCATCATTGAAATCATCATACTCAAAATGTTCAAAGAACTTTTTATCAATTTGATAATCAAAATGGTGCTTTCCTAATTTTAATCCTACAAATTGTATGTCATACTCTTTTAAGGGCTTCATGGTCGCATTCATTTTGAGGCTGCAAATATAGAAAATATTTCTTATTAGAAAAAAGCTATTAACAAAAAATGTTTACATCTTTTTAGATGCCTTTTTTAAAGGATTTTTGGTTAGTTTTTTATATTCCTTTCTATTCCTATAAATCTGAATAGCAGTAAAAACCGCTGCTTTGAAGGAGCTTTCATCTGCAGTTCCTTTACCCGCAATTTCAAAGGCTGTTCCATGATCTGGTGATGTTCTTATTTTGCTCAATCCTGCGGTGTAGTTGACCCCTTCACCAAAAGTTATGGTTTTGAAAGGAATCAACCCTTGATCGTGGTAGGAGGCGATAATCGCATCAAAATTTTGATAGTTTTTAGAGCCAAAGAAACTATCCGCTGAATATGGCCCATAGACCAATTTACCTTTTTCCCTTATTTTCAGAAGTGTAGGTTTTAAGATTTCCTCATCTTCTTTACCAATAACTCCATTGTCTCCAGCATGAGGATTGATGCCTAAAACGGCAATTTTTGGTCTGCTCACTCTGAAATCTTTAACTAACGATTCATAAACGGTCTGTACTTTTTCTTCGATAAGCTTTGCATTGATATGTTGCGGCACGTCCTTAACTGGAACGTGATCTGTAAGTAAACCAACCTTAAGTTTGTCAGTGACCATAAACATAAGACTGTTCCCTCCGAGTTCCTTGGCCAAATAATTGGTGTGTCCTGGAAAGTTGAAACTGTCTGACTGAATGGTCAATTTATTAATAGGTGCTGTTACCAATACATCGATGTCATCGTTTTTCAAAGCTTCAGTAGCTCTTTCTAATGATTTTATAGCATATTCACCCGCTTTTAAATCCTCTTCCCCAAAGTTAATTTCGATAGTTTCCTTCCAAACATTCAGAACATTTACTTTTGCTTCAATCACCTGATTCAAATCATTAATGCCATGAAAATTGATGCCACTGTCAAAATGCTTTTTGAAAAAGGACATGGTTTTTATTGAGGCAAAAATTATGGGTGTACAGAATTCAAGCATTCGAGAATCTTCAAATGTCTTCAGGATGATTTCAGCACCAATACCATTTAAGTCACCTATGGAAATTCCCACTCTAATTTGCTCTTCTTTTTTCATCCTAATTTTAATTATTCTTGTATAATGACATTTAAATGAGATCCTTTTCTAAACAGAAGATTATCCCCAATTCCTCATTAAAGTCTTATCTTTGTAAGCCATTATGCAAATGCAAATTTAACTAATTATTCGACAATATGTTTACTGGAATCATTGAAGATTTAGGCGTCATCACAAATTTGGAACAAGACAATGATAATCTTCACATCACTTTAAGGAGCAATTTCACTTCTGAATTAAAAGTAGACCAAAGTGTGGCGCATAATGGCGTATGCTTAACGGTAACCTCCCTAAATGGCTCGTTATATACGGTTACAGCAATTAGGGAAACGCTCAGTAAAACAAATTTAGGCAAATTAAAAATTGATGACCAGGTTAATTTGGAACGTGCCATGAAGCTTGGTGATAGATTAGATGGTCATATCGTACAAGGCCATGTGGACCAAACTGCCACTTGTAAATCTATTGAATTTCAAAACGGAAGTTGGTTATTCACCTTTGAATACGATGCCGAGCTAAATAATATTACCATTGAAAAAGGATCTATTACTGTAAATGGTGTGAGCTTAACGGTAGTGAATAGTCTAAAGAATGAATTTAGCGTTGCCATTATTCCATATACCTACGAACATACGACCTTTAAGTTTTTAGAGGAAAACAGTCTTGTGAACTTAGAGTTTGATGTTCTTGGAAAATATATCAAACGTCTATATGAGCTAAAAATCTAAGCTTGGGCTTGCTTTTTTGAGTACTTTAGAATAATATAAATTCCATAGATAAGCGCAGCAACAAATAAAATGATTAACCCATTATCGATTGGTAAACCTGGAGGTACTGTGCCTCCTTGTGGAGTTGGAGGCCCTTGGCCTCCACCAGCACTGTCTTGAGAAAAGCTTGCAATACTGATTAACATCAATAAGATAGAAGCGGTAGTTTTCAGATTAGGTTTGATCATTATGATGTAAATGTATAAAAAAAAGTGAATTAACAAAATAGAAAACGGCATAAATCATCTGCGAAGTGTAAATTTCTTCGATGAAATACATTTCATGTCGTTTTTAAGCTGCTATTAATTCACTATTCCAAATATATGTATTTTTAGCATACGTCATCAAATACATAAAAAAAATTATTTAAAAATACTTACAATTTATAACGCAAACAATTATCAGTTAGTATTTTAGTCAGGATGTAGAAAACATCCGACAAAAGTAATTAAGCGTTTATTATGGAAGTCAGCCCATTAATCGAACTCTAAAAATCTCCGCAGGGTGAGAATCAAATCCACAAGCTTTTAAAAATTATGCTTAACTAGTCTTTTAGTCTTTCGACGCTCTTTTGTTCAAATGGATAATATTGGCGACTGTTTTGATCAATCTATCGTGATTTTTTACAAACGGATTGGTTTCATCCCAAACATAACCCGCCAAAACCGCACAGATCTGTCTCTTAATATCAGGATTATCTGTTCCTTCAAAAAAGATGGTCTGCAAATTGCCCGTGTACCATTCCTTGACATAGGAAGCAAATACCGAAACACCCTTTTTCATAAACTCGGCATACTCCTTTTCCCAATCAACGGATTCGTTTTGTAATTCTTTGGTGATTAATTTTGCAGCTTTTAATCCCGATTCCGTGGCAAAAGTGACTCCCGACGAAAATACAGGATCTAAAAACTCTGCACTGTTTCCTGTTAAGGCATAACCTTTCCCATAAAGTTGGGTCACGGATTTAGAATAATTCTGAATTATTTTAGGTTCAAATAGAAAATCAACATCTTTAAATCGTTCATAATAATAAGACGACTCTTTTAGCATTTCAGAAAGTCGTTCTTCGGGTGTGCCTTCAAAACTATTGATGAAATCCGTTTTACCTACAAACCCAATACTCGTATTACCATTGCTAAATGGAATGACCCAAAACCAGGTATCCGTATCAAGGACATCAAAAGTGATAAACGTACCTTCGGTTCCAGCTGGCCGTTCAAGCTCTTGAACATGACTGAATATGGAAGAGTGCTCAGGAATTGTTGATGGTTTGTCAAGGTTTAATAGTCTCGGCAAAACCCGCCCATAACCACTGGAGTCAATAATAAACTTTGCATGAACTTCAAATGTTTCATCATTATCAGCTTTTACAGTAGTTTGCGATGACCCATCTTTATTAAACTCTACCGAAATCACTTCCTGTTTAAAGGCAATGTCTACCCCTTTTCTTTTCAATTCTTCTGTAAGTGCATAATCAAAATCGGCTCTTGGAGCCTGCCAAGTCCAATCATATCCTTCTGTATATTTTTCACCAAAGTCAAATTCGCAAATGGTGTCGCCCTTTATGAACCTGGCGCCAGTCTTTACTTCAAAATTCTGTGCAATCAAACAGTCCAATAAATCGACCTCTTCAAAATGGTCCATACATCTTGGCAATAAACTTTCACCAATCACAAAACGAGGGAAAACACTCTTTTCAATGACTTTAACATTGACACCTTGCTTTTTTAAATAAGCGGCGGCAACGCAACCTGAAGGCCCTGCACCAATAATCAAAACATCAACCTGAACATCCTTCATAAAGCAAATGGATTTAAACGATTTATTATTTTACATTTGTAGCACAAAAATAACCACTTTACTTCTGGTTATTGAACTATTTAAAAACATTGTGAACCCAATCTGAATGTTAGTACTTAATGGAACCTTAGGAATCACCGATTTTCAACAAATTTTATTTGGCAATCAATCGATCCAAATCGAAGAAAATATTCTTGAAAAGGTCGAAGAGAGCCTCGAATTTTTAAAGAAATTTTCAGAAAACAAGATTATTTACGGTGTCAACACGGGCTTTGGTCCGATGGCGCAGTATAAAATTGAAGATTCAGAGCGCAAACAGCTTCAGTATAACCTGATCAGAAGTCATGCTTCGGGAACTGGAAATCTAATTCCGCCATTGTATGTCAAAGCAGCCATGTTAGCGCGACTCAACACGCTCTGTTTAGGGAATTCTGGGGTACACAAATCAGTTGTAGAACTGATGGTCCAATTGATCAATAAAAATATCACTCCGGTTATTTATGAACATGGTGGCGTTGGTGCCAGTGGCGATTTGGTACAATTGGCACACTTGGCGTTAGTGATGATCGGTGAAGGAGAAGTTATATATAAAGATGAAAAACATCCGACAGAAACTGTCTTCAAAAAAGAAAACTTACAACCCATTTCCGTAGAACTGCGTGAAGGCATTGCTCTTATGAATGGCACTTCAGTGATGACAGGTATCGGCATTGTAAATACTATTTACACGCGCAAGCTTTTAAATTGGATGATTAAAGCATCTTCAGCCATAAATGAAATTGTAAGCGCCTATGATGATCACCTCTCCTTTGAATTGAACCAATCAAAAAAACATCAAGGCCAACGTGAGATTGCAGAACTCATGCGCGCTCATTTAAAGGATAGCAGCTTAATTAAAAAACGCGAACACCATTTATATAATGACGTCAAAAATGTAGCGTTCTTTGAAGACAAGGTCCAGGAATACTATTCTTTGCGATGCGTGCCACAAATCTTAGGTCCCGTTTTGGATACCTTAAATACGGTAGAAACGATTTTAATTGAAGAAGTCAACTCCGCAAACGACAATCCAATAATAGATGTAAAAAATCAAAATGTATACCACGGCGGGAATTTTCATGGGGATTATGTGTCTTTAGAAATGGACAAGCTAAAATTGGTAGTGACTAAAACGTCGATGTTAGCAGAGCGCCAATTAAATTACCTGCTCAATCCAAATCTCAATAGAATTTTGCCACCATTTGTCAATCTGGGCAAACTCGGACTGAATTTTGGAATGCAAGGCGTTCAATTTACCGCGACCTCAACAACGGCAGAGAACCAAATGCTATCCAATCCAATGTATGTGCACAGTATCCCAAACAACAATGACAATCAGGATATTGTAAGCATGGGCACCAATGCTGCTTTGATCACAAAAAAAGTGATTGAAAACGCATTCGAAGTACTCGCTATTGAGTTGATCACCATTACACAAGCCATTGAATACTTGAAGGTAAAGGATAAAGTATCCACAAAAACAAAGCAGATGTATGATGATATTCGTGCCATTGTTCCAGTATTTAAGGAGGATGTGGTGATGTATCCTTATGTGAATGCGGTGAAGGATTTTCTTATTGATCAATGAGACTAAGGTCTCCCGCAGATGTCGCAGATCGGCCCAGAGGAGATCGATGAAAACTACTTTATTGATTGAGAAAAAATAAAACTGTAAAATTATTTTCGTAAAACTCGCCAAACCACTCAGAAATAATTCGCGAAAATCTGCGTGATCAACGGGAAAAAAAATAAAAATACGAACTTTAAAATCTTTATCGCTTATTCCGTAGATTAGTGTCAAAACGATCCGCGAAAATCTGCGCGATCTGCGGGAAAAAAAACAATCAATGTCCAAACAGCACAAATACGCACTAATCACCGGAGGTTCCAGAGGCATCGGAAAAGCCATCTGCATCCAACTTGCCAAAGATTCAGAATATCATATTCTCATCAATTATAACAGTAATAAAGAAGCCGCACTTCAAACCTTAACCGAAGTGGAAGCTGTTGGCGGATCTGGTCAAATCATACAATTTGATGTCTCCAATATTGAAAATGTTCAGAATGCATTAAATAGTTGGCAAGAACAACAATCTGATGCGATTATTGAAGTTTTGGTAAACAATGCCGGGATTACAAAAGATGGACTTTTTATGTGGATGAAACCTCAGGAATGGAACGACGTCATCAACATCAGTCTCAACGGATTCTTCAATGTGACCAACCATGTAATAGAAAAAATGTTATTAAACCGCTATGGTCGCATCATTAATATGGTGTCTATTTCTGGACTTAAAGGAGTTTCAGGACAGACTAATTATTCGGCTGCTAAAGGTGCTGTTATTGCGGCTACAAAATCATTGGCACAAGAAGTTGCCAAGCGCAATGTCACTGTAAATGCTGTGGCACCTGGTTTTATCAAAACTGACATGACTGAAGATCTGGATGAAGCAAGTCTTAAAAAGATGATCCCTGCGAACCGATTTGGGAATCCTGAAGAAGTAGCACATTTGGTCGCTTTCTTGGCATCAAAAAATGCATCCTATATCACTGGAGAAGTCATTGGCATAACTGGTGGCGTGCACTAAAGCACTTTACAATTTCTTAACCGAAAAATTCGTGTAAATTTGTGGCTTCAATAATGCGCTTAAATCAAAAGCCTAAACTTCGGAATTGCAATGGCAGAATGGGATGGTAAATCGAGGGGAACTGTTTTCGGTTTTAAGGTCTTTGTGTTTTTTATAAAGAACTTCGGAATTAACGCCGCCTACGCATTAATGCATCTTCCTGTGCCCTACTTCTGTTTGTTTTCGGGTAAAAACGTCAGGGGTTTACGGTTGTATTTTAGAAAGAGATTGGGTTATTCGCGTTTTAAAACCATGATCAGCATCTACAAAACGTACTATACATTTGGTCAGACCTTAGTGGATAAAATCGCCATCTCATCCGGTTTAAGAAGTGATTACACCTACGAATTTAACGGGGAAGTCAAAATTTCTGAAGTATTGGAAATGAACAAAGGTGGCATTTTAATCAGTGCGCACATTGGAAATTTTGAGTTGGCGCAGTTCTTTTTTAAGGAACGATTAGCTAAAGATTCCATCAGCATTGTCATTACAGATCAGGATCATGAGGATATTAAAGACTATTTAGGGCAGTTCGTTAAAAAAGAGACCCATTTTATAGTGGTCAATGACGATTTATCCCATATTTTTGAAATTAATGCGGCATTGGCGCAAAACAGAATCATTTGTATTGCCGGAGATCGCTATATGGATAATACGAAATGTCTGGAGGAAACACTTTTGGGCAAGAAAGCAAAATTCCCGTTGGGACCTTTCTATTTGGCAAACCGATTAAATGTGCCTGTATTATTTGTTTATGTCATGCGCGAACCAAAACGTCATTACCATTTATATGCACAATGGATAGATTATAAACAAGGGGATGTAAACGACCTATTAAAAAAATATACCGAAAGCGTAGAACAAATGGTCCATAAATATCCGTTGCAATGGTTCAATTTTTATGATTTTTGGGAGGATAAAAAATGAAAGCATTAGAAATTCCTATTACCGACCTTCATGGTATTAAAAAACTGATTCCACATCGTGAACCGATGATTATGGTCGATTCATTGTTGGAATTTAGTGATGGAGAAGCAACCATAGGCTTCACAATTGCAAAAGATAATCTTTTTGTGAACAATGATGAATTTTCAGAAACAGGCTTGATCGAACACATGGCGCAAGCCGCCGCCTTATATAATGGATTCAAAAATTACGTAAAAGAGCAAAGTGCAAAAGAAGGATTCATCGCTTCCATAAAAAAACTGAATATCCAAAAGTTACCAAAAGTAGACCAAGTGATAACCACCGACGTCTCCATTATTCACGAAATTATGCACATGTCCACGGTTAAACTTTCTACCTTTAGCAATGGTATTGAAATTGCCAACGCCCAAATGAACACTGTTCTGAAAGAAGAGGAATGAAAAAGTCACAACAAGAAAATTCCACATTAAAATTCGCCCATCAAATCAGAGTACGATTTAATGAAGTTGATTCAATGCACGTTGTTTGGCATGGGAATTACGTGAAATATTTTGAGGATGGACGTGAAGCCTTCGGAAGGGAATTTGATTTATCTTATTTAGATGCAAAAAGACACGGTTTTGCAATTCCGATTGTAAAAATGTCCTTAGAATACAAATTACCTTTGCGCTATGGAGAAGTAGCCACCATCGAAACTACTTTTTTAAATTCGCGAGCTGCAAAAATCGTGTTCTCCTATTGTATTAAAAACGAAAACGGTCAAACGGTTTGCACTGGCGAAACCACTCAAGTTTTCACTAATTCTGAAGTTGGAGACATGTCATTAAATCTACCTGAATTTTATAGGGTCTGGAAACAAAAACACGGATTATTGCATGACTAAATGTTACTTGTCATATCATAATATCACCTCGTCATTAGGATTTGATACGCATAACGTTTTCAATCAGCTCAAAAACAAGAAAAGTGGTATCCAACTGGTGGAAGATTCCACCCGATTTTACAAACCGTTTTATGGTGCTGTAATTCCAACCGAAACATTAGAAGCAAAATTTAGAATCTTAGAATCAAAGAATGAATTCACCCGTTTAGAAAAAATGTTGATGCTGTCACTTTCAAAGACAATAAAAGCGTCGGGCATTGACATCAATACTCGCGTCGGACTTATAATTTCTACCACCAAGGGAAATATTGATGTATTAGAAGATCAAAATCACTTTCCGAAAGAACGTGCCTATTTGGGTCAATTAGGGCAAATCATCAAGGATTATTTCCGTTTTAAAAATGATGCCCTCGTGATTTCCAATGCTTGTGTTTCTGGTATTTTATCCGTTGCCATCGCAAAACGTTACCTCCAAGAAGGTATTTATGACCACATCTTTATCATCGCTGGAGACTTAATTTCTGATTTTGTGCTTTCGGGTTTCAACTCGTTTCACGCCATGAGTGACGCTCCTTGTCAACCTTATGATCAAGATCGTACAGGAATTAATTTAGGTGAAGCGGCTGTCAGTGTTTTGGTAACTTCAGACAAAAATCATCTATCTGATGATGCCGTAGAAATCTTGGGAGAAGGGAGTTGCAATGATGCCAATCACATTTCTGGACCCTCCCGCACTGGCGAAGGCTTGTTCAGAAGTATTAAATCGGCATTTAAAGAAGCACATATTACCCCAAATGAAATCGATTATCTTTCAGCGCACGGCACGGCAACATTATTTAATGACGAAATGGAAGCCATTGCTTTTGATAGATTAGGATTAAACCAAACGCCATTAAATAGTTTAAAAGGTTATTTTGGGCATACCTTGGGCGCATCTGGTTTGTTGGAAACCGTTATCGGGATGCAATCTTTACATCAAAATACCTTGATTGCTTCCGCAGGATTTAAAACTTTAGGCGTTTCAAAACCGCTCCAAATTATTACAGAAACAACACCTCAAAAATTACAAACCTTTTTAAAAACAGCATCTGGATTTGGAGGTTGCAATACTGCTGTCCTTTTCAGAAAAGTATCTTAATAATTTATGACCAAAAAAACAATCAGAGCTGCAGATGCCTTATTGGAAGCACAAAAAATAGCTTTCGCACCTTTTATATTTCAATCGTCAGTTACCTTAAAAAAACTGGGGGTATTTGACCTGATCTTTGATAGTCGTGACGAAGGCGGCATTACCATTGATGATCTTTCCAAAAAACTGTCCATCAGTCGCTACGGACTTGGGGTACTTCTCGAGTTTTCTGAAAGTGCGGATATTGTTTATAAATCTGAAAATGGCACCTACGAACTTACCAAAATCGGCTATTTTCTAAATTACGACAAAGCGGTCAATGTCAACCTCAACTTTACACATGATATATGCTATAAAGGGCTATTTCATTTAGATAAAGCTATTAAAACCGGTAAACCATCAGGATTAAAAGAGTTAGGGGAATGGGATACTATTTATGAAGGACTTTCGCAATTAACACCACAAGAGCAACAATCGTGGTTTGAATTTGACCATTATTATTCAGACGGCATTTTTAAAGAAGCTTTAGAACGCGTTTTCAAAAATAAACCGAAACTTTTGTTTGACATTGGTGGAAATACCGGAAAGTTCGCATTACAGTGTTTTAATTATAACGACAATATTCAGGTGAAAATCATCGATTTGCCCGGACAATTAAATAAAGCCTTAAAAAACATTCAAGATGCCGGATTTGAAAATCGCATCAGCGGACATGAGATTAATTGGCTAAAACCCAATCCAGAAATACCAACTGGTGCCGATGTCATTTGGATGAGTCAGTTTTTGGATTGTTTTTCAGAAGATGAAATCCTTAAGATTTTATCCACCTGTGTAACTTCCATGAATGATAGCACAGAATTGATCATCATTGAAACATTTACAGATCGTCAAGAATTCCCCATGTCAAAATTTATTTTGGAAGCCACGTCGTTATATTTTACGGTGATGGCGAATGGCAATAGCAAAATGTATCCGTCTACGGTATTTAAAAGTTTGATACAAAAAGCAGGCTTGACTATTACGGAAGATTTAAAACTTGGAGAATATCACACGATGTTTGTTTGTAAAAAAGATTAAGGTTTTTGGATAAAACATACCACATATCATCCTATTGCCAGATTAAAAACAGCAGCATTTCGCTTGATGGAAAGCTTCTATTTTCGAGTCCCATTCAGGAATTTCAACCATTTATTAAAAGTGCAGCACAGCATCTGAACACCAATTATTCGAAGTTCTACAAAATGGACAATTTGAGCAAACTGGCATTTTTGGCGGCTGATATCCTATTAAAAAACGCAGAATTGGATTCAAATACAGAGCATAATATCGCTATCGTTTTGTCCAACAAAGCGTCCAGTCTCGATACCGATAGAACTTACCAGACATCTATAAGTGATCCTGACAACTTCTTTCCGAGTCCCTCAGTATTTGTATATACCCTACCCAATATTTGTATTGGCGAAATAAGCATCAAACATCAACTACATTCTGAGAATTGTTTTTTTATCTTTGACAGCTTTAATGCTGATCATTTATGGATTAATGCCCAAAGTCTTTTAAGGCAACAAAAAGCAGAGAAAGTCTTGTGCGGTTGGGTTGATTTTGATGATAAAAACTACGAAGCTTTCTTATATTTGGTAGAAGAAAATGGTATTATTGCACATAATCCAAATGAAATTAAGAGATTATTTAAAACATGGCAGACTTAAGACAGGAATTAAAAGAGAAGATTATAGAGCAATTGAATTTGGAAGAGTTCACCGTTGCCGATATTGCAGATGATGATGCACTTTTTGGTGATGGATTAGGATTGGATTCCATTGATGCATTAGAACTTATTGTGATGATGGATAAGGATTACGGCATCCAATTGACGGACCCAAAAGAAGGGAAAGAAATTTTTAAATCCATTGCTGTTCTGGCAGATTATATTACGGATAACAGAGCCAAATAATAATAAATATGGGCGTTGCAATTACCGGAATGGGTATAATTTCTGCAATAGGTCATTCTGTTGAAGAAAACAAGACGTCTTTATTGGCATCAAAAACTGGTATTGGAGATCTACGACATATCCAAACCAATCATTCTCAAGCGATAAAAGTAGGCGAAGTTTCCCTTTCCAACGCAGAATTAACAAGGCAACTACAACTTCCTGAAGTCCATAATTACACCAGGACTGGATTGTTAGGGCTTTTAGCTGCAACAGCGGCACTTGAAAATGCAAACATTCCCGATTGCTCAACTTATAGAACCGGATTTATATCATCCACAACTGTGGGAGGGATGGATATGACCGAAAAATATATCAAGCAATTTGACAAGGATATCACAGCTCAAAAATATATAGCGACTCATCATGCCGGTGATTCTACCCGAAAAATAGCTGATGCTCTCAGAATTCACGGATTGGTCACTACAATTAGCACCGCGTGTTCTTCAGCAGCCAACGCCATAATGCTTGGAACACGTTTGATCAAAGCAGGAAAATTAGATCGCGTTGTTGTTGGGGGCACAGATGCGCTCTCAAAATTTACCATCAACGGATTCAAAACCTTGATGATCCAATCAGACAGTCTTTGTGCACCATTTGATGCCCATCGTAACGGATTGAATTTAGGTGAAGCTGCAGCTTATTTGGTTTTGGAATCTGACGCAGTGGTTCAAAAAGAAAAAAAAGAAGTACTCGCTTACCTTTCTGGTTATGGAAATGCCAATGATGCCTTTCATCAAACAGCATCTTCTGAAAATGGAGAGGGCGCGTTTTTAGCAATGCAAAAAGCATTAAAAACAGCAAAATTGAACCCCAATCAAATCGATTATATCATTGCTCACGGCACCGCAACAACTAACAACGACCTTTCAGAAAGTAGGGCGCTCGAACGTATATTTGATAAACAAATTCCAGATTTCAGCTCTACAAAATCCCTTACAGGTCATACTTTAGCCGCTGCCGGGGTTGTAGAGGCGGTATTTTCTATCTTGGCCCTACAAGAACAGTACATTTTTCCTAATCTCAATTTTAAGACACCAATGCCAGAAACGGGACTCAAACCCATAACTTCAGGAGTTAAAAAAGAGATCCAGCATGTCTTATCCAATTCTTTTGGGTTTGGTGGCAATTGCTCCACGCTTATTTTCTCAAAAGCATGAAAAAAGTCTACATCCATAGCGCCGTAACTATTTCAGCCCAGGACACTTTTGATTCAGATGGGTTTTTGAATGAGATAAAAGGACTATCAGGAAAAACCGTTGCTGCCCGTTATCCAAATTATAAAGATTATATCACTCCAGCCAACTTAAGACGTATGGCTGAAGGTGTGAAAATGGGGGTTTCTGCAGCAAGTAAAGCTTTAAAAGATGCTGAAATAACCCAACCTGACGCTATTATTACAGGAACAGGAATGGGTTGTATCGATGATACTGAGAAGTTTCTGAACGCCATAATTTCCAACGACGAACAATTTCTAACACCTACTGCTTTTATTCAATCCACTCATAATACCGTGGGCGCACAAATAGCTTTGGGCTTGAAGTGTAAAGCCTACAATAACACGTATAGTCAAGCAGCATTATCATTTGAATGGGCATTAATGGATGCGCAATTACTCCTGCAACAAGAAGAAGCAGAAAACGTTCTTGTTGGCGGTTACGAGGAGTTGGGCAAGGAAATCATCAGTTATCGGCGCATGATGGAAGATGCTGACGGTTTAGGAATTCAGGTGCCGTATAGTGAAGGGGCGTCGTTTTTTGTAGTGTCTTCGGAGAAAACAGAACATAGTGTAGAACTGATTGATATGGAGGTTTATAGCTCCATATCAACCGAATCAATTCAGGACAGTTTAAAACAGTTTCTAACAAAAAATGATGTTGATCTTTCCGAGATTGATGTTTTCATAAGTGGTAGAAACGGCGATGTTTTTGACAGCTATTACGACTTAACTGCCGAACTTTTCGAAAATATTACTCAACTTCATTACAAACATCTCAGTGGCGAATTTTACACAGCCTCCCCGTTTGGGTTGTGGGCTGCCTATGAAATTCTGTACCGTCAAGAGATTCCAGAAGCAATGATCTTTAAAGGAGAAATCAAATCTGATAACCATATCATTCTGCTTTACAATCAATTTAAAGGTCGAGATCACAGTTTTATCCTTTTGAAACGATGAGAAATTTCAGAATCCTAATTGTCATTACTATCATCTTGTTTTTGATTTTGGCAATCGTCGATACTGTTGTTGGCATTGCATTATGGTGGTATGGATTACTGTTTTTATCATGGTTTTTGATGATGGCGATAGGATCATTTTCCATGAGCTGGAAATTCTATCTAAACCCAATCACTTCTAATAAAGTCCTTACCGAGAAAAAAATCGCACTTACCTTCGACGACGGACCAAACCCAGAGTTCACCTTACAAGTGCTACAGATTCTGAAAGATTACAATGCGAAAGCAACTTTTTTCTGCCTCGGTCAACATATTGAAACCTATCCAGAAATTTTAAAAGCAATCGCCATTGATGGTCACGACGTCGGTAACCATTCTTTTTCCCACGACTTGATGATCGATTTTAATTCCACAGAAAGATGGTTGCAAGAAATCAAACAAACCGACAATAGCATCCATAAGATCACTGGTAAAAAAACGACGCTCTTTAGACCTCCTTTTGGGGTGACCACTCCCAAATTGGCAAGGGCATTAAAAGTGACTGAACATGAAGTCATCGGTTGGAACATTCGTTCTTTTGATACGGTTATCAGTAATCCGCAGAAGATTCTCAAACGCATTACAAAACGCGTGCATCCCGGAGCGATAATTCTCCTTCACGACAAACAATCAAATGTTTTGTTCGTTTTGGAACATTTATTGCAATTCCTCCAAGAACACGAGTATCAAGCCGTGACCATAAAAGAACTTCTCCATGACAATTAAAAATCACTTCCTCATTTTAGCGTTTACCGTTCTATCTGTTTTCAACGGGATTTCACAAACAAAACTTTCGGCATCAGAACAAACCAAATTCAAAGCGAAAGTTCAAAAAACCGCTCAAAACACACAAACCATAGTCAGTGATTTTGTGCAAACCAAACATATCTCCGTTTTAGATAATGAGATTACTTCGGAAGGAAAACTGGTGTTTAAAGCCCCCGATTTTGTCAAATGGGAATATCTTAAACCCTATCAAAATACCGCGATTTTTAAAGACGACCAACTGCTTGTCAATAACGAAGGAAAACGACAAAACATCGATTTGGGCGCCAATAAAATGTTCAGAAGTCTAAACTCGTTGATTGTTAACAGTATTAAAGGTGATATGTTTGACGAATCACAGTTTGATTTGGAATATTTTAAAGTTGATCAGGGTTATTTGGTGAAATTTGTTCCGAAAGATAAACGGTTAAAAAAATTCATGGCGTCGTTTGAGCTTAAGTTTTCGGGTACAACTACAGAAGTTGATGAGGTCAAACTAATTGAACCCAATGATGATTATACATTGATTACCTTTCAGAACAGAAAATTAAATACGACGGTTTCAAATAGTGCCTTTAAGAACTGAGTTTGAGAAAGATTTACAGGACAAATTATGCTACTAAAAAATTTCTACGAAATTCAATCCTCTAAATCTCTGGAGCAGAATTCATTTGAGACCATTATTGACCTCCAAAAAGAACACCCTATTTTCAACGGTCATTTCCCCAATTTCCCAGTAACTCCAGGAGTTGCCATGTTGCAGATAATTAAAGAACTTACTGAAAATCAGCTCGAACAATCCTTGTTTTTGAAATCGGCATCCAATGTCAAATTCTTATCGTTGGTGGATCCAAATGAAAACTCGATCCTAAAATTCAACATCAGTTTAGAGGAAGATTTTCAGCATGTTAAGGTAAAAAACACCACTTCTTTTCAAGACGGAACGCCAGTATTGAAATGTTATATTACCTTTGACAAACGCTAATTACGTCTCAAATTTATGACGCTCCCTGAAATCCAATCTCAAATAAAATCTTTACGCTGTTGTGTGGTCTTGCCCACTTACAACAACGAGAAGACTTTGGAACGGGTTTTAAACGGTGTTTTACAATACACCAAGGACGTCATTGTCGTCAATGATGGATCAAATGATAGCACACGAGAAATTTTATTAAATTACCCACAAATAATCCAACTCCATCAGCCTCAAAACGTTGGAAAAGGCAATGCTTTGAAAACCGGTTTTAAACATGCCGTTAATTTGGGTTTTGTTTATGCCATAACCTTAGACACTGATGGTCAGCATTTTCCATCGGATATTCCTAATTTTATTGAAGCACTTGTGGCGTCCGAAAACAAAAATATGTTGATTATTGGGGATCGCAACATGAACACTGCCGATGTCTTGGCAAGAAGTGCCAAAGGCAACCGGGTGTCCACCTATTGGATGAAAGCCGCCACGGGACTGAAACTTCAGGATTCACAATCTGGTTTTCGTCTGTATCCTATCAAGGAAATGACCTCCATCAGATTCATGAAGGCCACCAAAAAATTTGAATTTGAGATTGAAGTCATCGTCAAATCCTATTGGGCGGGTATTGATATTGTACACGTACCCATCGAAATACTTTATGACTTAGAGGAGCGGGTCTCACACTTCCGACCGTTTATGGATATTGCACGTATGGTCGTTCTTTATATTTGGTTTCTTCTTGTTAGATTGTTTTATATCACACCGCGCAATTTTTTCAGAAAACTAAAAAAAAAAGGTCTAAAACGATTTTTTTTTGAAGACTTTCTAAGAAATCAGGATTCTCCTAAAAAGAAAGCCTTGTCCATCGCATTAGGTGTTTTTCTGGGCTTGTCGCCACTTTGGGGATTTCATACCGTAATTGTCATTTTCTTGGCTATTTTATTGAGACTCAACAAGCTTATTGCCTTCGCTTTTTCTAATATCAGTTTTCCTCCATTTATTCCTTTTGTGCTTTTATTGAGCTTGCAAACCGGAAATTGGGTATTGGGCATCGAATCCCATTACACTTTGGAAGGCATTCGAGAAAATTTTGATTTGATGCTACATTTGGAGTCCTATCTTGTTGGCAGTTTGGTGCTCTCCACAACTTCTGCTTTGATATTTGGGCTCTTGGGTTATGTGTTTTTTTTAATTATTGACAGTAAAAAAGTGTTGACACATGGCTAAGTTTTTCTACGCTTTATATAACAAGATCCAAAGGCACAAAACGGTTTTTAGGATTGCTTTGATTATAATTTTCGGGACTCTTATTTGGACTGCTTCCACCATTAAGTTTGATGAAGACATCTCCAAATTAATCCCGAGCAATTCAGAAAACAAACAATTACAAAAAGTCTTAAAGACCGCACAATTTACCGATAAAATCATCGTCAATATTGAAAAAGAAAAAAACGGAACGACAGA
The DNA here is from genome assembly GCF_017581925.1 of Gelidibacter pelagius. GTDB lineage: Bacteria > Bacteroidota > Bacteroidia > Flavobacteriales > Flavobacteriaceae > Gelidibacter > Gelidibacter pelagius. The sequence continues at coordinate 290,876 of NZ_JAGEVG010000001.1, read as the reverse complement.
TGACTTGACCGAATATGCCTCTCAACTTTTAGATTCTCTTTCTACACACTCAAGTTCATTTATAAAAGACATTCAAGGAAAAATTGAAGATGAAACCATTTTTGAAACCATGGATTTCGTTTATAACAATGTCCCATTATTTTTAAATACTAAGGATTATAGCAGCATTTCAAATAAATTACAGCCCGATTCCATTGCGAAAATCACAGAGAGCAATTATAAAACCCTGATTTCACCTTCTGGGATTGTTTCCAAACAAACCATCATAAAGGATCCGCTGGGCATCTCATTAATGGCTCTAAAACATTTACAGCAGTTGGGTGTTTCAGATGATTTCACCATAAATGATGGTTTTTTGGTCAGCAAAGATGGGCGACATTTACTCCTATTTATAACGCCTACATATCCAAGTAATAACACCACGGACAATGCGAAGTTTTCCGAACAACTCTATAAGTTCCAAGACGATCTGAATAGCGTTTTTAAAGACAAAGCACAAAGTTCCTATTTTGGTGGAACGCTGATTGCGGTGGCCAATGCCCAACAAATCAAAAACGACATTCAGATTACCGTAACCATTGCCATGGTTTTACTGATGACGCTTTTCATTGTGTTCTATAAAAAATTGACCATCCCTATTATTCTCTTTGTACCGACTCTTTTTGGCGGACTTTTAGCCATCTCTGTTTTATCAGTGATCCGATCTGAAATCTCTGCAATTTCGCTGGGAATTGGTGCCGTACTTTTAGGCGTTACATTGGATTACTCGTTGCACATCCTGACCCACATCAGAAATAACGAAACGGCAAAAGAACTTTTTTATGGTGTTTCAAAACCGATTTTAATGAGTGGCCTGACAACCGCATTGGCATTTTTATGTTTATTGTTTGTCGATTCACCTGCACTTCAAGATTTAGGCGTTTTTGCGGCCATCTGTGTTATGGGTGCGTCTGTTTTTGCTTTGGTGTTTATTCCTCAGGTTTATAAAGGAAGTTTTATTAAGAATAAGAAACGCTCTATAGTTGATAAAATAGCATCGTACGATTTTCATAGAAATAAAATCCTAATTGCCAGCATTGCCGCTCTTCTTATTTTAAGTGGATTTAGCTACCAACGCGTGACTTTTAACCAGGATATTTCCAATTTAAATTTTCAACCTGAAGCGATCAAATCTGCGGAAGCGAAACTGGACACCCTGATCAATATTTCATCCAAGTCATTATACGTTATCGTCTTTGGAACTAACGACCAAGACGTATTGGAAACCAACGATGCTATTTTCAATCAACTTCAAGATTTGGAAACAGAAAACAAGATCATCAATTACAATTCGGTTGGCGCTTTGGTCGGTTCGGATAGAAAACAAAAAGAATCTATCCGTATTTGGGATCAGTTTTGGACTGCAGAACTAAAATCGCAAACCCAATCTGAATTAATTGAAAACGGAAGTAAATTCGGGTTTAAACCCACCACATTTCAAGAATTCTACGCGCTTTTAAATCACGAATTTCAACCTTTATCGATTGAGGATTACAGAAAAATCAATGTGATCCCGATTTCCGATTTTATTGCCGAAGACGAAAATTTCATGACCATCACCTCTGTTGTCAATGTTAAAGACGAGCATATTGATGTGATTAAAAACACCTTTAAAAATTCGGAAAACACACTTGTTATTGATCGTCAAGCGATAAATGAAACATTGTTGGGACATCTTAAAAACGATTTTAACAAATTGTTGGTCTATTGTGTTATTGTCGTGGTGCTATTGTTGCTCCTATTTTACCAAAACTTCAGATTGACTTTGGTGACGATCCTTCCTATTATCATAACCTGGTTTATTACTATTGGTATCATGGGACTGTTTCATCTGGAATTTAATATTTTCAACATCATCATTTCCAGCTTTATTTTTGGATTGGGAGTCGATTATAGTATTTTTATGACCAACGGAATGCGGTCAGGAAAATCATCCATGGCTACACATAAAACCTCCATTATTTTGTCTGTTTTAACCACCATCTTGGGCGTTGGGGTATTGATTTTCGCCAAGCATCCAGCACTACATTCTTTAGCGACCATTTCTATTATTGGAATTCTTACAGCCATGTTTATTTCGTTTGTATTGCAGCCGATATTGTATAATTTATTAATTTCTAAAAACTCAACTGAAAAAAGATCTCCCGCAGATTAACGCAGACATAAGTTTGAGAAAACCATCTGCGGAAATCAGCGTCATCTGCGGGAAACAAAATCAGCGGGAAACAAAAAACTCTGCGGAATATTTCGCATATTATCATCAAAGTGAATGACAGGATTCTACGGAAATCCGCGAAATCCGCGGGAAAAAAACAGCGGGAAATAATCCGAAAAACTTTAAGTAATTTGTCAACCAAAAGCCTTCATTATGGGAACCATCAAAACATCACCAATTAACAGAGTAAAATCCATCAGCAAGGAAGACTTTATCAACAACTATTTCAAGCCACAAAAGCCGGTATTAATCGAGGATCTTACGAAGGATTGGCCCGCTTATGAAAAATGGAATTTAGATTATATCCAAAGTTTGGCAGGAGATCAAATTGTGCCTTTATACAATAATGAGCCCACCAAAGGCCGTCAAAACTCCGTCGTTCCAGCAAAAAAAATGAAGTTGTACGATTATATCGAAATCTTAAAAACACAACCTACAGATTTGCGGATGTTTTTTTATAACGTACTTCAAAAAATGCCACAGTTACTCAACGACTTCAGTTATCCTGACATCGGATTGCAATTTTTCAAAAAATTACCCGTCATGTTTTTTGGGGGTAAAGGCTCCAAAGTTCTGGCGCACTATGATATGGATTTGGCAGATTTAGTGCATTTTCATTTCCATGGCCATAAAAAAGTGACACTTTTTGCTCCAGATCAAGCGAAGCATCTCTATAAGGTTCCATTTACAGTCCACAATTTGGAAACGATTGATATGGACCAGCCCGATTTTGAAAAATATCCAGCTTTACAATTGGCAGTAGGCATTTCTGTTGAGATGAAACATGGCGATGCCCTGTATATGCCAAGTGGCTATTGGCATTATATCACCTACTTGGATGGCGGCTTTTCCATCACTCTACGTGCCTTTCCAAGAAAAGTGGGGCGCTTGGCCAAACTGTTTTCTAATATTGTTTTTATGCGGACTTTTGAAAATTTAATGCGACGGACCATCGGTCAAGGTTGGGTAGATTATAAAGAAAACCGAATGGTGAAACGCATGAACAGAAATTATAAAAAGAATCATCCGGATGCATAACAGGCATCACATAGCGACCTTAATTTTTAGTAGTTTATTAATTTTAACTCTCAGTTCCTGTGGGATTAAAAAATCGCTTCATACCTTACCGGATCTCAGCAGCTATAATGCTGAAATTCCAGAGCGCACAATAATAAATGATTCCACATATTTTGTTGGGAATAATTTTCTGACTAAAAACAAACAAGGCCTTTGGGAACTCTATGTGGAAGGCGATCCATTGGTACGTGGCTTAATTTCCGGACGTTTATCTCAAGAATTGATGTATGAACAAGAGGCTGTTTTTTTGAATAAAATAAAAAGTTTGGTGCCATCAGAAGGGCAACAAAAATTCCTCAGAAAATTCCTGTCTTGGTACAACCGAAAGATGTACAAACATGTCCCCGAGGAATATCAATCTGAACTTTATGGGATTTCGCAATATATGTCGGAAGATTATGATGCCATTGCTCCCCCCTATTTAAGGGCTTTATATCTTCATGGCGCCCATGATATTGCTCATGCCCTGAAAGATCTCGCCTTGGTTGGCTGCACCTCCTTTGCCGCTTGGGATGAAAAAACGGAGGACGGCGGACTTTTAATCGGCAGAAACTTCGACTTTTATGCTGGCGATGCTTTCGCAGAAAACAAAGTGGTCTCCTTCATTAACCCAGACGAAGGTTACAAGTTCATGTCCATTTCTTGGAGCGGGTTTATAGGAGTCGTTTCTGGAATGAATGAAAAAGGGTTGACCGTGACCATTAACGCAGGAAAATCCAAAATCCCATGGATTGCTAAAACACCAATCTCCATCGTAACGCGAGAGATTTTACAATATGCCTCCAACATTGAAGAAGCCATTGCCATCGCCAAAAAGCGCGAAGTTTTTGTATCAGAGGCCATTATGGTGGGTAGCGCAATCGACCATAAAGCAGTTTTGATAGAAGTATCGCCTAAGGATTTTGGTGTTTATGATATCGAAAATTCAGATGAATTAATTTGTGCCAACCATTTCCAAAGTGATACCTATAAAAAAGACCGTCGAAATAAAAAGACCATTCAAAATAGCCATTCGCAATACCGATATGATCGGATGGCACAATTGATTTCAGAAAAAGATAAAATCAATCCGGAGAAAGCGGTTTCAATATTAAGAAACACAGAAGGATTAGACGACAAGGCAATTGGCTATGGTAATGAAAAGGCTTTAAATCAACTCTTGGCACATCATGGCATTATTTTCAAGCCTGAAGAATTAAAAGTTTGGGTGTCCGCCAATCCGTATCAATTGGGTGAATTTGTGGCTTATGATTTAAATACGGTTTTCAATGACAGATCAGAAAATCCCTCGGCAGTAACCATTTCATATCAAGATTTGAACATTCCAGAAGATCCTTTTTTATATACAGAAGCTTATAAAAATTACGAAGTCTATCGAACTTTAGAAGCTAAAGTAGAACATGCCTTGAACGCGAAAGAAAAACTCGACGATGGGATTGTTGAGAATTTGTCAGAATTGAACCCGAATTATTGGAAAGCCTATTATCTTGCAGGACTTTATTTTTACAATCATAAAGACTATAATAAAGCATTCAAAAACTTTGAAATAGCTTCCAGCAAGGAAATAACAACCCGGCCTGACGCAGAAAAAGTTGCTAAATACCTTAGAAAATCCAAAAGAAAATCAAGATGATTCCTGACATAGAAACCAAATCTGCAGCAGAAATAAAATCGTTTCAGGAAGCTAAACTCAAAATCGCCCTGAACTATCTTTCAGAGCATTCTCCTTTTTATAAACGGCATTTTGATGAGCACCAGATTACAGTTTCAGAAATTAAAACGCTTGAGGATCTGACAAAAATTTCCGTGACCACTAAAGATGACCTCCAACAATTTAATGATGATTTCATCTGCGTGCCAAAATCCAAAATCATTGATTATGTAACCACTTCCGGAACTTTGGGAGATCCCGTGACCTTCGCCCTTACTGACGCCGATTTGGAGCGTTTGGCTTATAACGAAGCCATTTCTTTTGCTTGTGCAGGTGTCACTTCAAGTGATGTATTACAATTAATGACCACCATAGACCGTCGCTTTATGGCAGGCTTGGCCTATTTTTTAGGGGTCAGAAAATTAGGAGCCAGCATTATTAGAGTCGGTGCTGGGGTTCCAGAATTGCAATGGGATTCCATTATAAAGTTCAAACCCACCTACCTCATCGTTGTGCCATCGTTTTTGTTGAAACTGATCGAATATGCCCAACAGCATGACATCGATTTAAATGCTTCAGGCATTAAAGGCGCCATTTGCATTGGAGAGTCTTTCAGAAACGACGATTTCTCCCTAAATACTTTAGGCGAAAAAATCACAGAACGTTGGCAAATCGATTTGTATTCGACTTATGCCTCCACTGAAATGAGCACGGCCTTTACCGAGTGCAAAGCACAGCAAGGTGGCCATCTCCATCCTGAGCTCATCATTGCCGAGCTTTTAGACGATCATAATCAACCGGTAAAAGAAGGCGAAATCGGTGAACTCACCATCACCACCTTAGGAATTGAAGCCATGCCGTTATTGCGTTTTAAAACGGGTGATATGATGAAGGCCCACACCCAGCCCTGTTCCTGCGGAAGAACGACGTTGCGACTGGGGCCAATTGCGGGAAGAAAGAAACAAATGATCAAATATAAGGGCACCACTTTATATCCACCAGCCATGGAAAACATTCTCAATAACTTCAACACTTTGGAATGTTTCGTTATTGAAATCAGCCATAATGCGATTGGAACAGATGAAATTTTGATCAGAATTGCCTCAGCGAACCCAACGGATCAGTTATTAGGTCAAATAAAAGATCATTTTAGAGCCAAATTACGGGTCACTCCCATGATAGAATGGACGGATAAAAACGTGATCGACACCTTGCGTTTTCCTAAATTAAGTCGAAAACCCATTCTCGTCATTGATAAACGGAAATAATGGTCTATTTTTATAGGTATCATGACACAAAAAAACATTATTTTAAAAAGAGAACATAAAAAGCCCATCCTTTGGGATGCGTTTTTCAACGCAACGGATACCCAAAAGCCTTTGGTCATATTTTGTCATGGGTACAAAGGTTTTAAAGATTGGGGCGCATGGGATTTAGTCGCAGAAGCTTTTGCCAAAGCGAATTTGTTTTTTGTGAAATTCAACTTTTCGCATAATGGTGGGACGATGGATCAACCCATCGATTTCCCGGATTTGGAAGCTTTTGCGGAAAATAACTACTCAAAAGAACTCGAAGATTTGGATGATCTTATCAAATTTCTGCATTCTACATCCAATCCTTTTCAGGCTGAAATCAATCCCAACAAACTCATTATTATTGGACATTCCCGCGGCGGCGGCATTGCCACCATTAAAGCATCAGAAGACAAAAGAATCACCCAATTGATTACTTGGGCAAGTGTGAGCGATTTTGGAAGAAGAACAGCAACTTCTGGGGAACTCGAACAATGGAAAAAAGACGGTGTTAAATACGTGCTTAACGGCAGAACTAAACAACAAATGCCGCATAATTATCAGTTTTACGAAGATTTTAAAGCGAACGAGGCACGCTTAAACATAGAACAAGCGGTTAAAAAGCTCAACATCCCACACCTGATCATCCACGCAAAAGAAGATCCTTCGGTCAAATACAGTGAAGCTGAAGACTTACACACCTGGAGTCCTAAAAGCATCCTATTTCCTATAGAAAAAAGCGACCATGTTTTTGGAGCATCACACCCTTGGCAAGACAGTACGCTTCCAAAACCATTAAAGACGGTCGTTCAAAAAAGTATTGAATTCATCAATTGAATAAACTTCAATACTCCATGAGATTTCATTTATAAACATTGCAGTCAACAATTATTTCAAATGGGTACGCCCATGTTTGAAACAATTTATAATATGCACACATCCCGGAATCTCTACAGTTTTAAGTAAGGATTCTCTAATTAAGATGCTATATTTTCTATGATAACAAATATTTTGAAGCTCCCAACCAACAAGATTTTGATGTTTTTGTCAGTTCTTGCCCTTTCAGCTTGCGCCACTTATAATCCACAATCTAAAATTCCTGCAAAGGATAACAGTTCTACAAAAAAACCGATTCATACATTTTTTGTTGCTGGTGGTTTGGGAACTGCAGAGCCGAGCTCCAATCCTGATCTTCAAAAACTTCTTAAGTCATATTTAGACAAAGCCAGCAACGAAAGCACCTTGCTTTACACTGGCGATAACCTTGCAAAAAAGGCTGATAAAAGCACAAGGAAGTCGTATATAAATGCCCAAATCGAAATCGCCAAAGATTTTAAGGGCAAGACCGTTTTCATTCCTGGACATCACGAATGGAGCAGTAAAAACACCTCAGAGATCGAATGGGTAGAAGACTACCTAAAAGACAATAACATCACAAACTTTGAAGTACAGCCAACAAATGTATGTCCATTAGAGTATGTTGAAGTCAATGAAACACTCGATATTCTTTATGTAGATTCCAACTGGTTCTCCATCAATTGGGATCATATTGAAGGCATGAATAAAAAATGTACCGATATTAATACCAAGCGCAGATTCAATGAAGAGTTTGAAGGATATATAAAAGATTCAAGAGGGAAAAATCTACTGATTGTGATGCATCATCCAATTTTCAGTAATGGTAAATATGCAGGAAATAACACGTTTTTAGAAAGTATAACGCCATTGCCAATAGTAGGGAATATTGTTCATGAAGTTATTGATTTGGGAGGTTTTTCAAGACAAAGACTCAAATCCCATCGGTATAATTACTTGCGGACTGTCATCAGCTCCTTGGTGCAGGACAATGAGCGTGTGACTATTGTATCAGGACATGAGGAAAGCTTACAATACCTTGCCAGTGAGAACATTCGTCAAATTATTAGTGGTTCATTGGGTGGTCGAACAGGGACCAAAATGTCTAAGGGCACCATCGCCAATATTGGGGGTTCATTAGATTTTGATGGCAAATTCACTTATGGCGAAAAAGGATTTGCTATTATCAACTACTATCAAGATGGCACTTCGGACGTCAAGTTTGTTACTGAGGAAGACACGTTCTCCTTTGAACTCAACGACAAATTTCCTGAAATAGAGAATGAATATCCAATTCCAACATTTTCTGAGCCTACAAAAACACTGGCTATTACGACAGATAAGGACAAGCTCGATAAGTCAGGATTTTATAAATTTATATGGGGAGAACGCTATCGCAGTTATTTTGGGAAACCCGTTACTGCAGATATTGGCATACTGGACACTTTATACTCTGGAATGAAAATCACCAAACAAGGCGGTGGACATCAATCCTTTTCGGCACGACTTGAAGATGAAGTAGGCAGAGAATATGCCATGAGAGGCCTACAGAAAGATGCGCTCAAGTTCTTGCGTTTTAAGGTTCCCGGAATTGCCTATGTGGAAGAAGATTTTGAAGGAACTTTTGTCGAAACAATGATTTATGATTTTTTCAGCACCACACATCCGTATATGCAATTGGTCATTGATCCGTTGGCAAAATCAGCTGGTATCAATCATGCCAACACCCAATTGTACTATTTGCCAAAGCAACCTGGTTTCAAAATGTTGGGAGATGATTACGGCGACCAATTGTATTTTATTGAGGAGCGCCCAATGGACAAACAAAAAGACTTTGAGGGTTACAACCGAGCAAATCCGAAAGAAAAGGGAGAAGCTGTCAATTTTGAAAGCACCACAGATGTTCTCGAAAAATTGAACGAAGATGAAAAATACACCATTGATCAACGCGCCTACATTCGCGCGCGATTATTTGATATGCTCATTGGCGATTGGGATCGTCATGAAGATCAATGGCGTTGGATAGAATATGAAATCAGCGATGACGATATACGATTTATTCCAATTCCAAGAGACAGAGATGCGGCCTTTTCCAAATTTGATGGCGTGGCCATTCCAATTATTAAAATGCTAATGCCTGATGTCAGGTTTTGGCAATCTTATGATACGGATATAAAAAATGTAAAATGGTTTAACGGTGAGGGCAATAATTTGGACGTTGCATTTTTGAACAAGCACGATGCATCGGTTTGGGTGGAAGAAGCCAAAATAATCCAATCGGGCATGACTGACGAGGTGATTGACCAAGCTTTCCAACGTTTGCCTACTGAAGTCCAAGATGAAGCATCTGAAGACATCAAAAACAAACTCAAAGGCCGATTGAAAAACCTTGATGCGATTGCCAAACGCTATGGCGACAGAATGCAACAAATTGTGGTGATCCACGGCACCAACAAAGATGATAAAATAGAAATTACGCGATTGCCACAAGGCAAAACCAAAGTCGTTTTGAAACGACTAAAGACCGATGCTCCAAACCCTATATTCTTTGAACGTACTTTTGATAGAGAAGCCACAAAAGAACTCTGGATTTACGGTTTAAATGATGACGACATATTTGAAGTTTCTGGTGAAGGCGATCGTGAAATCATGTTACGCCTAGTTGGTGGCCATGGCGATGATGTGTTTGAGATCAACAATCGCAAAAAATTGAAAGTGTACGATTGGAAACATGAAAAAGCGGAGTTTACAGATAAAACACCGGCAAAACATTTTACACCTCTTTATGAAACCAACACCTTCATTTATCGTGAGTTTAAAGAGAACAGTAATGTATTTTTTCCTAATTTAGGATTTAAAACAGACGAAGGCGTATTTTTCGGAGCGAAAGATACTTATACCAACCATGGTTTTAATGGTGAGGATTTTAGATACAAGCACACGCTTTCAGCCAATTATTTTTTCAATTTTGGTGCTGTAGAAGTTGAATATGCAGGCATTTTTGCCAATATCATCCCAAATTGGAATTTTGAAGCTATTGGTTATTATGCCAGCTCCCAATTTGCCAGTAACTTTTTTGGCTATGGTAATGATTCTGAATATGATGAAGATGCTGTAGGCAAAGATTTTAACAGAGCACGAATCAAACAAATTAAATTAAGAAGTGGAATTGCTTATCGAAGCATCCATTTTCATGCTCTTTTTGAGAACTATAGTGTGGAGGAAGATCAAGATCGATTCTTTAATACCGACAATTTTGGAGAAGACGTTTTCGAAACTCAAAATTACGTGGGGGCTGAGGCAGACATATTGTATGAAAACGTTGATGCCATGGACTTTCCAACCCGTGGGCTTTATTTTAAAGCAGTGCTTGGGTACAAGAAAAACTTAAAATTGGATAATAACCAATTCGGATATGCTGCCTTCAAATTAGGCTTTGACAAGAAATTAGTTCATTCCGGAGATTTGGTTTTGGGCTCAAAAGCCGAGATTAGAACCAATTTTGGAGATGATTATTTATTCTATCATGCTCAGTCTATAGGAGGTGACACTGGTTTAAGAGGATATAGAAATAATAGATTTGCAGGTAAAACATCCTTTTATCAGAGTACAGATCTTAAATGGCGCTTAAAACGTTACGTCACTGCAGTAACTCCAATAACCATTGGCGTGTTTGGTGGATTTGATTATGGTCGTGTGTGGTTGTCTGAAGATGCGTCAAACACATGGCACAATTCCTTTGGCGGAGGGTTCTGGATAGGCAGTTTAAATGCGTTTTCAGTGAATGCAGGTTATTTTGTATCAGATGAAGATGCCATCATACAGGTAGGCTTAGGTTTTGGTTTTTAATTAATTTGTTGAAATATATGTTGCTATGAGTTTTGAAATCATCCTTGTATTCATCATTCTTGGAGTAACTATCCTACTCTTTGCAACAGAAGCTTTGCCGATAGATAAGATTGCATTCTTGATCATCGTAGCACTTGTTTTATCTGGCTTGACCTCTCCAGAGGAGGCCATTAGTGGTTTTTCAAGTTCGGCCACCATTACTATCCTCATGCTCATGATTTTGGCCATTGGTCTCGAAGACAATGGCGTGATTGATCTTTTGACCCAATCCATCAAGAAATTGAAAATTTTACCCATGGTATTGATGGTTCCCGTTTTCATGTTGATATCGGCATCTATTTCGTCATTTATAAGCACTACGGCAGTTGTAGTCATTTTCATAAAGATTATAGCCCAACTTTCAGAAAAGTATAATTTCTCTGCTCCAAAATTATTGATGCCTATTTCCTTTGCAGGTATTTTAGGGGGTAGCTGTACCTTAATGGGAACGTCCACGAATCTCTTGGTGAATTCGGTCGCCCAAAAATTAGGTGCAGAACAGTTTTCATTCTTTGAATTTACCTTCTATGGCGTGATCCTATTAGCGGTCGGCATTGTGTTTATGACCTTTGCGAGCCGATGGTTACCAAAATCCAATAATAATGATCTTACTGAAACATTAGTTGACAATACGTTCATGTTCTCGCTGACCGTAAAACCAGAGTCTAAACTTATTGGCACGCCAATTTCGGATGCTAAATTTTATAAAAACCCAGATATCCGTGTGCTAAAATTGATTCGCAATGATATTGTCAATGATAATCCTGGGCCTAATACCACATTAAGAGTTCATGATAAATTAGTGGTTTTAAGTGATGTCAAAGCTTACGCGTCCATCTCGAAAGAAGATTTTAGACTTACTGCTGAGAATGAATTGGCCCTTCCGGAAGATCTTGATCCAGATCATGAAAAGGATACCAAAAAAAGCGCTTACAGCTATGTGGAATTATTGATTCTTCCCGGATCGGAGTTTATTGACAAATCCTTTTCTGAAATTAAAAATTTGCTCTTTAATGTCGCAAGACCTTTGGGAATACAGAACAGAAGACAATTCCAAAAGGGAATGCGTTTAAATCTTCCAAAAATTATTAAAAACACCAATTTACAAGCTGGAGACAAACTGCTTTTAAAAGCAAAAGAAGAGGAAATTAAACATCTCTATTCTATAAACAATACTATTGTACTAATGCATCATGAGGAAGATTATAATATCAATCCTTATAAAAGAATCATAAGTTTATTGTCATTAATTATGGTAGTTGGCTTGGCAGCAAGTGGTTTGCTATCCATCCTATCAAGTGCTTTGTCTGGAGTTGGATTACTCTTAATAACAAACTGCATCAACTTATCGAAGATTTACAAAAAGGTGAACTGGCAGATCATTTTTTTATTGGCGGGCATGATTCCGTTAGGGATTGCCATGCACAACTCCAAAACAGATATTTGGATCACTGAGGTTCTACTCAATTTCCTCACAGGTCAGAATAACATTATTATTTTAGGTGTTCTCTTTGCGATTACCATGATCCTAAGTGGTTTTATATCCAACAATGCCACTGCAGTCATCATAACCCCAATAGCCATCACGCTTGCTGCTGGATTGGATTTACCTGCAAAGCCATTTATTCTTGCGGTCATGTTTGCTGCCAATTTTAGCTTTTTTACGCCAATGGGATACCAGACCAACACCTTAATTTATGGAACTGGGGTCTATAAATTCAGACACTTCCTAATTATAGGAGGATTATTGTCAATTATCTTGTTAGTTGTAGGCACGCTTCTATTATCTACAATGCTCAATGGTCTATGATTTCAACATTTTAGTTCCATTATATTGCGATATCCTAAAAGTAGTCTGCTCTAATATCGTTATTCGGTAAAAATTTCAAATATGGCAAGCGGTTACACTTAGCTTTAGTAATTTTAAAGTTTCAAACAAATTTTTAAAAATGTCAAAACAGCCAAAATTAACACGATTTAATCAAAGTGTTTTATCAAAATATCAAATCTATAACGGAATTTTCATGACCCTGCCATTTGATGCCGTCACAAAAACGGGTGTCTTATTGCCTTTGTTTCATGAAACCTGCCAAAAAGGCTTTAGTGCCGGAGATGACCCTACCACTATAGTCAATTCTTTTTTCAAAAAATACCAAGCCCGACGTACTCCAGAAAGCCAGATTAATTTGTTATTTCGCTTTATTCAATACATTGAACGACAGGTTGTTTTGTTTGATGCCATTGAAGATGCGGCATTTCCCATAGTCAATAATATGGACGGGATTGGTACTTTAAGAAGTTTGAAGGAAAGTGTCTCTGCTGACAATAAGCTGGAACTCCTCAAAAAATATTTGGAAGAATTTAAAGTTCGGATCGTCCTAACCGCACATCCTACACAATTTTATCCAGGATCTGTTTTAGGAATTATTACAGATTTGACCGAAGCCATTAAGGAAAACGATTTGCTTCGCATCAACGATTTACTCGCTCAATTAGGGAAAACACCATTTTTTAAACATGAAAAACCGACCCCTTACGATGAAGCTGTTAGCTTAATCTGGTATTTGGAAAATGTTTTTTATAAATCCTTTGGAGACATCTTCGATTATATCCAACAAAATGTTTTTGATGGTAAGCAAATAGACAACAACATTATCAATATCGGATTTTGGCCCGGTGGCGATCGCGATGGAAACCCTTTCGTAACCCCTGAAATCACGCTCAAAGTAGCAGCACGTTTAAAAGAAACCATCATTAAGAATTATTATCGCGACGTTAGAAGTTTAAAAAGAAAGCTAACTTTTAGAGGTATAGAAGATAGCATGTCGTTCCTTGAAAAAGAACTCTATGAACTTATGATTGGCAATCCCTCTGAATTGACTTTAGAGGATTTAAGAGCAGAATTGAATTCGGTTAAGGACATTATCATCCAAAAACACCAATCTCTATATGTTGCCGAAATCAACAGTTTGCTCAACAAAATTCACCTCTTCGGATTTCATTTTTCAACTTTGGATATCCGTCAGGACAGTCGCGCGCACGACAAGGTATTTACCGATTTAGTGCAAACATTATTAGATGGTGGCAACACTATTTTTCCAAAAAACTATTTTGATCTTTCACATAAAGAACAAGTGGACGTGCTCTCAAAGATTAAGGGTAAAATTGACTTCTCATTGATTAAAGAGGAAGAAACGCTCAAAACCTTACAAATCATTGAAGCCATTAAAACTATTCAGGAAAATAATGGCGAACAGGCTTGCAACAGATATATCATCAGTAATACCCAAAGCACACTACATGTCATGCAATTGTTTGCGATGTTAAAACTCGTTTCATTTCAAGAGGAGATGCCCGTGGATATCGGCCCTCTTTTTGAAACAATAACCGATTTGGAAAACGCGCATTTGATAATGGAAGAGCTTTATACCAATCCTGCTTACAGCGCCCATTTAAAATCGAGAAAAAACAAACAAACCATCATGCTTGGGTTTAGTGACGGTACCAAAGATGGTGGCTATCTAATGGCCAATTGGGCCATTTACAAAGCAAAAGAACGCCTCACTGAAATTTCACGTAAGTATGATGTCACCGCTATTTTCTTTGACGGTCGTGGTGGCCCACCTGCACGTGGTGGTGGAAAAACACATAATTTTTATGCGTCTTTAGGCCCTACAATTGAAGACAAAGAAGTGCAATTGACCATACAAGGGCAGACCATTAGTTCTAATTTTGGAACTTTGGATTCGTCACAATATAATTTGGAACAACTGATCAGTTCTGGTATATATAACAGCTTAAGCGATACCGATTTACGCATGAAACCAGAAAACAGAGAAGTCATGGGTAATTTGGCAAGCTTGAGTTATAAAGCTTACGCGGACTTTAAAGCGCATCCAAAATTCATTTCTTATTTAGAGAATATGAGTACCTTAAAATATTATTCCAAAACCAATATTGGAAGTAGGCCAACCAAACGTGGCAAATCGGAAGGCCTTGTTTTTGAAGATTTAAGAGCCATCCCATTTGTAGGATCTTGGAGCCAACTCAAGCAAAATGTCCCTGGATTCTTTGGTGTTGGTACAGCTTTAAAACACTATGAAGATGCCAATGAATTTGAAAAAGTACAGCGCCTCTTCAAAACCTCGAGTTTCTTTAAAACCCTGATAGAAAACAGCATGATGTCACTCTCTAAATCTTTCTTTGATTTGACGAAATACATGTCTGACGACGCTGAGTATGGTGAATTCTGGAATATCATCCATGATGAGTACGTTATCACAAAACGTCTGATCCTTAAGTTAACAGGCTACACTGAATTGATGCAAGAAGAACCTTCAGGCAAAGCTTCCATTAGCATAAGGGAATCTATTGTATTACCGCTTTTGACCATCCAGCAATTTGCCTTAAAGAAAATTCAGGAATTGGAGAAAGAATCACCGCGGGATGAAGCGCAGATAAAAGTTTACGAAAAGATCGTCATGCGTTCTTTATTTGGAAATATTAATGCGAGTAGGAATTCGGCCTAAAGATTTGAGTTCATACTTTGAAGGTTTCCTTCTGTAAAATGATTAGAGCCTTTAAAATAAGACAATAGTTTCCAGTAAAAACTAAAATGACTTAATAAGCCTATTTAAAACAAAAGTTTTTGAGGATTTTAAAAAATATTTCTAAGGAGAGGTGATTCGGCAATTTTAACGACAACTATTTTTAAATCATTTAAAATCAAGTCTTTGTTCTTGATTCTTTATAAGAAAACAATCAATATGAAAAATAGATTCACACATTCTTCACAAAAATGTTAGGTTTTGAAATAATAAATTTTGATTTTTGACGGACAAATGAAAAAACAAAACTTAGATATTATTTCTATTATTAGCGCTGTGATTATTTCACAACGGTGAGGAATGGTACATTAAGTTTAAAAATATAACTAAAGCCTTCCTCTTAATTGGAAGGCTTTTTTTTGTAAAACTCGGTTTTAAAGAATTGCGAAGCAATGAATTCAAAACAGATAGTTGAACTAATTCCGCGTTTTTTGCGGGATCTCAATTTCAACCTAGATTAATAAAGTATGAATCAAAATATTATCATTATTAGCGTGATTATTATTAACTCCTGTTAGTTGATACAGTATGCTATTTCCATAAAAGCCTGTATCAATTGAGATACAGGCTTTTTTAATTTAAAAGTTTAGCATTTTGAACGTCATAAATAAATTGAATTATAAAACTGATTATCAGCATTTTACATATCAAAGAGAAACACTGAGTTTAGTCTTAAACACCAATTTCAAAACCTTGAAACAATCTTATATTGTAATTTTAAAACTTTAAATGATTATGAACGCGTATTCCAACAACCAAACTATTATTTACCACAACGGTGAGTATTTAAAACCCGAATCGGCAACGGGCAGTTTATACAGCCAAACATTGCATTATGGCAATGGGGTTTTTGAAGGCATTAGATCTTACGAAACTCCTGAAGGCACCAAGATTTTCAAAGCTAAAGAACACTACGAGCGTCTACAATATGGCGCAAAGGTTATGGGTATTCCCTTCAACTATACTGTTGAAGAGCTTACGGCCATCACCTACGATCTTTTGGAACGTAACAATTTGGCAGACGCCTATATCCGTCCTTTAATCACTACCGGTGCCAATATGGGATTATATACTTCAAAAGACTCCATATTGACCATGCAGTGCTGGGAATGGGGAAAATTGATGGGTGATAAATTACTGCGAGTGATGACCTCTTCATTTGAACGTCCAAATCCAAAATCCTGTTTTGTTGAAGCCAAAGTAACGGGACATTATATCAACTCCATTTTATCCACCAATGAAGCTAAAGATGCAGGTTTTGATGAAGCATTGTTATTGGATATGCATGGCAATGTTGCAGAATGTTCAGGAGCAAACATCTTTATGGAAAAGGACGGAAAGTTATATACGCCTAAAAAAGGGAGTATCATGGCCGGAATTACACGTTCTACCATCTTAGAAATTTGCCGTGAAGAAGGTATTCCAGTTGAAGAAAAACATTTCAAATTGGAAGAATTAAAACAAGCAGACAGTTCATTTTTTACGGGAACGGCCGCGGAAGTTGTTGGGCTCAAATCATTGGATGATTATGAATTTCCTTTAAAATGGACAGATTCATTAGGATTTAAATTAATGCAGTTGTACCAACAAGAAGTTTTAGGACAACGAAAAAACAAACTTTCAAAAGCACTATGAGTAATCTAAATAAATACAGTAAAACAGTCACGCAAGATCCAACGCAACCCGCAGCACAAGCCATGTTGCATGCCATTGGATTGACTACCGAAGATTTTTTCAAACCCATGATTGGAATTGCCAGTACTGGTTACGAAGGCAATCCGTGCAACATGCACCTGAATGATTTGGCAAAATTGGTGAAGGAAGGCACAAAAAATGAAGATATCATCGGACTGATTTTCAATACGATTGGGGTAAGCGATGGTATTTCAATGGGAACTCCTGGGATGCGTTATTCTTTGCCTTCTCGTGACATCATTGCAGATTCCATGGAAACCGTAGTACAAGCCATGAGTTATGATGGTTTGGTAACCGTAGTAGGTTGCGACAAAAATATGCCTGGAGCGTTGATGGCGATGATTCGTTTAGATCGACCAAGTATCTTAGTGTATGGTGGTACCATCGATTCAGGATGTCATAATGGTAAAAAATTGGATATTGTTTCGGCATTTGAAGCTTGGGGCAGCAAGGTTGCCGGTACCATGTCAGAAACCGAATACCAAACAATTGTAGAAAAAGCGTGCCCTGGAGCTGGTGCTTGTGGTGGGATGTACACTGCAAATACAATGGCTTCGGCTATTGAAGCCTTAGGAATGACCTTACCGTTCAATTCATCAAATCCTGCCTTGAGCAAGGATAAACAACAAGAATCCGTTAAGGCCGGCGAAGCTATGCGGCTCTTATTGGAAAAAGATATCAAACCCTCAGACATCATTACCAGAAAATCTCTGGAGAACGCGGTTAGGCTGGTAACTATCCTTGGAGGTTCAACGAATGCAATACTTCATTTTTTAGCTATCGCAAGAGCGGCACAAATAGATTTTACACTTAAAGATTTTCAAAATATAAGTGACAATACGCCATTTTTAGCAGATTTAAAGCCAAGCGGAAAATATCTAATGGAAGATGTACACGCTGTTGGCGGCATTCCTGCAGTTTTAAAGTATCTCCTGAAAAAAGGAATGCTTCATGGCGATTGTATGACGGTTACCGGAAAAACCATGGCAGAAAACTTATTGGACGTCGACGATTTAAAAGAAGGCCAAGACGTCATTATGCCAATAGAAAACCCGATAAAAATCTCTGGTCATTTACGCATGCTCTATGGCAATCTCGCTCCAGAAGGAAGTGTGGCAAAAATAACCGGGAAAGAAGGTCTGAAGTTTATTGGAAAAGCAAAGGTGTTTGAAGGAGAATATGCCGCCAATGATGGCATTAGAGATGGAAAAGTTGAAAAAGGTGATGTTGTGGTTATTCGCTATGAAGGTCCAAAAGGAGGTCCTGGAATGCCTGAAATGTTAAAACCAACCGCAGCCATTATTGGCGCAGGATTAGGTCAAGATGTTGCATTGATTACCGACGGTCGTTTTTCAGGAGGCACGCATGGTTTTGTGGTTGGACATATCACTCCAGAAGCGCAAGAAGGCGGTGCGATTGCTTTGGTGAAAAATGGCGATTTGATCACCATTGATGCCGAAACCAATACCATTACTTTAGAAGTATCAGAAGAAGAACTTCAAGAAAGACGATCAAAATGGCAGGCACCAGCGTTAAAATTTGATCGAGGCGTTCTATATAAATATGCAAGAACAGTTTCATCAGCATCTAAAGGATGTGTAACGGATGAATTCTAAAATTCCTGCGCCTGCCTGTCGGCAGACAGGAAGGCAGGAATCTTTGATCTGGGAAGCCATAAATAAAACTATAAAGATTGTTGAGATTCCTCCCGATAGCTATCGGGATTAAAGGAATTAAAAAAGTTTTCAATATGAAAGACACACAAACATTAAATAAAGTGGAAAAAACAACCCCTACTACTATGCGTATCTCTGGTAGTGAAGCCATTATAAGATGCCTCATCGCTGAAGGCGTGGACATCCTTTATGGTTACCCAGGTGGTGCTATCATGCCTGTATACGATGAGCTTTATAAGTTTAGAGATCAGATTCACCATGTACTTACACGTCATGAACAAGGTGCTACTCATGCTGCGCAAGGCTATGCACGGATTTCAGGAAAAGTTGGTGTTGCTATCGCGACTTCTGGTCCAGGAGCAACAAACCTCATCACAGGAATTGCAGACGCTCAAATAGATTCTACGCCAATGGTATGTATTACTGGCCAAGTAGCATCTCATTTGTTGGGCAGTGATGCATTTCAGGAAACCGATATTATCGGCATTTCTACACCAGTGACCAAATGGAACCACCAAATTAGCAAAGCTTCGCAAATCCCAGAAGTAATTGCCAGAGCATTTTACCTTGCTAGAAGTGGACGTCCAGGACCGGTGTTGATTGATATTACCAAAGATGCCCAATTTGAAGAATTCGATTTTTCATATGAAAAATGCAAAGGTGTCAGAAGCTATAATCCAATTCCAAAAACGGACATTGATGATGTAAAAGCAGCAGCCCTTTTAATAAATTCCGCCAAAAAACCGTTTATTGTTTGGGGGCAAGGAGTCATATTAAGTGAAGCCGAAAAAGAATTGATAGCCGTTATTGAAAAAGCAGGGATTCCTGCGGCATGGACTATTCTCGGTGCTTCCGCGGTACCTACTGCACATCCATTAAATGTTGGTATGGTAGGTATGCACGGAAATTATGCGCCTAATGTGTTGACCAATGAATGCGATGTTTTAATTGCAATAGGCATGCGTTTTGACGATCGGGTTACTGGTAAATTAGAGACTTATGCAAAACAGGCCAAAATAATTCATTTTGAAATTGATCCTTCTGAGATTGATAAAAATGTAAAAACAGACGTGTCGGTTTTAGGTGATGCCAAAGAAAGTTTATCACAATTGTTACCATTATTAAAACCAAATTCACATACAGAATGGCATCAACAATTTAAAGATTTGTACACCATAGAATACGAAAAAGTCATCAAGGATGATCTGTATCCTACAAAAGAAGGATTGACCATGGGCGAAGTGCTTAAGGAAATCAATATTCAGACCAAAGGAAATGCTGCTATTGTATCCGACGTTGGCCAGCACCAAATGATTGCTTGCCGATATGCTGAATTTACAACCACCAGAAGTAATATTACGTCTGGCGGATTGGGAACAATGGGGTTTGCACTTCCTGCAGCTATCGGAGCCAAAATGTCAGCTCCAGAACGCGATGTCGTCGCAATTATTGGCGATGGCGGCTACCAAATGACCATTCAGGAGTTAGGCACCATTTTTCAGCAAAAAGTACCAGTAAAGATTGTTGTATTGAATAACGAATTTTTAGGAATGGTTCGCCAATGGCAACAGCTGTTTTTTGAAAAACGGTACGCATCTACCGAAATGACCAATCCAGACTTTGTCGCTATTGCAAAAGGCTATTATATCGATGCACAAAAAGTTACCAAAAGAGAGGATTTAAAAAAAGCTGTTGCTGAGATGATGGCTTGTGAAGGCCCGTACTTCTTAGAAGTAAGAGTAGAAAAAGAGGGGAATGTTTTCCCTATGATTCCAACAGGTGCAAGCGTTTCAGATATTCGTCTGGAATAAGCTTGAAGATGGAAGTATGAAGAAAAATAATTATAACTGAGTAAAAAGAAGAGAATAAATATGACTTTGGCACAATTTAAATTGTAAGTCTACCCACTAACCTCTACAATCATATGACAACTATGAGTGAAATAAATATGTATACCGTTTCCATTTACACGGAAAATAATATCGGGTTATTAAACCGAATTTCGGCCATCTTTCAGCGTCGTCACATCAATATTGAGAGCATCAACTCATCGGTTTCTGAAATTGAAAATGTATCAAAATGGACCATTGTTGTAAAGCTTACAGAAGTTCGAATGAAAAAAGTCATCGGTCAGATAGAAAAGCAAGTCGAAGTCATCAAAGCGTACTACCATACCGAAGAAGAGACTATATACCAAGAGTCTTGCTTATTTAAGCTTAGAACCAATTTACTTTACGACGAACGTGAAGTTCAAAACATTATAAAAGAAAGCAACGCCCGAATTGTGACCGTTAACAGAGATTTTTTCGTCATCGAAAAATCTGGACTAAAAGAAGAATTAGAGTTATTACATCGTGAATTAAATGTTTTCGGAATCATGCAGTTTACCCGTTCAGGACGTATTGCAGTGACCAAGGACGAAATGAAAATATCAAAAATGCTCGAAGCATTTCAACATTAAAAATAAAACTAAAATGTCAAATTATTTCAACACATTACCGTTAAGATTACAATTAGAGCAATTAGGAAAGTGCCGATTTATGGAGGCCTCAGAATTTGAAGATGGCATCAACGCACTTAAAGGAAAGAAAATAGTTATTGTAGGCTGTGGTGCCCAAGGTTTAAACCAAGGCTTGAACATGCGCGATTCCGGTCTGAACATTTCTTATGCCTTACGTGACGCCGCCATTAAAGAGAAGCGTGCATCGTATAAAAATGCAACGTCCAATGGATTTACCGCTGGCACCTATAACGAATTGATTCCAACAGCAGATTTAGTTCTGAATTTAACGCCGGACAAGCAACATACCGATGTCGTAAAAACCGTGATGCCACTAATGAAGAAAGGCGCAACCTTAAGCTATTCTCACGGCTTTAATATCGTAGAAGAAGGCACAAAAATCCGTGAAGACCTTACCGTTATTATGGTAGCACCAAAATGTCCTGGAACAGAAGTACGCGAAGAATATAAGCGTGGCTTTGGTGTTCCAACGTTAATAGCCGTGCATCCTGAAAATGATCCAGAACAAAAAGGTTTGGATCAGGCAAAAGCTTATGCGGTTGCTACTGGAGGTGATAGAGCAGGTGTTTTGGAATCTTCTTTTATTGCTGAGGTGAAAAGTGATTTAATGGGCGAGCAGACCATTCTTTGTGGCGTGCTTCAAACTGGCTCTATCCTTGCCTTCGATAAAATGGTTGAAGAAGGCGTCAATGCCAATTATGCTGCTAAATTGATTCAGCTAGGTTGGGAAACCATTACCGAAGCCTTGAAACATGGTGGGATAACAAATATGATGGACCGACTGTCAAATCCGGCCAAAATCAAAGCCTATGAAATGGCCGAGGAATTAAAGACTATTCTAAAGCCATTATTTGAAAAACACATGGACGATATTATTTCTGGACATTTCTCACAGACCATGATGGAAGACTGGGCCAATGATGATGTCAATCTTTTAAAATGGCGTGCTGCAACCGGCGAAACCGCTTTTGAGAAAACAGAACTGACATCAGATCATATCTCAGAGCAAACCTATTTCGATCACGGAGTCCTCATGGTAGCCTTTGTGAAATCTGGAGTAGAGTTAGCTTTTGATACTATGGTGAGTGCGGGGATTATTGAAGATTCAGCCTATTATGAGTCTTTACACGAATTGCCGCTGATTGCCAATACTATCGCAAGAAAAAAATTGTTCGAGATGAACCGTGTTATTTCTGATACGGCCGAATATGGTTGTTACTTATTTGACCATGCCGCCAAACCTCTATTGGTAGATTTCATGAAGAATGTTGATCCAAAAACTATCGGAACTTCTTTTTCAACATCAAATGCCATTGATAATCAAGAATTGATTGCCGTTAACGATGCTATCAGAAACCACCCTATCGAGACGGTTGGAAAACGATTAAGAGCAGCAATGACCGCCATGAAAGTTATAAAAGCTGATTCTGAAATTGAAGATTCAGTTTTAGTATAAAAGAAATCTTAGCATCCTATGGATGTGTTTAATTTAAAAGGCAGGAGAATCCTCCTGCCTCTAAAGAACTGTGATGAAGGTTGAAACCAAAATATATTACCCAAGTATGGCCGCTGTTGAAGAAGCCGCCCGAAAACTACAAGATGTTGCTGAAGTAACACCGTTAACCGTTAGCAAGCGCTATTCAAAGGAATTTGAATCAAACATAATATTTAAACGCGAGGATCTGCAGCAGGTGCGTTCTTACAAAGTTAGAGGTGCCTACAATAAAATGGCATCGTTGAGCCCTACACAAATTGAAAATGGAATCGTGTGCGCAAGTGCTGGAAACCATGCTCAAGGCGTAGCTTTGTCTTGTAAATTATTGAAAATAAAAGGCACTATTTTCATGCCTGCACCCACCCCAAAACAAAAAATTGAGCAAGTCAATATGTTTGGCGAGGAATATACCGAAGTGGTTTTAGTTGGCGACACATTTGACGATGCCAACGCTGCTGCAATGGAAGAGTGTGAACGCTTGAACAAAACCTTTATCCATCCGTTTAATGATGAAAAAGTGATTGAAGGGCAAGCCACTATGGCTCTTGAAATTATTGATCAGGCCCAGCATCCTATCCATTATGTATTTGTTCCTGTTGGCGGCGGCGGATTGTCGGCTGGATTGTCTTCTGTTTTTAAGGAATTATCCCCCAATACAAAAATTATCGGGGTGGAACCTAAAGGCGCTCCGTCCATGTCCACCTCAATTCAGAATAAACGAAATACTGAGTTAAACAAGATCGAAAATTTTGTCGATGGGGCTTCGGTAAAACGCGTAGGTGACTTAAATTTTGCTATTTGTCAGCAGAATTTGGATGCCATGATTACCGTAGATGAAGGTAAGGTTTGTGAAATCATGCTCGACCTTTATAACAAAGACGCGATAATTGTAGAACCCGCAGGCGCTTTAAGTATTGCGGCTTTAGAGCAATATGCCGATGAAATCAAAGGCAAAAACGTCATTTGCATTGTCAGCGGAAGTAATAATGATATCACCAGAACTGCTGAAATAAAAGAACGCGCCCTTTTATACGCCAATCTCAAGCATTATTTTATTATCAAATTCCCACAACGTGCAGGTTCGTTACGGGAGTTTGTGGTCGATATTTTAGGCCCAAATGATGATATCACCTATTTTGAATACACGAAAAAAACAAATCGTGACAACGGTGCTGCCGTAGTGGGATTGGAGTTAAAATCAGCCAATGATTTAGAGCCTCTGATTACCAAAATGAAGCTTCACAATTTCTACGGTGATTACCTCAACGATAAACCAGATTTATTTCAATTTTTAGTATAAAACAATCTTATGAATACTATTCCAGAACAATTTCAAATCAAATCACTAATCCATCAAAACAGCTATTTAGTAGATGGCGAATTAAAACCCTGGTCTGGAGATAGCTCAGAAGTCTATTCCACCATCTCTTCCACTGAAATCTATAAACCAACATTATTGGGCACCATTCCTACCTTAGGCGAAAAGGAAGCCTTAGAAGCTTTAGATGCTGCGGTAAATGCCTATGATAAAGGTCAAGGTTTATGGCCAACCATGAAAGTCAAAAATCGAATTGAATGCATGGAAAAGTTTGTCACCCAAATGAAAACCAAGCGAGAAGAAATTGTGAAATTACTCATGTGGGAAATTGGCAAAACCTTACCCGATTCAGAGAAAGAATTTGACAGAACGGTCGATTATATCTACGATACCATTGAAGAATACAAACAATTAGATCGCGATAATGCCAAATTTGAAAAAAATGATGGTGTTTATGCCCATATCCGAAGAGGGCCACTTGGTGTCGTCTTATGTTTAGGGCCTTACAACTATCCTTTAAATGAAACTTTTGCGCTGTTGATTCCAGCATTGATCATGGGAAACACAGTAATCTTCAAGCCCGCAAAATATGGCGTGCTATTGATCTCGCCATTATTGGAAGCCTTTCAAAGCAGCTTTCCAAAAGGCGCCGTTAATATTCTTTATGGGCGTGGAAGGACGGTAGCCACTCCAATTATGCAGTCTGGGAAAGTTGATGTTCTGGCACTTATCGGGAATAGTAAATCGGCCAATGCCCTTCAAAATCAACATCCAAAAAGTAATAGATTACGATTGGTTTTAGGCTTGGAAGCTAAAAATCCAGCCATTGTTCTTGCGGATGCCGATTTGGATTTGGCCATCGACGAATGTATCGCCGGTACCACCTCATTCAATGGGCAGCGTTGTACTGCACTCAAAATAGTTTATGTACATGAAGACATTGTGGATGAGTTCAACAAACGCTTTTCTGCAAGAGTCGATGCTTTAAAATTTGGCAATCCTTGGGAAGCTGGTGCTAAATTAACCCCACTTCCTGAATCAGATAAGCCGCAATACATTCAAGAATTAATTGATGATGCACTTGAAAAAGGCGCGAAAATATTAAATGAGAAAGGCGGAAAAACCACTGAAAATTATATTTTCCCAGCGGTATTGTACCCTGTGAACAAGGAGATGCGCGTATTTCAGGAAGAGCAATTCGGACCTGTAATTCCAGTGCTTTCTTTTAAGGATATCGATGAACCATTAAATGATATGGCGGAATCGAACTACGGTCAGCAAGTCAGTTTATTTGGTAGTGATATCAATACCTTGGCCCCTTTGATTGACACTTTGGTGAACTTGGTATGTCGTG
This sequence comes from Gelidibacter pelagius, assembly GCF_017581925.1. Taxonomy (GTDB): domain Bacteria; phylum Bacteroidota; class Bacteroidia; order Flavobacteriales; family Flavobacteriaceae; genus Gelidibacter; species Gelidibacter pelagius. Next base: position 265,193 of record NZ_JAGEVG010000001.1, on the reverse strand, counting down.
TCAATTTAAACAGTTCTTGTCAACGAGGACCCGACGTATATCCGTTTACTGGTAGAAAAGATTCTGCTGTTGCAACCTTAAGTGTCCATGATGCCTTACGTTCATTTTCAATACGAACGTTTGTAGCTTCAAAAGACAATGCTTATAACAATACCATTTTAAAGAATTTATTAGATAGCAAAGCCTCAAATTTCATGAGTACGGACTATATTCTTTAAAAAAGGTTAAAAATTATTTGAAATATTAAATTAATTGTTACTTTTGATCTATGATTCTAATGAAAAATAAAATACGTCCATCAAGTCCCGCAATGGTATTGCGCAGACGCTGTGCATTCTAACCTTAAAAGAAGTCACTAACGTATATTTATTTTTTTTACCTTGATCACATCACCACACATAATTTACTTTTCAAATTCAGTTGTTACAAATAGCAACCGTATTAGGATATGTCCTGTTTTGTTCCGTCGCCCTTAAGGGTGCGCACTATTTTTGGAACTTAGGTGAGTCCGGTTCTTTTTCTCGACAACATTATCTTAAATTATTTTTAATCTAAACATCAAAACAATGGACATTGTTATTGCTAATAAATCTCATGCTATTTATGCTCATATCATTTGCGGCACCATTGCAGAATCAGCAAAAGTAAGAGGTACAGGTATTGCAAAACGTACACCTGAATATATTATCACCAAATTGGAAAATGGGAATGCAGTAATCGCTTTGGATGGCGACACCTTCGCTGGGTTTTGTTATATCGAAGTTTGGGGCCATGGCAAATTTGTTGCCAATTCCGGATTGATCGTTCATCCTGATTACAGAGAGCAAGGCTTAGCCAAGAAAATAAAAGCGCGTGTTTTTCTGCATTCCAGAGAAAAATTTCCAGATTCCAAAATTTTCAGTATCACAACGGGATTAGCCGTTATGAAAATGAACAGCGAATTGGGCTATAAACCCGTGACCTTTTCAGAATTGACGAATGATCAGAGTTTCTGGAACGGGTGTCAAACCTGTAAAAACTATGATATCCTTCAGCGTATGGAGCAAAGAATGTGCTTGTGTACAGGCATGCTATACGACCCAAAAGCTAAAGATAGAGACGAACCAAAAGAAGTAAAAACAAAGACGTTTCAAAGATTAAAACAAATCAAACAGAGCTTGTTTTTAAAAAAAGATAAATCATGAGCAAAAAATTAGTTTTAGCCTATAGTGGCGGATTGGATACGTCTTACTGTGCCGTTCATTTGAGTAAGGATTTAGGTTATGAAGTACATGCGGTAAGTGTGAATACTGGCGGATTTACTTCTGACGAAATCAAAAACATCGAGTCTAATGCTTATAAAATGGGTGTTACCACTTATAAGAATCTTGATGCTGTGGCCTCTTACTATGAGAAAGTCATCAAATATTTGATTTATGGAAATGTGTTAAAAAACAACACCTATCCATTATCTGTAAGTGCAGAACGTATCATTCAAGCCATTGAAATTGTTGAATACGCCAAAAGTATCAATGCCCAATATATTGCCCATGGCAGTACAGGTGCAGGTAACGACCAAGTCCGTTTTGATATGATTTTTCAAACCTTGGCACCACATATTGAAATCATCACACCTATTCGAGATTTGAAGTTGTCCAGACAGGAAGAAATTGATTATCTCAAAAGTAATGGTGTGGACATGTCATGGGACAAAGCCAAGTACTCGGTCAATAAAGGACTTTGGGGAACGAGCGTTGGAGGAGAAGAAACATTAACTTCAGAAAAACCTTTGCCAGATCATGCTTATCCGTCTCAATTGGAAAAACAAGGTTCAGAAAAAGTAAGCTTGACGTTCAAGAAAGGACAATTTGTAGCCCTCAATGGGAAGTCGAATACACCCGAGAAAAACATTGAAGCGTTAAACACACTTGCCTCGGCTTATGCTATTGGGCGTGACATCCATGTTGGTGACACTATTGTAGGCATTAAAGGCCGTGTTGGTTTTGAAGCCGCTGCGGCACTCATCACGGTAAAAGCACACCATTTATTGGAAAAGCACACGCTTACGAAATGGCAATTACAGCATAAGGAATACCTCTCCAGTTTTTACGGCATGCATTTGCATGAAGGACAATATTTAGATCCTGTCATGCGCAACATAGAAGCCTTTTTAGAAAGTAGCCAACAAAACGTGTCGGGAGATGTCGTTGTAACCTTAAAACCTTACCATTTCACTTTAGATGGCATCAGCTCTGTACATGATTTGATGAATGCAAAATTTGGTAGTTATGGCGAAATGAATAAGGGATGGACTGCAGACGAAGCCAAAGGATTTATTAAAATCATTGGAAATCAGAATAAAATTTATCACCAAGTAAATTCAGAATCATGATTGACGTTGGGATTATTGGAGGTGCAGGATATACTGCTGGTGAGCTGATCAGATTACTTTTGAACCATCCAAAAACAAAACTCGATTTTATTTATAGTACTTCCAACGCTGGAAATAAAGTGCACAAAGTACATCAGGATTTGGTGGGCAGCACCGATCTGGAGTTCTCCAGTACGATCAATCCAGAGGTAGATGTTCTGTTTCTGTGCTTGGGACATGGCAATTCGAAAGCATTTTTGGAAAGTCATCAATTTTCTTCTAAAACTAAAATCATCGATTTGAGCAATGATTTTAGATTGGAAAAAGATCGTGATTTCCAAGGCATGCATTTTGTTTACGGATTGCCTGAACTACACAAAGAGGCCATTAAAAAAGCAAGCTATATTGCAAACCCTGGATGTTTTGCCACAGGTATTCAATTGGCTCTTTTGCCATTGGCAGCACACCATCTATTAAAGAGTGATGTTCATGTCAACGCCGTTACAGGTGCAACTGGCGCAGGAACGTCATTGTCAGATACAACCCATTTTTCATGGCGTGACAATAATTTCTCACACTACAAGGCCTTTTCACATCAGCATTTGGGAGAAATCAATGAAAGTATTCACGAGTTGCAAAAAGATGCCATTTCAGAAGTCATTCTTGTACCCAATCGAGGGAATTTTTCAAGAGGAATTTTTACAACTGCTTATACTCATTTTGACGGAAGTTTGGAAGACGCCAAAAACTTGTACAACACTTATTATGAAGAAGCGGCGTTTACAATTGTTTCTGATGAAGAGATCCATTTAAAACAAGTGGTCAATACCAATAAATGCCTTCTTCATTTGTATAAGCACAACAACAAATTATTAATCACGAGTACTGTGGATAACCTATTGAAAGGTGCTTCAGGACAAGCGATTCAAAACATGAATTTGATGTTTGGCTTTGAAGAATCGGAAGGATTATTGCTTAAAGCAAATTTTTTTTAATAATCGCTTTCAGGGTTTCAAACCCTGAAAGCGTTATGGATACTAAAGTTTAATTAAAAAGATACCCGTCAAAGTTTATATTGAGCGGAGTCGAAATACAAGCATAAATATGAAAATAGCAATCATCGGCACAGGAAATTTAGGGAAATCAATCGCAAAAGGTTTGATCACCACTAATGCGATCACGACACTTTATCTTACTAAAAGAAATACGGACAGCATCGCTGAATTTGACGGATACAAAAACGTGACTCTCACTACGGACAACACATTGGCCGTTAAAAACTCAGATATTATAATTTTAGCCGTTCAGCCTTCACATCTGGAAGGTGTTTTAAAAGACATCAAATCCCTAATCACCGAAAATCACGTCCTGATTTCAACGGTTACTGGGTTTAGCATTGCGAAAATTGAGACGATCGTTGGTGCTGATCAATTTATCATCAGAGCCATGCCAAATACCGCGATTGCCGTTGGAAAATCCATGACCTGCATCTGTAGCAATGTTAAAGGTAGTAAACGCATAAAAGTGGCGGAGGCTATTTTTAACAGATTAGGCCACTCATTGGCCATTCCGGAGTCGCAAATGCAAGCAGCCACAGTAGTCTGCGCCAGTGGGATTGCTTTTTGGATGCGATTGATTCGCGCAACAAGCCAGGCCGCCATCCAATTAGGTTTTGACGCCAAAGAAGCTCAAGAATTGGCCATGTACACCAGTGAAGGTGCTGCAAGCTTACTAATTGCCAATGGACATCATCCTGAAGAGGAGATTGACCGCGTGACCACTCCAAAAGGCTGTACTATTGAAGGATTAAATGAAATGGAACACAAAGGCTTAAGTTCGTCCTTGATCCAAGGCATGATTGCTTCCTATAACAAAATCAGTAATATTAGAAAAGAACAAGTATGAGCTTATTTAATGTCTATCCGCTTTTTGACATCTCGCCAGTGCGTGCCAAAGACCTTGCCGTTTTTGATGACAAAGGCGTCGAGTATTTAGATTTATACGGCGGGCATGCCGTGATTTCCATAGGCCATTCACATCCAGAATATGTGTCGGCCATTTCCAATCAAGTAAAAAACTTGGGTTTTTATAGCAACGCGATTCAAAATCCGTTGCAAGAATCTTTAGCCAAAGAACTTGGGCGTATTTCCGGGTGTAAGGACTACCAGTTATTTTTGTGTAATTCTGGAGCTGAAGCCAATGAAAACGCGCTCAAATTAGCGTCTTTTCACACAGGAAAAAAGAACATCCTTGCGTTTAAGAACTCTTTTCACGGACGTACCTCCGCAGCGGTTGCCGCCACTGACGATCCAAAAATTGTCGCCCCATTAAACGCACAACAACACGTAGATTTTGTGGCTTTGGGAGACTTAAAAGCGGTTGAAAACATCCTAAAACAAGGTGAAACCTGTGCTGTCATCATTGAATGCATTCAAGGTGTGGGTGGATTGGATGAAAGTACCACCGAATTTCACCAAGGTCTGGAAAAGTTATGCAAGACGTACAATGCGATGTTAATTGCAGATGAAGTCCAATCTGGATTTGGAAGAACCGGCGATTTCTTCGCATTTCAAAAATACGGATGGGCACCAGATATTATTTCCATGGCAAAAGGCATGGGCAACGGTTTTCCAATTGGTGGCATCTTAATCCATCAAGATATTAAAGCCTCTTTTGGATTATTAGGAACTACATTTGGAGGCAATCATTTGGCCTGTGCTGCTTCTTTAGCGGTCTTAAAGGTTTTGGAATCGGAAAACTTGATGGAAAATGCGGAGGAGATGTCAGCTTATTTTATTCAGAAAGCTCAAAACCTGCCCCACTTAAAAAGCATTAAGGGACGTGGATTGATGCTGGGATTGGAATTTGATTTTTCAGTAGCCGAATTGCGAAAAAAACTCATCCATACTCACAAGATATTTACTGGAAGCGCCAAAAACCCTAATTTAATCAGGATCCTTCCACCATTAACTATTCAAAAAGAACATATCGATGTGTTTTTTGAAGCCTTGAAACAGGAGTTGGTGATGATGAATGGTGCTTAAAATGAAAAAACCTGAGAGGTTTTGAAAACCTCTCAGGTTTAAAAACGATTAAAGTTTAATAAGAAGATTTCCTCCAGATAGCTATCGGAATCGCGAGGTTAGAGAGCAGCCCCTAAGGGGCGGAATATCAATAGAAAACGAATTAACAAACAACTAAAGTCCTGTAGGGACGGAATATCAACCTGCAAGTAGGATCGAACAGAAAATTAACTAAAAGAGATTCCCGCCTCCGTGGGACCTAAAGATGAAAAAATTCACCGAAATAAAAGACATTTCCAACCTCTCCGAAGTGATAAAGGAAGCTATTTTACTCAAAATGCAACCTTTTGAATTTTCGGAATTAGGAAAACATAAAACTTTAGTCATGTTGTTTTTCAACTCAAGCTTAAGAACACGCTTGAGTACAGAAAAAGCAGCGCGAAATTTAGGGATGCACGTGAGTATTCTAAATATCAATGACGCTTGGAATATTGAATTTGAAGATGGTAGCATCATGAATACTGGCAGTTCAGAACATATAAAGGAAGCTGCTCAGGTGATTTCACAATATGCCGATATTATCGCGGTCCGTGCATTTCCTACGTTAACAGATAAAGCTAAAGACGCTTCAGAATATATTTTAAATAGTTTTATAAAATACGCTACAGTGCCCATTGTCAATATGGAAAGTGCTACAGCACATCCGTTACAAGCTTTGGCAGACGCGATTACCATAACCGAACTTTCTGAGAAACGTAAACCAAAGGTCGTTTTTTCATGGGCGCCGCATCCAAAGGCCTTGCCACAAGCGGTCGCCAATTCGTTTGTGGAAATGATGCAAAAGATGGACGTCGATTTGACCATCACACATCCTGAAGGTTATGAGCTTGATGAGAAAATTACTAAAAACACGCCAATTAATCACAATCAAGAAGAAGCTTTGAAAAATGCCGATTTTGTTTATGTGAAAAACTGGAGCAATTATAAAGATTACGGAAAAGTTTTAAATCAGGACCCTAATTGGATGATGACGACAGAGAAATTGGGCAAGGCAAAATTTATGCACTGTTTACCCGTAAGACGGAATGTGGTGGTAGAAGATGCCGTTTTAGATGGTGAAAATTCGATCGTGATTAAGCAGGCTAACAATAGGACCTTTGCGGCGCAGGTGGTTTTGAAACAAATATTAGAAAGCTTGTAGAGACCTGACAGGTTTCAAAAACCTGTGAGGTCTTAAATATAAGATGGAAAATTTAGAGATACCCGTTTTCACGGGCATATTATGAAAACATTAAAAATCATTAAAATAGGCGGTAATATCATCGATAATGAAGCGGCATTATCCTCATTTTTGGATGTATTTGCAGCTATCGATTCGCCTAAGATTCTGATTCACGGTGGTGGTAAATTAGCCACACAATTGGCCAATCAATTGGGTCTTGAAGTAAAAATGATTGATGGCAGACGGATTACCGACAAGGCCACTTTAGACCTCATCACCATGGTTTATGCCGGAAAAATCAACAAAAATATCGTGGCACAACTGCAATCAAAAAATTGTAATGCCATCGGGTTTTCTGGCGCCGATGGAAATACCATTATTTCCAAAAAGCGTCCCGTTAAGTCCATCGATTTCGGATTTGTTGGCGATGTCAAAAAGGTGAATACCAAAACACTTCAAGTATTATTGGAACACAAGGTGACTCCCGTATTTTGCGCGTTGACCCACGACAAAAAAGGACAACTTTTAAACACTAATGCCGATACCATCGCTTCTGAATTGGCCATTGGATTTGCCAAACACTATCAAACGGAGTTATATTATTGCTTTGAGAAAAGTGGCGTTCTGAGAGATGTGACGGATGAAAACTCAGTGATCAAAAACATCTCGACCCAATCCTATCAAAATTTAATTAATGATAAAGTCATTGTGGACGGCATGCTCCCAAAACTGAACAATTGTGTTCATGCCATTGAAAAAAACGTACATAAAGTCTGCATCGGAAAACCAGAAATGCTATTTGACACCCAGGCTAATTTTACAACCATTACCAAATGATACAAAAACTGACCACAGATGCCATTGCATTGTTAAAAAACTTGATTGAAATCCCTTCTTTTTCATCTGAAGAAGACAAAACTGCTAACTTAATAGAGCAATGGTTTCAGAAATATAATATTGATTACAAACGAACCGTTAACAATGTTTGGGCGTTGAATAAACATTTTGATGCGTCCAAACCTACGTTGTTGCTCAACTCTCATCATGATACCGTAAAACCGAATACTGCTTACACCAAAGACCCTTTTAAGGCTATTGTGGAAGACACCAAATTATTTGGTTTGGGCAGTAATGATGCCGGAGGCTGTTTGGTCTCTTTAATCGCGACGTTTACGTACTTTTATGAGCAACCGGACCTTAATTACAATTTGGTAATTGTCGCTTCCGCAGAAGAAGAAAGTAGTGGGCCGAACGGGCTAAACAGCATGTTAAAAATCATTCCGAAAGTTGATGTGGCCATTGTTGGTGAACCAACCTTAATGCAACTGGCCATCGCCGAAAAAGGTCTTGTGGTTTTTGACGCCAAGGTAAAAGGAACGCCAAGCCATTCGGCACATCCAAACGATGATAATGCCATTTACAATTGCATCAACGTGCTGCAATGGTTTAAAGATTATAAATTTGAGAAAACATCAGAGGCTTTAGGTGAAGTTAAATTGACGGTGTCACAAATAAAAGCCGGAAAACAACATAATGCCGTTCCTGCAGAAGTGGATTTGGTGGTGGATGTGCGTGTAAATGATTGTTATAGCAATGCTGAAATTGTGGCCATTCTCCAAAAGGAAGCGCCGTGCGATAGCATCATCCCACGAAGTTTACGATTGAGTTCCTCGTCCATTCCAAAAGAGCACGCTTTGGTTCAAGCAGGCATCGCTTTGGGTCGTGGAACTTATGGGTCGCCGACACTTTCAGATCAAGCGGTTTTATCCTGTCCGTCGTTAAAATTAGGCCCTGGCGATAGTACCCGATCACATTCCGCAGATGAATTTATTTATATTAGTGAGATTGAGGAAGGGATTGAGCTGTATGTGAAGTTGTTGCGGGAAATATTGTAGAAAAGATGCAAGAATATAGAACCAAGAATATAGACTTGATTTGGAATGGGTTTAAATTTGGTTCTAGAAAAATTACAATCGTAAAGTAGATGACTGTCTAAAAGTTAAGTAGCGGCATTATTTCCAAGAGCATTGAAAACCATGAATGCATTTCGACTGCGCTCAATGTGACAGTGCGATGGATTTTTTACTTTTGAAATTGATAAGAAATAATAATTAAAAAGAAGTGTAGGTGGGATTCCTGCCTTCGCAGGAATTTATGAAACTCTGGGATAAAGGTATTAGTATTGATAAAAAGATTGAGCAATTCACCGTTGGAAACGACAGGGAAATTGACTTACACATTGCCAAATATGACGTTCAGGCGTCTTTGGCTCATGCCAAAATGTTACAATCCATCGGTATTTTATCGAAGGACGAATTAGTGCAATTACAAGGGGGCTTAACAACTTTAGCACAACAAATTGAAGATGGCAGCTTTACCATCGATCCACAATTTGAAGATGTGCACTCTAAAATCGAATTTGAACTGACCAAAACCTTGGGCGAGGTTGGAAAAAAAATCCATACGGCGCGTTCAAGGAATGACCAGGTTTTAGTGGCTCTACAACTTTATTACAAAGAAAATATCGGAATAATCTACGATAAAACTGAGGTGTTTTTCAACACCTTGTTAGACTTGGCCGAAACCCACAAAAAAGCATTACTTCCTGGATACACACATTTGCAAGTGGCCATGCCCTCGTCTTTTGGTTTATGGTTTTCTGCTTATGCCGAATTGCTTATTGATGATGTGTATTTGCTTAGCGCAGCTTTAAAAACCGTCGATCAGAATCCGTTGGGTTCAGCGGCCGGTTACGGGAGCTCTTTCGGAATTGATCGGGAATTGACGACTAAGGAATTACAATTTTCGACTTTAAAATACAATGTGGTTGCCGCGCAAATGGCTCGCGGTAAAAGTGAACGTACCATCGCATTGACTTTAGGCAGTTTGTGCAACACTATGGCGCGTTTTGCAATGGATATTTGCCTGTATATGAGCCAGAATTTCAGCTTTATCACGTTTCCGGATGAATTGACCACGGGAAGCAGTATTATGCCGCATAAAAAGAATCCTGACGTCTTTGAACTAATTCGTGGGAAGTGCAATAAAATTCAAGCGCTTCAAACTGAAATGATACTGATCACCAATAACCTCCCAAGTGGTTACCACCGCGATTATCAGTTGTTGAAGGAGAATATGATTCTTGCCATCAATGACGTTAAGGATATCCTGGAAATTTTCAACTACGCCATTCAGCAAATAGAAGTCAAGGATATCGATTTAAACGATGCAAAATACCAGTATTTATTTACGGTAGATAATATGAACACTTTGGTTGAAGGTGGTATGAGTTTCCGAGAAGCTTACCAAGTTATTGGACAACAGGTTCAGGAAGGCACTTATAAACCGGATACATCAAAAGAACACACGCATAAAGGCAGCATGGGGAATCTATGCTTAGAAGAAATCAAAGCAAAGTATCCAAAACGCGAAAAGCATCCGTAAAGGATGCTTTTCTGAAGAGCTACTATTTAATAATTCTGACTAACTAAATTAACTTTAAATAATAGTAGATTGTCCTAAATGAATGTTTGTGAAATTCATATTAGTGTCCTTTGGATTATTTATAAAATCTTCAATGAAATCGCCCACCTTGGTCGTTGAAATATGATTGAATTTGGTATTTAAATCTGGTGTGGTAATGTTTAATTTTAACGAACGCTCTACGCCTTCTCTAATTAATTCTGCTTCTTCAAATAATTCAAAATGATCCAACAACATGGCTGCGGATAATATTGAAGCAATAGGATTGGCAATCCCCAAATCTTTTGCCTGCGGATAAGAGCCATGAATTGGTTCAAACATGGCGAAGTAATCTCCAACCGATGCAGAAGCCAATAGCCCAATAGAACCACCTATCACACTCGCCTCGTCGCTTATAATATCACCAAACATATTTTCAGTCAAGATAACGTCAAATTGTCTCGGATTTAAAATGATTTGCATCGCTGCATTATCAACAAATAAGTAATCGAGTTTGACGTCTTTATATTCCTGTGAAATTTCTGTCACCACTTTTCGCCATAAACGCGACGATTCCAAAACGTTGGCTTTATCTACCAAGGTCACTTTTCGCTTTCTCGATTGTGCCGATTTGAATGCCAAATGGGTGATGCGCTCAATTTCTGATCGTGAATACACACATAAATCAGAGGCTGTATTTCCGTCTTCGCTAAGCGTCTTTTCACCGAAGTAAATACCTCCAGTCAATTCTCTATAGATACATATATCAGTGCCCTTTATAAATTGTTTCTTTAAGGGCGATTTGTCCAAAAGCGTATCATACGCCTTAACAGGTCTGATATTGGCATATAAACCCAATTCTTTGCGCAGTTTTAGCAAGCCTTGTTCAGGGCGCACTTGAGCATCCGGATTATTGTCATATTTTGGATCACCAATGGCGCCAAATAGTATAGCATCAGTTGCTTTACATAAATCGAGTGTTTCTTTTGGTAATGGATCGCCAGTTTCATCAATGGCTACAGCACCTACCGGCGCATATTTGAATTGAAACGAATGATCAAATTCTTGCGCAATCGCTTTCAACACTTTGACAGCTTGTGCGGTTACTTCAGGTCCTATGCCATCTCCTGGCAATACAGCTATTTTTAATTTCATAAATTCCTGCGAAGGCAGGAATCTCGTCCTGTCTTCATTTATTTTAGTGATTATCTTTCTTTTTTTGTCTTTCTCAAACCTACAAGGTTTTTAAAACCTTGCAGGTTGGTTTAAAGCCTATTTTTTTAATACGCTTGCAACGTCTTCTCAAATGCTTCGATCGTTTCTTTTTTGCTCAATAAATAATCAATATCATCATAGCCATTGATCATACAGGTTTTTTTGTAGGCATCAATTTCAAAAGCTTCTGAATGATTTGAACCATCAACACCTATGGTTTGCGCTTCTAAATCCACAGTGATTTTAGTCCTTGGATCTGCTTGAATCGTTGTCATCAATTCTTTTAAAAATTCGGGAGAGACCTGAACTGGAAGTAATCCGTTGTTAAGCGCATTCCCTTTAAAGATATCTGCAAAGAAACTTGAGACGATCACTTTAAATCCATAATCGGTTAATGCCCATGCCGCATGTTCTCTACTACTGCCACATCCAAAATTATCTCCAGCGACTAAAATAGGCCCATCAAATTGAGGCTGGTTCAACACAAAATTGGTATTAACCGAACCATCTTTTTGAAATCGCCAATCTCTAAATAGGTTTTGGCCAAAACCATCTCTATTGGTAACTTTCAAAAAACGCGCAGGGATAATTTGATCCGTATCGACGTTTTCGATATCCAATGGGATTGCTGTTGCTGTTAATGTTTTAAATTTTTCCATCTAAATGCCCGCGAATGCGGGTATCTTATTAAATTATTTTCACTAATATTTTTCCTGTGTCTTTTTCAAACCTGTCAGGTTTTAAAAACCTGACAGGTTGAGTTTCTAATTCAACTGTTTCGTAATATCAATTATCTTTCCTTCTACGGCGGTTGCAGCAGCCATTAATGGACTTGCTAAAATAGTACGTGCGCCTTGACCTTGTCTGCCTTCAAAATTTCTATTGGAGGTAGAGACACAATATTCACCTTGTGGAATTTTATCATCGTTCATGGCCAAACATGCAGAACATCCCGGTTGACGCAGTTCAAATCCAGCATCATCGAAAATGGCTTTTAGGCCTTCTTCTATAATTTGGGCTTCCACTTGTTTACTTCCAGGAACTAACCATGCCGTTACGTTATCTGCTTTTTGTTTTCCCTTGATATAATTTGCCGCAATTCTAAAATCTTCAATTCTCGAATTGGTACAACTTCCTATAAAAACAAAATTGATAGGTTTGTCAATCAAGGTTTCACCTTTCTTAAAGTTCATATAATCCAAGGCTTTTTCAAAAGAAGCATCACTGGTTTCAGGTATAAACTCTGAAATTTTGATTCCCATTCCTGGGTTCGTACCATAGGTAAGCATTGGCTCAATATCTTCGGCATCAAAGTGATATTCTTTATCGAAAACAGCATTATTATCGGTTGGAAGCGTTTTCCAATACACAACTTTTTTATCGAATGCTTCACCTTTTGGAGCAAATTTTCGACCTTTTACGTATTCAAATGTCGTCTCATCTGGTGCGATCATGCCACCACGCGCGCCCATTTCAATACTCATATTACATACGGTCATACGACCTTCCATTGACATATTTTCAAACACATCACCTGCATATTCACAAAAGAAACCTGTACCGGCATTGGTACCGATTTTTGAAATGATATATAAAATGACATCTTTTGGAAGTACGCCATTTTTCAGCTTTCCATTTACCGATACTCTCAAACTTTTCGGTTTTGTAAGCAATAAACACTGACTCGCAAAAACCTGCGCCACTTGACTGGTCCCAATTCCGAAGGCGATGGTTCCAAAAGCACCATGGGTTGAAGTATGACTGTCACCGCACACAATGGTCATTCCCGGTTGGGTGATGCCCAATTCTGGCGCCATGACGTGTACAATGCCGTTGTATTTATGGCCTAATTCATAGAGCGTAATATTATTTTTTTTGCAATTTTCAGAAAGCTGCTCCAACTGTTTTCTGGAAAGCTCATCTTTAATTGGCAGATGCTGATTGATTGTAGGCGTATTATGATCGGCCGTTGCAACAATCTGATCCGGTCTGAATACTGGAATGTTGCGTTCTTCAAGTTCATTAAAAGCTTGTGGACTCGTTACTTCATGAATCAGGTGTTTATCGATATAAAGAATTTGTGGCCCATTATCAATAGTATCAACAACATGTGCATCCCAAACTTTATCAAACAATGTTTTTCCCATCTTAAGCTGAAATTATTTGTTGGTATACTTTACTGGTTTCGATAATCTGATGGATATCTTTATCATCAACTTCCTTTTTCAAATCGGCAAAATCCAAGAAATTGGCATAAACTGAATCCAACTGTAATTTTGTCAATTCATAACCCACATTTTTAGCGCGATATGCCAATGCTGCACGACCACTTCGGGCAGTCAGCACAATGGCAGACTCTGTAACGCCAACATCGAGTGGATTGATAATTTCATAGGTTTCCCGGTTCTTAATCACGCCATCCTGATGGATTCCTGAACTGTGCGCAAAAGCATTAGCGCCAACAATGGCCTTGTTCGGCTGAGTATAAATACCCATACTTTCCGAAACCAGTTGACTGATTCCATATAAATGCTGAGTGTTTATATTGGTATCCAAATTAAGATAAGGATGTTGTTTTAATACCATAACCACTTCTTCAAGTGCAGTATTTCCAGCGCGCTCCCCTATTCCGTTGATGGTACATTCAATTTGTCTTGCTCCATTGATCACGCCTTCAATAGAGTTGGCAGTTGCCAAACCTAAGTCATTATGGCAATGACAGGATAAAATAGCCTTCTCAATGCCTTTGACATTTTCTTTTAGATATTTAATTTTTGCTCCGTATTCACTTGGTAAACAATACCCAGTGGTATCAGGAATATTTAAGACCGTTGCTCCAGCTTTAATGGCCATTTCGCAAACACGGGCTAAAAATTCGTTATCCGTCCGGCCTGCATCTTCCGCATAAAACTCAACATCTTCTACGAATGATTTTGCAAATTTGACTGCTTCAAAGGCACGTTCCAAAATCGCATCCTGATTGGAATTGAATTTATATTTAATGTGCGATGCCGAAGTACCAATACCCGTGTGGATTCTCGGATACTTTGCATATCTTAGTGCGTTTGCGGCAACTTTGATATCGTTTTCAACCGCACGTGTCAATCCGCAAACAATTGTGTTTTTTATTAATTTCGAAATTTCTTCAACAGATTTGAAATCGCCAGGACTTGAAACCGGAAAACCAGCTTCAATGACATCAACGCCTAAATGCTCGAGTTGCTCAGCTATAACCAATTTTTGATTGGTATTTAGCTTGCATCCAGGGACTTGCTCGCCATCTCTTAAAGTAGTGTCGAAAATTTGAACATTATTATCAGACATTTGTTGCATATTATTTTTGTATTGACAAGCTAATTTATACTTTGTATTTAAATTCAGCCGAGCAATGCTTTTACTTTTACGACGTTCAGTCGATTTTAAATATTTTATATAATTGATATTCATGTACTTAAGTGCCATTTTAACGTGATGACTAAAGAGCAAAAAGATAATTTATTTCAGTTGGTAAAATCATTGACCAAGTCCGAGAAGCGACAGTTTAAACTGTATGTTGGGCGGCTTGATGTTAATGCTGACTCTAAGTTTTTAAACCTTTTCAATTATTTTGACAAAGCCAAGAGCTATGATGAACCGGCAATCATAAAAACGGGAATTGTCAAAAAGCAACAATTGGCGAATGTGAAGGCACATTTATATAAGCAGATTTTAATCAGCTTAAAACTCAATCCTTCCCATCAAAATATTCGATCACAGATACGCGAACAGCTTGATTTTGCCTCTATTTTATATCATAAAGGCCTCTATAAACAAAGCTTAAGAATTCTCGACAAGGCTAAAGAGCTTGCCATGCAAAATGAAGAGAAAAATCTCGCCTATGAGATTGTTGAACTCGAAAAAATTATCGAGTCACAGTACATTACACGAAGCATCAGTACCCGTGCCGATGAGCTCACCATTCAAGCTAAAGAATTGAGTGAATTGAATGTTATAACCAGTAAGCTCTCCAATTTATCACTGCAATTGTACAGTATTATCCTAAAAACGGGTTACGTAAAAAATGCAGAAGAAGGACAAAAAATAAAAACCTATTTCAATGATCGATTGCCAAAATTTGAAATTTCGCAGATTGGCTTCAGAGAGAAATTATGGCTCTATAACTCCTATTTGTGGTACAGTTTTTTGTTGCAGGACTTTTTAAACTGCTATAAATACGCTTCAAAATGGGTGCATTTGTTTTATGACAATCCGCACATGATCAGCTTGAATCCCGTATTCTTTTTAAAAGGAAATAATTACCTTTTGGAAGCCCTATTTTTCATCAGAAATAAGCCGAGATTTTTAAAACAGCTTGAAATTTTAGAAGATCAATTGGAAGCACCAGATTTCCCTAAGGACGAAAACGTGGATGCATTGGTCTTTTTATATTTGAATTTTCACAGAATCAATCAGCATTTTATTGACGGCAGTTTTGATGAAGGCTTGAACCTCATCCCAAGAATTGAAAATAAATTAAAAAAGTACAACAATCGTCTGGATGAGCACCATAAAATGATTTTTTACTATAAATTTGCAAGCTTACAATTTGGAGCAGGAAATAACAAAGCTTGTATTTTCTATTTGGATAAGATTATTTCTAATAAATCACTGTCCATGCGTGAAGATTTGCAGACTTTTGCCCGCGTTTTAAATTTGGTGGCACATTATGAGGCTGGAGTGGATTATCATATGGATAGTCTATTGAAAAGCACCTATAAGTTCCTTATCAAAATTAACGATCTGTATGAAGTTCAAAAGGAAATGATAAAGTTTATCAAAGGCTTGCAGGATATTTATCCGCACGATTTGAAAAACGCATTCATTGAACTTCACAAAACTTTAAAAACTTATGAGGATCATCCTTATGAGCGCCGCGCATTTTTGTATTTAGACATCATTTCATGGTTGGAAAGCAAAATTGAGAACAAACCTGTTGGACAAATAATAAGAGATAAATATTTGGCTGAGTTTGTGAAATAGCGACATAATAACGTAATCATCACCACTATTTTATGCCATTTATAAGACTTTCTTTTATTATCATTTTTGTAACAGTTACTACCAATATAAAAGCCCAAGGCTTATTTAGGAAAAAAGATTCCATAGTTACCCAGACCCTATCGCAAGCTTGGGAACTCGATCGCAAAGATAGAAATGGTACCTTCAGGTTGAATTCCTACCAACCCTTTTACGTGATGCCCGTACATTGGACCAATCGCATCAATACACAGCCTCAAAGCGTGGGACAAGAGCCCGCCTTTGACGAACCGATTCGACTTCATTCTACCGAAGTTAAATTTCAGATCAGTTTCAAAACCAAGTTGATCCAATCGTTTTTATTTGGAAAAGGAGACATTTGGGTAGGCTATACACAAATAGCCCATTGGCAAGTTTATAACAAGCAATTATCACGACCTTTTAGAGAACTCAATTACGAACCTGAGCTTATTTTCAACTATCCTCTTAATTTTAATTTTTTAGGTTTTGAAGCTAAAATGGCTGGTTTTGCTTTTAATCATCAATCGAATGGAAGACCTGATCCTATTTCAAGGAGCTGGAATAGACTAATTTTTCATTTTGCAATGGAACATGATAATTTCCAAATTTATGTAAAACCTTGGATTAGGGTTGGCGGGGGCTCTGAAGAAGATGACAATCCAGAGATTGAAGATTATCTTGGACGTGCTGAAGCCAACGTTATCTATAGAAAAAATGGCCATAGTTTGAATCTTTTGTTACGTAACTCATTGTCGTTTAAGGACAATCATGGGAGCGTTCAATTTAATTATATGTACCCGATCAGAAATAACCTGAGAGGCCATTTACAGATATTTAGCGGTTATGGCGAAAATCTGATCGATTATAACCACTATCAAACTACCGTGGGTCTGGGGATTTCTTTTGTTGAATGGTAAAATACTTCGATGCATGAAGCCATCATCCATAATAAAATATCAAATAGCTAATAAAGTAGGTAACGCTTTCTTTTTTGTTTAAAACTATCGACTTCGATTGCCCAGTCCTCTATTATTGTTTTTGGGGATTCGCCAGCCTCTAATTTCAAACGAATTTCTGGAGTACCGAGCAAACCATCTAACCTTCGCGGTCTTAGTTCAAGTCGTTCTTGATATAATGTTCTTAACGCGTGTAAGATATAGATGCCTGCATGGGCCGATTTGAATGTATTCCTATCAGTTACTATCATTTCAATCCCTTCCACTTCTTCACCCAGAAATTTTGGAGGGTAAATTTTAATGCCATCTACAATACTATCCGGTACAAAGCGGATTGGTTTAAATTCTATTCCATCCAATTGGTAACTATTTAAATGTTCGGCCAATTTAGTGCCGTTTATCCATGGCGCACCTATCTGTTCAAATGGACGCATCGTTCCCCGACCATCCGATACATTGGTGCCTTCAATTAAGCAGGTGGCAGGATACATCGTTGCGGTTTTAAGAGTAAGCATATTTGGAGAAGGTTTTATCCAAGGCAGCCCTGTTTCGTCATACCATTGCTGTCTGCCATAGTTTTTCATGGGAATGACTGTTAAGTCCGCTTTTGCAAGTCCATTATCTTTTCGATTTTCATTGAACATGAGTGCAAGTTCCCCAATGGTCATGCCATGGGTAATTGGAATCGATCCGTTTTCGGCAATCGGCTCAACCGGTCCATTTACATATTCTCCCCCAATAGGGTTTGGACGATCCAAGACGATGAATGGTACTTTTTGTTCCGCCGCCGCCTCTTGGGCCCACAACATGGTTTTTATATAAGTGTAATATCTTGCACCTATGTCTTGTATGTCAAAAATCAGGACGTCTACATGGGCTAACGTCTCAGCGGTAGGTTTACGTGTTTTGCCGTAAAGTGAAATAATTTTTAAACCAGTTTCAAAATCCACGCCATGCTCAACGTGAGTATCTTCCTCTCCTCGTAGTCCATGTTCAGGCCCAAAGAGTAAAGTCAATTCAACTTCTGGATGTTTATAAAGAACATCTATGATATGCTGACCGTCGGGCAACAAGCCTGTATGATTTGTAATTAAGCCAATTCGTTTATTCTGAATTTTAGAAAAGAATTCTGATGAAAATAATTGTTCCGCTCCAACTATAACACGTGAGAATTCAGTCGGTTTATCGGTGCTTATTTTTTGATTTTTTTTGATCTGATGACATGAAAAAAATATGGGAATTATGAGAAACAAATAAAGATGGATTGAAGATTTCATAAAAGTGTTTATAACAGTTAGGATAAGCGATAATTTAAATATTAGAGTAGACAATTGATTCTCCCCGCGCAATTTTTAATGAAATGCATCCCGAATATAATCTCCAATTTGCATTTGGATAATTAAAGAACATGAAAGACTATAAAATAGCATTCGTTCTAAATCCATTTTAATTATAAATTAAATATATGCCTTTTTAGTAGAAGATTTATATTCTTAACAATCATAATCTTAAATACATAGACTTGATTATTTTGATTTTCTAAACATTTCTTTTCAAATCAATAGATCATTTATTACTTGTTCTTTTATTGTTTTCTAAAATAAAAATTCCAATCTATAACTAATAAAAAAGTGCTGTTTCAAAAATGAAACAGCACTTTTTTGCCATAGGCCAATTGATTTTAATTCTCAGATTCTGAAGTTTAAAGTTTAAAAGCATCGTTTTGTACTTCCGTTGAACTTGTTAAAGAGGTCGTTTTTTGTAATCTGTCGTCTTTAAAAACCACGAACATTGGACTGTCGATCACATTAAAGTTGCCTTCTTCATTTGAGCTCAAACTGATGATATCCTGATCTTGATTTTTAAGTAGTTCTATTCCAGAATACGTTAAGGTATTTGATCTGAGCAAAATTTTATCCAATTCAACGCCATTCTTGATGGCTCTAATTTGGAATTGTTGTTGCGAATTACTGTCCAACCCTGCTTCACCAAAAACGAATCTAATTTCAGGATTAGTGTTACTGACCATTGTTTTTTGGGAAATCAAACCACCCCAAATCCATCCTATCTGAGGCCCCATTTTTACTTTATACCATCTGCTGGTAACGCCATCAATGGTTTGTGGGCTTTCGCTTTTTGCCAATAATCGCACATTGGTACCAATGGCAATGGTGGTCAATTGTTGGCACTGTGTTGCAGGGCAATCTCTAAGCGCCACATGATCTGCCAAAAGGTAGCGGGAAGCCTTGGAGGCTGACGTGGTGTAAATGTCAAATTCTACTTCTTTGTTTTGTGAAAATACGGACGTTGCCAAGAGAAGCAATCCGATGAACATACTGTTTTTTAAGGTTTTCATACTGTTATGTTTTAAAGGTTTATATTTTATTTACCTCTAAAGTAGTATGATGTTTTGCTTGAGTTGGTGGTGTTTTAGTATTCGTCAGGAATGAATTAGTATTTGAAGGGAAATTGAGGATTGGCAATTATAGGAAAATAGGATTTGGTGTTAATAAAAAATCGTTCGATGTGAAGATTTTTTGTGGACATACCTTATCTCAAATCAGGTACCCCATGATTACTTCTTATTTAGCCTCTACACCAGAAGAATGAACTTTTCTGATATGCTAAAACTCGTATGATCAGACGTTTCGGACGGTAGAATATTTTATACGAGATCCAAAACTCAAGCTCATTTTTCAATGAAAATAATAGAGCCAATAAGAAATATTTTAGACTCATATAAAGCTTAAAATTCTCTAAGTCATTATGTACTTCCGATCCTTTTAAAAGAAAAGATTAGTCCCATACAGATCAAAAATAGAAAGGATAAAGTTTTAAGGACATTTAATAAAGACTTAAAAAAATCGGAAAACTATATGTCATTACTGGAAGGTTAACGAGTTAGGTAGCAAGATATACCCTAACAAATACCATGAGGAACAATGGTTGCTCCACTGAAATTATCAGTGTTAGTTTAGGGCATAAGAAATTGAGTACTACCAAAACCCATTTGAATCGCCCGAGCTCGTTGGGGCTTATGAATTATTAAGTCTTTAAGAAGCATGTAAGCTATGGCTTGTTCACGCCTATTTGAAGGACTTTTGCGCTAAAAATAGTGACAGGGCCTAATACAATTACATTCTTTCAATAATCATAAGCAATGCGGAGAAAAGAACCTAAAAAAACATCTTGGAATTAGGATACCGAAATTGCCAAGTGACAGTTGTTAACCGATTTACGCGATGAGAAAACTGGCAGCTGGAAATGGGATATCACAAAATTCAAGAGATTAATTTAAATCAAGGATCTAAGTCTTGAAATTCATTTCTAACAGGATATAAACTGCTATTATTACTTTTGGATCCAAAAAGACTGTTTAATTGTCGATAAATGAGGGTCTTGGATTAAAATTTCAATTTTATGATAGCCTGCGGCTATATTATCTGGTAACACTCCCTTCCATATATGATGTGATTTTCTCCTTAGGTAAGGTGCTTTTTTACTGTTTTTATCTGGACTGTCCCCTTCAATTTGAGAACGTCTTATGTAATTCACATGAGGATCAACAACGAAGTCCTTTTTTAATGAAATAATTTCACCATTGGGTAATGTTATAGAAACCTGTGTACTATTTGAACCAGCAAAAACATTGATATAAAACTCATTATTTTTTGACAAGGATGCTAATGGCTCTGCATCCATATCGCCAAGCCAAACACTAAACTGCTTGTTACTTGGCAAGTCTACTCCCTTGTAATTAATTTTATACTCTGTTTTATCAAATTCGATTTCAAAATACCCCTTTGGCGTCCCACAGCTCATTAAAGAGACAGGAATACCTTGCCAATCTTTCTGCCCTGTCCACCAGTTCCCGGACACAGCACCAGCTGTAAGTTCGTGAATAGTATTGCCCGATGGTGTTTCAATATTATTTTGAAATACAGTGTGAGAGTGTCCTGTTAAAAACAAAACGTTTTTAAACGAGTCTAAGATATTGAGGACATCTTGTTTGTTTTTCATCCACATAAGGGGGATATGTTGATTAATTACTATAGGATACTCGTAGTCTATTGTTTTTAGTAGTTGGGATAAAAATCGAAGTTGACTATTTTGATATCTACCTGAATAACCAAATTTTCCTTCAGGCGTGATACTGTTTAATGAAATGAACAGCACCTTATTATAAAAGTAGGCATAGGTTTCTGATCCAAAATGTTCTCTAAACTTTTGAGGTTGTTTTGTTTTATCGCCCGTAAAATCTCTATCATGGTTGCCATAAACTACCCATGATTGTTGAGGGACATGATCTATTAATTGTTTTAGAGGTACAAATAATTCTGGGGAATCATTTACTAAATCGCCTAAATAGATACTAAAATCATAATCATTTCTATTAAGCAGTTCCTGCAATATAGATTTTGTGGCTTGGGTTAACTCCTCATTGGTTCCAACTTGAATATCACCTATTGCCAAGAATTTAAACTTTTTCTTCTTTTTAACTCTTTGCAGTCCAAAAGTTATATCAATGTATGACTCTCCCTCTAAACTATCGGGTACATTAAACCACCATTTTTCTGGATTGGTGTATTTATAACCAGAAGGTAGAATAGGAAAAATTACCTGTCCAGCTTTTATTGGAATTTTAAATGCTCCTTTTCTATTGGTCTCGACAATCGTATCACCATTAGAAACCAGTACATTATTGAGTCCCTTACTTTTTTTTAATGACTTGGTATATTTTAATACATTTCCCTTAGCCCAATTTACTGAATTTTGAGCTTGAGAAAAGGTAGTTAATGATAAGAAACATATAATAAGAAACTTAAAAATGAAGTCCATATCTATTATTTTAAAAATAAATAAGCGGAGTTTATTGTACCCCGCTTATTTTATACTATTGCATTAGACTACTTTATTGATTATCTGGAGAATCAAATTTATGTAAACTTAATTGATTGCTTACTAAGAATGACGCATACGAAATTCCGTTAGGTGCCACTTCAAGTTTTA
Organism: Gelidibacter pelagius; assembly: GCF_017581925.1. Classification (GTDB taxonomy): domain Bacteria; phylum Bacteroidota; class Bacteroidia; order Flavobacteriales; family Flavobacteriaceae; genus Gelidibacter; species Gelidibacter pelagius. Next base: position 242,918 of record NZ_JAGEVG010000001.1, on the reverse strand, counting down.
AGCTACTCGCATCTGATGCTGCAAACGTTACCGGAGTTCCCCAGTTATTAACATCATTATCAAATGGTAGAAAAACTGGTGTTTTGGTATCGTTTTGATACAATAACATTGGAACTTTGAACTTGTTTACCGCAAGAGCAAAATCTCTAACTTGAGACGTCACTACTAAATCACCAAGCGTACTCCAAGTAGCTGCTTCGGCATCGTATTTTTTAACACGAATTTGATAATCTGTACTTGGTCCGTTATTTTCAGCATAGGCTAAATAAACGTTGCCGTCTTGGTCAACATCCAATTCTAAATCATATGAATAAATGGTGTTTTCTTCATTTTCTTTCATTTTATCAGCTAATGTCGTCCATGCGCCATTTTCGTATTTATATACTGATACAGATTGAAGGTTTCCGAAGTCTAGTGCTGCAAGATAAACCACATCATTGACTACTTTAGATTTAACAACTCTTGCTGCTCCAGTTCTTCCAGTTATGGTAAGATCTGACCATGCACCACCAGAAAAAGTTTTCGAAAACACACTTCGTCTATCATCATCTCTTTCGTCGTGTACATAGAAGCCATAAATTGTATTATCACTAGTAATAGCTAATGTATTGTCACCTGCCTTAGTGCCCGTGTAGGGAACGCCTCCTACATAGTCCCATGAGCCGCTTTCATATGCCATTACTGACGCTTCCTTGATGTCTGTATCTTCCATAAAGCTGACATAAGGTGTTCCTGTTGAGTTAAATTCTAAATCAACAGATCGCGCTCTGAAATTTGAAAAATCTTTAGCTCCAATTCTGCTCCATGTAGTACCATCATAGTTAATAAGATTCATTTTTCGATCGTCAGGGCTTTCCCTTTGACTAATATAAGCAATGTAAGGCAAAGAGTTTGATGGGTTAATTCTTAATGAAATATCTGATATGTCATCTTCAGTATAAGAAGAGAACAGACTCCACACAGAACTCGCCATCTTACCTACTGATACCGTGTAAATTTTATTGGTGGTACCTTCGGTAACTAAATATTCTACCGCGGCAGAAAAATCGTTGGCCGTTGTACCACTAACTTGTACTATAGAACCAACTTTCACAACATCCCCTTCTGTCGTGGTAAAGCTTGCTACTAAGCTTGACAAATCAGTCTCATTAGGCAGAGATATACTAATCTCGGTCGATGTTATATTTTCTATAACATAATCACTAAGCAAGACTCCTGAATTGTCGTTCGCATAAAAACCAAAACTTGTCATCCCCACTTCTGCTGGAAGTACCGGATCTGTCGCATCATCGTCGCTACTACAGCTTACTGCTAGCGAAAAAATTGCTGTTAAAGCAAAAAAATGTTTGAGTGTTTTTTTCATAATCATTCTGTTAAATTTATAAAGGTTAATAATTAATAATTTTTTGGATATAAGACGGCCTTAATTCGCGGTGTCTTTAAAAAATATGTTTTAGCGTTTTTTGATAAATCTGTTGCAGAAACTTTGTTTACTAATGCTTCATAATCAGTAACGAATTCCCAATTATCATACTGATTAAAATAATAATCCCTAATACTCTTTGTCCAAAAAGAATTTCTTTGCTTATTAATGTGGAAGTTCTTAATTAGATTTGTTTTTACTGTTTCCAGATGTTGTGCGATGTTAGTTTTTCCTGAACCGACACCTTTTAGAATGGATTTTATTTCAGTAGTGATCATGTCTACATCTGAAGGATCACAAACTAAAGCAATGGTTTGTCTGCTTAAGGGCGTAGGATGGCTTGTAGCACTTATGGATACACTGACCCCGTATACAACGCCCAACTCTTCACGTAGTCGCTTATTAAGTTTTAGTTTTAATATTGCTTCTAAAAGTTGGTTCTGTACTTCCAAGTTTGGAATGTCTTTTAACTTGTGGTCTTGTTGAAAAACTAATGAGAATACCGCCTTAGGTGAATCGCCATTGTGTTTTATATAATCAACATCCTTCTTATGAATGGGGTGTGGTTTATATTTGTAAGAATTGTCAAATTCTCCTTTTGGAATGCCTCCAATATAGGTTTTTATATACGGTAGGATGTCCTCCAGTTCTTTATCTGTAATAAGTGTCAGTACATAATTGTCTGCAACACCAAAATAGTTATTATAAATGTCTGTTATTGCCTGCTGTTGTAAGTTTGTTTCTAAGCTTTCTTTAGACTGTGATACGGTTGTGTAATCTTTTCCGCGAACTATATATTTAAACTCTTCTTGAAATTTCTCTTTAGCAGATTCTGGTTTATTTGAGATCTTAGCTATGGCCATTTCTTTTAATTGGTTAAAAAGCAGACTGTCTACTCTTGGCTGTGTGGCTTTCAAATAAAACAATTCGAAAAATGTTTTAATATCTTTAGTATTGGTACTTCCAAAAAGGCCAGATCGTGTTCTATCAATCAGGAACTGAACCTTCGCGCTATTACCTGCTAAATAATAACTTAATGCTTCTCTGGAGAAGTCGCCATAACCACTCATTGAAACCGTAGGCGCTGTGTATTGCGCATTAAGGTAGTTGGTGCTATCTACAGCATAAAAACCACCTTTTCTAAATCCAGCCAGTAAAATTTTATTTTGATCTAGAGGTGATTTTTTATAAACCACCATTGCTCCATTACTTAAATGTATTTCTTGCGCATCAATTTCCGGGATAGCTACAACACGTTGAACAGTACCACCCTTTGGCGTTTCATTTAGTAATACTTCAGGAACATCGATAGTGTCTTTATAGGGAGTTGCTTTTTGTGTTTTGATTTTTTTTGCTGCACTTATTAACTCTTGCCTATTGGGTAAGCGTTTTGAATCGTCACTATTTGTAGTCAGTAGATAATGAAAAGGCGTATCTTTTTTGTTTGCTTTAAGCGCTTTCAGAACTTGAATAGAATCTAATTTTGAAAAGCTATTTTTCATTAATTGGTATTCATCTTCTAAGGATATAATCATATTTCCGTAAAAGAAATCCTGATACATTTGCCTTATCATACCTGATGCTGAAATTGATTTTTGATCAGATACTGACCGTTTAAAAGAACCAAGCATGGTTTTTTTAATTTTTTCTATTTCTAAGGATGAAAAACCATACTGGAAAATTTGCTGAAAATGGGTGTTGAATTCATTAATGCCTTCTAAAGCCTTTTCTGGTTTTAATTCAATTGTAGCGACTAATGCACCTTTAGATTCTAAAAAATTACCAATACTAATATTTCCCTGAGTATAATGGTTATCATCAAAAGATAATTTTGCCAATCGTTCTGAAGTTAGTTTGTTTAAAACACTACGCATCAAGTAATTCTCATAGGCAGTTTCAGTATTGACACCTTTAAAAACATCTTGTAATTGAATGTAATTCAATTCTGTTTTTTTTGTCCATTGATCACTATAAACAATTAAGCTGTCTATGGTATAATCAGGAATGCTTCCTATGGTGGGCACTGGCTTTTTTGAAGGTATGTCCGCAAATTTTTCTATGATAGCTTGCTCTATCATTTTGGGATTGATATCTCCGGTTATCGCAACGGCTATTAAAGATGGATCATACCATTTTTCATAAAAGGCTCTTAATTCTTCTATCTTAAAATGCCTTAAACTCGTCGTGTCTCCAATAACTTTTCTTTCGCTATAAAAGGACTTATTCAACAATACATCCAAAAACACTTGAGTGCTTTGAATTTTAGGAGATTGTTTAGAAAGCCATTCAGACAAAACAACACCCCGTTCTTTTTCCACTTCTAAAGGATCCAATAATAAACCATTCACCCAATCAGACATTATTGTCAGTGTAGAGTCCACTACAGTCACATCTTTTGTTGGAATCTTTAATTTGTAAATTGTTTCTTCAAAAGACGTGTGTGCATTTAAATCATGACCAAATTTTGAACCTTTGTTTTCAAGAAACTCTATGAGTTCATTGGCTTCAAAATGTTTTGTTCCATTAAAGGCCATGTGTTCCAAGAAGTGTGCTAAACCACGTTGGTCTTCTGTTTCTTGTAAGGAGCCCACTTTTACAAACAACTGAAAATGAGCCTCTCCCTCAACCTTATCTGTTGGATAGATGTAATAAGTCAAACCATTATTCAATTGCTTTTTTATAAGCACACTGTCTTGAACCAGACCCTGTGAAAATCCTGATAGAGCAATAAAATATATTATAAAACTCAAGATGTTGCGCATAGTCTAATTATTAACTTTTTCTAATACCAATTTACTTTGATTCGCATCTGGCCCTGGAAACCCAACTGTTATATTTAAGTTATTAGAATTTAATTGAATGGTCAAAGTGTTATCTTTTGAAGGATCTACAACATTGTCCATCCATTGAATTTGAATAGGGCGTCTGTTGATTCCTATAGGAAAAACCATAGGATACTCCGTGGTTAAAATTTTAAAATCTACATTTTCCTTTAGGCCGTCACCCACAATTATGGAGTAATCTAATTGCATATCTTGCTCAAGCGGTTTTGAGCTTAAGTAGATATAATAAGAAGCAATATCTCTTCTACTTGAGTTGATATTTGCCGTAGATACATTATTGAAGTTGATATGTACAAAAGGTTCATCAAATACAGATATCTCATCTTTATTACAAGAACTTAATGTGAGGCATAAAACCAATATTGGCAGTACTATATTTTTCATGGGTTTATTTTTTTATTTCGTATACATTATAAACAAGGTTAATACCCTTCATTTTGTATCATGGCTGTGTTGACATCCATTTCCTTTTGAGGAATTGGTAAGATAAATTTGTGGCTTGGGTACAGCACCTCTTTTACACTGGAGGTTGTATTGTCATTACGAATCATATCTTGTTTAGTCCGTGTTAAATCGTATAATCGGTGACCTTCAAAAGCTAATTCTTTTGCTCGTTCTTTGTCTATTAAACGTGCCACCTCCGCTTTGGTGTTTTCCGAGATAGAAATGTCACCAACATCTTTCTGGTAATTACGAGCTAAGAGTGTTTTGATATCATCAATTGCAACATCAATAATGTTTAAATTGTTATTGGCTTCTGCTCTTATCAGGTACATTTCAGAGGTTCTCAATACGATGATGTTATAATATTTTTCGGCAGTGGGCATATCCTTTTTCACATATTTTAAAGTGCCGGATAAATTATTTAGTGTATTTAATTCTAATAATTGAAATCGAATATCGTCAGGGTTTTCATTTAAAAGGCCCATTAGTTTATCACTTGCATAGCCTGAAGGACTTTGCAGATTATAAAATTTAATGATTTCAGGGTTCTTTAATTTTCCATTCAATTTAAATAACGACTCATCCTTAGTAGGCACTTTTAAAAACATATCCAAATACTCTTGCCCCTCTGATAATGGTGTGCTTGCGATAGCTAAAGATGAATACTGAACAGCTTCAGCCCAGTTTTCCATATATAAATAGGTACGTGCCAGCAAACCATACACTGCATTTTTTGAAGCGTAATAAGTAGATTCGCCACTTAAATTATCAGCAAAAAGAGTTTCAGATTCCTTTAAATCCTTCAGAATTTGCGTATAGGTTTCTTTTACAGTACTTCTTGGAACATCATCATCTGAACCTGGCGTTTTCAATAAAACAGGAATCCCTATATGGCTGGCGTCTGTAGTATAATTATACGGTTGTGCATACACTCTTACCAAATCAAAGTGAATAAGCGCTCTTAAAAAGAGGGCCTCTGCTTTGATAATCCTTAATTCGTCTTCGCTTTTTGGGTAAGCTTCAACTAAGGACGGGTAATAGTAGAGGATATTATTGACGTTCACCAATGCTTCATAGGCATCGGTCCAAATACCTCCTACAGCAGTTATTTCTTGATCAGGGTTTGAATCATAATTGTATTGGGCTATCATCGAGTTATCTCCCACGGCGTTTAAATCAAGCATGTCTGCCGCTACATCTGGATAGAGAACAAACTCTTCGCCATAGTATTTATAAACCGAACTATAGGCCCCAGGGAGCGCTGCTCGAACACCGTCCATATCAGAAAAGAAGACAGGGATGGTAGATTTTCCGGTTTGATCAACTTCTAAAAAATCATTGCAGCTGCTGAATAAAAGAACACTGAAAATGGCGATGTAGGTCTTTATATATTTCATTTTTTTCCTTTTAAAAAGTTACATTAATACCCAAAGAAATTTCTGTTTCCATAGGATATCCTCCTATATTGCTTTTGTATGAGTTTCTGTTTTTCTTATCATGAGGTGTCCAAACCAACAAATTATTACCGATCAGTGATACCGCTAATGATTGTAGACCCAATGATTTGGTGAGACCATCATCAAAATTGTAGTTAAACGCGGCATTCTGTATTTTGATATTGGTTTTACTGTACAAGAATCGTGTAGAGTTTCTAACTGATCCTGTACTTACGCCCCACATTGGTTTGGGAGCCAGTGCAAGTTGCCCTTCATTTTGCCATCTGTCTAATTGATTAATAGATTGATTTGCTCTATCAATACTATAACCGTCCGAATTTACACTTCTTGCAAATGAACTAAAACTGTATCCACCAATGGTGTACCCAGCAGTTATACTAAAACTAACTCTATTTTTATAGGAAAAAGTGTTCGTCATACTTCCAAAGACATTTGGATTGGATGATTTTTCAGCCACTCTATTGTTATTGCTAAATTCTTTAGTAATATTTCCTTGAGCATCATACCACATCGGATACCCATCACGAGGATCTACTCCTGCCCAATTAACTAAGTAGTAAGTGTCTGTGCTTTTACCAACTTCCAAACGTTCGTTGCCTAAATTTTTAGGAACATCATTATATAATTTCAATAACTTATTTTGGTTATGGGAAGCAATCAAGCGTGTTTGCCAATTAAAGTTTTTGGTCATTATGTTTTTGGTTTCAACAGTGACTTCAATTCCCTTGTTTTCAAGTTCTCCGACATTCCTAACCATTGTTGTAACACCTGTTAATCTTGACGCATCCAATTTGCTGATTAAGTTTTTAGTTCTATTTTGGTACACCTCTGCTGAAATATCTAAACGATTTTCTAATAAGGCAATTCGAACACCTATATTGGTCATATAAGTAGTCTCCCAACTCAAATCAGGATTTGCACCCGTAGAAATTCCTGCTCCATTTAAATCACCGTATTGATAAGAATCATTGATAACATATACGCCTTCCGGATCTTGATTTCCAAATCTTGAGTTTCCATTGGTTCCGTAACTCCCTTTTAAACTTAAAATATTTATAACATTACTATTGAAAAATGATTCTTTATGAATATTCCAAGAAGCACCTGCGGATAAAAAACTGGCACGACGCACATTTTGTCCAAAATTAGAATTTCCGTCATTTCTACCATTTAGAGATAAATTGTAACGGTTATCGTAGCTATAAGATAGCTGACCTAAATAGGATGCTTTGGTTGTTTTTCTTTTACTACTGTTTCCGTTTCTGAACGAGGCATAGCTCACCTCCCTAATATGGTCATTGACAAAACCTGATCCATAAGATCCGATAGTTGAATAATGATCTGCCCCAAATTCAAGACCTGCCACTCCAGAAATTTCATGCTTATCAAATTGTTTATTAAAATTCACTCTATTGATAACATTCCACTTTAAAAAGTTTGAATTTGAAGCGTAAGCATAGCCTTCAGGTTTCCCTTCCAAATTAATTCCAGACCAGTTTTTCATGGATTTATAAATGTTCTCAATATAATTATTATAGTCCACTCCAATTTGAGAACTCAAGGTAAACACCTCATTAATTTTATAACTTAATTGTGTTGCAGCCTGTAAGGCCAATGCGTTTTGTCCGTTATCATTTTGTTCGCGCTCGGCAAGTCTATTAAAAAATTTTCTTTCTATCCATCTTGGAGTTCCGTCTGGATTTCTACCATCTATAATTTTATACATCTGTCTATAGGTCCCATCTGCATTGTATGGCGAAATAATGGGTAAGGCACTGTGATAATCCTCACGTGGTGTAAACGTTGAATTAATGTTATAAGATCCAACCAATGAAAAATCCAAACTTAACTTATCTGATAATTTGACATTATTGTTAGACCGCAAAGACATACGTTGTTGCTTATTTCCTTTTAGTGCCATATCGTTTTCAAAATATGAACCTGAGATACGGTAGGTTGATTTTTCACTACCGCCAGAAGCTGATAAATTTATCTGGGATGTTGTGCCCACATCAAAAAACACATCATACCAATCTGTATCTGTAGTTGAATAACTGTTCAAGTCATTATCTGTGAAGGGGAAGAGATCCATTGGATTTCCTGCATTTGCGAACGATTCTTTAGCCAAGGTCAGATATTGGTCTGCATTAAGCACCTTAAACTGTGTTCCTCTATTAATAAATGACGCTCCCGATTTTAAAGACAGATTTATTTGAGTTTTATTTGCTTTGCCTCTTTTTGTGGTGACTAATATCACACCATTGGCACCATCGGCGCCATATATCGTGGTAGCAGATGCGTCTTTGAGTACCGTCATCGACTCAATATCATCTGGATTTAAAAATGATAATGGACTCACGCTCGTTTCTATACCTGAGATCATATTCGTGTTATTTCCCGTATTAATTGGGATCCCATCTACAATCCAAAGAGGTTCATTAGATGCAGTTAACGAAGCTTTTCCTCGAACAGTTACAGAGTATCTTGGCCTCGCGCTCGACGCGCCAGTGCTTTGTGGTTTTATTTCCAAGCCCGGAATTATACCTTCCAATAATTGGTCGATACGTTGTTGTGGCAGGTTGGATATGTCCTTTGAGGTAATCTGATAGGCACTGGATACTAAATTAGATTTCTTTTGAGTGGTACCATAATTACTGGTAATAATCACTTCGTCAAGAGATTGGACATCTTCTTTTAGGATAATACGTTTTTCTGTCGCATCATTGATTACTAATTCTTGATTTATGAAACCCATGCTGGTTATTTGCAACACACTCCCTGTAGAAACGCCCTTAATACTAAAATTTCCATCAAAATCGGTAATGGCCCATTTACTTGTATCATTTTTTAACACAATGGTTACGCCACTCAAGGGTTCACCAGAAACATCCGTTACAACACCAGAAATGTCAAATAGTTGTTGGAAAAGTTTGCTGAAAATATTTTTCGTGTTCTGACTTTCATTTTTATAAAGCACCACCTGTTTACCAACCACACGATGTTTAATATCTGTTCCGATTAGGATTATCCCCAACAGACTTGTGATATCTTTATCGATCACATTAAAGCTTACTTCTTGACTTAAATCTGACGTATTTAAACCAGATTGGACAAATACATAACCAGAAGTCTTTTCGATTTCATCAATAACATCTTTAATAGTTCCCTTCTGAATGCTTAAGGTTATTTTACCCGACTGTGAATTTGCTGAAGTGGCATGTAAAGTTGATAATGTTGCAGTCAATAGAATTAAACAATGACTTAAAAGCCTTTTATGAATAGATGGTAACATATTGAAAAGAAATTTGCTTGGAAGGTTTTGGTTCATTATTAATGGTTTCTAAGTGACATTTATATATTAGTTAAATAGCCTATTTCTCTTTCACTTTAAACGAGGTGTTTGATAATGTGGAAAGTGTTTCTAATACATCTCTAAGATTTGACGACAAATAAATTTTACCGGTACAGGTCTTACCAATAAATTCATTTTCAGTCTCTAAGAAAGTAACATTGTAATATCTTGATAATTCTAACAAAACATCTTCTATAGGTGTTTCATCAAATTCCAAATAGCCATTTTTCCATGAGGTGTAGAATTTAGGATCAACCCCTTTTTTCACCAATTGTGATGGTGTAATTTCTAAAGATTCGTTGGGCGTCATAAGAGAACTCATATCATTCTGCGCAGTAACATTCACAGAGCCTTCTACTAAAACGACTCTTTGGTTTTCAGAACCTTCATAAGCTTTTACATTAAATGCCGTTCCGTACACATTGACATCAAAATTAGAAGTATTTACTATGAACGGTTTTAATTGATTTTTTGAAACTTCAATATAAATTTCACCCTCTATATAAACATTTCGAGTGCTGTCATTAAATTTGGAAGGAAATTTAACGGTAGAGCCTGAATTAATCCACAGTTTTGACCCATCGGCCAATACTAATTCGGAGCGCTTCCCGAATGGAACTTTCAAAATATTATACGTGGTGGTATCACTCAATTCTATGTTCTCCCCTTGTAAATTTATGACACCTTCTTCTTTTACGGTCAACACCTCATTATCTGAAAACAAAAAGGTTTTATTATTTGTAATCAACTGTACAGGAAGCTTTTCATTAGATTTCTCAACCAAAACTTCAAAATCTTTTGGTTGATTTAATGTTGTAAAGATCCCTAACGACAGAAAAACAAAAACAACAGCGGTGGCCACAAACAAAGATTTTCGTCGCTTGCGTCGTTTTATAATGTTATGTGTGGCTGGTTCTTTAAAAATTCTGTTATGTAAATGCTTACGATCCTCAGACGGTATAAACTCCTTGTTGACTTTAACTGTATTCAAAATAGCAACAGCCTTCTCAAAATTGGAGTTGTCCTCAGGATGATTCTTTAGGTGCTTTTCCCAATAACATACAGAATCAGGATCTTTAGTAAGCATATAGAAAATAAAAACATCATTTTCTAAGAAGTCTTCTACGGTCATTTGTTGGTTGTCCTTGTTTAAAAAGTTTTCACTCTATATACAAGACTGAGATATCACTAGTATATCACCTATTTAAACGTTAATGATTTGTTAAAATAAAATCAGGGGAGGAATTAGTTCTTGGGACAGGTTAAGAATAGGTAAAAATTACCAATGTTATTTTTACGAAGATGTTTTAATGCTTTCAACATTAGGTTTCTACATGCAGGTAGGGTGATTTCCAAAATTTCAGAAATTTGCAGGTAATTATATTCTTGAGTAAAACGTAAATAAATTATCTCTCTTTGCCTGGGGGTCAAACTTTGTAAAACCTCTTGCATTTTAGTTTTTAGAAATATTTTATACTCTTGATCCATTAATACATCTTCGATATTAACCTCAAATTCAAAAGGCAAATCATTTTTTTCAAGGTCATATACTGAATAAATTTTACTTCTTTTATATTCATCTAAAAGTTCGTTTCTAACACTTTTTAATAAGTAAGCTTTTGAATTGTTTTTATAATTTAGCCCCTTATTACTAAGCAGTTTTTGAAATACGTCATGAATAGCATCCATAACTGTACTATTATTAAAACCAAGGTGTAGACCATAAGCATATAAATCATCCACGTGTTTCTTATATATACTCTCTATTTTTTCCATTTACCCTACAAAACTCCCTTCCATTAAATATGAATTTAAAAATACTCACGTATTCAGCAAAGTTGTAAAAAAGATTTCTTTATTAAGAATCAAAAAAACATATAATTTGTTAATTTATTGAATCTTCTTAATTCAACCATAATTTGCGATTAAAAACTTGAAAACTTAAGGTAAATTCTCAGAATTCAAGTCCACATCATAAATTTTATACTATGAAAAATCAGAAGCAATTGACCATAAAACAAAGATATTAAATAGAAGCATATCAGGCAGGATTAAACTTAAAACTAAATTCTATCATTGGAGTTAACACGCATGTTAAATTCACGAGAACAACAGTAAAAACAAATTAATTGTTGCAAAAGATAAACTTCCCGAAGAACTCTATCTCCTTTTGTCCCTACCCTTGGTTTGCAATTTGTTGAAATTCGTCATGCTCAAGTACTTGATCCCCTCGGTAGTTCTTCTTTATTGAAAAGCACTTCATCTATGCAGATCAAGAGTTTGTTCGCCCAATCTGCGTTGAACTGGCTACGGAAGCTGCCGTTGGTCAATTAGCTCATGTTTGTTGTCAAGAACAATTTTAAACCATTTAAGTAAGGTGGTTTTGCTCGTAGATTGCTCTTTGAAGAACAAACAGAGAATGGGCAAGATCTGAATCGGCTGCTCAATCAACAGTTGCCCATAATCCAGTCCCAGGTTGAGCTGCTCACCAAAAACATGTTCCAGCAGTCGCATCGTATAGAAAAACTCACCTTCTTTTGGTTGGTGGAGCAAGGGCGAATATATGTTATAGAACCCATGCATTCCCTTACAAAGTTAAGATTGCTGAGAAGACAGGTAAACCCATCATATTTTTTGATCATTCCAATAAACTTCTTCCATAATCCTACCGGATGGTTTCCATGGAATAGGGGACGATTGTCTCGTTGAAGTGTCAGGCGATGGTTGGAATTTGCATCAATTTATAATACGTCGTACCCAACCGGATATAAGTTGATGTTTTCATGATCTATATTTTTTATTGGACAGCAACAATAGGGAAATAACGAGTGCTTTAGAATTCCTCTAATGTTTTCTTTATAAAAAAATTAAATTGGGAAATTATTAGATGATAGCTAATGCTATTGAGACTTCCTTTCGAACATCGTCATAATCGCCATCATGGATAACTAAAGACCATTTGGAATAACTTGTGGGAATTGTTTTCAGATTTATTTCGGCATTCTGAAAGGTAAAACGTTCGCAGATAAGCATGTTCAACGCCTCCTTGGGTTTAGTGTCCATTCTAAAGATGCCACCTCGGACGATCAGGTCGAAAAATGTAAATAGAAATCTAATGTTTCCTGATTGTTTGTTCTTTGGGATTTCCCTGATGACGATTTTTTGCTCTGTTGGTAGTCCATTAATGAGTCGAAGTGAGTTCTCTACATCATTACTGTCAAAACCAAAAAAAACGGTATCGATTCTCGATGGGGTAAATGGCACAAAAAAGAAAATCCTTGGACATTATTCTTAAATAATTTCTCGGACTTGAACCAAGTAATTACAAGCAAGAGGGATAAACTGAACAATAAAGAAACGAAAATATAGCTTGCTATAATTTGTGTTATCGAATAATCGCTACCTGAAATTAAGAAATAAAGTGTCAACGGCACTATACCAAAAACGCATATTACGAAGAAAAGAAAGTCTGTTGGTTGTCAAAGTACCATGCTTTAAACATAATAATTTCAGATCACCTTTACTTTGATATAGCCAATTGGCACATATTTCTCCTAAGCGTTCCACAACATAAAGATAAGAATAAATGAAAGCAAAAGAAAGATGTATTGTTGTACTCATATTGTACAGAGGCATAAACAACAAAGCCTTTCAATTTCTTGAAAGGCTTGTCTTTACTGATGTGGTCCCACCTGAATTCAAACTAATAGACCAATAAAGAGTGTTATATACTAGAACGGAGTGATTACTTGAATTCGATTAATAAAAAACAGCAATAGGCGTAACAGTATGCGTACAAAGGTTTGAGCATCAATTGAAATTTTAGCTTAGAAAGCGTTTAATCCATTTAGAAAATTGACATCCACATCATTAAATCTTACAAATGCTTGATAGATGTGTCTAAGCAAAACATTTCTTTCAAGATTATTATTCTCCTCTCTCCAATTGTTTATAATAGGATTTAATTCAACTCTACCTCGTGCTGCCATGCTAAAAGGTGTCACTACATGAAAAATTTTTTCTATTACCCTATCGTTTTCAAATAGTCCGTGATTGGGAGGGATTATAACTCTTGCTTGAAAAATGATTTTTGTCTTTAAAATATTTCGAACTATAATCCTGTTGTCTATATTCGCTTCGGCCCAATTAAGCCTTATTCGACCATTATTATCTTCCAAAAAAAATTGAATTGAACAACCCAAATCCTGTAGACCTCTAACAAATAAATCAAAAGCATTTGCGTGTGAATTAACATTTATCCTCCCAACAAGGGCATTGGCCCCATTGTTTGCATGTGTAGATAGCCCTCTAACACTAAATGTACTGGAAGTGTTAAATAGAATTCTATTCAAATTAATGTTATTGATAATTTGTTTTAACAATCCTTTATAAATCTGAATATTTCTTAAGTAGCTATCTTCATGCCCATAATCCATCCTTTTGGTTGAATAAATTATATCCGAATAATTAATTTCATTATTTTGTAGAAAATCAATTAGTGAATGTTTTGCATCTTGTCGATTTGGATTTTCAAAAACATTATCCAACAATAAATTCCACATACTAGCCTGAGGTGAATTACCGTGAAAGAAAGGAATAGCAGGTTTAGTTATTATTCCTTCATTGGCATTAAATAAGATGTCCAAACCGTTATTTACCAAAATTTGATTGTCATTCAAATAACTGATTGGTGGAAACGTTCCTACAATATACTTATCATAATCCTTTAGCTTGATTTCGCTTAAATAAGGATGAATTTCCACTGGAGGCTCTTGAGGTAAGTGGAAATCGTCCTCTATCAGTTGATCTATAAAACTCTGGTTATTTTCTTGTAGAGAATTTAAATAATGATCTTCGTTCATGTTAGGATCTATTTTTCTTAAAACCATTTCACAAGTAGTATAAATTAAACAATCAGCCTTAAATATATATTCAAAAATCCATTAAATTGTCACACAGCCACTTTTTAATCCGTTGAAAGTAAGACTGCATTTTTTTAAAAATAGGTTTTCGATTAAAAAATAATTTTACTCATTTGATCTATAAAAGAAGAACTACTTCTTTTAAATAGGATACTATAATCTTTCTCAGAAGGAGGAATGACCAAAAAAATAACATAAAAAGGTATTTCCTTTCCCATTACACTCATGTATTCTGTAATTACGGAATCAGCAGTTTTAAGTCTATCTTCTAAAATTGGGTATATAAACCCGCAACCGCCTATCTTTTGTTTGTTACCAAATTGACCAACATAAGTATGTAATTGAAAAAGATCCTCTCGATTAGCCCCATACCTAAAATCAAATGACTTGTATTTCACATCAAATACAAATCTCCCTTTATCACTATCGATTATGATATCGGGTTCAAGTTTTCTTTTAAAATCTATATTTCCTGTAGGTATTTGTAATCGTTTATCAAACTTACTGTTGACATGAAACTTCTTGCGAATTAGAAGTTTTCGAATGAAATATTCAAATAACATGGACACATCAAAAAAGAAAGCATTGTTATTTTCGGCATTACCAAATTCTGTTGATTGTTGTTTAATTAGAAGTTTGGACAGATCAATTACATCATTGTAATCACTATAAAATGGATTAGAGAAATATGGAGTATTTATTAAGTCTCGAAGGGTTGACCTCTTTCCCTCTGTTGCAGAAACAAAAGCATTTTTAACAGAATTCAAATCTTCCAAAAACGGACTACCTTTCTTTTGATTAAACACCTCAAGTATCAATTGTGCAGCCCTATTATTATAGCTATGCTCACGATAATTACATAGATATTTACCATCTCTGGACATGTAATAGTCTAATGAATCTAATTGACCTTTGACTTTATTTAATCGACTCTTCTTGTTAATATATTGCTTGGGCAATCCTAAACGAAACGCCTTTTTAAGCTTTGTCTTCCATAAATAAACCAATAACCATTCAAAACCTTCATAGCCTGAAGTTCCACCCAGATTATCGGCCTCAACAAAGCCATCTGCATCAGATATGATTTGTCTTAAAAAGCTATCTCCGAAGCGCGAAGAAATCTTTAAGCTATTATCACCTTGTTTAACAAACCCAATCAAATTACCTGTGGTTAAGGTAAATTGATTAATATTTATGCCTTGTACATTAATGAAATCATCATCTGTGTTATGCTCATATTCCTTATTATTAAATAGAATAATTGACGTCTCCTTATTACCCTTAATAGCAGAATTCACTTCTGAATTGACAGTATTCAAAAATTGCCATATAGAGTCTTCGTTATTCCATTTATTGGTCCATTGTCCCCTACTTTTTTTATTTAATCGAATAGGTTTAAATAACCTCTGATTGGTAAAAATTGCATCTAAGACTTCGTATCGTTGATTATCAACAAGTGTATTATTGTGCAGTATATTAAATAGCCAATCCTGCATTATCTAATTCCAAAGCTACTTGACAATGTTGACATAATATCATTGCGACCTGTACCTCTTAAATATTCTTCAAGTAGAGAACATAAGCTATCATTCCAAATTGTTTTCTTAACCTCCGATAATGATAAATCTTCAGCATAAGGAAGTTCCCAAAAATAGGCATGACCAATACAATAGTCTTTGCCAAGCAAAGGCTCATTCTCAATTGCATCATTTAGTGCTTTTAAGCTTTTAGACAAGTCGACCCATTTCTTATTGTATTCTTCTAAATGATATTTTAATAGCTGAGTATCAGGTATTACCTCTTCCCATCTAAACCTTCTACGTAAGGCGAAATCAAAGCTTTCTACACTACGATCTATTGTATTCATGGTTGCAATAATATAAAGGTTATTCGGAACAAAAAACTGATAACCATTTCCAAGTTTAATCATACCTGAATGCTCAGAATTTAATTGAGCATACTGTGTTTTTAATTTACCTGCAACCCCTCGATACTCCAAACAATACATTAATTCTCCAAAGACTCGACTGATCTCGGCTCGATTTATCTCATCGATTACAATAAAATATGGAGGCACTACGTCAATCAATTTTTTATTTGGATTCTCAGAAAATATAAATTCCCAGTAATCTCCAGAGAGTTTTTCTCTATAAGGTATAATATCGCTCACAGTTGCTTTATGAAATTCAAATTCTACATCAATTTTAGCCATATCAACCTCCCATTTCCCCGCCTCGATACATATGTTCTTGAAAATACCATTCTCTAAGGTCAGTTTTCCTTCCAAATTTGGACGTAGTCCTTCTATAAAATCTTCATAAGAATATGAGGGATGAAATTGAACTGTCTCAATGACGTCATCAATAGTTATGTCAGTCAACTCAGGATAGTTGTTTTTCCAAATTCTGAATTGTAGCTTACATGTTTCTTTAGCCTTATAGGTCTTACCAGTTCCTGGAGCCCCATACTTTACAATTTGTTTTTTTAGACTAAATGGATTTGAAAGATTTGTATACATCTCCCAATAAAACAGACTAATCCAATAATCATCAACTTTTGCAACATTGCTTAAACTGCTTTTAAGATGCTCCATTACAAACTGACTCCTGCTAAACCAATCGAAGGGAGCATTTTGAGGATAAGGTTCGACCAATTCTTGATCTTCGAGCCATCTATATACTTGATTAAATTTACCCTCATCAACAGTACTAGTTACAGTTAAAGTGCATGCCGCAATTGCCCTATTAACTAATACAGGATTTTTACTTTCTTTTGTGGATGACCAGAAGTCCTTTAGCTTTTGATATGTCTCGGAATTTGGATCAAGAATAAGGTCTTCAATAACCTCATCAAAACTAACAGAATCTTTAAACTTCTGCAGATAATTCTCACTAAGCACTGACTGGCCTCGAGACGAAATGCCATTAGATTGGTCGTAAAGTAGCTTTTTAATAAAAGCATCAAAAGGAGATTCCTCTTTACCGAAAATGGTATCAGCATATGTAGAGCTATCACGAAGTTTTTTACCTGACTCTAAAGCTGTTCTTATCCTCTGAACGTCCGTTGTAAATTCTCTATATTCATTATGCCAAGCTGTTAGTTCATGTTTTCTATTATCTACTAAATATGTATATATTGTTGCCAGTCGATTATTCATTCTTTCTAGTTTTTCGTCAAATTAATATTTATCATCGCCAAACCATGACGCGCTCTACTATTCTTTATAATCCCTAATTCGAACACAGCAATTGAACTTTATGGTAAAGAAGCTATAGTATTGCAACTTACCTATAACTCAACTCGACTTAATAATCGATCCAAACTTTTTGAAATTGAATTCAGCTCAACAGGAATATTTGAATCTCCGTTCAAGCAAAATACCTCTATACCTAAATCCTGACATTTTTCTAAAAGATGATCCTTCGGTTTAAAAAATGAAGCAAGTATTGATTTTGAACTAAGACCGCCATAAAGTTTACTAACAGTTCTAATTTTATTTAAATCTGATTGAGTTACAATACCTGATTTACACTCAATAAAAAAAACATTGTGACCTGTATTAACAAGAATATCTATTTCATTTTTGTCCATATTCGCATCCTTATTTGACTTAATAGCCAGACTCATATGTACGTCCACAGCCGATTTCCATTTACTGATAGCCATACCTATAATTAGTTCCCACCATAACCCAGTTGTCAAAATCTTAAAGGAATTTTTCCCCTCAGCATTGAGGCTAAATCTTGGTGCTTTTACACAAAGGATATTAGATCTCCAAGAGATTTCATATTTTGAATTAGAGAAAGAAAAATTCCTCAACTCAGAATCTATTCTCAAGGATCTAAATAACTTGAATAATTCACCTATCCCAGACTTATCCTTCCTTAACTCTAATATTGAGTTTGCCAATTTCATCTCTTCTTCATTAAATGCTTTCAAAGTAGATGAGGTGAAATTATTATGATCAGATAAGGAAAGAAACATTTTAGTCGAAATTAAGGAACTTATTTTGGTTTTGGAACCATCGGATAAATCGATAATATTTTGCTTTTGATCAACATAAAAACTAAAACAGTCTAAACTCTTAAAAACCTGTTGACTGGCCAATGCCATTAACTTGGTTCCACTGGTTAAGTTTAATTCAAAATCAACACCCTCATAATTACAAATTATATCAGTAACTGTTTCTTGAATTGAGTCATAGTCATAAGGATCAATTTGATAGTCAAATATCCGAACACCTTCAAACAATCTAACTAAACGAGTTTTATGTCTAACTGTCTCTTTCGTATAAAGAATATGAACAACTTTCGGTTTCCTTTCAAGCACACCAAGATATACAGGTAGAAGTTGACCTCCTAATAAAACAATTTGATGCGTCATTACTTTAAAAATATTTCTGGTTGGTCTACGTCAGGATTATATACAGTCTTTAATATCTCGGATCCTGGTAGCGGTTTACGGAGTTCTTTTATGTACTCTTCAAAATCAACATATGTGATTCTAAATCTATAGTCTTTCCCAAAAATGGCGGCTGAGGCAACCATAGATTTTTTGCCTCCTGTTATGTCAAGAGTAATATTTGTCGTATTTACTTTATACAAGATTTCTTTCAACGATTTGTAAATAGATTGAAAATCCGGAGAATCAACTATAATAAGCTCAAAATCATCATCCAGATGCTGGTGGATGCGATCAAGAATATCCTCTCGAATCTCCGTAGTCAAAATATAATGATGAGCTGGTTTAACCGCTCTAGCAGTTAATATAAGCGGCTCAGGAGAAAAGCCTAGTAATGATATTAAGACTCCACTTTCTGAAAACTCAGATTGGTATTTATCGCAAAAAATAGAAATTACCTCGGGAAATAATTTCTCATAGTATAAATTTTCAGCCAATTTAAAATTACCCTGGCTTGCCAAATCACGCCATTCTTCTAGATATTTAAGTGTGTTTTCCATTTAATTGTTTACTACATCTATTTCTTTATACTTTAGTAAGTAAGATTGCATATTGTAACTTTTATTTTTTGATTTATTAATAACATTAATATTACTTCTCTCCATTTCCACGTCGTACTCGATATCTGAAATTCTCATTTTCAAAACATTTTTATCCTCATCAGTTAATAAATATATAGGATTTTTAAAAACCTCATCTTTAATCTCAATATCGGTATAGATTATACAGCTCGAAGGAAAACTAGGTTTTTCGATGTTTTTAAATCCTGCATAAACATCATACATATCATAATATGTTTGCTTAGAAGGATTAATAGTAAAATAGAAAGGTGCCGTTTCAATTTGCCATTCTACAAAATTCTTAAAGTCAGTAAGCTGGTTCTCCTGTATTATTGCGCCAACCTCAAAACCATTTATTAGACCGTGATTACCATCAATATTTGCCGTAAACAAAATGCCTTTGTCTCCTGAATAAATACCTTTTGAGTGATTAAAGTAATCTCCATAAATCTCGATTCCGATTTGCTTTAATTTCAAACAACTTTCTAAATGATCCTTTCTATGATTCATTGCTCTACAAAATAGTTTTATTGCAAGGCCTCTATTGTTAGCCTTTCTGAGCTCTTCTACAAATTCAGAAATTTCATCTAATCCTACAACAGAATACGTTGAAATAAAAATATCGGATTTAGCCTCTTTAATCAATTGAACAATGCTTTCGTACAAAGAGTTGTTTAAGTTTTCCCAAGTGAATTTTATGCTTGATTCATCAATTAATTCGAGTATTTCTTCTGTAATATGTGTAGAACGCGATGAGATTAGTTGCTTTTTTCCTGATGTTGTAAAACCGACATACTCTGTTCCTTTTTGAAAAAGAATATCAAAAAGCTTATCTAACTCTCTATAGCCTTTCTCTTTTTTGAGAATAACACCTGTTTCTGGATTCGTATTTAAAGATGGAGATGTAATATTCGCACTCATAAGTAGTGCGTCACAATTATCGCAAACAATAAACTTTGCATGTGCCGAAGTTGCCGCTCTCACGTGTGCACCAAGACCATAAAGCCTTGTAATAATTGACATATGCTCTTTACCTTGTCTAGAAGATACTTCTTCAGGTAAAAAGTCAAAATTGAATTTTTTATCATCTAGTTGAGTAAGTAAAAAAACAGCCACATCTGTATTCTTGCATTTCTCTAATAACTCAAAAGCAATTTCCTCATCACTAATTATAAAAGAACACAGTTTAATTACTTTAACTGAACTTCTTATAAGTTTAATTATATGGTTTTTAATTTGAGGATATCCATCAAGTGTGAATAATAAGTTAGGGTACTCTCCTAATTTAGCTTGTGTTCTATTATCATTCAAGACAAAATAACCCCCTTCAAAAATCTCTTTATCTATTAAGCTGTTATTCATTTTTTAGGTTTAACATATGATTAGATATATCTATTTCTTCCAATAATCTGTATTCTTCTAATGCAACTAAAATATGTCTATGATTATTATAAGCCATAATCTTAAGCAGTATTTTTTCTTCAGGAAAGCGTTTGCTAGTTAAATCATCGACAAGGATAGAAAGCTCAACAGCATCTTTTATAAAATCATCGTCAGCAATGAAATCAAAGAATATGATCCAAACGCCGGATGTTATTTTGTTTTTTAAAAAATAATCTGTACCTCGTTTTATATTTTCAAGAAGTTTCTTTTTTAACTTTGTTTTTTGAAATACTTCCTTGGTAACTTTTAATCCAATAGAATTTGACTCACGATTAACATCTGTTAGTTCTAAGTCTTCAATTTGATATTGCTTACAAAAGAAACCTTTTAAGTCTTCTTTAGAAAAAAGAAACAATCTATCCTCATCTCTTATTAAATCTATTTCTCTCCAATTCGATTCAAAATTATATTGAGTACTACCGTCTCTCGAATTTCGTTCATCTAATCTAAGTTCTAAATTCTTAATTCTCTTTTCTAAATTTGGAAGAAATACGGTGAGGTGATCATCTTTTCCTAAAGAATCAAAACCGTTAATTAACTTACGTTTTAAAACACCGTTATTTTCAAACAAACCAATAAAAACAGGTAAGGTGCATACGCTGTAAGTAAGAGAAGATAATGTTTTTAACCCTAAAGGAATATTATAGTCGCCTCGTTCATTTATCTGCACGTCTAAAAGATTTTTTTCGATAATCTGCCTTTGAATAGGCTGATGAGTTAAGTCTGGAGAAAATGGTCTATTGGAAACAGTCTCTCCATTCTTGTTTGTGAAGTGATTATAATCACTCTCAAAAATATATTCTTCTTTATATTTAATACCATAAAGCTCTTTAGGAAGTGGTTTAAGGCTTATCCCATCAATAATAAAATCTTGAGAGACATGATGTTCCATTTTCTCTTCCTCGATATTAATATAGTTCAGACCTAAATTAGTTAACACATCGTCTTTATCTATATATTCATTTTTATGCATATAGCTTTTTCTGCTGGAAATGACAGAAGACGGTAAAGAAAGTAACTTGGCTATGTCATCATCATTAAAAGATCGATAGATTTTAGAACTATTTAAAACTACTTTATCTAATCCATAAAGAATATGAGGTTTAGTGTCAACTATCTCAGTATGGATATAATAAATAGGATATTGAATACTTACAACTGCTTTTAAGTTATTATTAGCTTCAGATTCTAAATCAATAAAACGCGCTATGTCTAGTCTATAGTTTGCCATCGTTATTTTTTGCTTTTTAGAGAAACTTGTCGTTTAGACTTATCTATACTATGGATAATCATCTCATATTCAATGTCATTTATATAACTCTTTTCTTTATTATTTGGATCATAAAGAAGTCCATCAAAACCATTATAAATAATAAAAAAATGACCAAGATTTTCTGTGTAATTTTTATAGCGACACATTACTTTATCCCCAACCTTTTTTTCAAGAAAAAACTTCAATTGAAACGCTTTTGTTCTGAGTTGAGAATCTCTCGTTTTTTTATATGAGCTATTCTGAATTTTCTTTTTAAAATTTCCTGAATTTTCCTTTAGATATACCCTTTCTGATTTTGAATCTAAATCTTTTATCAAAAGCATAGTTTCCTCGCCTTTTATGAATGATTTTGTTCCTTCATAATCATATAAACTACCATCAATTAAACCATCTACATTGAAAAAGTGAATTACACTTCCTCCCTTAGAATCTATACTGTTCTTGTAAATACAAGAATATTTTGCTCCTATATTTAGAATCCTCTGAGCCTTTTCAAAAGGACTTACGCCTGAAAGATTATTAATATCTATGAAGTTTCCTTTTTCCTCATTCTTACTGAGTTTCACAAGATTTCTATACATTTTAGTATAGTTGAATAATTCATCAAAATGACTTCTCCAATCCATTAAAGTCTTACTATTACCTACAAGTATTAATTTCTTTTTTGCTCTTGAAAGCGCCACATTTAACCTACGTGCATCATCTAAAAAGCCTACTTTACTTGACCTTTGTGACCTGGTAAAGCTAAATATGATAATGTCAAATTCCATTCCTTGAAAGGAGTCTAAAGTTGAAACTTCAACACCGCCTATATTACTCTTTTTTAATTTATCAATTATGTTGGCTACTTGGGCTTTATATGGAGCTATCACAGCAAACCTGTCTTTGTCTACTTTTTCTTCAAATAGCTTTGGAATTACTATTTCCGATATACAGAGGGCTTCGATATCATTCTTATAAGATATACCCTCTTTTGATTCATATGGCGTTTTACTATTGGCTGTATCAATAAATATTACTTGTTTATCAAAAGGAAAAGATAAAGGCAATGTATTATTTGAAGTTGATGCCCCCATTTGGATATTACTATCATAAAATACTTTAGATACAAACTCTCCGATATCTGGGTGCATTCTATGCTGGAAATTCAGTAATTCAATATTAGTGGACGGAAATAAATTAGCTTTATTCTTATTTACTAAGTACTCAAATAAAGAAGTTGTTAATGCATGATTTATTGCTTCTTGGTCAAATTTACTTCTATTAAATCTAACGCTATTTGGAAAGCTGTCTTTATCTTTAGGGTTAATTAAAGTACTATCTATATATGGAGGAAGTTGCATATGATCTCCAACTAGAATTACTTTTTTCGCCATAGAAACCGCTGCAATAGATTCAGATAAATTTGCTTTACCAGCTTCATCAATTATAACAGTATCAAATTTTATGTCTCTATCCGATAAGCCTTTGTCTATACGAACACCAATACAAGTAGCAAAACCAACATTCATTGAATCATAAATTATTGGACGTGCAATATCTTCAAGACCTAAAGCTATCTCATTTTGCCAACTCTTTAGAACATTAATTAAATCTCTTAATCGGTCAATATCTAGACCTTTGAGTGCTGATATAAAATCTTTATTTAACTCTGTAAGTCTCTTTTTAAAATTTGATGGATAATAAACCGATAAATTATTTATATGCTCTAATAAAATTTTAGTTATTTCTTCGTCTGATAAATCGATACATTCTATATTCTTTAAAACAAGCTTAATATTATTTTCGACTACACTTCCATAATACATTGCTAAAGAATCAACTTGATTATCAATATGAAAACCCTCTAATCCAGACATAATTCTTTTTTTATTTCCGAATCTAACTAAAGTCAAATGACTTAAACTTGATAATTTATCTAAAACATTGTCTACTGCAATATGAGTTTGACTTGTAACTAATACTTTTTCTCCTTTATTCGTTAATTGTTGAACAATTTCAGCAATCACAGTCGTCTTTCCAGTTCCCGGGGGGCCTTGAATTAAGAATATATTTTTATTTCCAACGGCTTTGATAACTGATTTTACTTGATTGTTATCAGGAGTTTCTATTCGGGCTTTATTCAGCAATGGATTACTGAAATTAAACGACTCCATTCTCGGAGCTTCAATTTTATCTGGCTTCAAAAACATTGTCTCAATATGAGAAATATTAATACGTTTATCAAAAAAGTCCTGTATAACCTTTCGTTGTACCAGCCACTGCTTAAGTGAAACTTTAGGCTCTACATAAAATCCACTTTCTAAGTCTTCAATACTTTTATCCATCTCGGAAAAATGAAAACGAGCAATATTATCCACAATTTCAAATTCAGCATCATAGAACCACACAAGCTCATTTCCATCCTTCTTCTCTTTCAAGGAACCCGTAGAAGTCTTTATTGACACTAATATTTTTTCAAACTCACTTGCCTCGTAGATATCCTTTAAAGATTCAGTAGCTAATATTTCGATAGATGCTTCACAATCAATTGCAGGAATTTTTGAAATTTGTCCTGAAATCCAAATTGCTTTCTGCTTATTCTTTTCCTTTTCTGTAAAAATTTGAAACTCTAAAAATTTATCAAAAATCTTCAAGGACTCACCCTCTTCCATTAAAATCGCACCAGCTCTCTTTTTAAGCTCTCCGTAAAGCAAAAATGCTTCAGATTTTGTTTTTAATAAATCGAATAATCTCTCGAAAGGTTTATCTATTGGCCTATTAGATTGAAGACCTAAAAATAATATTTGAGATTCAAACAAAAAGCACCCATTCTTTTGTGATTTCTCTTTATAGTATGATGAATCCTTATTTTTTCTACCTATCTCCAGTTTAGTTACAAAAAAGAAATGTTCATCTGGCTCTTCTGTAACAAAACCCGAAATGTATAACTCATCATTGAATAATGTCCAAAAGTGCCTATCGTCTTTAGAGGAATTAATATTAATCCAATACTTCTGTTCAACTAGGTAATCAATCGCTTCTTTCTCAGAGTCAATCTCCGAAAAAAGACTGGATAAATATGGTAATAGTTTTGTCTTGAAGTCTCCTTCCCAGCTCGTAGAAGTAAATTGGATGTATAGTGGCAATTTTAATGAAATTGCTAAATCAAACAAATTATGATTCTCCGCAAATGCCTCCTGGAAAAACTTTTTCTCGTTATTAGACTCACTCTCTTCGCAAAAATCGTAATACAGAGAATTAAAAAAAGAGTCCTGGTCTTTTAAAGATTCATCTCCATGTTCATACGTGATTTCTGGTTTTAAAAGAGAATCATCATTAAATTTCTGGGTAGTTTTGATTTCTGACCTTTCAGGCTCGAAAGAAAAAGTAGTACTAAGTAAAAATCTATCTACAGATTTCGAAAGCACTTGAACTTCCATCTGGTCACCTATCTTATTGGAAAAGTCTTTAGAAATTGATGCAGTCCCGTAAAGATCACTAGGAAAACTAAATACCACTTCTGTATTTAGAACCTGAACAATAGTTCCTTTTATAGTATTACCAACTTTTAAATCCTGCCATACTTTTGCTTCGCTAGGTCTAGGATCTAAATGCTTTCTGCTTACTATAGCTGGTTTATTTGGTTCGTTCTCCAAGACCACTATGTCAGTCCTGTCTCCAACTTTATACTTCTTAAAACGTTTTTCAGAACTCGGAAGACTCCAAGAAATGTTTTGCAACGGTAGTATGGCTATTCTTTCATCGAAAAACTCTAATATTATTGCAGAAGGCTTTAGAATTTCAATGACTTTGGTGTTTATGATTGAACCTCTTTCCCCAACAATAGCACGGGATTTAACTATCTCCCCGTTGGTAGAATCACTTTCTACTAAACCACTCTTATGTTCTATCGACCTTAAATTAATTGCTCGATTAAAAGTATTTTCCGTACCAGGAACACGAGTTTTTATGAGATCAAAGTCTACCTTCTCACCTATACTGAAGTCTAAATAATCCTCGACCAAATATGACACCCTATAATCTACATCGTATTCAATATAACCCAATTTGTCATATTTCAGGATTATTTTTCCTTTTGGCATATTATCTTTTTATTTGAGAACTCATGACATGCTTATATACATCAAACTATCATTAGCATCGTTCTCCACTTATTATTTATATGGGATTTATTGAATTCGAATTTACTTTCATTATAAAGAAAAACCACACAATTATACGCTATATTAAGAAATCAAAATGTGAATTCAAAAATTCAATATAGATTTCGAACTGTTTTTAATTACGAAATATTATTTGGGATGCCAGTTTCTATTAACTATGCAAATAAAAGCTTGGTATTACACATCTTTCATCATGAAAATATTTCTAATCTATTAAAAGATGGTTGATTATTCTCTCGAATTACTCAAACCTGACTTAACTTAATTTCTATCATAAATATAGAAGTCCATCCAAGCATATTCAAGAAAAGACAATGCCTACCTATCACATTAATTATGTTTATGTCTTAAAGTGTCATTTATATAAGTTATTCTTTAGATTTGTAGGATATGTAAAATTGGGATTAGACTCTTCCGATTTATCCATACCCTAACTGCAATCAGCAATAATTAAAGACATTACATGACTAAAAAAAGAGATATAGACGTATCAAAAGAAGCTGGTCTAATATGGCAAGTAGCAAATGATGTGTTAAGAGATATTTTTCAAAGAACAGAATATCCAGACATTATTTATCCAATGGTATTAATCAGACGATTAGAATGCGTTCTACAATCTGAGATAAAAGAGATTGAAAAGAAGTTTGATGATGGTATATCTAGAATGACTGAAAATGCAGCTGCACAATTTATTAATGATCAGCTTTTTAGTAGAGTTGGTTTTACTAACAATTCGGGTTTTACGCTACAAGGGCTAAAGGACGAAGGAGAAAAAAGCATCAAGAACAACTTTATAAGCTATTTAAATGGTTTCCAAAGCAAGAAAGCAAAAAAGGAAGATAAAGACAAGATTCAAGATGTTATCAAGTTTTCAGGAATTAGGAAACATGTAGATAAGTTGAATACAAACCATATTCTGTATTCTGTAATCGAAGAATTTACAAATATCCCCTTAGAGCCTGAAACAGTCTCCAATATTAAAATGGGGTATATTTTTGAGGAATTAGTAAGACGTTTTTCAGAAGCCAATAACTCAGAAGCTGGAGAGCATTATACCCCAAGAGAAGTTATTGATTTAATGACGCACTTGCTGGATATTGATCAGCGTAAACTTAAAGATGGCGAATTAATAACCATTTACGATCCTGCTTGCGGTACAGGAGGGATGTTAACAGCTTTAAAAGAGTTCATTGAGGTGAATGTAAATGAAAAAGCAAACGTGCGCCTATATGGTCAAGAAGTAAATGATAAAACTTGGTCTATTTGTGAAGCCGACTTAATGATAAAAGGAGAAGACGCTAAAGTAGTAAATGGTGATACGCTTTTTGAAGATGGCTTCCCTAATGAGAAGTTTGATTACATGATTTCTAATCCGCCTTATGGTAAATCTTGGTCTAAGATTAAGAAAAAAGTAATGGCAAATAGTAATGGCAGGTTCGAGATTGCCCAACCTCGTACATCAGATGGTCAATTATTGTTTACACTGCATATGATCTCTAAAATGAAAGATCCTAAAAAAGGAGGTTCTGCAATTGCTATTGTACATAATGGCTCTCCTTTATTTAGTGGTGATGCAGGTGGTGGAGAAAGTACTATTCGTCAACATATTATTGAAAATGATATGCTAGAAACCATAGTTGCCCTACCAACCAACTTGTTTTACAACACAGGTATTGCAACCTATATTTGGATTATTAGAAACAATAAAACTGCTGAACGTAAAGGTAAAATACAGTTGATAAATGCAATTGATTTTTGGACACCAATGAAGAAGAGTTTAGGAGATAAAAGACGGTTTATTGCAGATCCTGATGTAGAAAAAATAGTGCAAATCCATAAAGATTTCCAAAAAGAAGAATATAGTAAGATTTTTGATCTTGACGATTTTGCATATCGTAAAGTGACTATTGAGTTAGAGGAATTAGATGAAGAAGGTAATCAGCTGTTTGAAAAGAAAGAAGTAACAGTTGCTCAAAATGCTTTAGCACAAATTTTAAAAGCGACACCTGCACAAATTAAAGTACTAAAAGACAAAAAGAATACTAAACAAGAGATATTTTCTTTTGAGCTTAAAATCGATAGTGATTTTGCTATTAAAAATAGAACTAAAGATAAGGAAATTGAAGTTATTAAAGCTGTAGATGGTAACAAACTAAAACTAACCGCCTTTATTAACGTACCAGTTATTGTTAGAGATACGGAGATTATTCCTTGGAAAGAGGATATGACCAGATGGCTCAACAAAGAAGTTGAAAAAAAATGGACCTATATGGATGAGAAGAAAGGTTATGAAATACCTTTTACACGTGAGTTTTATGTGTACCACCCCCTACGCCAGTTAGAAACTGTCTTGGATGAGTTTAAAAACCTAGAAAGGGGAAATAAAGAAGAAGGTGTCATTGGAAATGTTGAGTTGTTGAACGGTTTAGGTTTAAAGCTATGAGTACATATTCAAAATTAAAGCCTACAAACATAAATTGGATAGGAGAAATCCCACTGGATTGGGAAATCAAACGACTTAAGCAAAATACGTACCTTAAAGGCAGAATTGGTTGGCAGAACCTAAGAGCAGATGAATTTGTTGAAGAAGGACCGTACTGCATTACAGGAACGGATTTTAAAGATGGAATTATTAATTGGAAATCTCCTTATAGAGTCACTGAAGAGAGATATGAGATTGATCACAACATCCATTTAGAAGAAGGTGACTTAATAATTACAAAAGATGGAACCATAGGTAAAGTGGCGAGAGTAACTGATATGCCTTATAAAGCAACTCTAAATAGTGGCATAATGTTAATTAGACCAACAACATCCGCTTTTCATACTCATTTTCTCTATTGGATTTTAAATTCAGAAGTTTTCTATCAGTATAATGAGTACACAAAATCTGGTAGTACAATTCTTCATTTATATCAAAATGTTTTTGAAAGAATGCCTTTTCCCGTTCCAACGATCAAAGAACAAACCGCAATCGCAAATTATTTAGATGAAAAAACAAGCAAATTAGATCTATTAATTAGTAACAAAAAAAAGCAAATTAAAAGGCTTAAAGAAGTACGCCAAATAGAAATAAATACAGCTATTACTAAAGGCTTAAACCCAAATGCAAGACTAAAACCGTCTGGTATAGAGTGGTTAGGTAGTATTCCTGAGCATTGGGAAGTAAAGAGGGTTAAGGATGCTTTGAATTTTCACAATAATGTTCGTATTCCTTTAAGTTCTGAAGTAAGAGGCTCAATGGAAAAACGTATATATGATTACTATGGCGCTTCGGGTGTAATTGACAAGGTTGAAGATTTTATTTTTGACGGAACCTATATTCTTATTGGCGAAGATGGAGCAAATTTACTAGCAAGAAGCAGTCCTCTTGCTTTTATTGCCAGCGGTAAGTTTTGGGTAAATAATCACGCTCATATTTTAAAACCAAAAAATGGAAACATATCATTTTTTACTTTTCAATTAGAAATGCTTGATTATACTGTCAGCGTAACAGGTTCTGCTCAACCTAAGTTAACTTTAGAGGCGTTGGGAGCTATTAAAGTACTTTGTCCTCCAATTAATGAGCAACATGATATTACTGATCATTTATTAGATAGAACAAGTAAGATTGATCAATTAACGAGCAATCTTAAAAATCAAATAAAACAATTACAAGAAATACGTAAAATTGAGATTTACAATGCAGTAACAGGTAAAATTAAAGTGGCATAGTATGGCAAAGAAAAAAGATTTAGTTATTGATAACGAAACGGAATTTGAAAAACATTTCTGTCATCAATTAGAAGTTTTTGGTAAATACCGTTTAGATAAAAACAGAGATGTTTTTATCAATAAAGAACTTTGTCTTTACCCAAATGATTTAGAAGAGTTTTTATATAATACCCAAGAAGAAAAATTAAGGCAACTTCAAGAGCAATATCATACAAAATGGAGAGAAGAGTTTCAAAACCATTTTAAACAAGCACTTGCTACAAAACAGTTGTTTCAGGTTTTGCAAGATGGAATAGAAGTAAATGATTTACATTTCGATCTAATTTATTTTAAGCCCAACAAAGAATCAAATACAATTCAAAGTGGATTATATAAAAAAAATCGTTTTACAGCCATTCGCCAATGGACATTTGGTTCCGAAGGAAAAGCACAAAATAAAAGTTTAGACATTGTACTACTGGTCAATGGTTTTGCTATTGTAACCATTGAGCTTAAAAATCAAGGTACAAGTGGCACTATTGAAGAAGCTATAGAACAATATTTAGGCAGAGATTTAGACTTACCAATATTTCGTCAACCATTCTTACACATTGTTTGTGATAATGATAAGGTAAAAATGGCTGCTGCCTTTGGTAAGCCACCTTCAGACAGTAATTTCCGTGATTTTAATATGGATTTGGTAAACGTCGCACCTAATGAACATGAGTATCCTGTTCATTATTTGTATCACGATATTTTACTTCCAGACAGTTTATTAAATTTTTTAGAATCCTATTTATATCCTGGTAAAGGCAATAGTTGGATTTTCCCTAGATACCACCAGCAACGGGCAACTCGTAATGTTGTTGAGGATATTAAAAAGCAAATTGCAGAAACAGGTGAACTGAATTTAAATTACTTAATCCAACATTCAACAGGTTCAGGAAAAAGTAACACTATTGTATGGTTGGTTCAGAACCTACGTAATGCATTTGATGGCGATAATACTATTTTTGATAGTGTTGTCGTGCTTACGGATAGAATTAATTTAGACGATCAAATATCTAAAGATTTTCAAAAAGCGATTTTAACTCCTGGCGTTGCAGAGTATGCAGAAGATACAGCTGCATTAAAAACAGCACTTGAACAAAATAAAAAGGTAATTATTTCTACCATACACAAGTTCTCACATCTTAAGGAACTTTCAGACCAAACCAATAAAAGAATTTGTGTACTAATAGATGAGGCACATAGATCCCAAGAGGGAAAACTACATGATGGGTTAACAGATACTTTTCAAACAGATGAAGAAGGCGTAGAATTAGTCGCACCAGATAAACAAGATGCATTGATTGAAGAAATTTCAAGAAAGGAATTTCCAAACATGGCATTTATTGCACTTACTGCAACACCTAGTGATAAAACACTAGAGCACTTTGGGGTTGCCAAAAAGGATGAGAATGGAGAAATCATTTTAGATAAGAAGGGAAATAAAACATGGGAAGCATTTGATGTTTATTCCATGGATCAAGCCATAAAAGAAGGATATATAATGGATGTCGCAAAGCATATCTATAGCTATAATACCCTCTATGAATTAAATAAAGGAGTAGACACAAAAAAGGAATATCTACCAATGATGGTACGTAAAGCGCTCCGTCAAAAAGCTTTTCAAGACACAGGAATAATAAAAGAGAAATGTAACCGAATGGTAAACATTTTTAAAAATAAGTCTGCACATAAAATAGACGGAAAAGCCAAGGCAATGGTGGTTACAAGTAGTAGAATAGCTGCATGTAAATACAAGTTGTTTATGGATGAAGAGATTAAAAAACAAGGATTAAATTATAAAACCATAATCGCTTTTTCAGGTGGAGTAGATGTAGATAAATTAGAATTGACTGATGATGAGCTTAAACAATTAAGAATTGACGATTTAAAAGGATCTAAATTCACTGAAGATGGTTTGAACAAAGAGCTCAATCCAAGAAATCTCAAAATAGAAGATTTATTTGAGGAAACCGATGATATCCGTTTTTTAATTGTTGCTAATAAATTCCAAACAGGGTTTAGCGAGTCACTATTACACACCATGTTCGTTGACAAACCACTAAGAGACAAAAATGCAGTTCAGACCTTAAGTCGATTAAACAGAATGCATCCAGGCAAAGTAGATACATTAGCAATCGATTTTACAAATTCATATAAGCAAATTATAAAAGCATATAAGAAATACCAAAAAGATGTAACATCGAACAAATCAAGTGATCCGAATCAATTACATGAATTAAAAGCAGCATTAATAAAATTTGAAATTTTTTCTGAAGATGATGTTACAAAACTCTTAGAATTAGCTACCTCAGGTGACGGTAAAAATATGCCTGCTATTGCAGGGTTAACTTTCAGAATAAAGTCAAACTTTGAAAGCAATTTAACACGGGAAAAAAGAGACGAGTTTAGAACACTCTTAGGAAGGTATTTAGGAATCTTCAAGTATATAAATGCATTGTTTAACTTAAGAGATAAAGAATTACATCAATTTCAACTTTTCTGTATTTATCTTAGTAATAAGCTGTCTAATAGTGGTAATAAAGATTTAGAAAAGGAGCTAAGAGATGTAAGTGTTGTTAACTTTTCTATTCCTGAAGTTGAAATAGATCCCGAGGAGGAAGATGATAACAATTCAAGTGGAGGTAGTACAGGAGGTCATGGATCTGTAACGAGAGTAAGAGTCACAAAAACTGTTAAGGAAGTTATTGAAGAAATTAATCTTAATTTTAAATCTGAGATCGGAGAAGAAGGTGTTGCGATCGTTGGAGAATTTTTGGAAAATGTAGCGAATGATCAAATATTGATTTCCATAATGCTAAATAATAAAAATAAAGATGCTGAAAAAGTATACAATGAAATTATTAAAGAGCAATTAACCAATAAACTTGTAGATACAATTATGTCCAAATCCCCTGAAAAATATGGAGATATTATGACAGATAATGTTTTGTCTTATATAAACAGAACAGCTTATAACGTTTTAAAAAATACAGCTCTTGTAGCTTAAAAACAGGAGAACCAATAAATGGTAAAGCTCCCTTTATAACAACTTAAAATATTTAATTTATGCCAACGATTATCGAAATTTCCGCCGCTCCAGAAGTCAATCAAAACAATCTCGAAATTACTAAACCTAGACTTTTAGCAAGGCTAGAACTGCATCTACCCCCAAATATTGAGTTGACTCCACAGAATGCTCAAGATATTCGTGATAGACTTTCAGATATCGCAACCACATATGCCCTTGCCGCAGGAGAAGTTACGCAATAAAGAACTCATTTTGTTTTTACAACCAATCTTCCTATAGAATTTTAAGATAATAGAAAATCGACCCTCAAGAATCATTTCTATTACCAAGTTTTAGCATATACTTGAGCTCTTCCCAAGTCAGCAATAATAAATTCATTATTGGTGCGGGTTAACAATGGTGTTAAGTGGTCCACAAAGTATTGACCTTTTATTCCCATTCGTCTAATCCAAGCATTTTAGCTCGTTTTAAAACCCATTCTCCACGAGGGTTTTGAATGTGGGTGATATCTAAAATTTTCTGTCCATCCTTAAACTCGCAAGTGATGACAACCTTCTGACTTGTACAATACCCTTTCCTATGTTCGTATTTTTTAAATAATCGATAATCATTAAGCTGATTTGTCCAATTTGTGATACTCTCCACACTGGCATTCATACGCCTGGAGGTATAGCTCCTTTTTGCAAAATACTCTCTTCGTCCTTTACTTAAAGAATTATATTCACCCCATAACAATTTCGATCCCGTCAATAAGTCCTCATGCCTATAAATTTCATAAGGCAAATAAATTTCTCTTTTATCATCAACTTCAAGTTGTTTGTGCTTATCCGTTAATGTATACTTCCTTCCCTCCTTTAACAAAAATCCCATCTGAACAAGATTTTTGCGGCTGTATGCCACTATATTTATATGAAGATTGAGAAGCTGACCAATTTTGGAATTTGATAGTTGGGTATACCCCTTCTTGGATTGAAAAGTATAATCCAAACCAAGAATTAATTTCTCATTAAACGATAACTGACAATCCGAAAGAATTGTTGCCGGAATTTTTAGAACAAGTTGCTTGTTCTCTTTAGAAAGGAGATGGTTGTACATATTTTTATGGTTTGTTAAAAAAGGAAGCTGTCGACCCAAAATGACGCTTCCTTTTTAGTTCCTATGTAACCTTCCTTAAATTTTACAAAACCACCAATTTTGCACCCCAATATTATTGAACAGATTTATAGGACTGAAAAAACACCAATCCTACACTCCATTTACACCAATTTCGCACTTTATTAAAGACCAATTGTGCATTTCAATAACACCAATTTTGCACTTATAATTAAATACTTAGTTAAGTAGTTAATTAAAAAGAAGAATTGGCGAATAACTTGTTGTAACGCCTTCGGCTAACAACAGCCAGTTATCCGCATTTCATTTTTTGAAAAAATTAATAATCACTTGCTAACATCAATGTACAGTAATTGTCATCCTCAGAATACTGATTAGTATCCTTCATCGATTTACTCAGCTGATCAATAAAAAAAAGCTCACAGTCTTGCTCAATATGATAAAACGACTGTAAATAATCTACCCCTTTATGTTGTTTGACCAAGTCTTGTGTAAAGGTATAGATTTCCAATATCTCTTCTGCATCCAGTAAATTACGAACTGATTGAGTGATGTAGAAGTTTCCATTGAATTGATAGGTACCCTCTTTTTCTTGAAGTTTATATTCTAAACTATTAATGAATGTGAACCTACTGATAAGATAACCCAAATTCTCCTTTGAGTAACTCATGTGGTTAGCAATCTCCTCATTAGTATAGTTAAGATCCTTTAGCTGTAAGTATACATTATGGTCTGCAATTTCTCTTTGTTGCGGTGTTTCGTCAAAAATATCCATGATAAAAGTTTTGGTAACCTTCACCATTTATATTCATATAAGATAACTGTTGCGTATCTTTTCTAATAGACCGGCCTTTACAAAAAGAAGCAGCAATAACTTGCAAGTTAGCTTTTCAAGAGGTTATGTCGTATTTCTTTCGTACGGAGAACTTAGATTAAATCATTGATCTTCCGAAGTTTCTTTGAGTGCCTTCCTCTCTAATAAAAAGACACTGAAAGAAACTCTTTATTTCATAATCTCAACTGCAATCTCTGACGCATCTTTATTATTTACATCACCAATATAATAACTGACGAGATACTTTCCTTTTTGATGCGCTTTCATCAAATCCTCGATCTTATACTTTACATTCTCATCTAAACTCTTTTCAAAAAATCTAAATTTATCTTTAGAGGACTTTTTTATAATAGTTACACCCTTTTTTAGCGCAATCCTGAAGTTCTCAATATCTATAATTGTTGACATTTTAAAACAGTCATTCTCTCCAAGAAAACTAAGACATACCAAAGGAAATTCATCATCCTTGATGGCAACTCTAAGTAGTTTGTTAATTTCACGGTCTTTGAGGTATTTAATTGATGGAGAAACATCAGAATAAACTCTGTTATAAAACCTCTCATACTTTATTGTTGGTTGCTCATCTATTTTCTCAGTCGGCTTGAAAGCATACTTCCAATAACTTCCACGTGTATTCAATTGCATTTGCGGCAAACGTTTTAATCTTAAAATCACCTCATCAGTATATTTCTTGACGAACTCATCAAATAATTCAGGATGCTGCTCACTAAAAGAATATGTATTTTTTCTTAACGAATCTAATTTTCTTTCAATTGTTACGCTCTCATCAGATGGAGGTGTTCTTTTATCAACTAATTGCTTACTATAGACCAACTTGTCTTTAGAATCAAAAGCAACCTCTTTTACCAGCCCAATGCCATAAGCATAATATTTTGTTACAGTGTTTAAGCCGAAATCATTAGAATGTTTGCTTACGGCAATACAGTCAATATACTCGTTGTAATCTGTTTTAGTTGAAGTAAAAGTACTCTTGTACTTATCAGATAAAATTTCCCAGTCAGAATCTGGGTACTGCATAACAGTTTCATCAATTCGTTTGAATTGATTTGTCAAACTTGTTTTTTGTACTGTGTGTACAATTTTGTTATTATAAGGTTGATAGTATTCCACTAGGGTTATTTCCGATCCATTAGGTAAGTATCTCTTGATAGCAGAGGCAATGAGTT
Organism: Gelidibacter pelagius; assembly: GCF_017581925.1. Classification (GTDB taxonomy): domain Bacteria; phylum Bacteroidota; class Bacteroidia; order Flavobacteriales; family Flavobacteriaceae; genus Gelidibacter; species Gelidibacter pelagius. The sequence goes on along the minus strand of NZ_JAGEVG010000001.1, from coordinate 206,667 downwards.
CTCTATCCTTTTTAAGCATCTGAAGCTCCGAAACCCCGATATTCCATTTAAATTCTTTTTCAGAATACTCGCTTGAAAAAAAGTAATCAATTAATTTTTTCTGCTGAGAAAATGAATTTAGACCGAATAAAAGGAAAGCGACAATAATTACTTTCTTCATGATTAAGGAATTTAGACTCTATAGTTCCGAATAGAGAGTTTTACAAACGAAAAAGCGTGGAACTTTAGCTTACCGTTCGAGAGGTACTGGTATACCCGTGTACAAATAAACCAAGCCCACGCCAAAGCGTGAGCGTTGAGTCCATTTATCTTGTACACGTTCAAAAATTACCAGTTTTCTCGAGTCAGAATAAATAGCTAACGCTATATCTTTAATATTTCAATCGTAAAGTTAATAAACTATTTAGGTTAATTCTCATCTTTCGGTCATATACATAGAACTTATGACTAAAAATTTCAATCAATCACTCAATACACTTTTTTCAATTAAATACTGTATTCCATGATCGTATTTTGAGGGTAATCAGTTATTGTGGGATATTCAATAATCCCTGCCTATAGTGTTTTATGACATGAAATTTGTTTTAATATCAGTGATGCTTAAACAGAGTAAAGGGACGTGCTTAAGTTTTGAATAGGATATGTCACAATCATCCAAGTATGCAACAAAGTCTCTTGTTCCATGATTTCAAAATCTGCTCTTTTTACGCTCATTGTGTAAAGTCTTTGAGGATTTACTATGGAATTTTGCTCCGTCTGCTTTTATATTTATGCACTACGCGATACCAACCTATGCCGACTGCGATAGAAACCTTAGCATTATTTCCGCATTTTCATCCTGCGACACCTTTATATAGGTTAAAAATGCCCTTTCAGTTCGGTGCCCTGTAATCTTCATAATTACATGAGAAGGGACACCACGCTTAAACATGTTGGTGGCGAAAGAGCGTCTAGCCGTATGAGTAGTAATTAAATCATATTTCCTATAAGAGATCTCTTGGCGATTCCGACCTTTGGTACGCACTTTTAGGAATGTATCGTTGATTTTTGCGCGTCTACCAATTTCCTTGAGGTGTTTATTCATTGTTTGATTAACACAAGATTTAGGTAAACTGTTTGGGTTGTCCTTATACTTCTCCATGATGTTTTTTACAATGTCCATCAGTGGTATTGTAACCCATTCATTAGTTTTAATCGTTTTAACTTTAAATGTCTCCCCAATAATATTCTCTTTCTTGAGTCTGCTAAAGTCACTAAATCTCAACCCTGTATAACACCCAACAATGAACAGATCCCTAACACGCTCCATTGATTTGTTATAACTTAAGTCGAGGTCAATCATTCTTTTCAACTCATCCTCAGTTAAATAAATGTTATTAACTTCTTCCCTAACAGTCTTGAAATTTTTATTTCTGTACATTAAATGCGTGTTATAACCCCTGTCAGTAGCATCATTCAGTATAACCTTCAAATTTTTTATTACTCGACCAAAACCATTATTTAAAAAACCCTGAACGCCAGTATAGAACTCTTGAAAGTCATAGTAAAAATCCATATCAATATTGTGCCAATCAAGTTGGATTCCTGAATACTGTTTATACTTTATTAATTGGTTCAATACTGTTCGATAAGTCTTTAAGGTACCTTCGCTCTTGCTCTTTTTGCTTTGTTGTAGATAATGCTCTGCGTATTCGAAAAATGTATATTGCGTTTTCTTAAGTTGTTCAACCTTCGTTTCGTTATATAAACGCTTAACATAAGTGGTAGCGGGATCCTCTCCACTTATCAAAAGACCATTTACTATATCTTCTACTTTCTGTTTGATAGTAGATAAATAAATGTTGAAGCGATCCGAACCTGAATAACTTCTTTTTACTTTTTGGTTTTTAGCATCCCAATGCTCATCTCGCATGTTCTTGTGAGAAGTAAAGTACGTTACCTTTTTCTTGTGCGTGTACCTCAGCATAAGCATTGATTCTGGGCTTTTAACTTTCTTCTGATGTTGCGATTTGTTTAATACAAATTTTAATGTTGCCATAATTTTACAGTTTTAATTGGACCAACCTTACACCATATATCTATGTGAGGTCCCTAGTTTTGATATTAATTGGTTATCTTTTATTACTTTGTAAGTTATATGTGGTTTCTAATGTGAATAATGTTTTCTTACGCTTGCTCTTTTGAGAAGGTGTTAATCTCATTTTATCCAATACATTAGAAATTTGTGAGTAAACACTCAATCCAAGTTTCTGCTCCATATTTTTAAGTGTTGCATACAGAATATGGATTATTGAAGTTTCAAGAGGCGCATGTTTCAATTCTTCCTGAATAATCAGGTTGCCTATCTCGGAATTTAACTTTAGTTTAAAATCTTCAAATGTTTCTTGAGTACACAATTCCTCCACTGTAAAGTCTTTCGAGTTTGACATCTTTAATTCATATTTAATCAAAGATTTATTCGGATACTGACTGATTGAAAACGTTCTTTTAGATTTTGCATTAGCAATAGGATCATATACCTTAAAATGAAATCCTCTGCTATCGCCAAACATCTTCATTGTTGAAGTTGATTTCTCTATTTCATAGTCCTTTATACCAACAAGGTTTTTAATGTAACTCTGCGATGAATCCTTAATTTTATGATATCCCCCAAATTCTAACTCGTGAATCTTTGCGTGAGATAGATCAATTCCTAATAAGTCCGTTAACGAATTAAGAGTTCTTGATAAACTCTGCGAATCGAACGATTTAAAATTATGACCATAAACCAAATACGGAATGCTTGTGCGGATTGTAATATTATTTCCTTTGTCTATAAATAAATCAAAATTTTTATCGAAATACTGACCGTTAGAATTGAGTGTATAATGTCTCTTTAAGTTTTCATGTGGTATTAAACTGCACCAGTTTATAATGTTCGTATCGACGTTATAAAGCTTAAGCTTTATATAGTCATATTGATAATTGAATAACACTTCCATTGTTCTAATATTTATTGGTTAATAATTCAGTTTAATGGGACATAGCCCAATTTGATCCTTTTTTCTAAACTCACCTCAAGTGGTACAGACAGTCTTACAACATTTTCCATTGTGTCTTTGACCAACTTTTCCATGATCTCCATTTCATTATCAGGCACCTCAAACACCAACTCATCATGAACTTGAAGTATAAGTTTGGATTTCAAATTTCTGTTTGTAATTTGATTATCACAGGCAACCATAGCCATTTTGATAATATCTGCTGCTGTACCTTGAATAGGAGAATTCATAGCTAACCGTTTACCTGCTTCACGCTCAAGTAATTTACTCGATGATAACTGTGGAATTGGACGTCGTCTACCTTATACGGTTTCTGAATAACCATGTTTATCAGCACAGTTTATTAAATCATCTAAACATCGCTTGACACCGCTAAATCTCTCAAAATACTTAGACATAATCTCTTGCGCCTGTTCTACAGAATGTGGCTTGTCTGTTATTTCTGTTAGTGATGCAGACAATCCAAAAGCAGTCTTACCATAGATCAGCCCAAAGTTGATGCTCTTTGCTATTGAGCGCTGTTCATCAACAACTTCAGAGTACTTTATACCAAAAATTTCTGCGGCAGTTAATCTGTGAACATCTAAATTATTTCCATATTGATCTTTAGTAGTGTATGCTTTTAAAAGAAACTCGTCCTGACTCATTTCAGTAACGACGCGTATTTCAATCTGAGAATAATCCGCACAAACAAACTGACATCCTCTCTTAGGAATGAACATCTCTCTGAATAAAGATTCCAGAATTTTTAGCCGATTGGTCTCGCCATTCTTTACCTTGACATTGGGAATATTCTGTAGATTAGGCTTACTACAGCTAAAGCGTCCCGTTGCTGTACCTATTTGGTTAAATTGTCCGTGAAGTCTTTTAGTTACAGGATTTATGTTTTGTAACTGTTTACAGAAATTAATCAGACTAATCGTTTTACGATAATCGAGCAATAATTGAATAATCTTGTGCTGATCCGTTAATTTTCTCAAGTGTGATTTGTCTGTGGAGTAGCATCCGTTCTTACCCACTTTATCTATTTTAGGCTGTAACTGAAGTGTCTCAAACAACAGCTTATGCAACTGCTGAGGACTCTTTAGATTGATTTCATCTTTAGAAAACTCATTAATTTGCTCGACAAATACTTCACGAAGCTTCTTCAGCTCTTTAAGTGTTTGTTCACACTTTTTAACATCTATTTTCACACCGTCAAGCTCCATCTTCATAACCACATGGAGTGTTTTATATTCTAAGTCCAGTATATTTTGGTCCATTCTTTATTGATTTAATTGATTAGTGATATAATGGTATAATTGATAGGTGAGATCCGTGTCTTCACAAGCATAGGTGGTCAATTCATCGATAGGTACTTCAGTAATTAACTTTTCTCCTGCCATCTGTTGGAAATTGATTTGCTTATAGCCCAAATGCATTACTGAAATCTCCTTTAGGCCATGTGTCTTTCGGTTAGGATCCAAGAAGTGATCAAGAATCATGGTATCTTCAATACGTCCTAATACGGTGATGCCATAACGATGTAAAAACTTTAGGTCGAATTTCGCATTGTGTAGCACTTTAGTGATATGCTCTGCACTCAAAAATGGAATTAGGGGTTCTATAAAGGATAATACTTTGGTTTTATGCTTTGGAAAAATCACGTTATAACCAGTTCGCTTTTCGAAGGTCAATGCCAAGCACACAATGTCATCCTGAAAACAGTCCAAACCTGTAGTTTCCAAATCAATGGCCAAGACTTCATTTGGATTGTCCTCAAAATGTCGTGTCATCTTATTAACCAATCGCGTCATTTTGTTTGGAGTGTCCACTGTTTTATAATTGGTATCCACATCATCCATCGTCAACAGGCAATGTTCAGTATCCTTTATGACTTCAAAAAAAGCTTTCGAATTTGACGGTGTTTCCTTGTATTTAAGATTCTTGTACTCACAGTACTTCTTGAGTTTCACTGTAAAGGTGCGCTGAGTAGGTGCGTAGCGTTTATCCCCATAGCCACCATTTCTAAACTCATCGAATAGTTCCTTCTTATGATGTTTAAGTTTTTCAAAAAATTTTTCGTCCAAGAACTCCAAAAGGTCGGAGCCTAGTTCACTAATTAGTCTACGCTGTAATAGGTTAATTGGCTCAGCTTCTACCAATCCATGATTTAGGTAGTAGCGAACACAAAAGATCATAAATAATGTTACTTCGTTCCAGTCAAAATCATTCCAGTCTTCGAAAAACTGTTGATTAAAATCATCACGCACCGTTAAATGTGGTCCGTAATACTCCGAAAGTTCTATCTCATATTTACGGCGTTCGGTACTATGTCCAGAAGGTGCTTTAATCATAAAGTTGGATGACAGTATGATTTTAGGAGACCGCTCAAATGGGATTTCAATTTCTTGTTTGTATTTTCTATTTATCGTGAAGTTATCCGTTATACGCCCGTACATAATCTCAAAATCGAAATTGGCTCTAACATCATTGATTGATATGATGTTTGTGTTTGATGTCGCTCTTTGAAACGAAAATTGGCTGTTGCTAGTAAAATCCTTACCTGGCAGCTCGCACAATTCTCTGAAATAGCTTAAGCTTTTTATTAGAAGACTTTTCCCTGTTCCACCATGTGCAGCGTTCAGCTCATTTATCGTTTGATCTAGAAGTATAATAGCCTTGGTGTTTGAAGCCTTTTTAAAGCGATGAAGCAAATATCCTATAAGTGATAAAAAAGCCTTAGAACGCTTCATCTTCTGATCTGAGATGTTGTAAACGAATTGAGCAAAATTGGTCCTTCTGAATAGTCCCTTGGTTTTTTTCGGATTGAAATGTTTATTAATGATTTGCTCTTTAAAAATATAGCCATCTAGTTCTCTGTAATCGAGAAGTTCATAATCATGTTTGGTTATTTTCACTACTGTATTCTTGAAGTAAAGAAAACAACTGTCTTCTGAATCAAAATGTGTTTTGATTTCGGTGGTTGGCAAAAACTTAAGGTTAAGTGGACTGAATAATTGTGGTGTCTTGTTGATCCAAGCACTTTCGATTTGGTCAACAAACAAACCATCTATGATGTTATTCTCTGAATTATCTTTTAACCACTTTTTTATCAAAGTGATAATTTCAGAATGATCTTTAATTGTGTAGACAACCTTGCATTCGATTCTGACGACTTGATAAGCACCATTTATTTGTGCATATCGAAAACCGAGTTCTCCAAGAAATTTGACGAAGTTTAGAGTTGGTATTTTAACCTTTCCAACGTCTTTTCCCTCCTCAATTACGAACCAAGGTTTAAAAGCGATTTGATTTACTGATGGTAAACTCATTTTCATAATGTTATTGATTTAAGGATTTGATGAACTGCTCTACTTCGGAAAGTTTATATCGCTTGGCGCCATGTACGTTATAAACAGGGAAGTCTCTGTGAGCTTTTTTCATTTTATAAAAATGTGAAGTTGAAATCTGAAGAGCTTCGCACAACTGACCATCTTTTAAAAGGTTTTCACTCGCTACCAGCGTCCCAGTAACGGCATTAGGCTGTTGGGATAGTGCATCGATAATACGCTGTGCTATTCGGCTTTCTAATTCCGAAAAAACCTTTAAAACATGATGTTGTAGTGCTTTCTGATCCATAACTCGTACATTCTGGATCAAAATTAGGGTGAAGTTGGGCGTGCTCGCCCTTCTCGTAATCTTATTGAGTTTTTACACTTATTACGAGATATAATTATTTTCTGTCCAAAAGATTGGAACCATAGTTTTTTAAGAAGTGGTCTAAGTTCTTCCCAATAGCTCTATCGCGAACTTCAGGAAAAGCATTATACATGATTTTGGCAAAATCGGTGAGGGTCGGAGGTTCTAACCCCCTTTTCGTATAGAATTCTTTTTGTTTCTCCGATAGACTTTTCCTTGAACTCATCTGTTCATCTATCTTCTGATTATATGCTTTAAGTTTGCTTTCCAACACGTATTTATACTCCTCATCATAGTGCTTCTTAACTAAATCAATCCTCTCTTTAATATCAGTAAGGTTATCTAACTCAATGAAAAGTAGTTTAGCATGATTGAGATTTGTACCAAATTCAAACGCATTAAAGAAAAACGCAAGAGCATCCTGTTCTGTCATTACGTCATTCATTGCATCCAAAAAGAATAATTTAAAATCAGAAGGTTTATTATGAAGCTGAATTTTATAGTCAATCTGTCCTTGATTAAAATAATCCGAATATTGATCAAATGAGACTTTGTGTTTCAAAAGCATTTTAAAGCGTCTCTCTGCTGTTTTTTTATAAGAATCGAGTATTGCTACCAAGTGTTGTTTATTAAGCGTAAATTCCTCTTTGTAATCGAGAAATTCCTCTGCAGCGCCAGCATCATGATAAATGCGTTCTTGTTGATTAAGCCAATTATTTAAAAATGAAGTTCTTTCAGAGTTGTTCAAATAGAGTTCTAAATAGTAGCAAATAAAGTGCTGTTCTCCTGTGTTATAATTCCAGAAATGGTCCTTGAAGTAATGTTTGTCAAATTTATTCTCAAATAATTTATCTACAAAACTAAATACCTTCACCGCAGAAACAATTGGAATCTGTGTTATCGCAGTGTTTATTCTCGAATATCTTCTACTCATAATTCAAAAAACAGGACTTGTGTGAGACTACTTGATAATACTAATAATCAAAAGTAGTCAAAACCAACCATTGCCGAAAACGGAAACATTCTACACCTCTTTAGGTACAGTATATTAAAGCGGAGCGATGAAATTTACTTTCAACAAAGCTTAATCACTTCTTCATAATAATAATAATCTTTTGATACTACCTTATGTGTAGAAAGCCAATGACAGTAAGGGTTTCGGTAAAGGTTTGAGCATATGTTTTAGCTCAACAAAAAAAACCTTGACTATCTAATTGACAATCAAGGCTTTAGGTACTGTAGATTGTGGTCCCACCTGGGCTCGAACCAGGGACCACTTGATTATGAGTCAAGTGCTCTAACCAGCTGAGCTATAGGACCGGCTAAGAGGATGCAATATTACTACTAATTTTAAAATCTTACAACAATTTTAAGATTTTATCTCTTGGCATAACTCAATCAAAACACCATTGGTGCTTTTTGGGTGTAAGAAAGCCACCAACTTGTTATCTGCGCCTTTCTTGGGCGTTTTATTTAATACAACAAATCCTTCTTTTGAAAGCCGCTCAATTTCCGCCTCGATATCATCCACAGCAAAGGCGATATGATGGATCCCCTCCCCTTTCTTTTCTATAAATTTGGCTATGGGGCTATCAACTGAAGTTGCTTCCAATAATTCAATCTTATTTGGGCCTGCCTCAAAAAATGAGGTGCGAACGCTTTCGCTTTCCACGGCCTCAATTTTATAGTGTGGTTTTCCAAGAAGTGCGGCGAATAGGTCGTTTGAGACATCTAAGTCCTTTACCGCTATGCCTATATGTTCTATTTTTTTCATAGTAATGCCCGCGAAGGCTTGTCATTCCCGCGATCCCGATAGCTATCGGGAGGGAATCTCTTTATATACCTGCGAAGGCAGGTATCTTATTAATCTCCCACGCATTGTTTTCAGCAAACAGTGGTGGAATTCTATTTCAATTAATCAAAAGTCAAAAACATAGCACTACAACAGTACTCATTCCAACTTTATGCTTTCAAAAATACAATATTCCTTAAATATGCTCTATTTTTGCAGGTGATAAGCCCTATTTGGCTTTAATTTAATAAATTAAATCAAGAGTTGATGCTCTTTTTTATAAAAACGAAACATGGAAGAAAGTCATAGACAGAAAAAAATAGGAGGCATTTTGCAGGAAGACTTGGTTGACGTGCTTCAAGGTGCAGCAACTAAAGGTGGTATGCGCGGTATTATTATCTCGGTGAGTAAAGTGAGTGTAACGGCCGATTTATCATTGGCCAAAGTATATTTGAGTATTTTTCCTAATAAGGCAGCTGCAGATTTGCTGGTCGGAATCCGTTCCAACACGGCGTTGATTCGTCATGAATTGGCGCAACGCACGAGACATCAACTGCGTAGAATGCCCAATTTGGAGTTTTTTATTGATGATTCTCTTGAGTATATTGAGCGCATTGATAAATCTTTAAGAGGCGAAGAAGATCCAATAAGAGACGCTGATTTACTGGATAAACGTAAAAAAAAGTAATTGAATTTTTCGCTTTACATCGCTAAGCGATACCTCTTTACCAAAAGCAGTAATAATGCCATCAATATCATGACCATTATTGCCGCTTCTGGTGTGGTGGTCGCCGCTGCGGCTTTGTTTATTGTTCTTTCAGGATTTGCTGGGCTAAAGGATTTTAGCCTTGAATTTTCCTCTTTTGTAGATCCTGACCTCAAAATTCTTCCTGCTCAAGGAAAATCATTTTTACTTACGGAAAAAGACTCTACGGCGTTATCAAAAATCGAGGGAGTTGCATCTTATTCCAGAATCATTGAGGAACGCATCATTATGGAATTCGATAATAAGAATTTATTGGCTTCCTTAAAAGGGGTGGATGAACATTATTTGGAGGTGACCAGCATTGATTCCATGCTCATCCAAGGGCAATGGTTTGAAAAAGGCAGTGGCCAATTGGTTTCCGGTTGGGGCATTGCGCACAAACTATCTTTTGGGGTATTGGATTATGGAAAAGCCCTGAACATCTATGTTCCAAAGCCGGGCGTGGGGCAAATCACTTCAATAAAAGGAGCTTTCAATTCATTAAACATGGTCAATATTGGCGTTTTTGATGTGAATGAAGATCTCAACGGCACTTATGTTTATACTGATATTGTAAACGCACGCTACTTGATGGATTACGCCAACAATCAAGTGACCAGCATTGAAATTAAACTCCAGCCAAACGTCGATGAAAAAACAGTTAGAAAAGCGATTTTAGAAGGTTTTAATACGGCTGTTATTGTCAAAAACAGAGCACAGTTGAACGATTCACTCTACAAAATGTTGAATACCGAAAATTTGGTGGTCTATCTCATTTTCACTTTAGTTATCATCATCGCTTTATTTAATGTGATTGGCGCCCTGATCATGATGATTTTAGACAAAAAAGGCTCTTTAAACACGCTGTATAATATTGGTGCTACGACTAAAGATATCCGTCGTGTGTTCTTCCTTCAGGGTAGTTTAATGACTGTTTTAGGTGGATTTGCCGGCGTTTTGATAGGTTTTATACTTGTGGTGCTACAACAGCAATTCGCATTGGTAATGATTACGCCCTCACTACCGTATCCCGTTAAAGTCCAAGTTGTGAATATTCTTCTGGTTTTGGTAACCATTGCGGTTTTAGGTCTGATTGCTTCCAAAATTGCCTCTGGACGGATCAATGAAAAGTTGATGCAGAATTAGACTTCGGGTTCGGGGTTTCGAGTTTCAAGTTTCAGGATTCAGGATTCAGGATTCAGGATAAATTTTATCGGCTCGAGCGTGACTTGGTACTGAAAAACTTACCATTTACTTTCCAATTGTATGGAAGGTAAAATTCTTTTGGTACTGTTTTTTTTACGATTAAATCTTCAAAAACATCAATCGTGATCAATATTTATAAGTCCAACATACATACTCTAACCCTCTACCCACTACCCTCTCCAAACTTCGTGCTCCCAGCTTCCAGCTATTTACACAAACTCATAGCCAGCAAAAGCTCCCAGCACCTCATCAAACGCAGCAAATACATCTGAAGCGTTATCACTCGTTACCATTTTGGTGCGATATTCCTTAAAATTCGGAATGCCTTTAAAGTAGTTCGTATAATGGCGTCGGGTTTCAAAAACCCCTAATTTTTCACCTTTCCAATCGATGGCCATTTGTAGATGTCTTCTTGCGGCATCCACGCGTTCTTCCAACGAAACTGGATCCAAATGTTCACCCGTATTGAAAAAATGTTTGACTTGTTTAAAGAACCAAGGATTGCCGATACTGGCACGGCCAATCATGCATCCATCGAGTCCATAAGCATCACGCATTTCCATGGCTTTCTCTGGGGTATCTACATCGCCATTACCAAAGACAGGGATATGCATCCTCGGATTGTTCTTTACCTCTGCAATTGGCCTCCAATCGGCATTGCCTTTATACATTTGAGCCCGCGTACGTCCGTGAATGGAAATAGCCTTGCAACCCACATCCTGCAAACGCTCAGCAACCTCAACAATTCTAATGGAGTCATGATCCCAGCCTAAACGGGTTTTTACGGTGATGGGCAAATTGGTACGTTTGACCATTTCTTCCGTTAATTTCTCCATCAGGCACACATCTTTCAAAATTCCTGCACCAGCGCCTTTGCTGACTACTTTTTTTACTGGACAGCCAAAATTGATATCAATAATATCAGGATTGGATTTTTGGACAATATCAATAGTTTTCAACATGCTGTCCAAGTTGGCTCCAAAAATCTGAATGCCTACTGGACGTTCCTTTTCGTAGATGTCCAATTTCATGATGCTTTTTGCTGCATCACGAATCAATCCCTCACTGGAGATAAATTCGGTGTACACCACATCGGCACCGTTCTCTTTGCACAAGGCTCTAAATGGTGGATCACTGACGTCTTCCATAGGTGCCAAAAGCAATGGAAAATTTGGAAGTTGTATGTCGCCTATTTTTATCACTGTAGAAATTTTAGTGCAAAATTAGCTATTTTTCTCCAAATGCAGTTATTTAAGACCAATCAGGATTTGGAAACCTGTTTGGTTTATAGTAATAGATTCTACTTTTTAACCCTTTCATGTTTAATTCTTTTCCTTATAATAATATTTCATAAATTTGATATTATGACTTTAGAAGCTAAAAAATTAGATTTAATAAGTTGGCTGACATCATTGCAAGATGATACCATCATCGCCCAATTATATGCCATCAAAAATGATAGCAATTCTGATTGGTATGAGCAACTTTCCAAAGTTCAAAAAAAGCAAATTCAAAAAGGTCTGGACGATTTAGAGAATGGCAGAACCATTACACACGATGAAGTCATACTGGCGGCAAGACAGAAAATTGAGCAACTCAAAAAGTAATTGATGCAAATAACTTGGTCTCTTGCTGCCAAAAATTCTTACTTAAATATTATTGAGCAACTATTTGATACATAGAATTTAACCATTATTGAAAGATTTGAAAATCAGGTCAATCTTTTGCTTCATAACCTATCTTTCCATAATCATATATGCCCAAAATCGATATTCAAAGATTTACATAAGTGCGTTGTCAATAAGCATATTTCCTTAATATACCGTTTAAAAAATGAAAATTCCATTGAAATTGTAATGCTTATTTTTAATAAAAGTGATCATGTGTTCTAATCCTTCCGTCTTTAATTCCTTTTCAGGGATTAAAACTACCTCCCCTTAAAAATCACAATTAATTTTTGATACTTTTTATCATGAAATCTCCATTAAGAAGGAATGGAATGATCTCGAAAGAACTAGATGAATTCAATGTGGTTTTCAAAATTTGGTCTAAATTTCAAAGTTCTAAACATTGTTATTTTGACCATCCCTTTTGAGCCCATCATTTTCGGTTACCAAATCAATATCCATTTGATATTGGAGTATTTGGCGTTTTTTATTGGTTTCCGATATTATTTGTATTTGCGAAAAGGGACTGAAGATTCCATTTCTTCTATGAATCGCTTATCCATCATTTTGGGTGCAGTTATTGGTGCTTTGATAGGGTCTCGATTGGTTGGGTTTTTAGAAAATCCGATGATTGAACTTACTCAAGTCAACCTCATTCAGCTTCTAAATACCAAAACCATTATGGGTGGACTTTTTGGCGGTTTATTGGGTGTTGAGTTGGTAAAAAAAATCATTGGCGAAACCAGCTCTTCTGGCGATTTGTTTACGTTTCCAATTATTGCTGGCTTATTTATTGGTCGGATTGGCTGTTTTCTATCTGGAATCAATGAGTTCACTTATGGTAAAGTGACCACCTTCTTTATGGGAATGGATTTAGGTGATGGCTTAAATCGACATCCCATTGCCTTATATGAACTGATGTTTTTAATACTGTTGTTCCTCTTCCTAAAACAGCTCCAAAAACATAAAAATTTAGAAAGTGGCATGCTCTTCCAATATTTTATGATCAGCTATTTCAGCTTCCGATTTTTCATCGAATTCATCAAACCTAATATCTTTTTTGTCATCGGATTGAGCAGTATCCAAATTCTTTGTCTAATTTGTTTGCTCTATTACCACAAAACCATCATAAATCTGTTCCAATATGCCCCTTAGAAAATACACTTATTACGATTTCACCTTGAGTCTTTGCCATATCTGTTTAAAACGTGTGGATGCTAAAATCGTCTTTGAAGATGGGAATGTGTATATGCTAAAGCGCTGCAATGAACATGGTAACAGTAAGGTATTGATTGCTGATGATATTGAGTATTATAAGAACATCCGCAACTACAACAAACCCTCTGAAACGCCTTATATTTTCAACACCAAAACGCATTATGGCTGTCCTTACGACTGCGGATTGTGTCCCGATCATGAGCAACATTCCTGTTTGAGCATTGTAGAAGTTACGGATCGGTGCAACCTCACCTGCCCGACCTGTTATGCGGGCTCCTCACCAACTTACGGGCGCCATCGGACTTTGGAAGAAATCAAAAAAATGCTGGACGTCATTGTCAAAAACGAAAAAGAGCCGGATGTGGTGCAAATTTCAGGAGGTGAACCCACCATCCATCCACAATTCTTTGAGATTTTAGATTATGCAAAAACATTACCCATCCGACATTTGATGCTCAATACCAATGGAATAAAAATTGCAAAGGACAAGGCGTTCGCTGCCCGATTGAAAACCTATGCACCAGACTTCGAAATTTATTTACAGTTCGATTCTTTTGAGGACAGCGTATTGCGCGAACTTAGAGGCGCGGATTTGGCAGCCATTCGTCAGCAGGCATTGGATAATTTGAATGAACTGAATCTCTCGACAACCTTGGTCGTTACCCTTCAAAAAGGATTGAATGATCATGAAATAGGAAAAATTATAGATTTTGCCCTAAAACAAAAATGCGTGAGGGGCGTAACGCTTCAACCCACACAAATTGCTGGCCGACTAGAACATTTTAATCCTGAAACCGATCGGATGACCTTAACGGAAGTGCGACGCAAGATTTTAGAACAGACAGCGATTTTCAACAGTGATGATTTATTACCTGTGCCTTGCAACCCTGATGCTTTGGTTATGGGCTATGCCTTAAAATTAGGTGACGAAGTCTTTCCTTTGACCCGATATATCAATCCGAATGATTTATTGGACAATAGTAAGAATACTATAGTTTATGAACAGGATGAAATGCTTCACGGTAAAATGATCGAGTTGTTCAGTACCGGGAATTCCGTAGAAGTTGCAGAAGAAAATCTAAAATCGATTATGTGCTGCCTGCCCAATATTGAAGCACCTAATTTAGGTTATGATAACTTGTTTAGGGTGATCATCATGCAATTTATTGATGCCTATAATTTTGATGTGCGTGCCATAAAAAAATCCTGTGTGCATATCGTCAACAAAGATTATAAGATCATTCCTTTTGAAACCATGAACTTGTTTTACAGAGATGACAAAAAAGACTATTTAGAAATTTTAAAAGCTCAAGCCTTATGAATTTAGATGGGTTAGTCGGTATTCTCGTTCTTTTACTTTTTGGTCCAGCGATTTTGTTTGCAATTATTGGTTTTATTTTATTGTTCGCTAAAAAAAGAAAAGCTGCTAAAGTACTTTTTATTATGGCAGTTGTTTATGTTATTATCAGTTTGAGTATTTGTGGCGGGATGGGTTCTTGAATTCCTCAATCATACCAAAAAACCTCAAGAAACATTAAAACCTGAAATTTTATGATGTTTATCGAACCGAATTTAGATGGTTTGTTGACCGTGCTTATTATAATAATGGTAGGGCCTTCAATTGTATTGGCCATTATTGGTGGCATTCTTAATTACAATCAAAAGAAAAAAGCCGCAAAGGTGCTTTTTATTTTGGCCGTGATCTACCTTGTCATCAGTTTAGGAATATGTGGAGTTCTAATATCCTCTTAACCAATCTTGTTTTTCTGATAACTAAACCTATATACTTTCGCCGTTAATATGACGATGAGCGCCGAATGAATTTTGGCCATGGAAATCGTATATAAATAACTAATAGGCTCTTTGCATCTTTCTCTAGGTGATAAGGTGACTTCCTAAAACTCCAAATCCGCTTCAATTTTTTCGCCATTCCTATCCACAATGACTTTGGTCTGATCGCCTTCCTCAAAAACTGAAAGTGCTCGCATATAGCCATAAATGTCGGTAATTGTGCTGTCGCCCAATTTAATCACCACATCACCTTTTAACAATCCTGCTCTTGAGGCGGGTGTATCTTCCCTCAGCCCATCAATCCGCATGCCTTTTCCATCAAACAAATAATCCGGTACCACGCCTAAGCCCACTTTAAATCGCGCCATTTCTCCACTGTCGTCCTTTGTTTTTCTAAAGGCTAATTTTCCGCTATTGTCAAGCTCTGCAATCACATCAAAAATATAATCTGAAATAAGCTCCATGCCCTCATAATTCAACTTATCGGCATCGTCACTCGGTTTGTGGTAATCTTCATGTTGTCCAGTAAAAAAGTGAAGCACCGGAATATCATTTAAATAAAACGACGTATGGTCAGATGGGCCAACGCCAGATTCATCTTCAACCAATTTAAAGCCGTTGTTTACCGCATGCAAGACTTGTTTGAAACGCGGAGAAGTACCTGTCCCATAGACCGCCAAAGTACTATCGGCTTTTAAGCGTCCAACCATATCCATATTGATCATATAATTGGCTGTTTTGATATCAAAGGTGGGATGTTTCACAAAATAATTACTTCCCAATAATCCCATCTCTTCTCCCGAAAAGGCCATAAATAAGTAATTGTTTTTGGTGTTGGTCTTTTTCAATTTAGCAACTAAATTCAGCATTACCGCTACGCCGCTGGCATTATCATCAGCGCCATTGTGGATGGCTTTATCCTTTTCACGGTACAATGAGCCCTCTCCTCCATATCCCAAATGGTCATAATGGGCGCCAATAATAATCGTGTTTTTCGCATTATTATCAATATATCCCAAGACATTGGTACCCGTAATCATGCTGTCGGTAGCTTTGCTTTCAAAAGTTACCTCTCCATGTGGATCGGATTTCGGTTTAAAACTAAACCTCTGAAAATACCCATCTGTTCCTTTAGGTTGCAATCCCAATGCTTTGAAACGCTCTGAGATGTACTCGGCGGCTTCCTGCTCACCTTTTGTGCCCGTTTCTCGACCTTCATAAGTGTCGGAAGCCAAGATGGCAATATCATCTTTGATGCCGATTTCTTTGACGGTATCTTGTTTGCAAGATGTGATAAAGACGAAAAAAATTAGTGCTATTATGGATTTCATGATTATATATGTTAATTTTATACAAAATTAGACATTATTTGTCGTTTTAGTATGGAAACCTAAATTGTAAAAATGAAACATTTTAGGTTTTGATGGTTCAGCCCCGATATTTGGCGGGATATTTAATTGATCATTCTCAAACCACAGATTTAAACAATCATTTTATGAATCGCTTATTTATTATTCTATTCCTATCCATCGTCATTACCTCTTGTAAAGACGAAAAGAAATCCAGTCCTGAAGTTGTTGAAAATATTGAAAGATCAGCTACAGACTCCCTAATTTTTCCAGATGAAAAGCATTTCAAATCCTTAAAGCAAATCACTTTTGGAGGTGATAATGCGGAAGCGTATTGGAGTTTTGACGATAAACAATTGGTCTTTCAGTCCAATAATCCCAACTGGAACGTCAATTGCGACCAGATGTTTTTAATGAACGCTGACGATACTTTTGAGGATAAAATACCACCTATGATCAGTACTGGAAAAGGTAGAACAACTTGTGCTTATTTCTTACCAGACAACAAGCATATTGTTTACGCCTCTACACATTTAGGTGATGAAGCATGTCCGGATGCACCTTTAAAAAAAGATGGTAAATATATTTGGCCCATCTATGATTCCTATGACATTTTTGTAGCGGATTTAGAAGGGAATATCACTGCACAATTGACCAATGAACCTGGATATGATGCCGAAGCTACGGTCTCTCCACAAGGCGATAAAATTGTATTCACGTCCACCAGAAATGGCGATCTCGATCTCTACACCATGAATATTGATGGTTCAGATGTCAAACAGATTACTTTCGAGTTGGGTTATGACGGTGGCGCCTTCTTCTCGCCCAATGGGTCAAAACTCATCTTTCGTTCGTCACGACCAAAGACTGATGAGGAAATTGCAGAATACAAAAGCTTGCTCAAAGAAGGTTTGGTTCAGCCTACTGAGATGGAACTGTATATCTGTAATGCCGATGGCAGCGATTTAAGACAGTTGACCAACCTTGGAAATGCCAATTGGAGTCCGTTTTTTCTACCGGATGGCGAACGTGTTCTCTTCTCTTCAAATTTTGAAGCAGAACGTGGATTTCCGTTCAATCTCTATATTATCGGAATTGATGGGAAAGGTTTGGAGCGTGTGACCCACAGCGATACCTTTGATGCCTTCCCTGTGTTTTCAAACGATGGCAAAAAACTCATGTTCTCTTCCAATAGACACAATGGTGGCGGTCATGACACCAATTTATTTGTTGCAGAATGGCAAGACTGAACCGTTTAAGAGATCAGCGTTTTTTCCAAATCATTGGATCTCTGCTTGTATGAAGGACAGCTATAACTACTATTTTCTCTCCATACATTTTATAGAACACGCCGAATTTAAAGCGTTTTAGAGAAACCAATCTTATCTCCTCCAAAACGTTTTTGAAAAGCTTCTGGTCTACTTTTAATGTGAATTATTGAATCCTCCAGTTCGATCAGAAAAGCTTCTGTGAGTTTTGGGTTGATGAGATCATAGTATTCGATAATGCTTTGAACATCATCTTTGGCAAGTGGTCTAAATGAAAGTTTATGCATTTTTTCTTCGAAAGTCAGCTTTCAACTCTTCCCAAGAATAACCATCATCAACTGCATTATCGGCTTCATTTTCTCTCTCTTTTAAGATTTTCGCATGTTCTTTACCAAGTTCAAAATCTTCTTGCATCAATATGAGTTCTGCTTGCACTTCTTCCCAAGAGTCAAAATTTGTCTTGGATAGTTTTCTGCCATTTTTAACAGTTATCGTTGTCATATTAAATGATTTAAGTTTCAATAAAAATATGGAAAACAGATTTGAAATTACGCAAAATTCGCTATATAACTTAATTCTCTTTTTTCTCCAAACGCTCCGTTTCGGATTCAATTACCCGACGTTGGTTGGTCTCTAAGTTGGTGTTTCCAAATTTGTATCGAAACCCTAACTTGATGGTGCGTGTATCTTGATCAAAGAAGGTCGAATTATTCTGGTTCAAATATCGCGATCTGACATCATAATCTTGCGTATTGAAAAGATCTGTAGCTACTAATGAAATAGTGGCCTTATCCTTTAAAATGGTTTTCGAAATTGATAGATTGGACATCAACAAATCTTTGACCTCTCTAAAGCCACTAATACTTTTGCTCAAATAAACTAAAGTGAAATTGGCATTTAAACTGCGGTCTTTAAGAAAGGTCAAATCGTTGCTCAACACACTGTAATTTGACCATTGGTTTTTCTTAAACTCAGAACCATCAATTACACCTTGATCTTCAGCGTTATAGAATGAGGTCACAAAATAAACCGACCAGGGATCAATAATATTGAAATAGGTAATGAAGTCAAGGCCATACTCGACCGTTTTATCAAGGTTTAAAGGTGTGTAGGTCACAATATTGTTGACATTGTCCTGTAGTGGCAACTCAAAGATATTATTACTATAGGTTTTATAATAAGCCTCAATCGTATACACGCCTTGGCCTAAAGAAGTCCCCAAGACCACATTATCGACAATAATGGGCTGCAAGTTTGGATTTCCGGTAACGATGGTCACATCGTTTAAATAAAATTGAAACGGATTCAAACTTTGATAATCGGGCCTTCCAATGCTTCTTTTATAATTGGTATAAAGCGAAAAATTATCTGAAAACGCATAATTCAAACTCGCCGTTGGAAACCATTCTAAATAATCATTTTTGTTGGTGAGATTATCTAAAGCCGAATGACCCTCAACCAATGTTTTTTCTGCCCGCAATCCCGCTGTCAGACTTAGTTTTTCCCAATCTTTAGCATAATTGACATAGCCTGCATAAATGGTTTCGTCATAATCAAAGGCGTTGGTATTATTAGGATCAATAGTTTCTGTGCCATTAACAATATCAAACTGTGTGATATTACTCGCACTCTGAATATTCGATCCTTTGGCACCCATCTCCAAAGATGATGCTTCACCTATGGGCAGGTTATAATCAACTTTTGCAGTATAAATTTTAGTGTCTTGATGGTTATCGGTTCTAAAAGCCGTCGTTGCCAAAAAGCTATTGTCCTTATCAAAATAATTACTCTTTACATTTTGATTCCGGTTGTAATTATACGTTGTGAAATGGGCGTTAGCCGAGAGTTTCTCCCCTGCTTTCTCAAATTGATGTACAAAATCCAGATCAAATCCTAAATTGTACTTATCATCATCCGAAAGATTATTGGCGTCAAAATAATAATCCAAATTTTGGTTGGCATCATAAACATTGGTCTTGTTCTTAATCTTATATTCAAAATAAGGCAAAACCAATATGTTCGAAGATAAACTCAAAGTATTTTTATCGTTAATGCTATAATCGAAATTGAAATTGAAATTATGCGTTCTTGACCAGGTATTCCGGTTGGTTTCGGACTTAAAAGTTTGGTCGATAGTATTGGCACCGTCCAAATAATTGATCACATCCACTTGACCTCTATTGATTTTGTCATGCGAATAGGTGTAATTGGCAAAAAAGTCAATCTTATCGTTCTTAAAAAAATGGCTCATACCTCCATCGTAACGCGGAAAGACGCCTTGGGTGAAATTCGCAAAAACGTTGCCCCGGTATCCTGTGACCAAATTTTTACTCATTACAATATTGATCACGGCACCACTTTCAGCATCATATTTAGCGGATGGATTGGTGATGACTTCAACTGATTTTATAGAATTTGCCGATGAACTTTCGAGCAATTGAACTAACTCTTCACTACTCAAATGCACTTTTTTATCGTTTATATAAACCGTAGGCGCGGAATTTTTTACTTGAATATTATTGTCCATCACCAAAATACCGGGTGTGCTTTTCAGTACATCAAACATATTGCCCTCAATCAATGCCGTATTTTCAATATTGAATACCAACCGATCAGCTTCTTTTTTAAGCGTAGGTTTTTTTACGATAATGCTGACCTCATCCAATTCTTCTGAAGATTCATATAATACTATGGTTCCCAAATCAAGCTCTTGATCCAACAAAATCGACTTATTAACATCATTAAAGCCTATAAAGCTGAATCTTATTAAGTAGGTATTTGAAGCTAATTTATCGAGAAGAAAAAAACCCTTATCATTGGTTGAAATCCCTTTAACAATCGAAGAATCTGCAGCGTTCATTACAATGACATTGGCAAATGCAACAGGCCGTCCCTCTATATCCTCTGTAAATCCAGAAATAGTGTAATCCTGAGAAAAACCTATTGAAGATAAAAGAATAAGGGCTAAAAACAAGTAGGTATTCAAAAAGCGTTTCAAATCAAATTTGGTTTAGACATGCAATATATAAATTGTTTTAGACTTAAGATTACGGTATTCCCGTAGTTCTGAATGTTTTTAGATAAATAAAAATCACCTAAAAGCGTAATAAATCAGTTATATTTGCAAATTAGTTAGCCCTTTTTTTATGAAGAACATTAGAAATTTCTGTATTATAGCACATATTGATCATGGTAAAAGTACACTGGCAGATCGATTATTGGATTTTACGGGTTCGGTAACCGAACGCGAAAAACAAAATCAGCTACTGGATAGTATGGACTTAGAGCGTGAACGTGGTATTACCATAAAATCTCACGCCATACAAATGGATTATATCTATAAAGGTGAAAAATATGTTCTCAATCTCATTGATACTCCTGGACACGTTGATTTCTCCTATGAAGTTTCACGTTCCATTGCAGCATGTGAAGGTGCTTTATTAATTGTTGATGCTGCACAAAGTATTCAGGCACAAACTATTTCTAATTTATATTTGGCTTTAGAGAATGATTTGGAGATTATTCCAATCTTGAATAAAGTCGATTTACCTAGCGCCAATCCGGAAGAAGTTACTGACGATATTGTTGAATTGTTGGGCTGTAAACCGGAAGATGTCATTCATGCTAGTGGAAAAACCGGTTTTGGGGTGGATAAGATTCTGGCCGCAGTTATTGAACGCATTCCAGCCCCAAAAGGTGATGTCGATGCACCGTTGCAAGCCCTGATTTTTGATTCGGTTTACAATACGTTTAGAGGTATCGAAACCTACTTTAGAGTATTTAACGGCGAAATCAAAAAAGGACAGAAAATTAAATTTGTTGCTACAGATAAAGAATATTTTGCTGATGAAGTGGGGACGTTAAAACTCACACAAATCCCAAAACAAAGCGTTAAAGCAGGTGATGTGGGCTATTTGATCACAGGAATCAAAACCGCCAAAGAAGTAAAAGTAGGCGATACCATAACTGATTTTGCAAGACCAACTACTAATATTGTGGAAGGTTTTGAAGATGTTAAACCTATGGTATTTGCTGGAATTTATCCTGTAGATAATGATGATTTTGAAGAGCTACGTAATTCGATGGAAAAGCTACAGCTTAACGATGCTTCCTTGGTTTTTATTCCAGAAAGTTCAGCCGCTTTAGGTTTTGGATTCCGTTGTGGATTCTTGGGAATGCTACACATGGAAATTATCCAAGAACGCTTGGAGCGCGAATTTGATATGACCGTGATTACAACAGTGCCAAACGTTTCATACAACGCTTATACCAATAAGAATCCGGATGTTCCATTTATCGTCAATAACCCATCTGACTTACCAGACCCTTCAACCATCAATAGAGTCGAAGAACCATACATTAAAGCCACTATAATAACAAAATCTGATTTTGTTGGTAACGTGATGTCTCTTTGTATTGAAAAAAGAGGTATTGTCATCAATCAAACCTATTTGACTCCAGAGCGGGTGGAACTGACTTTTGAAATGCCATTGGCTGAAATTGTCTTTGATTTCTACGATCGATTAAAAACGGTTTCAAAAGGCTATGCGTCTTTCGACTACCATCCTATGGGAATGAAAACTTCCAAATTGGTACGCTTGGATATCTTACTGAATTCGCAACCTGTGGACGCGCTTTCGGCCTTGATTCACGCTGATAATGCTCAGGAAATTGGCAAGAAAATGTGTGAAAAATTGAGAGAATTGATTCCACGTCAACAGTTTGATATCCCTATTCAAGCTGCCGTTGGTGCTAAAATTATTTCGAGAGAAACCATTAAGGCACTTCGTAAAGATGTGACCGCGAAATGTTATGGCGGTGATATTTCTCGTAAACGTAAACTTCTTGAAAAACAGAAAAAAGGAAAAAAACGTATGAGATTGGTAGGAAACGTTGAAATTCCACAACAAGCATTTATGGCTGTTTTGAAATTGAACGATTAACCCTCCAAAGTTCCTGCGGAGGCAGGAACCTCATGATAAAAAAGACAACACTTGCTTTGATAGGCTCAAATTAACTTCGTTGAACCTCCTAATGGATAGAGAATATTTGTTTTGTACAGCACAAATCAACTTCATTTCTTTTTTAAAACGAGATTAACCACGTTGAAGCTAAAGATTCCTGCCTTCGCAGAAATGTGGCGGAGGCAGGAACCTCATGATGGAGAGCAAGTACTTGTTTTGATAGGCTCAAATTAACTTCGTTGAACCTCATGATGGAGAGACGATACTTGACTTGTACCGCTCAAACCAACCCCTTTTATCGAATAAAACATCAAGATTAACTACGTTGAACCTAAAGATTCCTGCTTTCGCAGGAATGTGGCGCAGGCAGGAACCTCATGATGGAGAGCAAGTACTTGTTTTGATAGGCTCAAATTAACTTTGTTGAACATCATAATGGATAGAGGATACTTGACTTGTACAGCACAAATCAACTTCATTTCTTTTTTAAAACAATAAGATTAACTACGTTGAACCTAAAGATTCCTGCTTTCGCAGGAATGTGGAGTAGGCAGAAACCTCATGATTGAGAGACAATACTTAATTTGTACGGCACCAATTAACTTCATTTTTTTATTAAAAGCCTAAGATTTCTGCTCCAATACATCAATATTGGTGAATTGAAATCGTTTTTCATGATTGAGCGCGTCATAAAATCATCTATTATCAATAAAATTGGCAAAGGAAAAGCCATTGTGCTTATCGGTCCACGGCAAGTGGGCAAGACCACATTATTGAATTCAATCCTAAAAGGTGAAACACATTTATTTCTTAATGACGATGATCCAACAGTTAGGAATCTACTTCAAAATGCCAACACAGAACAGTTAAGAACGACTATAGGCAGTCATAATTTAGTGTTCGTTGATGAAGCTCAGCGAATTGAAAATATTGGATTAACCTTAAAGCTCATCACCGATCAATTTAAAACCGTCCAACTCTTGGTCAGCGGTTCTTCTGCATTTGAAATCAAAAATTTGACCAACGAGCCCCTGACAGGAAGAAAATGGCAGTATAATCTTTATCTTATTTCATGGGAAGAATTTGAAAACTATAATGGGCATTTAAAAGCAATACAACAATTAGAACAGCGCCTATTATTTGGTATGTATCCGGATGTAATCATAAATTTAGGTGAGGAAATTGAAATCTTAAAATCGCTTTCTGATAGTTACCTATACAAAGATATATTGGTTTTTCACGCAATAAAAAAACCAGAAGTAATGGAAAAATTGTTGCAAGCCTTAGCTTATCAAATGGGTCAAGAGGTCAGTTATAATGAACTTTCGCAACTTTTAGGCATTGACAAAAATACGGTAAGCACCTATATTGACATTCTTGTCAACAATGATGTCGTTTTTAAACTTCCAAGCTTTAGCAAGAACTTGAGAAACGAAATTAAACGTAATCAAAAAATATACTTTTATGATAATGGTATACGAAATGCCGTCATAAACGATTTTAGACCCATTAATTCCAGACAGGACAAAGGTTACTTATGGGAGAATTTCTTAATCAGTTAACGATTAAAACTCAATAATTATCATAAAAAATTAGCTACATCTTATTTTTGGCGTACGACGAGCCAACAGGAAATAGATTATGTTGAAGTAGCCAACAATGAAATTTCTGCTTTTGAATTTAAGTGGGGCAAAAAAGCTAAGGTAAAGATTCCTAAATCATTCGAAACTTCATATCAAAGTAAATCTGATTAATACATCAAATTTTACTGATTTTCTAAAGCCTTAAAATTTATTTTTTTTATTCGTATACTATATGCTCAAATATTTTGTAGTTTTAAAGAACTAATAAAACTAACCAATGAACATATATCATATCAGTGCAGAATGTTATCCTATTGCCAAAGTTGGAGGTTTGGGGGACGTGGTTGGCGCACTTCCAAAATACCAGAATAAAATAGGTGAGACCAGCAGTGTCATCATGCCATTTTATAATAATAAGTTTACCCAATCCCATACGTTCAAAAGAGTCTTTAGTGGTCGCTTCAATCTAGGTAGGCCTTTTGGTTTTGACATCCTCACACTTGAGGATAACACTTTGGGTTATGATCTTTATCTCGTTCATATTCCAGAATTACTTTATACAGACTATGTGTATTCTTCCAATGATACCAATCGTTTTTTAGGATTTCAGATTGCTACATTGGATTGGTTGGTACAATTAGAGAAAAAACCTGATATTGTACATTGCCATGACCATCACACAGGATTAATTCCTTTTATGATGTCACAATCTTATGCTTACCATAAATTGAGAACGACGCCTACCGTTGTCACCATTCACAACGGGCAATACCAAGGCTGGTTCAGTCACAATAAAATACATCTCATCCCTCCTTTTGATTTTTCTAAAGCTGGGTTATTAGATTGGAAACATCTCATAAATCCGCTCGCCTCAGCAATAAAATGTGCATGGAAAGTGACCACAGTGTCTCCAAACTACATGGAGGAACTTAAATATGCAGCCAACGGCTTAGAAGATTTATTACGCTACGAAAGCGGTAAATGTGTCGGGATTTTAAATGGCATTGATGACAAGGTATGGGATCCTGCTACGGACGACAATTTAATCCAAAATTATTCATTAAAAACAGTAGTTTCTGGTAAAAAAGCCAATAAACAATGGTTATGCAAAGAATTCAATCTCAATCCAGAGCTTCCATTATTCGCCTTTATTGGGCGATTGGTAGGTGAAAAAGGCGCGGATTTATTACCTCAGATTTTCCATAATTCGCTCGTTCATAAAAACTTATCTATTATCATGTTAGGTTCTGGTGATTCTTCAGTAGAACATCAATTGGACCAACTGAAATATCAGCACCCAGGTCATTACAACAACTACATTGGCTATAATGAGCGTTTGGCACATATTGTGTACGCTGCCGCCGATTTTTTAGTGATGCCTTCACGTGTAGAGCCTTGTGGTCTTAACCAAATGTATGCCTTACGTTATGGCACCGTGCCTATTGTTAACAAAGTTGGCGGACTAAAAGATACGGTTCAAGATTTTGATGATAACGGTTTTGGTATTTTGCACGATGGTGCGACTGTCCACGAAGGTAGTTTTGCCATCCACAGAGCGATTAATTTTTACAATGATGCCGATAGATTCAAAAAAAATCGTAACTTAATCATGAAAATCGACCATTCTTGGGATTCTTCAGCTCAAGCTTATATTAATCTCTATAATTCACTAATTCTATAACTATGTACCACGACTCAGTAATTTCTATCATTTTAGGTGGTGGACAAGGCTCTCGACTTTATCCACTAACCGCAACACGATCAAAACCGGCTGTTCCCATCGCAGGAAAATATAGATTGGTAGATATCCCCATTTCCAACTGTATCAACTCAGAAATCAAACGTATGTTTGTTTTGACGCAATTTAATTCTGCGTCCTTAAACAAGCACATCAAAAATACTTATCATTTCAGTTTCTTTAGTCAGGCATTTGTTGACGTTTTAGCTGCTGAACAAACGATGACCAGCAGTAATTGGTTTCAGGGCACCGCAGATGCTGTACGACAGAATATGCACCACTTCTTGAATCATGAATTTGAATATGCTTTGATATTATCAGGCGACCAATTATATCAAATGGATTTTAATAAGATGTTGGATGCGCACGTGGCAAGCAAAGCCGAAATAACCATTGCCACCCTACCGGTAGTAGAAAAAGATGCCACTTCTTTTGGTATTTTAAAAACAGATGAGAACAGCATCATTACGTCATTTATAGAAAAACCTGATGCCAGCTTGTTGCCCGATTGGACGTCTGAAGTAAGCAAGGAAATGAAAGCTCAAGGACGAAACCATTTGGCTTCTATGGGAATTTATATCTTCAATAGACAGCTGCTTATTGATCTTATGAACAATCCAGATACCAATGATTTTGGAAAAGAAATTATTCCGCAGTCTATTGACAAACATAAAACATTGAGCTATCCATTTGAAGGCTATTGGACGGATATTGGAAATGTTGACTCCTTCTTTGAGGCCAATCTGGGTCTTGCCGATGAAATCCCAGAATTTGATCTGTTCAACAATAAAAAGCGAATTTATACTAGAGCACGGATGTTGCCAACCACAAAAATTAGTGGTACTACCCTCAACAGAGCAGTTATTGCAGAAGGTTGTATCATTAACGCAGCAAAAATAGAAAATTCCGTCATTGGGATTAGGGCAAGAATAGGGCATGATTCCACAATTATCAATACCTATATGATGGGTAGTGATATTTATCAAACCCTTTCTGAAGTAACATCCACATCAACAATTCCTATGGGTATTGGAAAACGTTGCTTTATAAAGAATGCCATTATTGATAAAAATTGCTGTATCGGAAATGATGTAAGAATCAATGTGGACGAAAATTCAAAAGATGAAGAAACAGATACTTATGCGATAAAAGAGGGTATTATCGTCATCAAAAAAGGTGCGACAATTCCGCATGGAACGGTCATCTAAACAGCGCGGTATACAATGTAGTTGTGGTCTTTACTGAAAATAAAAAATACTTAATAAAATCCTGTTCACGAGATAGTAAAATAGCTCATAAACAGGATTTTTTATCTTCCTATTATTTAGGCTTATCCACCCATTAGCCTTTATTTGTCGATTGATCATGAAATTTTGATAGTTGATTTCTATATTGCCTACGGTTGTTGCTGTAGTTTCCTTAAAAGGAATTAAAATGTTATTTGGTTCTTAAGATTGCTAGAATAGATGATTTCATTTTCACCACTTTTAGCACAGAATTTCCCATTAAAATATTTTCATTTTTGTTGATGATGACCATCAATCTTTGCAGTCATTAAAAACTCGTCATCTTCAATGTCACGAGGATCGATAATGTTGGTTTTGTCCACAACCGTCTTTTTGAAAGCCAAATACGCCGCCAATAAAGCTGAATCTGAGTTCATCTATCCGTTCTTTAGTCAATTGTTGCAGTCGCTTATTCTGATACACTCATCCCTCTTTACCGTTAATTTGTTCAACATCAATAACAGAAAGAACATTGGATTCAGGTCGTAACTTTTGGTTCTGATAATCTACCAGAGCTTTAAAATCGTTGTTACTAATAATGCTGGATTCTATTCAACTAAGAACATCGCCGTTCCTGACAGCATATGTCTTTTAAGAAGCTCACACAGTATAGCCCTGAACTCAATCCTTGTGAACGAGTCTGGCAATAGATAAGAATAGCTTAAAAAATCAAAGATTTCAATCTATGAAAGAATGGTTACATGAAACCGTAAAAACAGGAGGAAAGAACCCATAAAATCAATCACGAGTAATTGGCATTATCATATTGCTATTAACGACATCTTATAGTCAAATTAGTATAAAAACCTAGTTTTCAATCAGCTCCAAGCCTTGATTAATCCCTTTCTCTACTGCAGGTACGCCTTTATACATCCAAAGAGGCATGGCTTCACCTTTCAAATAATAATCAAAAAACTGTGCCATACGGATATTAAAATCTTTTCTATTTTGCAATTTAACTGGCCAATGTGGTTCTCCATTGTAGTTCAGCAACCATGATGGTTTTCCCAATCGACGCAAACTCATAAAAAACTCTATTCCCTGATACCAAGGCACATGTCCGTCGGCATCATTATGTAAAATTAAAAGAGGTGTATTTATTTTATCCATGTTAAAAATAGGTGAGTTTTCAACGTAACGCTGTGGATATTCCCAAGGTGTTCCTCCAATTCTACTTTGGGTATGTTCATATTGAAACTGTCTGCTCAAGCCCGTCCACCAGCGTATACCCCCATAAGCACTAAGCATGTTTACAACGGGTGCGCCAGATTCAGCGGCTTTAAAAATATCGGTTCTAGTTACTAAATAAGCTATTTGATAACCACCCCAACTGTGTCCTTGTACACCAATATTATCCTTATCAATAAAACCTTTTTCTATCATTGAGGTTACACCGGGAATCACACAATTAAAGGCGCTTTCACCGGGGTAACCTTCGCGATAATGAATATCTGGGACAAAAATCACATATCCTCTACTACTATAAAAACTATAGTTTATGGAAGATCTGCCCGCCATTGGGGCTCTGTGCGAATGTAAACCATCTGAACTGCGTTCATAAAAATTGACCAGCATGGGATACTTTTTATTAGGATCAAAATTTTCTGGCTTCACCAGCAATCCTGTAAGTTCAAGACCGTCTAACGAGATCCAATTGACCAATTCAACAGTACCCCAATTATAGCTCGATTGTTGGGGGTTAGCGGTACTTATTTGCTTCACGTTTTTAAAATCTGGATCAGTGACCCTTAAATCAGGAAATTCTTGAAAAGATTCTCTGGTAAATAATAATTTATCTGATAAAGTTGCCTTTTTAGGCTTTGAATATTTATAAGGACCAGAAACTAAAGCTTTAATTTTCTCAGATTTTGGATTGTAAGAAACAAATCCAGCTTCTTTGGTAGTTTCATTGAAAATGCTCAATAACCATTCTTTTTTGTCATCTAAAAAACGCTCTTCCGCATCTGTCTTAACATAACGATAAATTGTTTTTGATGCTCTCCCATTGGTCAGTTTTGTATAAGCTCCTGAATCAGGATTAAATTTAAAAATGTCATACCGATCATAAAGAATCAATGCCTTGTCATCCTTTGTAAAACCTGCGCTACCATAAGAAGATGGATAATCTGGTGCATCATTTAATTCGTCATAAAACTGTAAACCTTTAGTTAATGTCTTATAACTTTTATTGGAAATATTATAACTGAACCAAAGCGTATCCATCGGGTTATAGCCATATACATATTGAGCATTGGGACTCAAATTTGCAGATGTAAATTTGGTAAGTGCTGCTGTTGTTTCTCCTGTATTTGTATTAACAACCGCATAATCTTTAGCCCTATTTCCCGTCCATTGACTTTCCAATTCATAAGGTTCAGAGTTTGCAACTAAGGCATAACTAGCGTTTCCTTCATTACCTAATTCTACATCAGGAAACTGCGCGGTAGCTAATTGTACGAGTTTATTATTGTTTTTTAAATCAATCAGTGTTTTATAGGATCTTACAGTATCGTTTTTAACCTGTAGTTTTTGTACAGTATATAGTCTGGGTTCATTATAGGTCCAAACCTCAACATTTACAGTTTGATCATCGGTTAATAGTGTATCTTTTATAATTGGTGGTTTTGCCAATCCAAAAAATAGTTTCGATTCATCTTTTGAAAAATGGATCTCTCCATTAGAAGAAACGAGGTAATTTTTAGGAGCAGACGCGGAACTTACTAATTTTTCAGCCATTGTGCTGCCTTCTTTCCAATAAAAAAGTGCGTTGGGACGGATTTGTATTTTGGTAGTATCCGTATCTACTACAAAACCCAAATTTTTACCCGATTCACTAAAAGCGAGTTGATAATATTTTGCCTTTTTGGTTTGATAAATGGTATTAGTTTCACTTTTTTCAAGGTTCATCACCACAACCCGTGTTTCAGATTCCTTATCATTTCCAGTGGCTGTATATGCAAAATATTTTCCTTTTTCAGCAAAGATGTAGCTCGTTACAAACTTAATGGTGTCCTGCTGCTGGGTCATCAAATTACGCAATACGACGTGGTATCCATTTTGCTTGCTTACTTTTTTGATCTTCTTTTTATCAATTCTATTTTCCGTTTTTATAGAATCAGCACCTTTTTCTTTTTCAGATTTTATGTCTTCAAGTTGATATGCGATATAACCAGACCATTTCTCAGGTTTTTTATACGATTTTATATTGGCGATTTTTGAAAGATCACCGGTATTTATATTATAGATACCTAAAGTGTCTTTAGGCATCTTATCTTTTTTGGTTTTTCGTTGTTTTAGCGCGGTTATACTGTCTTTATAAGGTTTAATGGTGAATAGTATAAACCTAGAATTGTAGGTGAACCCACCTTTTTCTCCTCTGGCGTATTCAAAAACTTGTTTTCCTTGGGATGTCTTAAGTTTTAGAG
Organism: Gelidibacter pelagius; assembly: GCF_017581925.1. Taxonomy (GTDB): domain Bacteria; phylum Bacteroidota; class Bacteroidia; order Flavobacteriales; family Flavobacteriaceae; genus Gelidibacter; species Gelidibacter pelagius. Next base: position 175,913 of record NZ_JAGEVG010000001.1, on the reverse strand, counting down.
TTTGATCTTGCTCTCCTTTTTGGAGCGCATAAACAACATGTGTCCCATCAGGAGAGATACTTTCATTTTCAACAGTATTCCAAAGGTCCAAATCAGCATGATCTAAGATTTTCTTTTGTGAAAAAACAAGTAAACTTGATAAAAATAAAGTGAGGGAAAAAAATATTTTCATAATATTTAGTTGGATTAATGAGCTCAATTTAACGATTCCACTTAAATTTTTAGGTTTTTTAAAGCGATGAATTAATGGCGGATTTCATGATTTGAAAAATCAGAACCCACTCGTGTCTTAAGTTTCAAAATATATCTTTTAACTAATCGTCATCCGGATTTGGGGCAGCTTCTTTTTCCTTAGTCAAGGTCTTTTCCTTTTGAATCTTCTCAACATCATAGGTCTTTCCCAGATAAACCAATTTCCATCCTTCGGTAAACTTTTCTTCATCTGGGTCGACATCTGAAATGATGTGCAATACACCCTGTTCATCCTTTAAAAACATAGGAATGATGTTATCATCCTTTCCACTCAATTCTATCAAACTTTTAAGATGCTCCTTATCTTGTATATCTATTTCGTTAATGGCAGGATGTTTTCTTGTCGTCTCCGTCAAGGAAATAAAATCATCGGTTTGTATAAAAATATGATCTTTTGGAACGTAATTAGGATCACTCAATTCATCTGATGTAATCAATCTAAAGACACCATTTTGACCAAATTCTTTACCGAATCTATTGATGGCAAACTGATTAATATCAGAATTTCCAGTCAAGGCAATAATATAACCGATATCATTCAACTCAATATTATCCTCCAAAGAGGCTTCGTATACATTAGAAACAATACCCTCTAAGCCCAATTCCTTTGCTTTTGAAATATTGATTTGATTATTGTCAAGAAGCACCACGCGCCTTCCGTTTTTCTGTAAATAGTTACCAATAAGTCGGGATGATTTGGACGCACCCACAATTAAAATACCGTTTGCTTTTTTGAGAAACACCCCCAATAGTTTTGCAATGTACCGTGCAGTTGTAGCATTCAGTATAACGGTTCCTAACACAATCATAAACACCAAAGGTGTGATAAATTCAGCATCTTGAACACCATTTTTTGCCAATTTCAAACCAAATAAAGAAGCGATACCTGCAGCCACAATACCTCGTGGTCCGACCCAACTTATAAAAATCTTTTCATTGAATTTTAGTGAGGAATTAAAAGTACTCCAGAAAACACCAATCGGTCTCAGTATAAAGACTACCACGGCGAAAAGCGCGACCATGTTCCAATTAAGCACCAGTCTCAAATCTTCCATATTGATGTTAGCAGCAAGCAGGATGAACAGGATAGAAACCAATAGAATGCTCAAGGACTCTTTGAAATACAAAAGTTCTTTTAAATAAGGCGAATTGGAATTGCCCAAGACCATCCCCATGACTACTACGGCCAATAAACCCGATTCATGTGCAAATTCATCAGCTAGTACAAACACACCCAGCACGCTCGCCAAAGCAAACACATTAAGTAAATAATGAGGAATCAAGCGTTTGTTCATGATAAAATTTAGTCCGTGAGCAAAGGCAAATCCAAAAGTACTTCCAAATAATACAATCTTTCCAAACTCAATAAACGCAGTTTTAGTAAACGCACCACCAGCATCAACACTGATAAATTCAAAAACCAATACCGCCACTAAGGCGCCGATGGGATCGATAAGGATGCCTTCCCATCTCAGAACAGCAGAAACATCCTGTTTTAGGGGAATATGCCGTAAAATAGGCGTGATGACGGTCGGGCCTGTAACAACAATCAATGCCGAAAACAAAAAAGACATTTCCCAACTGAGATAAAATATATAATGTGCTGCAACTGCGCCTCCAAAAAAAGTAACGGTTGAACCGATAGTGATCAATTTAGTAATGACCGGTCCAATGTTTTTGATCTCTTTCATGCGCAAGGTCAATCCGCCTTCAAAAAGAATAATACTTATGGCTAAGGAGACAAAATAAAACAGACTTTCTCCTGGAAAAAGTCCCTTTTCGCCATTATATATGGGTTGGATCCATTTCGTTCCGTCGCTTGAAAGGTATTCTGCGGCAAATGGTCCTACCAAAAGACCTATTAAAATTAGCGGAAGAATAGCTGGAATTTTCAACTTCCATGCTACCCACTGTGCCAAAATACCTAATATGACAATTCCTGATAATTCAATCATATACTTAGTTTATCTTATTTTCTGTGGAAAGATGGTAAAGTTATTTTTTTTGACTCAAACAGCGCAAATAATATCATAAAATTAAAAATGATGGGCTAAAACCGCAAGGAAATTAGCTTTTCAGCAATAAATTTTCCCTACTTCTTCTGCTGTTTTGATTCTGAATTGTAATATAATCTTTTTAAGCTTTTTTTGAGTACCGTAAAGCGATAGATGCCAATAATGAAAAAAATGGCGCTAAAAACTAAAGACAATACGGCCAAATATTTAAAATCAGGAAAGTTTTTTAACTGAAAAAAAGCAATGCCTCCCAACATTAAATATAACGAGGATCTGATATAAGACAATAAAGTGCGCTCATTAGCCAATCTCGTTCGTTCAATGGCCAAATAATCTCTTAAAATAACCTCTTGATCTGGTTTGAAATCCCGTCCAAACCTCAAAAGTTTAATTTTGCTTAGCTTTAGAGACGCTGGAACAATTCTTTTCATAAATCTTTTTTATAAAATTAAAATAATTTTTAGTGCTTTCAAATTATCAGAGTCGTAAGTTAGCTTCAATATGTTAAAAAACAGCCAATATCATTGACCAAAACGGTCAAATTTTAAGTGTTTTAGTAATTTGCGAGTTTAACAAAGCCTAAAGTAACAATTATGCAACTATATCCTATTGAATCTGGTAATTTCAAACTTGACGGTGGTGCCATGTTTGGTGTGGTTCCAAAATCGCTTTGGCAACGTACCAACCCTGCCGATGCCAATAATATGATTGATATTGCTGCGCGTTGTTTATTGATTGAAGACGGCAACCGACTCATACTAATTGATACCGGAATGGGCAACAAACAGAGCGATAAATTTTTTGGCTATTATTTTCTATGGGGCGATGACTCCATTGACAATTCTTTAAAACAACACGGTTTTCATCGGGATGACATCACAGACGTGTTCATGACTCACCTCCATTTTGATCATTGTGGTGGCAGCATCCAATGGAATAAAGACAAAACCGGTTACGAACCTGCCTTTAAAAACGCTCATTATTGGAGTAATTCCGAACATTGGCAGTGGGCAACCCAACCAAATAGACGAGAAAAAGCATCCTTTTTGAAAGAAAACATCCTTCCGATGGAAAAAAGTGGCCAACTTAAGTTTACCTCACTTCCGGACGATCGACTTTTAAAAAACTCTGAATTGGGCTTCGATATCTTTTTTGCGGACGGGCATACGGATAAACAAATGATCCCACTCATCAGCTATAAAGATAAAACCATCGCTTTTATGGCCGATTTGCTACCAACCGCTGGACATTTGCCTCTGCCTTTTGTCATGGGATATGATACCAGACCATTATTGACCTTAGATGAAAAAGAAGTGTTCCTAAACTTAGCTGCTGATAATAGTTATTACCTGTTTTTGGAACACGATGCCCATAATCAAATCATCACCGTAAAACATACGGACAAAGGCGTTCGTTTAGATAAGACATTTACTACACACGATATTTTTACAAATTAATAGATAGATCACATGAAATCATTTAAATCATTCGCTATTGTTGCTTTTGCAGCAAGTATCCTTTTTAGTTGTGGATCAACTTCCAGCGTCGTTTCAACACCACTGGAGAACATCGACACCTTGCCTTTAAAAACTTCTGAATTGACCGAAGCTGAAAAGCAACATTGGGGCCATTTAGATCTTAAAAACGATACCATTCCTGGGATGAGCGTTGACCGGGCTTACGATGAAATTATCAAAAACAGAAAAGGCAATACTGTTATCGTTGCAGTTATCGATTCAGGAATTGATATTGACCACGAAGATTTACAAGGCTCTATCTGGACCAATACAAAAGAAATTCCAGGTAATGGGATAGATGACGACAACAACGGTTATGTTGATGATGTACATGGATGGAATTTTTTAGGCGACGGCTATAATGAACAGTTGGAATTTGTACGTCTTTTGGCAAGTGGCGATACGTCGCACCCACGATATGCAGAAGCCAAAGCAGAACGGCAATCGGAATATGACAAATACGCTGGTATCAAAACCAATTATGAGCAATTTTTGCAACAAATCACCAATGCTGATGATGCCTTAGAAAAAGAAACGAAAAAGAAAAATTATACCAAGGAAGATGTCAATGCCATCAGCACCAGCAATCAAACCTTACAACAATACATCGCTATTGCAAAATACGTTTACACCATGGACTTTGATAGCCTTAAAGATGCTATAGCCGATATAAGTGAAGGTTTGGTAGACATTACAGACCGTCTTAATTATAACCTCAACGTCGATTTTAGAGGTCGTAAAACAGGGGATAACCCTGATGATATGGTAGAGAAATATTACGGCAATAACAATGTAAAACCTGTTAAACCGTCTGAAAGCCACGGGACACACGTTGCAGGTATTATTGCTGCCGGAAGAAATAACGGGAAAGGTGCCAATGGCGTTGCAAACAATGTAAAAATCATGAGTATTAGAGCGGTTCCAAATGGTGATGAATACGACAAGGATATCGCTTTGGCTATTAGATATGCAGCTGACAACGGCGCCCAAATAATCAACACAAGTTTTGGTAAATACTACTCTCCACATAGTGACTGGGTAAGAGATGCTATTGTGTATGCAGCCTCTAAAGATGTCTTGATTGTTAATGCAGCCGGAAATGAAGGTGCTGACCTTGATACCAAAGATGTCTATCCTAATGACGCTATTGGCACTGGGCCTGAGGTTTCAGATAATTTCATAAGTGTGGGATCATTAGATCCAAAATATGGTTCTGGGATGGTTTCAAGCTTTTCAAATTATGGTAGAATAAACGTTGATATTTTTGCTCCAGGAGGAAATATCTATTCGACCTTCCCAGAAAATACATATAAGAGCATTGGAGGCACCTCAATGGCTTCTCCAGCGGTTGCAGGTATTGCCGCACTAATTCGTTCTTATTATCCAAAATTGACCGCGCCACAGGTTAAAAAAATTATTATGGATTCTGGCTTAGCGCTAACGACCAAAGTAATGGTTGGTGGCGAATCATCGAACGTAAAACCATTTAGCGAGCTTTCAAAATCACAAAAAATTGCCAACGCTTACAACGCTATGATCTTAGCGGAACAAACGGCAAAAAACCTTTAATTAAATCGTATTTATAATGAAAATCACTTTTTCTTTAATTCTTAGTTTTCTTTTGCTCATGCCGCTTACAAAAGGGCATTCACAAAACGAGACACCACCATCTTCCAATCCACACTATTGGCAGCAACATGTAGATTACACCATGGAGATTGATATGGATGTTAAATCCTACAAGTATACTGGCACACAAAAATTGGTCTACACCAATAATTCGCCTGATGTTTTGCACCGTGTTTATTATCATTTATATCCAAATGCCTTCCAACCGGACAGCGAAATGGATGCTCGGTTAAAAAGCATTCCGGATCCTGACGGCCGTATGGTCAATAATTTAGGCACCAAGGCTGATCCAATTTATGAGAGTAGAATCAGTAAATTAAGTCCGGATGAAACAGGATATATCAAAGTGAATTCATTAACTCAAGATGGCAAAAAAGTCAATCATGAAACGCAAGGCACCATTTTGATCGTTACTTTGGATCAACCAATCCAACCCGGAGGAAAAACAACATTTGATATGGTTTTTGATGCTCAAGTACCGGTACAAATCCGTCGTTCTGGAAGAAATAACAAAGAAGGCGTGGCATTGTCCATGTCACAATGGTATCCAAAACTGGCAGAATACGATGATGAAGGTTGGCATGCACATCCTTATATTGCCAGGGAATTTTATGGTGTTTGGGGAGACTTTGATGTCAAAATCACCATCGATAAAAATTATACCATTGGCGGAACAGGCTATCTTCAAAATCCGAACGACATAGGCCATGGTTACGAAACCGGAGCAGTAAAAAAACAAAAAGGCAAGACTTTTACTTGGCATTTTAAAGCACCAAACGTTCACGATTTTACCTGGGCGGCAGATCCTGACTATATCCATGACAAACTTCAGATTGAAAATGGACCCATGTTGCATTTTTTATATAAAAAAACCATGCCAGCGGATAAACTGGAAAACTGGAAAATATTACAACCTGTTACAGAACAGTTGATGGATTATTTTAGCACGCATATAGGCGAGTATCCTTACGATCAATATTCTGTGATACAAGGCGGTGATGGTGGCATGGAATACGGGATGTGTACACTTATTGTAGGTGAGGGTTCAATAAGTGGTTTGATCAGTGTTACGGCCCATGAATTGGCACATAGCTGGTTCCAATTTGTATTGGCAAGCAATGAGAACAAACATTCTTGGGTGGATGAAGGATTTACGAGTTATATTCAGGATAGAGCATTGGATGCCATTACCGGTACCAATAGTGATAATCCTTTTGCTGGATCGTATCGTTCCTATATTTCAATGGCCAATTCTGATAGAGAACAGCCTCTATCTACCCACGCTGACCGTTTTGCCTACAATCGGGCGTTTTCTGTTGCTTCCTACAGTAAAGGTGCCTTGTTTTTATCACAATTGGGTTATATTATGGGTGAAGAAAATCTGGACAAAACCCTTAAGCAGTATTATAAGGAATGGGCCTTCAAACACCCAAAACCTATGGATTTTATTCGCATCGCCGAAAAAGTTTCGGGACTTGAGTTGGATTGGTATTTAACCGATTGGGCCCAAACCACAAACACCATTGATTATGCGGTTAAAAATGTGGATTCCGAGGGCAATAAAACAACCGTCACTTTAGAGCGCATCGGGTTAATGCCGATGCCTTTAGATCTTGAGATTACCTACACTGATGGTTCAAAATCAGCCTATCATATTCCTTTAAGAATGACGAGAGGTGCTAAACCAACAACTGATACCACAACAGTTTTATCAAATTGGGCTTGGGCATATCCAACCTATACTTTTGATCTTGAAAAACCTAAGAGTAATATAGCGTCTATAACCATTGATCCGAGAGGGTATATGGCAGATGTTAACAGAGAAAACAACGTTCTAAAAGTTAATTAACCTCACACTTGCTTTATAAAAAAACCGCTTCCAACAGGCGGTTTTTTTATGCTGCAAAGTAGTACCTTTGCTACCCTATGGATCAGTCGTATAAAAAAATAGAAAAACTTAAAGGCCAGAAGCTTATTGAAAAGCTCTTTTCTGAAGGCAAGTCTGTAGTTGCTTATCCATTGCGATTGGTATATTTAAAGACCAATTTTGACGATCCTGTAAAAATAAAAGCAGGTGTTTCCGTAAGCAAACGGAATTTTAAAAAGGCCGTTGATAGAAATAGAATAAAACGCTTGATGAGAGAAGCTTATCGACTTAATAAATCGAAATATTTTAACAACATTCCCGATCAATATGCGTTTATGATTTTGTACATTGGTAAAACCCAAACCGATTTTGAAACGGTTTCAAAAAAAATGAATACCCTAATGGACGCCTTTTTAAAACAACAATCCCTCACTAAACCCTAATTTTTTGAGACTAAGATTATGAAAAAGTTATTGACCAAAAAGATACTGATCCCTATCTTTTTAAGTGTTCTATTTATAACAGGATCGGCATTTAAGAACGATTTCTTTGAAATTGCCAAACAAATAGAAATTTTTACGACACTTTTTAAAGAAGTCAACATGAATTATGTTGACGAAACGAATCCTGCAGATTTGATGGATACGGCCATCAAAAGTATGCTTCAGGATTTGGATCCCTATACCAATTTTTATAACGAACAGGATGTAGAAGCATCAAGAATTAATAATACCGGTGATTATACAGGCATTGGGGCCAGTGTATTGACTTTAAAGGATAAATTGGTCATCATAGAGCCTTACAAAGGTTTTCCGGCGGATAAGGCAGGTTTAAAAGCGGGCGACGAGATTATCAAGGTGGATAATACCGTAGTGGCAGATTTTAGTGATGATGCTGGTAATCTATTGCAAGGTACTGCAGGAACTACAGTAGATGTTACTTATGTCCGCCAAGGAAAAACAGAAACGGCAACCATTAAGCGTGAAGCCGTAGAAATTCATGCCGTTCCGCATTTTTCAATGATTGATGACAAAACGGGTTATGTGGTGTTGCGCAAGTTTAACGAAAAAGCATCCTCTGAGACCATTACTGCCATTAGAGCTTTAAAAAGCCAAGGAGCAAAACAGCTTGTTTTGGACCTTCGCGGAAATTTGGGAGGTCTATTAAACGAAGCAGTAAATGTGACGAACATTTTTGTACCTCAGAATCAATTGGTGGTCACCACAAAATCAAAGGTTGATAAATACAATAAAACCTATTATACCCAAAAGGAACCTATAGATACGGAAATTCCAGTAGTCGTACTTATTGATGGCAGAAGTGCATCGGCAAGTGAAATCGTGGCAGGTGCATTGCAGGATTTGGATAGGGCAGTGGTTGTGGGCGCCAGAAGTTTTGGAAAAGGCTTGGTACAACGGCCAAAACCACTGGTTTATGGAACACAATTGAAAATTACAATCTCACGTTATTATACCCCTTCAGGACGTTGCATCCAGTCTTTGGATTATTGGAATAGGGATGAATTGGGCAAGGCCACACGCGTCACAAAAGATAATTATACAGCGTTCAAAACCAAACGCGGCAGAACAGTTTACGATGGTGGCGGTATCCAGCCTGACGTGGAACTAGGCATTACAAAATTAAGCCCTATAACAAGCGCTATTGTCAACGAAAACCTGATTTTCGATTTTGCTACGGAATATTACTATTCACATCAAGTTACTGATTTAAAAACCTTTGAATTGACGGATGCAGATTTTGATGCGTTTAAGAATTTTCTAAAATCCAATAATTTTACTTTTGAAACCAAAACCGAAAAAGCGTTTGACGATGCGCTGTCCGTAGCCAAGGAAGAAGCATTGAACAGCGTGATTGATGCACAATACACCACCTTATTAAAAGCACTGAACACTTATAAAACAGAAGCGATTGATGCTAATAAAACCCAACTTATGGGATTATTGGCAGAAGAAATTGTGAAACGATACTTTTATAGAGAAGGCATGTATTCTTATTATATTGAACACAATACCGAAATCAAAAAAGGTACTGAAATCCTTAAAAATCCTTCAACTTATCTCGGTTATCTTCAATAAATTCCATACATCGATAAGAAAATGTAATTCTTGAAAAATTAGTTATATTTAATCTTTCAAGCGAATAAATTATGAAAAAAATCTTCTTCTTAGGTTTTCTTTTCTCCCAAATAATCTGTGCACAAGAGGAATTAAAGCATGAGGTATTTTTTAAAACTGATGCTTACGACGTAACGGATACCGAACACAGCAGACTTTTACTTTTTCTATCCGAAATTGAATCTTTAGATATCGAAAAAATCTCCATCTACGGATTTACGGATGACCGAGGAAGTGCTGAATATAACTTGGTCCTCTCACAAAATAGGGCCAACAGCATCAAAACCATCTTCTCAAATAACGAATTTGATGAATCCATTATCACCAATGTGGATGGCAAGGGCAAAATCCTACTAAAACTCATCAAAGAAGAAGATGTCAGCAAAATAAGAGGGTTGAATAGAAAAGTCGAAATTATTGTGACGCCCTATTTTCCTCCAAGACCCGAAGTAGTCACTAAAACGAAAACCGCCAGTGAAACTTTAGCTGGCGATATAAAAATTGGTGATTATATACTTTTAGAAAATATTCTTTTTAAAACCGGTTATAGTTACTTACTTCCTGAATCAAAAAAAACCTTGGAAGAGATTTCAAAAGTCCTTCTACAAAGAGAAGACATCTATTTTACCATTCAAGGTCATGTATGTTGCACACAAAACAGTAGGGATGCCATTGACAGAAAAACTAAAAAGCGCAATTTATCCTTGGCAAGAGCTAAATATATTTATGATTATCTGGCTAAAAAAGGAGTCGATCCCAAACGTATGAAATTTGTGGGTATGCGACGAAAATTTCCACTTGGAGGTGAAGCAAAATATGACCGACGTGTAGAGATTTTGGTGACTTATGTCAATGAGGCCAATTAGGTTTTCAACATAGCAATATGAGGAATACCGTCTTCCAAATAGTCATCGCCAACTTCTACAAATCCTAAATTATTATAGAAGCGTTTCAAATAGGTCTGCGCAGATATTTTGATCTTAGTTTCATTATAAACCTCCTCAATGAGATGTATAGAAGCTTCCATAATATCATAACCATATTTTAAATGACGTTCTCCAGCTCTAACGAGAACTCTTCCAATCCCAGCGTGATCGAAATAATCATCTGGTTTAAAAACACGGGTATAGGCAACCAATTGATCGTTTTTATAACCCATAACATGTAAGGCATTTTGGTCCTTATAATCAATGTCTTGATAGACGCAATCCTGCTCCACCACAAAAACCTCACTTCGCAATTGTAAAATAGCGTAAAGCTCATCAATGGAGAGTTCTTTAAAAGTTTTGGTAAAAATGTTTAGCATGAGTTATCTTAAATGATCAATGATTTATCACTCAAAAAACAGGAAGCCTCCTATTTGAATATTTAATATTAGGATATGAAAGACAGGCACATTAATCAAGAACCTTAGGGTCTAAAACTTACTGGTGAAAATTAATGTTGTACTGGAATCTTTTTAATTCGGTTTTCATGTCGTCCACCTTCAAAAGCAGTATCCAAAAAGGTATCTACCATTTCAATAACTTGTGGTAAGGCGGTAAATCTGGAGGGAATGCTTAAAATATTGGCATTGTTATGTTGCCTTGCCAACGCAACAATCTCCTTTGTCCAACACAATGCAGAACGCACCCCTTGATGCTTATTTGCCGTCATATTGGCCCCATTACCGCTGCCGCAGATAATAATTCCATAGTCAACAGCTTTTTCTTCCACATCCTTGGCTACGGGATGCACAAAATCAGGATAGTCCACACTGTCATTACTATTGGTGCCGTAATTATTTACGGTGTAACCTTTCTTTTCCAGATGCTTTATAACAGCTTGTTTATACTCAGTACCTGCGTGATCATTACCAATTGAAATTCTCATAATATTTATTTTTTAAATCTTATTTTCAGGTGATAAAGTTACAAAATAATATAGCCTATCTGTTTTAAATTTAACATGGAATAGAGATGTTACGAACAGGTTATTATATCCGATAGGTATCGGTTTTGTATATCAAAAGTAGCATATTCATGAGTGCTATTTTCGGTTTAGAAACAAAGATGGCAGAAAAGAATCAAACGTTAAATTTAGCTCTTAACTGCAATTTTTTTACGGTGTTATGGGCTGTTATTATTCGACAGTAATATTAATTCTAAATACTGTCTTTTGATTAAAATTATGATCGCCAATGGAAGAAGATTTAGTTATTTCAACATGCTCTATTCCGCTAAAATATTGAATAGGTCTATAATTGTATATCAAACCACTTTCTTCATAGGTTATTTCGCTTACTTCATAATGTTCAGCTTGTTTGGTTATTTCGGTATTCCCTTCTGATAGAAAAGAACCCAGAGGGAATTCGATATTTTGATTTTGACCCATTGAAGCCTCTAAATCTAAATATTCAATTTCCGTTTTTTGTGGTTCATCTTTGGAATCACACCCATTAAGGGTAATAAATCCGAAAACCAATAATAAATAAATCTTGTTCATAATTCTATTTCTTTATTAAAAAATTGACTCTAAAGCTATTATATCAAAGTTACTAAACTCTCCAGTTTCAAAAAATTGTAGTTTAACTTAACGAAAAATTATGAGAAAGTAGCCACATAATCAAAATAATTGGCATTCTATAGTTTAGTACGACTAAACTGATAACAATCGGCCATCAACAGTTGCTCATTACTTGTTCATAACTTGTGGCTAAGATTTAAAAGATAAATTTTATATATCCGATTTTTTTTCTCAGCCAAATCTTAAATGATATAACCAAAAAAGTTAGCCATTTTGTTTGGATTGTTTATCATCATCTAAATGATAGTCTATGAACATGAAAATGACAAAATGTTATGAGCAAACTGCTGTGAATTATGGTTATCAACAGCTGTTAACAACTACAAAGATTGCATTCAGAATCAATCAGTTTGATTAATATAGTCTGTTAACATCATCTTCAGTAAGTGTGATAAGTGATTATTCAAAGCAAAACCTAATAAAGTTATCACGGCTATTAACACACCATCATAAGCACCATTATTTTTTTTAAATTTAAATAAAAACTGATTATAATATATATAAATGTGGATAACTGTTTTTTAGATTCGAATTTGGATCATTTTATTGAAATCTAAAGAAATTTTTGGTAGAGTAAATCATAAAAAGATATAATGATTTATAAAGACTCGCATTAGGTTAAAGGTCATTTTACGTTAACTTAATATTAAAAATAAAGTGATTTAATTTTAAAACCGTAGTTTTGTAAAACTTAATTACCAATCTTCTCCTTTAATTAAGTTTCAAATAACTGAATTTCGCTAACTTTAGAAATTCAATAAGATTACATTATAAAATAAATGACAAAAAAAAGAAGAAAGGGATCATCAAATAAGATCTCTAACCTAACAAATACAATTCTAAGTATTTTAAAAAAAGATAGAAACCAATCTTTCAATTACAAACAAATTGCTGCTAAACTTGGAGTGGATGACGCTTCGAGCAGAAATCAAATTATAAAAAAACTTCAAGAACTCCTGGCTAAAAAGGAAATTGAAGAAACTGAACGTGGCAAATTCAAAGCCATTGTGACTACAGAATATCATACAGGAATTTTGGATATGGCCGCAAGAGGCTCAGGATACATTATAAGTCCTGATTTTGATGAAGATGTCTATATCGCTTCAAATAACATTAACAAGGCCTTAAATGGCGATGAGGTTGAGTTTTATGCCTATAAACGTCGTAAAAAGGGAAAATTTGAAGGTGAAATTACAAATATTATCAAGCGTGCCAAAAGTGAGTATGTTGGCGTTATCCAAATCCATAATAATTATGCTTTTGTAGTTGTGAATAGCAACAAAATGTACACGGATATTTTTGTACCTATCAATAAAATCAATAAAGCTGAAGATGGTGATGTCGTTCTTGTGTCTCTTGAAAGTTGGGAACAAGGCGAAGATTCTCCCAAAGGAGCTGTAATAAAGGTTTTAGGAAAACCTGGAGAACACAATACTGAAATCCATGCTATTCTGGCTGAGTATGGTTTACCTTCTGAATTTCCTCAAGAAGTTGAAGATTATGCCAATACGTTGGATACATCCATCAATGAAAAGGAAATAGCCAAGCGTCGCGATATGCGAAAAGCGTTGACTTTCACCATTGATCCAAAAGACGCCAAAGATTTTGATGATGCTTTATCTTTTGAAGTTTTGGACAATGGGTTGTATGAAATTGGAATTCATATTGCCGATGTATCGCATTATGTACAGGAAGGGACTGTTTTGGATGACGAGGCTTATGAGCGGGCCACGTCAGTGTATTTAGTGGATAGGGTAGTGCCAATGCTTCCGGAAGTGCTTTCAAATAATGCTTGTTCCTTACGTCCGAATGAAGAGAAATATACCTTTTCGGCAGTATTTAAAATGAACGACAAAGCAGAAATTAAGGAACAATGGTTCGGTAGAACAGTGACTTATAGTGATGCGCGTTTTTCCTATGAAGAAGCACAAGCGATTATTGAAAAAAATACAAATATTCCTTCGCAAAAGGATATCAATTCCATTGATACGCTAATTCCGGAAGACATTGCTATTGAAGGAAAAGAATACCATGCAGATAAAAAAGTAGGTTACGCTGTTTTAAAAATGGATGAAATGGCAAAAATCATGCGTGGTCAGCGTATGAGAGAAGGCGCTATTTCATTTGATAAAGTAGAGGTAAAGTTTAATTTGGACGAACAAGCAAATCCGATTGGTGTGTTTTTTAAGACCAGTCAAGATGCCAACAAATTGATTGAAGAATTTATGTTGCTGGCCAATAAGAAAGTTGCCGAATTTATTGGGAAACAATCGCCAAAAAAGACTTTTGTATACCGAGTCCATGATGAACCAGATGCCACAAAATTGGCCACTTTACAAGGTGTGGTTTCGAAATTTGGATACAAACTTAATTTTAAGGATCGCAATAGTATTGCCTCCTCCTTAAACGGGTTATTGCGTGATGTTCAGGGTAAAAAAGAACAAAATTTAGTAGATACCTTAACCATCAGAACGATGAGTAAAGCGGAATATACCACAGATAACATCGGGCATTATGGGTTGGCATTTGATTATTATACACATTTTACATCTCCTATACGTCGTTATCCTGACGTTATGGTGCATCGCTTATTGCAGCATTATCTTGATGGGGCAAAATCGGCTAATGAAGCTATCTATGAGGAGAAATGTAACCATTCCAGTAATATGGAAAATCTGTCCACAAAAGCAGAACGGGATTCTATAAAATACATGCAGATCAAGTTTATGGAAAACCATAAAAACGAAGAATTTGTTGGTGTTATTTCTGGAGTGACAGATTGGGGAATTTATGTGGAAATCATTTCCAACAAATGTGAGGGGATGGTCTCTGTAAGAGATATGAACGATGATCATTACGAATTTGACGAGACAGAATATGCATTGATCGGAAGAAAGACTGGGATCAGTTATCAACTTGGTGAAGAAGTCGTGGTCAAGGTGAAAAACACCGATTTAGTTAAAAAACATCTCGATTTTACATTGATTGGAAAACCACAAGTCATTCAATTGTAACATTTCCAACTTAAGTCCTACTGATACTTAAAATTAGATATTATGATCCTCACTACCACCAATTCCATTGAAGGGTTTAAAATATTGGAATATAAAGGCATTGTTTCTGGAATTTCAGTGAATGTTCAAAAAATGAAAATGACCTTCAATATGGAAAAATACTACCAGGCCATTGCAGAAAGTATGAGCCTGGTTAAAGAACAGGCATTCCAACAATTACAGGATAATGCAAGAAAATTAAATGCCAATGCCATTGTGGGGATTAAAGTAGATATTGAATTGACCACCAGTAATTATGTCACGGTTTCAGTAACCGGTACTGCAGTGTCGGTGGCATAAATTTAAATTTAAAACAAAAAAAATGAAAATATTACTAATGATGGTGTCACTTTTTTTAAGTATGAATGCTATCGGACAACAGAAGATTGAGAAAAATTTAGGCGATTTTCATGAAATAAAGGTCTATGATATGATCAATGTGGAATTGGTTAAATCTGATGAAAACAAAGCGATTATTTCTGGAGATAATATAAACGATGTTGAAATAATCAATAAAAATGGGGTTTTAAGAATAAAAATGCGTCTTGGCGAAAAGTTTGAAGGCAATAAAACTGTGGTTACTTTAGATTATAAAAAGATAGACATTATTGATGTGAATGAAGGTGCTTATGTATCTTCTGAAGATATCCTTCAACAAAACAAAATCGAATTAAGAAGCCAAGAAGGTGCGGTAATAAAATTAAACTTAGACCTTACCGATGTTAAAGTAAAAGCAGTAACAGGGGGCGAAATAGTAGTTTCAGGTAAAGCGATAAGACAAGATATTTCCATCAATACCGGTGGTATTTTTCACGGTGAATCTTTAGAGTCTGAATCTACTTATATAGCCATAAGAGCTGCTGGAGAAGGATATATTAATGCTTCTAAATTGGCTGATATAAAAATTAGAGCTGGTGGTGATGTTTATATTTATGGCAACCCCGAAACGGTAAATGAAAATAAAATATTTGGTGGTCGTATTAAAAGTATGGATTAGAAGACTATTAAGTATATTAAACTTTGAGTATATATAAACCTATCCTTAGCTACGCATAAGGTTTTGAAGATTTCAAAGCTTTAAAAGGATAAAAAATTATGTAGCTTTGTTGAAACACAAGTTATATGTTTGACGAGATTCTATCAGCAATTCCTTTTGGTATCATATTGGCATTTACGATTGGCCCCGTGTTTTTTGTGCTTTTGGAAACCAGTGCTACCAAAGGTTTTAAGAGCGCACTTATTTTTGATTTGGGTGTGATGTTGGCAGATATTTTGTTTATTGCTGTTGCCTTTCTCAGTACCAATAAGCTCCTCGATAAAATTAAGGATGATCCAAATTTCTTGGTGTTTGGAGGTGTCATTTTAGTGGTTTACGGCATAATTACCTTTACAAAAACTTCAAAATCTTTTCGAACCATCGTTAGGGAATACCATAAAGTGGAACTCCAAAAGAATTATGGAAAGTTATTTTTAAAAGGATTTCTATTAAATTTTATCAATATCGGAGTGTTGGTCGGATGGTTAGGTTTTATCATTATTGCCAATTCCTTTACGGAGACTAAAAGCGGGGTTATTGTTTTTTTGAGCACCATTTTAGTCACTTATTTTATCATTGATCTTTTTAAAATATTGATTGCCAAAAAACTAAAGAATAAATTGACGCCGCGACGCATCTTCAAAACAAAAAAAATCATAGCCTTGGTGATTTTAGCCTTTGGAATTCTACTCTTGTCGCAGGCTTTTTTCCCTAAAGAAAAGGAATTGCTTAAAGACCGATTGGAGCATATTAATCCGTTTTAGAATACTTTGATGTTCCGTAGATAGAACACAGATGACGCGGATTTCTTATGATTTTCACTGATTTTTCAAATTATTTTGACCGACTCAAACCTGTCAGGTTTTCAAAACCTGAAAGGTTTTTTTATTATAGTAAAATATTAATCAGTGTCATCAGCGTCCCATCATATAAACTTAGGAATAAAAAAACCCTCAACGTCAGTTGAAGGTTTTCTTGAGGCATCAAGCGGATTCGAACCGCTGTAGAAGGTTTTGCAGACCTCTGCCTAGCCACTCGGCCATGATGCCAGTTTTTGGAAGTGCAAAGGTAAAAAAAATAAACTTGGTAAGCTATTTAGTTTTATTTATTTCGGCGTGCGGTCATTTTTATGGTCACTTTTTCCACATCGCCGCCAATTGGAGGATTTAACTTGCTCACATAAACCGTCGCTTTTCTAACCGATTGATCTTCTTTAAAAATTCGATCCAAGATGCGTTTTGCAACAGTTTCGAGCAAATAGGAAGGCACTTGCATTTCTTCTTTAATAATCCTATTAAGCAAGACGTAATCCACAGTATCACTTAATTTGTCTGAAATTGCAGACGTTTTTAAATCTGCTTTAACCTTTAAATCTACCCTATAATCGCTACCGATCGTGGTTTCTTCCTTTAAACAGCCATGATGTGCAAATACACGGATATTTTCAACTTTTATAGTGCCCATAATTCCTTTTATACCGGCAAAAATAAGGCATTTATAGAACTAAAAAAATCCTTAATTTTGCACAGGAATTCTTATTGGGTATTTCATCTAATTATTTAATAGGAAATAATGAATAGCAATATGTCAGAAGAAACAAAATCGCTCAACTTTATCGAGCATATCATAGAAGAAGATTTAGCCAAAGGAATGTCTAAAGAAGACCTCCGTTTTAGGTTTCCACCTGAACCCAATGGATACTTGCATATTGGACATACCAAAGCCATAGGCATCAGCTTTGGTTTGGGCGAAAAATATAATGCACCCGTCAATTTACGATTTGATGATACCAATCCTACCAAAGAAGAACAAGAATATGTGGATGCTATTAAGGAAGACGTGGCATGGTTAGGCTACAAGTGGGAAAACGAAGTATATTCTTCTGATTATTTTCAGCAGTTATATGATTGGGCCGTACAATTGATTAAAGAAGGGAAGGCGTATGTAGATTCACAATCTTCTGAAGCCATGGCGGAACAAAAGGGAACACCAACCCAACCGGGCGTGGATGGTCCGTATAGAAATAGGAGCATAGAAGAAAATCTCGATTTGTTCGAAAGGATGAAGAACGGAGAATTTGATGAAGGTTCCCATGTATTGCGGGCTAAAATTGATATGGGTCATACCAATATGCTCATGCGTGACCCGCTGATGTACCGCATTTTGAAGAGACACCATCACAGAACGGGTAACGATTGGTGCATTTATCCAATGTACGATTGGACCCACGGAGAAAGTGACTATATTGAAAGCATTTCGCACAGTTTATGTTCACTTGAATTTAAACCACACAGAGAGCTTTACGACTGGTTCTTGGACCAAGTTGTCGAAGATGATAAATTACGCCCTAAACAACGCGAATTTGCACGTTTAAACCTAAGTTATACCATTATGAGCAAACGTAAGTTACTCAGATTGGTTGAAGAAAATATTGTTTCTGGATGGGATGATCCACGAATGCCGACCATTTCCGGTTTACGCCGCCGCGGATATACGCCAAATGCCATTAAAAAGTTTATTGAAACCGTAGGTGTTGCCAAACGTGATAACATCATAGATGTGGCGCTTTTGGAATTTTGCATCCGTGAGGATTTAAATAAAACCGCGCCACGTGTTATGGCGGTTTTAGATCCCGTAAAATTGGTCATAACCAATTATCCAGAAGGGAAAGAGGAATGGTTGGAAGCAGAAAACAATCAGGAAGATGACAGTGCAGGCTTCAGAAAAGTTCCTTTTTCAAGAGAATTGTACATTGAAAGAGATGATTTTAAGGAACAAGCAGGTAGTAAGTTTTTCCGATTGACTTTAGATCAGCAAGTGCGTTTAAAGAACGCTTATATCGTAAAAGCTGAAAGTGTTGTTAAAGATGACGCTGGAAATATCATGGAAATTCACGGTACTTATTCTGAAGACCCTTCTATAAAAGTGAAAAGCACGATTCATTGGGTCTCCGTAAGGCACGCTGTAAAAGCTGAAGTTAGGGAATATGATCGATTGTTCATGCATGAATCCCCGGATACGCATCCCGAAAAGGATTTTATGGAATTTTTAAATCCAGAATCTCTAAAATTAGTCACCGCTTATGTAGAACCAAGCTTAAAGGATGCTAAGGTTAACGATAGATTCCAGTTTCAGCGCTTAGGTTATTTTAGTGTTGATGAAGATTCAACATCAGAAAAATTGGTGTTCAATAAAACTGTGGGTTTACGTGATTCTTGGGCGAAGGAATCCAAAGGTTCAGGTGCTACAGGAAAGAAAATTCAAAGTCAGCCAAAACCGAAAAACAACCAGCCACAACGCAAAGCCATTGATATTATTCAGCAATTAGGTAAAAAATACACCAATCTGCCCGAAGAAAAGCAATTGGCTACCAAGGCAGAAATCCAAGAATTGGCTAAAAATGTCACTTATGAAGAGTTGCAGCCTTGGTTCAATACGGCCGCCAAAAAAGTGGGGACGCGTATTGCGACAATGATTACACTTGGAGTGTTATTGGAGCAAGGCTTGGAAAGAAATGAGGATGTTGATGTCTTTATTACTGCAGGAATGGAGGATAAGAATGAGGCTTTGGTTACCATAACAAAAAGTCTTTAAAGATTTTAAACGAATAATCTTCTTTTTATAGATCTGCCGTGCAAACCTATTTTGGTTGCACGGCAAAATCGTATCCAATTTATTTATTACAATACTCGACTTTATTACAAAGTATTTTTATCTCAAGATTGTAAGAAAATTGTAGTAAGCTCATTTTGTGTTTTTTATACCGTTATTTTGAGATATATAGCATCAAATATCTGTGAATAAAATAATCCACTTACATTTACAAAAACTGAATTTTAAGGTTCAGTTTTCTTATTCCTGCTGTGATATACTTTAAACGCTACGGTTTCATTGCTCAAATTCCACCAGAATGGAATGGTTTGGTTGCACATGATTTATTTCTTCAAACCACGTATTTAAAAGCCCTTGAAGACGCTTCACCAACAACTATTTCTCTGTATTATATCGGGGTTTTTAACGACGATATTTTGGTTGGAATTGCCATTATTCAGCGTGTAAAATTATACGCCAAGGATATGTTTAGAAGGGAATCGTCCTCAAGACTAATCTCTATTTTGAAAGATGGACTCACACGAATTTTAAAGGGAAATATTCTGGTGGTTGGTAACTTGACCCATACGGGGCAACATGGTTTGTATTTTAATCCTGATCTCATCTCGCAAGACGTTTTTCTTGAAACCTTATTTGAAGCGATTGATGATCTCAAAATCCATATTAGAAAGAATAATCATAAAACGATCAGAGCAATTCTTTTTAAGGATTATTTCAAGCATGATAGTTTTCACGATTCTGACAAATTGTTAGATAAACACGGATTATACAAGATCAATGTGCAACCTAATATGGTATTAGAAATGCCACCGCATTGGCACAGCATGGCTGATTATTTTAACGATCTCAAAAAGAAATACAAAACACGATACAAACGTGCCAAAAAGAAATTTGGCAACATCACATCAAAAGAATTGACTGAGGAAGAGGTTTTAAATAATTCAGAACACCTACATCAACTTTACAAGAACGTGTCCAATAACGCCTCTTTTAACACGTTTGTATTGCCTGAACATCACTTTTATACTTTTAAACATACCTTAAAAGATAAATTTAGAATATATGGGTATTACCTTAATGATGAACTCATTGGATTTTATAGCCTTATTTTGAACGACCAAAGCTTGGAAACTTATTTTTTGGGATATGAAGAAGCAAATCAATATGACAATCAACTGTATTTGAATATGTTGTATGAAATGATTGTATTTGGTATTGACCATCGATTTAAATCCATTGTATATGCCAGAACAGCCATGGAAATTAAGAGCTCTGTAGGTGCACAGCCAAAATCGATGTCCATGTATCTCAGACACACCAATCCCTTGTTAAATGCACTGTTAAAACCTATTTTTAAAATAATAAACCCCGAACAGAACTGGGAGGAACGTCATCCTTTTAAAAATTTCAACGAATCTTAATATAAAACTAAACATTTTGTTGTCTTTGTTAAATTGAGTAACTTTCTAAGATTCAAAAACCCACTAAAAAATGAAATTATCACAAAGTATATTGTCGGAGATCATGGAGATCACCAGAGATATTGAGGAAAACTATCCAGAACTTGAAAAGTATTTGGATGAACGACCTTTGACTCTTCCTAATGAAAATGATCCGGAAGCCAAGGTTGATAATGAAGCACTCAAGAAATATTTGAGCAGTTTAAAAACCATGGTTAAAAAATATAAAAAGAGCCACTAAGTAAATAAAAGAGGCTGTTTCATAACTTATGAAACAGCCTCTTTTATTCTTTTACCTTCGGAATCCTGCAGAAGGACAGATTTAATATATGTGAGTCTCAAGGACTAATTTTAGTGTGAGTCATCTTTCTTTTGAAAAGTTACGATTTCTTATCTTCATTTTTCTTCTTCAACTTAGCTTCTTTCATGGCCTCACCAATCTGATTGCTCGCTGTAAAACTGGCCACCATATTGTTTAGCATATCACTTCCTGCTTGAGGAGAATTTGGTAACAATATCAAGTTGCTGTTGACATGTTCTCCAATTGATTGAAGCGTATCATAATGTTGTGTCACTACAATCAAGGCTGAGGCTTCCTGAGAGTTGATCCCAACACGGTTCAATACATCAACAGATTCTTCCAATCCACGTGCAATTTCACGACGTTGATCCGCAATACCCTGACCTTGCAAACGCTTGCTTTCCGCTTCCGCTTTGGCGCGCTCTACAATTAGAATACGGGCGGCATCACCTTCGAATTGTGCGGCTATTTTTTCACGTTCAGAGGCGTTAATTCTATTCATCGCAGCTTTTACCTGGGCATCTGGATCAATATCCGTCACCAGTGTTTTAATGATATCATAGCCATAATCTGACATGGCATCGTTCAATTCCGTTTTTACGGCAATGGCGATGTCATCCTTTTTGACGAAAACGTCATCCAATTTCATTTTAGGTACTTCGGCACGTACCACATCAAATACATAACTTGTAATCTGATCATGTGCGTAGTCCAATTTGTAAAAAGCATCATAAACTTTTTTGGAAATGACCATAAACTGCACCGAGATTTTTAAACGTACAAAAACGTCGTCCAAGGTTTTAGTTTCAACAATAACGTCTAACTGTTGAATTTTAAGGCTCATTCTACCTGCGATACGGTCAATTATTGGAATCTTCATCTGAAGTCCGGAATGACGAATGCTTTGAAATTTTCCAAAGCGTTCAACAATGGCGGCGGATTGTTGCTTTACGGTAAAAAATGAGGAAAATAATATAACAAGGCCAATAATAATAAGTGGGATAGCAATAGGAAGCATAGCACGGTTTGTTTAAAGGTTAGAAATATAAAACACCAATTTAAGTTATATTTACTCTGTAACTCCTGTTTTATGTTAGAAATCAGCTTAGGCTATATGGTTTGCACCAATTTATCAATGCGTTGGACAGTTTCAGCTTTGCCAATCATAAACATGATTTCAAATACATCGGGACCTTGCATGGCACCCACCAATGCCAAACGCAAAGGTTGCATCACTTTACCAAAACCGACACCTTTTTCGCCTATCCAAGCTTTCACATCGGTTTGAAGATTTTCAACCGTAAAATCAGAAATATGAGTAATAATCTGCTCTAATTCACTCATCAATTCGCGAGCATCATTGTTCATTATTTTAGTAAAAGCTTTCTCGTCGTAAGATTGTGGCGCTTCAAAAAAGTAGGAGGATAAGTCCCAAAAATCACTGATAAACGTCGCACGTTCTTTAATCATCCCAACCACCAGAGCAACATAATTGACGTCGATATCGTTTAGTTGTGGTTGACTGTTCTGGAAAGCTTCTGCCAATTCATCATCATTTTGAAACTGCATATATTGATGATTGAACCATTTGATTTTATCAGGATCAAAACGCGCTCCAGATTTGTGGACACGTTCCAATTCAAATGCATCAACCAATTCATCCAAACTAAATTGTTCTTGCTCCGTGCCTGGATTCCAGCCCAAAAATGCCAAGAAATTGATTAGACCATCTGCAAAGTAACCATCTTCTCTGTACCCTCGGGAGACATCCCCAGTCTGAGGATCTTTCCATTCCAACGGAAATACAGGAAACCCTAATTTGTCGCCATCACGCTTGCTCAACTTCCCTTTGCCGGTAGGTTTAAGCAATAAAGGTAGATGTGCAAATTGTGGTTTTTCCCATCCAAAAGCATCGTATAATTGATAGTGTAAGGCCAACGAAGGCAACCATTCCTCACCTCGGATCACATGAGTGATCTCCATTAAATGATCATCTACAATATTTGCCAAATGGTAAGTAGGCATGCCATCACTTTTAAACAACACTTTATCATCTAAAATATTGGTATCAATAGTGATGTCTCCTCTTACAATATCCGTTAGATGTAGGGTTTGGTCCTGAGGCGATTTGAATCGGATGACATAATCTTCCCCAGCATCCAATTTAGCTTGTGTTTCTTCTTTAGAAAGGGACAATGAATTGAGCAAGAGCTTTCTATTATGCCAATTGTAAATAAACGTCTTGCCTTTGGCCTCATGGTCTTTTCTGTGATGATCCAAACTTTCGGCCGTATCAAATGCATAATAGGCGTTGCCCGAAGCAATGAGTTTTTCAGCATACTCCCGATACAAATGTTTACGTTCACTTTGTCGGTAGGGCCCAAATTTTTCGTTGTGGTTGGGGCCTTCATCAAACGGAATATGGCACCAGTTTAAAGCGTCAATAATATATTGTTCAGCACCTTCCACATAACGGTTTTGGTCGGTATCTTCGATTCTGAGAACAAAAGTGCCATTATGCTTTTTGGCAAATAAGTAGTTGAAAAGGGCAGTACGAACACCACCAATATGTAAAGGTCCCGTTGGACTAGGTGCAAAACGCACACGAACTTGATCAGTCATTTTTTTATTTGATTTATAATTACAAAGATAGTTTTTTAGGGAGCAAGGTTCAAGATTTAGAGATCAAAGTTTGGTGTTATGAGTTCCCGTCTTAGCAAACACTTCGGGCGGGTGAGCAGAGTTCCAAGTTTGGTTAATTATTTTAAATTCACTTTTCCAGCATTTCAACTTCAACTTTAACTTCATGACGCTCATCTGTTTAATTAACACAAGCTTATCATATTTAGATAATTACAGATTAAAATAAAATCGTAATTTAGTAGGTTATATACGTATGGACATTTTGTCTTTGGCCCAAATCTCTAAAAATCACCAAATCTGTGTTAAACAACTTCAAAAGCATACAATCTAAGCTCGAGCAGTTTATCAGGCGTTATTATACCAACGACTTGCTCAAGGGGGCTATTCTGTTTTTTGCCATTGGTTTGCTATATCTTTTATTTACCTTATTTCTCGAATATGTTTTATGGTTAGGGCCAACTGCGAGAGCCATTTTGTTTTGGGTTTTTGTAGCTGTTGAGTTGGGATTATTTGTCAGGTTTATTGTTTGGCCGTTATCAAAACTGTTTAAGCTTCAAAAAGGGATCGATTATGAAGAAGCGTCCTATATCATTGGCAAACACTTTCCAGAGGTCAGTGATAAATTGTTGAATGTTCTTCAACTTCAAAAAAATTCGGAACAATCAGAGCTCTTATTGGCAAGTATTGAACAAAAATCGGCTGAATTGAAGCCCGTTCCTTTTAAGTTGGCCATAAATTTTAATAGGAATGTGAAGTATCTAAAGTATGCCGCCATTCCTGTTCTTATTTTATTATTTACATTTATTACCGGACATTTTAATTCGTTTAGTGATAGTTATGAACGTGTCGTGAATTACAAAACCGCTTATGAGCCACCGGCACCTTTTCAGTTTTTCGTGGTCAATGAAGAACTTCAAGCCATAGAGAATAAGGATTTTAAATTGGTGGTTAAAACAGCTGGTAGTTTGGTTCCTGAGAACGCACAAATTCATTATGCTGGGGAAACCTATTTCTTGAGGCAAACCGATCCTGGATCTTTTGAGTATATTTTTCCACAATTGAAGAATGCTGTTTCTTTTACACTTTCGGCCAATAAAGTGGTCTCAAAAACGTACCAATTACGGGTAGTCAACGTACCGACTTTGGTTAATTTTGAAATGGTCTTGGATTATCCTGCTTATACCAATAGAGTGGATGAGACTTTAAAAAGTACTGGAAACACGACCATTCCCGAAGGAACTAAGGTGACCTGGAAAATTAACACAAAAGCGACGAATCAAGTGGTAATGTATGCTAATGATACCTTACAGTTTGACCTAAAAACTAACGATACATTTGAAATTTCCAAACAGTTGTTTTCCAGATTGGATTATAACATTGCCACCAGTAATGAATCCTTGAAGGATTATGAGAACTTAGCCTACAGTATTCAGGTGATAAAAGATGCTTATCCTGAGCTCAACATCAAGGTCGTACGGGATACGATTGATAACCAATCGCTTTATTTTTACGGACAAGCCAGTGATGATTATGGATTAAGTAAATTACAATTGGTTTACTATCCTATTGACAATGAGGAAGATAAAAAAATAGAGAGCATTCCTATTGCACCATCTAATTTTGAGGAATTTGTCAGCGCATTCCCAAATAACTTACAGTTGAAAGAGGGTAGTACTTATGAATTGTATTTTCAAGTGTTTGATAATGATGCTATCCATAAATTTAAGAGCGTAAAAAGTGCCGTATTTACCTACAGGAAACTAACCGAAGATGAAGAAGAGTTAAAGCAACTGAAAGAGCAAAGTGAAACCATTAAGAATCTAGATAATTCCTTTGAAAAAATGAAATTGCAAGAAAAGCAGTTGGAAGAATTATCCAGAACTCAAAAGGAAAAAGAACAACTTAATTTTAGCGATAAGAAAAAACTTGAAAACTTTATAAAGCGTCAGAAACAGCAGGAAGAAATGATGCAGAATTTCAATAAGCGACTTAAAGATAATCTCGAAAATTTTCAAAATGAGAATACCGAGAATGATCCGTTTAAGGAAGATCTTAAGGAGCGTTTGAAGGACAATGAAGAACAACTTCAAAAGGATGAGAAGCTTTTAAAGGAACTTGAACAACTTCAGGATAAAATCCAAAGAGAGGAGTTAACAGAGAAATTGGAGCAATTAGCAAAGCAAAATAAAAATAAACAGAAGAGCTTACAGCAATTGTTGGAACTGACCAAGCGCTATTATGTAGCGAAGAAGGCAGAGAAGCTTCAAAGGGAGCTTGAGAAGTTGGCTAATGAGCAAGATCAACAATCCAAAGAGGAAAAGGAATCAAATACAAAGGAAAAACAAGATGAATTGAATCAGGACTTTGAGGATTTCCAAAAGGAACTAGAAGAACTACAAAAGGAGAATCAGGCTTTGAAGAAACCTTTGGATGTTCCACAGGATAAGGAATTGGAAAATGAAATTCAGAAAGATCAACAGGAAGCATCGGATGATCTCCAAAAGAAAGAGGATGCTGAAGGAAAGAATGATCAAAAGAATGCGGAGCAAAAGCAAAAGGATGCACAGCAGAAACAGAAGGATGCCTCAAAGAAAATGAAGGAAATGAGTTCTAAAATGGCTCAATCCATGATGTCCGGTGGTCAGGAACAGATGCAGGAAGATGCGACCATGTTACGTCAGATTTTGAAAAACCTCTTGTTGTTTTCCTTTGAACAGGAAGATTTGATGGATCAATTTAAGAGTATTCAAATCAATCATAATCAGTACGGTAAATTTTTGCGCAAGCAAAGTAGTTTGCGTGAGCATTTTGAGCATATTGATGATAGTCTTTTTGCTTTATCCTTGCGTCAACCTAAACTTTCTGAGCATGTTAATTCTAAGATTACCGATGTGTTTTTTAATATCGACAAATCGATGGAGGAGCTTTCTGAAAACCTTTTGTATAAAGGGGTTGCAACACAGCAATATACTATGACTGCCACAAACGACTTGGCAAATTTTTTGAGTGATGTTTTAGATAATATTGAATCCGACATGAATGCTGCTCAAGGTGAAGGTTCTGGAAAAGGACAGGGACAGGGTGGTGGTTCTGGTGGGATGCAATTGCCTGATATTATTATGAGCCAGGAAGAACTCAATAAACAGATGGAAAAGGGAGTTAAAAAGAGTAATTCGGGTAAGGATAAGGGTCGAGAAGGTAAGGAAGATGGTGATGGTAAAGATGGCGAACAAGGTGATGGTAAGTCAGGAGAAGATGGAAAGGAAGGTGGTGAAGGGAATCAGCAAGGAGAGGGTGAAGGCTCTTCTGAAACAATGAATGGGGATCTATACCGTATCTACCAACAACAGCAACAATTGCGAATTGCTTTACAGCAAAAGTTGAAAGAGCTTGGCAACTCTCTACAAGGTCAACAGCTATTGAAACAAATGGAAAATATTGAGTCTGATTTAATCAATAAGGGATTTACTAATCAGACCTTGCAGCGGATGATGAATTTGCAGCATCAACTTTTGAAACTTGAAAATGCAACATTTCTTCAAGGTGAGGAAAATAGGCGAGAATCCAACACCAATACAAAACTATTCGAGAATACTTCCAATGATCAAATCCCTACGGCTAAAGAATATTTTAATACTACTGAAATATTAAATCGACAAGCTTTACCTTTGCAACAAATTTACAAGCAAAAGGTACAGGACTATTTTAAAAAGGAGAATGATCAGCTTTAATTACGAGACAGATTTTGAGTTAGCAAGCGAAGACCTAGTGTCGAATTGGGTTTCTAATTCCATCCACAATGAGGGATTTAAGGAAGGTGAGATCAACTATATTTTTTGTGATGATGCCTATCTTTTAGATATCAATATTGAGTTTTTGGAGCACGACACCTTAACTGATATTATTAGTTTCGATTATACACTTGGAAAACTAATTAGTGGCGATATCTACATATCGATCGAAAGAGTAAAGGAGAACGCAAAGGACTTTGATGTTACTTTTGACAATGAATTGAGTCGTGTGATGATTCATGGCATTCTTCATTATTGTGGATATAAGGACAAAACTGAAGCTGACCAAAGCGAAATGCGTTCGAAAGAAAACTACTACATTTCTAAATTACCGTAAGTATCGGGAAATCAACGTATATTTGCAAACTTTTATTTTCGGATAATCGATTGTCGGATTTGTTGATCGTGTTAATCCGTATCTTGAAATTATATTGTTCCACGTGGAACAATCGAATTAAAAATTAACAAACAATGTTTGATAAAGTATATGATGTAATTGTTGTTGGCGGCGGACATGCTGGTAGCGAAGCTGCCGCTGCAGCGGCCAATATGGGGAGTTCGGCGTTATTGATTACAATGAACCTTCAGAACATCGCACAGATGTCCTGTAATCCTGCCATGGGTGGGATTGCAAAAGGACAAATTTTGCGCGAGATTGATGCCTTGGGAGGTTACAGCGGGATTGTGAGCGATACTTCGGCTATACAGTTTAAAATGCTGAATAAGTCCAAAGGGCCTGCTATGTGGAGTCCAAGAGTGCAAAGTGACCGCATGCGTTTTGCAGAGGATTGGCGATTGATGTTGGAGCGTACCCCTAATCTTGATTTTTATCAGGATATGGTTTCGGCGCTACTGGTAGAAAACGGACAAGTGGTTGGTGTGAGAACTTCCCTCGGCTTGGAGGTTAGAGCAAAGACCGTTGTTCTCACAAACGGTACTTTTTTAAATGGGCTGATTCATATAGGTGATAAGAATTTTGGTGGTGGTAGAGCAGGAGAAAGAGCTGCTACAGGAATTACTGAACAATTAGTTCAGTTGGGTTTTGAATCTGGAAGAATGAAGACAGGAACGCCACCAAGAGTCGACGGTCGATCTTTGGACTATTCCAAAATGATTGTTCAGCCCGGTGATGAGGTTCCTGAAAAGTTTTCCTATTCTGATGTGACCAAACCATTGACGCAACAACGCGATTGCCATATGAGTTTTACAAGTCCCTTGGTTCATGATTTGTTGCGTGAAGGATTTGATCGTTCGCCTATGTTTAATGGTCGAATTCAAAGTACGGGTCCTCGTTATTGTCCTTCCATTGAAGATAAAATTAATCGGTTTGCAACTAAGGATCGTCATCAGATTTTTGTAGAACCAGAAGGATGGAACACTGTAGAAGTTTATGTAAACGGTTTTTCGACATCTTTACCGGAAGATGTTCAATTTAAGGCGTTGCGTTCTGTTGTAGGTTTTGAAAAAGTCAAATTTTTCAGACCTGGATATGCTATTGAATACGATTATTTTCCACCAACACAATTGACGCATACCTTAGAGACAAAATTAATAAAAGGCTTGTTTTTCGCTGGACAGATTAATGGAACTACTGGATATGAAGAAGCTGCTTCGCAGGGTTTAATGGCAGGAATTAATGCCGCTCTCCAAATTCAGGAAAGGGATGAATTCACCTTGAAGCGCAATGAAGCTTATATTGGGGTTTTGATTGATGATCTTATTACAAAAGGTACCGAAGAGCCTTATCGCATGTTTACTTCACGTGCGGAATATAGAACGCTATTAAGACAGGATAACGCTGATTTGAGACTGACTCCAAAGGGATATGAACTTGGATTGGCCAGTGAAAAACGTTTAAGGAGAATGGAGGAGAAGCATTATAAGTCCGATGCATTTGTTGAGTTCTTTAAACAAACAAGCGTTCAGGCTGAAGATATCAATCCTATTTTGGGAGATAATGATTCTGCATTGGTTAATCAATCCGGTAAACTCTTTAAGATATTTGCCCGACCTAATATTTCTATGGATGACGTCAGAAAGATAGAGAGTGTTGAATCGTATATTCAGGAGCATGAGCTTGATAAGGAAACTATTGAACAAGCCGAGATCCAAGTGAAGTATTCTGGTTATATCGATAAAGAAAAGAACAATGCAGATAAGCTTAATCGCCTTGAGGATTTGAAAATTCCATCTGGGTTTGACTATTCCAAAATGAAATCCATGAGTATTGAGGCACGGCAAAAATTGGAGAAAATCCAACCACGAACCATCTCTCAGGCCTCACGAATCAGTGGCGTAACACCAAGTGATGTTTCTGTGCTTTTAGTGTATATGGGTAGATAGCTCTTAAAATATGTGATTGTTCCACGTGGAACGTGTGATTATTTTTATTGGTTATTGTTATTTTTTATTTGTTAATTGTCTTTGAAATGGTAGTGAAGTCAAGTAACATTAAACACATTGACGCATGATAGTTTAAAATCGAAATTATTTTCATAAGAAAAGATATCTGTGAAAATCAAAATAGATCAGTGTCATCTGCGTTCTATTATTTAATTAAAATCGATAGAGAGGACAGAAGGCTTTTTAGAAGATTTAATATTGAAAAAGTATTAGCCGATTGTTGGAAAAGATTCAAGCTATTGATTAATTTCGCTCCCGTAGAATCATTTTAAAATCATCCATTGAGCGTGTCAGATTCGTTGCAAAAAAACTGCTATATCAAAGTAAAGGATTACTCTGTTTCCCAAGAGAGTTTTGAGTTATTGTATAATGACGACTTAGAAATGCTCGAAACCTTTCCGCAGCCTTCTGCAAATAAATTACCGGAATATTATAAAAGCGAGGATTATATTTCACACACGGATGCAAAAAGGAATGTCTTTGAAAAAGTGTATCATCTCGTAAAAGGGATCGCTTTAAAACGAAAGTTGAAGCTCATCAATGCCGTAACTAAAAACTCGAAATCACTATTGGATGTTGGATGCGGTACTGGCGACTTTCTGCAGGTAGCTTCAAAATCTGGTTGGACCATCACTGGAATTGAACCAAACGAACAGGCGCGCAGCATCGCCAATAAAAAGACAGATAATTCCGTATTTGATGCTGATAAACTTTTTAAACTTGAAGAGCAAAGTTTTGATGTGATCACGCTATGGCATGTATTGGAACATTTACCGGAACTTGAAGAGCATTTTAATGTCTTTGATAAATTATTAAAACCGGAAGGGGTTCTTATCATAGCTGTACCCAATTATAAAAGTTATGATGCAAAATTGTACAAAGAATTTTGGGCCGCTTATGATGTACCAAGACATCTTTGGCATTTTAGTCAGGACTCTATAAAAGGATTGGCTAAAAAAGTAGATATGACCTTGGTGAAAACCGAACCAATGAAGTTTGACGCTTTTTATGTGAGTCTCCTTTCTGAAAAATATAAATCGGGTAGCATGAATTATGTTAAGGGATTTTGGCATGGATGGCGTTCAAATTTGAAGGCGAGGACCTCAGGGGAGTATTCTTCGCTAATTTACGTCTTAAAGCATCAAAAACGCCAATAAGAGCCCTTTTAAAGCTTAATCTAACTCGTCAAGGGTTTCTCCCTATAATTATTTCTAAATCCTTCTTAAATCGAATCCTGTTTCGTCATTTTTAATTGATTTAATTAATGAGTTTTTAATATTTGATTAATTTAAACTATACTATATATTTTCTTAAAAATTACATTGACTTTATTACATTTGCATCAAAATTTTAATAAACACAAAAAATGAAAAAAGGTTTTATCGCTCTATTAACTTTGGTGATGTTGTCATCATGTCAAGAGCAAACAAAAATTGGATTTGTTGATAATAGCAAATTGATTAATGATTACCAGAAGAAAAAAGATGTTGAAGCTAAATTCCAAGTTGAAATTGATGCGTTTAACAAAAAGGTGGATAGTATCGGACAATCTTTTCAAGCTTTAGCAGCTGAAATGCAAGAAAAAGATCCACAAATGGTACAAAAAAGCTCCCAAGAGCAATACCAAGCTTTAGCGCAACAGTACCAACGTTTCCAACAGCAATTTCAAATGGAAGAGCAACAGATCCAAAAGAAAAGTCAATCTCAGATAGATACACTCATTAAAGACATTAGATCTTTTGTGAAAGATTATGGCGAAAAGAATGGTTATTCTTATATTTTGGGAAGTAATGAAGCTGGAAGTGTGATGTACGGAAAGGAAAGTGAAGATTTAACAAAAGATATTTTGGAAGCACTTAACGCTGAAAAAAAGAAGGACTAATTCGTTGAATAAGTTATAGATATCAAATAAGAGCCAGTTTTTAACTGGCTTTTTTGTGTAATAGACGGGTCAACTTAATCGAGAGATCAGTCAAAATTATTTTGGAATTGCCATTACGTTCAATATGATAGATAGCATCTTGAAGTTCTTGACTGATGTCCATAATATTGCCTTCATGCACAAAAGGCGCGAAATTTTCAAGCTTAAAGTTTTTGGTTTTAGGTTCTATAAACACCAATTGGTTGGCATTATAATTCATCAAAAGTGCCTGTCTGAAAAAATCAAGGCAAAACTGTAAAAATTGCTTTTGTGTTTCACGTCCTGTTTTGGCAACTTGCTCACTCCAACTGATCAAGTCATGAATAGCAGCTTTATTGCCTTTCGCTTTAAAAGCACTTCTAATCCAAAACACAAACCATTCCTCAAATTGAATATCTTCAGAATCGTGATATACTAAATCACAGGCCTTATTGTAATTCCCGTCGGATTGTCGGGCAATCTTAGTTGCTGTAGCTTCGTCAAGTTGGTAGTTCTTTTTAAGCGCTTCAGTAATAACCACTTCGGCCAACGGAGGAAAATGCAAAACTTGACATCTTGATCTGATCGTGTTGATGATCTGACCTTCATCTTCAGCAATAAGAATGAACACGGTTTTAGCCGGCGGTTCTTCAATAAGTTTCAAGAGTTTGTTGGCCGCAGAGGTATTCATCCGTTCTGCCATCCAAATCAACATAATTTTATAGCCACCTTCATACGATTTTAAAGAGAGTGCCTTAACAATGTTCAAAGCTTCATCAACACCTATTTGCCCCTGTTTGTTATCAATGCCCAATATGCGGTACCAATCAAAAAGATTCCCATAAGGCTGCTCTTTAAGCAATTGCCGCCATTCTTCCATAAAATGATTGGAGACGGGATGGCTTTTTATTTTATCGGTGGTTGCAACAGGAAAAGCAAAATGTAAATCAGGATGCGAGAAATTTTTAAATTTCAAGTTGCATGCTTCATTTCCACCTTGGTTTTGAGAGCTCTTATTACCGCAAAGTATGTATTGTGCATAGGCAATGGCCATTGGCAAAGTGCCCGATCCTTCAGGCCCAACAAACAGTTGTGCGTGGGGTATGCGCCCATTGTCCACACTTTGGGTTAAGTGGTTTTTGAGATGTTCCTGTCCTAAAATACTGTTGAATTGCATGGCGCAAAACTATGTATTTTTTTTCATTAAAAATTTATGGAAACCCAATTCCTAATAGAATGCATTTATTATCATTTCAGAATTGGTTACATTTGTTTCCATTTTATAAAAAATAGACACCAATGAAAACCTTGAACAACTTCAATTTTAAAGATAAAAAAGCGCTCATCAGAGTAGATTTTAACGTGCCTTTGGACGATCAATTTACAGTCACTGATGATAGTAGAATAGTTGCAGCAAAACCGACAATACTAAAAATATTGGAAGACGGAGGCAGTTGTATTTTAATGTCACATCTGGGACGACCAAAAGGCTTTCAGAGCGAATTTTCATTGAAACATATCCATAATAAAGTTGAAGATATTATTGGGGTAAAAACCATATTTGTAAACAATAGTGTCGGTGGGGAAGCACAAGCCGCGTCGGATAATTTAAAACCTGGTGAAATTTTACTGCTTGAGAATTTAAGATTTCATAAGGAGGAAGAGGCAGGAGATAGAGATTTTGCTGAAAAACTATCTAAATTAGGTGATGTTTATGTGAATGATGCTTTTGGAACCGCACATAGAGCACATGCATCAACGGCTGTAATAGCCGATTTTTTCCCGGAAAGAAAATACTTCGGTTATTTATTGGAGCAGGAAATTGAAAGTATCAATAAAGTGATGGAAAATGGAGACAAACCTGTTTTGGCCATCCTTGGCGGTGCTAAAGTATCTTCTAAAATCACAATTATTGAAAACATATTGGATAAAGTTGACCACTTAATTATTGGAGGTGGAATGACTTTTACTTTTGTAAAAGCACAAGGTGGAAAAATTGGCGATTCTATTTGTGAAGATGACAAAATGGAATTGGCTTTGGAAATTCTCGAAAAAGCCAAGGCTAAAAATGTAAAAGTCCATCTTCCGGTTGATGTGATTGCTGCTGATTCTTTTAGCAATGATGCTAAAACCCAAATTGTAAAGGTTAGTGAAATTCCTGATGGATGGCAAGGTTTGGACGCAGGTCCGCAAACTATAGAAAATTTTCATGAAGTCGTGCTTCAATGTAAGACCATATTATGGAATGGTCCTTTGGGTGTTTTTGAAATGGAGAATTTTGCGAAAGGAACTATCGAACTTGGAAAATCAATTGCGGAAGCCACTAAAAACGGTGCCTTTTCTCTTGTAGGCGGTGGTGATTCAGTAGCCGCTGTGAAACAATTTGGTTTTGAAGATAAGGTAAGTTATGTGAGTACAGGAGGTGGCGCAATGCTTGAAAGTCTGGAAGGAAAAACACTACCTGGCATTGCAGCGATCTTGAAATAAGCAGATCGATAAGATTCATGTATCCAATTGAAATCATAGACAAAACGACGATTTATTCGATGAAATACAGTTTAGTGTGTTAAATTGTTGTTTTGTATGATCATTTTAGATATTATTGTACGATTTTAACCAACTCATCGTTGATTTATAAAATACCTTACTAATGAACCAAAAACTAGTATCTCTGACTTTTGGTGCCTTATGTGTATGTGGCTTAAGTTTTTCTCAAGTAAAAACTATAAAAAAGGACACTACTACTGCGCCCGATAAAACTGTTTCAGTTCAAATTGATTCCATTAGTGATGGGAAAAATTTGGCCATAAAGGAAATAGAACCTGTTGTCGATTCCTTGTCTACAATAACCATTGAAGATTTGCAATTGGCCTCAGAATTTGATCAAAAATGGCTTGACGAATTATATAGCAACGAATTGTTTGATAGCATCTATGCTTCTGTAACAGATTTGAAATATGATGCTGTTGATTATCCAGAGCTGCCTACTGACACTTTGAAGGCACGGCTTCATAAGTTGAGCGCCAAGACTCCCTTTAATATTGAATACAATGAGTCTTTAGAAAGTGTCATCAAATCCTACTTAAAACACAGGCGCAATTCTTTGGAGCGTTTGATGTCCTTGAGTGATTATTACTTCCCAATGTTTGAAAGAGAATTGGACAATTATAACATCCCGCTGGAAGTGAAATATTTGGCCATTGTAGAATCGGCATTAAAACCAAGAGCAAAGTCTCGCGTTGGGGCTACAGGCTTATGGCAATTTATGTTTGCTACCGGGAAACAATATGACTTAAATGTAAGCAGTTATGTGGATGAGCGAAGTGATCCGCTCAAATCTACAGAAGCGGCCAGTAAATATCTCGCTAGGTTATATGAAATTTTTGGAGATTGGGATTTGGCTTTAGCCTCTTATAATTGTGGTCCGGGCAACGTCAGTAAAGCGATTCGCCGTTCAGGAGGTTATGAAAACTATTGGAATATCAGACCTTATTTGCCAAGGGAAACTGCAGGTTATTTACCGGCGTTTTTAGCAACGATGTATATTTTTGAATATGCTGAAGAACATGGATTTAAAAAACACCGCCCAGATTTTAGATATATTGATACGGATACTATTCACGTTAAGCAGACGATCAGTCTGGATCAGGTATCTGAACTGTTGGAACTGCCAATGGAAGAACTTCAGTTTTTAAATCCTTCTTATAAGTTGGATATCATTCCCTATGTTGAAGGAAAGAATTATACCTTAAGGTTGCCAAGACATGCCGTTGGAAAGTTTGTGACCAATGAAGCTAGCATTTATGAGTTTGTCAACAATGAAATGAATAAGCGCGAAAAACCTTTGCCTCAATTGTTTAATTCAGAAACCAAATCGACGTATAGGGTGGTGTCTGGTGATAATTTAGGAAAAATAGCAAGACAGTTCAATGTACGTGTTTCGCAACTGAAACAATGGAATGGTCTGCGGAGTAACAATTTAAAAATAGGTCAGCGTCTTACTGTTTACAGGACTCAACCGACTACTTCTGCATCAAAATCAGTGTCCAATGTTTCTACAAAATCAAATATCCCAAATAGTGCCCCGAGCGCTTCTCAGACCTATAAAGTGAGGTCTGGAGATTCCTTATGGAGCATTTCAAGAAAATTTCCTGGAGTTTCAATTCAGAATATCAAAGATTGGAACGATATTAGTGGTAGTAATTTAAAAGTAGGAACAACACTTAAACTTTCGCGTTAAGTGTTATAAAATTTAAAACCACATCATGAAAACAATTTACGCTATTGCTATTTCTTTAATCTTGTTTACTTCCTGTAACAATGGTAAAGATCAACGAATCATTCCTTCATCCAATGGGAACATTAATAACCTTTTGGTGGTCGTTGATAACCTACTGTGGGACGACAATGTAGGCGAGACCATTAGAGACGTTGTTGCAGCGTCTATTCCACTTTTAACTCCGGAGGAACCCGTGTTTTCTCTGAACCAAATGCCACCTATGGTATTTGAGGGATTTGCGACTAAAAACAGAATTATTTTAAAGATAGAAAAGGGCGGAGAAGCTGGGATGGCCATTAAAAATAATGTTTACGCAAGGCCTCAAACCGTTGTTGTTGTTTCTGGAAAAACAGATCAGGAAATTAATGATCAATTAAAAAACAATGGTGACAAAATAATCGCTGCTTTTAAAAAGGAAGAATTAAAAGAAAACCAACGTCGCATTAAGATTTCGTTAATGGATGATCAACCACTTCAGGAAACTTTAGGCGTCAAATTGAACTTTCAGACCGCTTATCGCATCGCAAAGCAAGAAAAGGATTTCTTTTGGATCAGAAAAGATATTCCTACGGGCACTATGGACATCATGATTTATGAAGTGCCACTTAGTACCATAAATAAAGGAGATAGTGCCATTGTGGATATAGTGAGAATGAGAGATTCTATTGGAAAAGTTCATATTCCTGGTCCGGTGGAAGGTTCTTATATGATTACTGAAGAAGCTTATACACCTTATTTAAATGAAACGACTATTGATGGAAAACCGGCATTTGAATCAAGAGGCATTTGGGACGTGAAGAATGCTTTTATGGCAGGACCATTTATAAACTACGCCATTGAAGATAAAACGAATAACAGGTATGTGGTTATTGAAGGTTATGTATTTTCACCATCGGTTGAAAAACGCAATAATATTTTTGAATTGGAAGCTATCATAAAATCCATTAAGATAAAATAATGGTCTTAAACAGCGTATACATAAAAAAAGAGCCAACGATTAAGTTGGCTCTTTTTTTTTTATATAGGATATAATTACTTGTTTTTATCAGTAGATGTTTTTGTTTCATCGCCATCTTCTTTACTGGCATCCTTGAACTCTTTAATGCCACTTCCTAATCCTCTCATGAGTTCTGGGATTTTCTTGCCTCCAAAAAGCAATAATACCAATACGACTACGACTACTATTTGCCATGGTCCAACCGCTAAAAAAATACTTGATGCTATCATAACATTTTATTTGAACTGCAAATTTAATAATTAAACTTCAAATTATGCGTTAAAAATAAACTTTAGATGAAAGTCAATAAAGATTGGCTTAATTTTATTTAATTTTGTTCGGCATGACCACTAGAAAAAAAGAGAAGAAATTCACAAGAAAACTACTTCATAAGTACCGTTTGGTCGTACTTAATGAAGATACCTTTGAAGAGCGCTTTGCTATTAAATTAACGCGCTTAAATGTGTTTGTTATTGTATCATTAGGCAGCATACTTCTCGTATTTGGGACTATTTTTTTAATCGCATTTACACCTTTAAGAGAGTATATTCCTGGATATTCTTCAGCCAAATTAAAAAAACAAGCGACACAACTCAGTTTTAAAACAGATTCTTTGAAACAGGTTATTGATGTCAACGAAAAATATTTCGCTTCCATTAAACGTGTACTTACAGGTGATGTTAAAACTGTGGAATTCAATAAGGATTCTATTTTAAACGCTTTTAATGAAGAACCAGGGAAATTGACGATACAACCTACCAAACAAGATTCCTTATTACGTGAAAGAGTAGATAAGGAGGATAAATACAACTTTTTTGAATCGGCTATCTCAGCTTCAAATTTTGTTTTGTTTCCACCGGTAAACGGAAACATTTCAGAAGGCTATAATGTCAAGGAAAAGCATTATGCCGTAGATATTATTGTTGCTAAAAACACGCCGGTTAAGGCCACTGCTGATGGCACTGTTATTTTTGCGGAATGGACATCAGAAACGGGATATGTGGTCATTATAGAGCACAGTTATGAACTCATCTCGGTATATAAGCACAATGCGTCGTTAACCAAAGAACAAGGAGATATAGTTAAAGCTGGAGAAGTCATTGCCATGGCCGGAAGCACTGGAGAATATTCTACAGGGCCCCATTTGCACTTTGAATTATGGAGTAAAGGCTATCCCATTAACCCAACCAATTTTATAGACTTTAAATAATGTTCACACTAAAATCGGCTCTTGCCAAAGTCTTTGCGCACGCTATTAGAAAGTCGGTTTTAAAATGGGCCAATAACCCCATTGAAACCCAACAAGCGGTATTTAAAAGCCTTATGGATGAGGCCAAGGATACGCAGTTTGGTAAGGATCATGATTTTAATAATATCAAATCACATGCAGACTTTGTTTCGCAAGTTCCTGTACGCGATTATGAAGGCCTAAAACCTTATGTTGAACGAGTTGTTGCGGGAGAACCTGATATTCTGTGGAAGGGCAAGCCGCTCTATTTTGCAAAAACCTCCGGAACCACTTCGGGTTCAAAATATATTCCACTTACCAAAGAAAGCATGCCAACACATGTTGAAGCTGCCAGAAATGCCATCCTTCTGTATATTGCGGAAACTGGGAATTCTGAGTTTGTAAATGGAAAAATGATTTTTCTTCAAGGCAGCCCGATTTTAAATGAACGAAACGGGATTCAACTTGGGCGTTTATCAGGTATCGTTGCCCATTACGTCCCAAAATATCTTCAAAAAAACAGAATGCCTTCTTGGGAGACCAATTGTATTGAAGATTGGGAGACTAAAGTAGAGGCCATTGTCGCTGAAACCCTGCCAGAAAATATGACTGTTATTTCTGGAATTCCATCTTGGGTTCAAATGTATTTTGAAAAAATCAATCAAAAAACAGGAAAAAAAGTTGGTGAGGTTTTTAAAAACTTCAACCTATTTATTTTTGGAGGCGTGAACTATGAACCTTATCGCGCAAAATTTGAGAGCCTAATAGGACGAAAGGTAGATAGCATAGAACTCTATCCTGCCAGCGAGGGATTTTTTGCCTACCAAGATCGGCAGGATCAAAAAGGCATGCTGCTGCAATTAAACTCAGGTATCTTCTATGAGTTTATTAAGGCGGACGAATTTTTTGAAGAGCATCCAAAACGGATTACGATCAAAGATGTGGAATTGGGCACCAATTATGTTATGATCATTTCGTCAACAGCTGGTCTTTGGGCCTATAATATTGGCGATACGATCCAGTTTACCTCTTTAAGACCCTATCGGGTTATAGTTTCAGGTCGAATTAAACATTTTATTTCTGCTTTTGGTGAACACGTGATAGGTAAGGAGGTAGAACAAGCACTTCATGATGCAGTTGAGGGCTCCAACATTCAAGTTTCAGAATTTACGGTAGCACCTCAAATCAATCCGCCCAGCGGATTACCATATCATGAATGGTTTATTGAATTTGAAAACGAGCCTGATAATCTATCGCAATTGGCAGAGAAAATTGAAATGTCACTTCAAAAACAAAACAGTTACTATTTAGATTTGATTCAAGGTAAAGTGTTGCAGCCATTAAAGATTTCGAGGGTCAAAAAGAATGGTTTTCAAGATTATATGAAATCCATAGGAAAATTGGGAGGTCAAAATAAACTGCCCAGACTATCAAACGACCGAAAAATAGCAGACGCTATAACCGAACAAAATTTAACTAAATAATCCTATCTTTACAAGCTAAACACTAACTTATGAATAAAAAGCATCATGCCCGAACGAGAGCTCAGGAAAGCTCAAATGCCATTGAAAGAATGTATATTACAATGCGCCATTTGTTTAATCGTGGATTTTACAAACCTATGGGCGTTTCTGGTGAAACCCTTCGGGAGTCGTTATTACTTTTAAGACCTGAGATTTATGGCTCTATTGGAGATGAAAAGGCAGAGCTAGAAGGTTTGCTTTATGTTGTTGATAGGCTACCCTATGGAATAGAAGAATGCACTTTTATAAATTTAACGAGTGATGAAGGCTATAGCAATTCACATTTTAAAGCTATCATTCCTCCAAAAAGAAGACGAAATTGTTTCCGGATAGATAATGAGCAAATGAATATTGAAATCACCCGTGGACGCTCAGAAATCTATGATATTTTAACCCACTTGACTTTTATGTTTGTGGAGTCTCACAAAATAAGCAAGCGTGTTCTTATTGATGAAGAGGGGACTACGACTCGTGATTGGTTAAAACTTGAAAAGGCAGTGCTTTCCAATCAAGAATTGACGCAAGAAGAGCGTGAGATTGCCATTGCACATACCGCAAATATTTTGGGCCGGACATTCAATGAACTCACCACCATGTATAGTTCCTTTTCATTACCCGACCAACCGGAACGCTTTCTCCATTTAATCTATTGGTTAGGTAAGCTGGCTATTGAGGAAGTGGTCAATAACAAAGGACGAACAGTAACCTTCAGTCCTGTGTTAAGAGAGCGCTTGGGCCATC
Organism: Gelidibacter pelagius; assembly: GCF_017581925.1. Classification (GTDB taxonomy): domain Bacteria; phylum Bacteroidota; class Bacteroidia; order Flavobacteriales; family Flavobacteriaceae; genus Gelidibacter; species Gelidibacter pelagius. The sequence goes on along the minus strand of NZ_JAGEVG010000001.1, from coordinate 134,966 downwards.
ATATCCATGGCGAAATTTGGTCAGATACCATTAAGGAAGCCTTAATAAAAAATGGACTTATCGATCGTCCTATCCATGTGATTAGTGCAAATATGCACAGTGTTATGAATTCTATTTTTGCATCTCAGGCATTAAAGACTATGGCTGCAAAAAAGAGCATGTTTGAAGTCTATGAGGCATTGAGTCAAAAGGAAAATCAAGAATTACGAAATAAAGTGACGAAAGAAGCCTTGTCAAAAGGAATGATCTATATTCCAGATACTTCGGGTACCAATATCGACGTACAAATTTTCGATACCGCCAAGATCGATTTTAAGAAAACAGATCTGGAGGCTTCTAAAGTGTTTGAGGATTCAGAAAAACCAGTCCTCTTTGTCATGGATTACGCCTTTGGAGAACAAGCTTATGAAACCATTGATGAGCTTCTAAAGCCGATTAAATTAAAGGATAAACAGATCCATTTGAACATTGATTCTATTTCCATTATGGGGAAAGCTGGAATTTTGGAAGGTGGAAAGGGCGACATAATGATCCCATCGGCGCATATTTTTGAAGGAACTGCGGATAATTATCCATTGGATAATCAACTCTCTAAATCGGATTTTGAAGGGCATGGCATTGACGTGTATGAAGGGACAATGATTACTGTTTTAGGAACTTCGCTTCAAAATAAAGAGATTTTAAAATTCTTTTTCAATTCCACCTGGAATGTCATTGGATTGGAAATGGAAGGCGCCCATTATCAAAAGGCAATACAGGCAGCATCAAAAGTGAGAGGCAGTATCAATCCCAATGTTAAAGTCAGATATGCGTATTATGCCAGTGACAACCCCTTAGAAACTGGAAGCACTTTAGCGTCTGGCGGCTTGGGAACTACGGGCGTAAAACCAACCTATTTGATCACTAGAAAAATATTACAGCAAATATTTAACTAATAAAGTTATGAATGACGATTTAAGAAAAGATCAGCCCCAAAATGAGGAGGTTGATTTGGGCCAATTATTTAATGCTATTGGGAGGCTGTTTTCACGGTTTTATCGGTTTATAGGCCGTATTTTTACAGGCTTATTTGGAGTTGTCGTTTTGTTTTTGCTCTTCATTCAAAAGCATTTTGTAAAACTTGTTGCTGTAGTTGTTGTAGGGGTTATATTAGGAACCATTTTAGATATAAAGAAAGAACCATTATATGTTTCAACCATGGTTATTGAGCCTAATTTTAATAGTGTTCAACAGCTTTATAACAATGTTGGATTTTATAAGGAACTAGCAAAGGCCAAAGATTCTCTGTCCCTTTCTGAAGCACTAAACATTACTACAAAGGAAGCCATATCCATAAAGAATTTTAGTGTCGAGTCCTACTCAGATGAAAATCAGAAGATTGTATTATTTGATAGGTTTGTGCGTAGTTTAGATAGCACAACTAAAAAAGCGATAGATATGAAAGCATATCTTAAGAATTTTAATTCTTTTGATGCTCGGTTTCATACGATTTCCGTTACCGCAAGTGACAATACTGTGGCAAAAAGAATTCAGCCTGCCATTATCTCTTCTATTTCAAATAACAGCTATTTTAATCTGCAAAAGAACATTAGCGATAGCAATATAAAATTACAAGATAGTCTTTATAAAAAACAAATTGCTGAAATAGATTCTTTGCAGTTATTATATAAAAAGGTCATGCTTAAAGAAGCAGAGCGTGCCATTCAAGGAACAAATATTAGTCTTGGCGAAACTGGAGAACAGAATAACAAAGAACTTTCATTGATCAATAAAATGGACGAATTGAAGATAGGACTCGTTGAACTAAACAATGAACGAGGAAATAAGTCTAGCATTTTAAACGTAATTTCTGATTTTCCTAGAAAAGGAGTACGTGATTCAGGTATTTTAAAAAGCAATAAATTTCTAATACCTGTTCTATTCTTAATAGTTACTGCACTAGTATTATTATTACTTTCGTTAAATAAGTATCTTAAAAATTATAAGAGAAAATAGTATAGAAATGAACTTATTAATTACTGGCGGTGCGGGTTTTATAGGTTCGCACGTCGTGAGATTATTTGTAAATAACTACCCAAATTATCATATTTATAATTTGGACTTACTCACCTATGCCGGTAATTTAGAAAATTTAAAAGATGTTGAAAACAAACCTAATTATACGTTTATACAAGGTGATATTTCTAATGAAGGCTTTATAAACGGGTTATTCGAAAAGCATAAGTTTGAAAGAATCATTCATTTGGCAGCAGAATCTCATGTAGATCGCTCCATAAATGATCCGTTGGCCTTCGTGAAAACGAATATTATGGGCACTGTGATTCTGTTAAATGCTTTTAAAATGCTCTGGAAAGACAATTTTACCGACAAGCTTTTTTACCACATCAGTACAGATGAAGTATATGGTAGCTTAGGTGATAGCGGTTTTTTTACGGAAGACACCTCTTATGACCCCAATTCTCCTTACTCTGCTTCTAAAGCAGGCTCAGACCATTTTGTTAGGGCATATGGAGAAACTTATGGATTGCCATATATTATAACAAACTGTTCAAATAATTATGGACCCAATCAGTTTCCTGAAAAATTGATTCCATTGTTTATCAATAATATCATCCATAACAAACCACTTCCTGTATATGGTGATGGCAATTATACACGAGATTGGCTATTTGTTATAGATCATGCACGTGCAATCGACATTGCATTTCACGAAGGAAAACTAGGTGAAACTTATAATATTGGCGGTTTTAATGAGTGGAAAAACATTGATTTAGTCAAATTGTTATGCGCTCAAATGGATATTGAATTGCAGCGGGGAAAAGGCACTTCTGAAAAACTGATCACCTATGTTAAAGACCGTCCAGGACATGATTTAAGATATGCCATAGACTCGAGTAAAATTAAAAATGAATTGGGTTGGACACCTTCTCTAACCTTTGAAGAAGGTTTAGAAAAGACGATTCGATGGTATCTGGATAATGAAGAATGGTTAAATAACGTCACGAGTGGCGACTATCAAAACTATTATCAAAAGCAATATAATTAAGAGATGAAAGGAATAGTTTTAGCTGGAGGTTCTGGTTCGAGATTGCATCCGTTGACTTTGTCCGTAAGTAAGCAATTAATGCCTATTTATGACAAGCCAATGATCTATTACCCGTTGTCAACTTTGATGTCTGCGGGGATTAGAGAAATCTTGATTATTTCTACCGCTAAAGACCTTCCATTATTTAGAGATTTATTGGGAGATGGTAAAAAGTATGGCTGTAGGTTTGAATACGCGGTCCAAGATGCCCCAAATGGATTGGCGGAGGCTTTTATCATCGGGGCAGATTTTATCGGATCGGATAAGGTAGCCCTCATCTTAGGCGATAATATATTTTATGGATCGGGACTCTCAAAACTGTTGCAGGCAAACAGTGACCCAGATGGCGGAATTATCTATGCTTATAGAGTTCATGATCCTGAACGCTATGGTGTTGTCGAATTCAATGACCAGGGTCAAGCGGTCTCGATTGAAGAAAAACCCAAAAAGCCCAAATCAAATTTTGCTGTTCCCGGGATTTATTTTTATGATAATAGCGTGATTGAAATCGCAAGAAATATCCAACCAAGTCAGCGTGGTGAACTGGAAATAACCGATATAAACAAAGAATATTTGAAACAAGGGAAATTGCATGTTAGTATTTTAGACCGAGGAACCGCGTGGCTGGATACCGGCACCTTCCAATCTTTGATGCAAGCCTCACAATTTGTTGAAGTGATCGAAGAGCGGCAAGGTTTAAAAATTGGTGCCATTGAAGCGGCTGCTTTCGAAATGGGATACATCAACGAACAGCAATTCAGAGAGCTTGCAGAACTTTTGTTAAAAAGTGGTTATGGCAAAAATTTATTAGGACTTCTCAAGAACAATTAATGACGGTAAAGGAAACAAAACTTAAGGGATGTTTTATTATTGAACCAAAAATTTTCAAGGATGCCAGAGGGTATTTTCAAGAAACTTTTAATCAAAAAACTTTCCGAGAATTAATTGGCGAAACCATCAGTTTTGTTCAAGATAATGAGTCTATGTCTTCAAAAGGCGTCTTAAGAGGATTACATTATCAAAGAGGAGCGTATGCTCAGGCTAAATTGGTGCGAGTAATTAAAGGTAAAGTATTGGATATTGCCGTTGACTTACGAAAAGATTCTCCAACTTTTGGAGAACATATGGCTATTGAACTATCTGAAGAAAATAAGTTACAAGTATTTTTACCTCGCGGATTTGCCCATGGGTTTATTGTTCTTGAAGACCAAACCTTATTTTCTTATAAATGCGATAATTTCTATAATAAATCATCAGAAGCGGGAATTATTTACAATGATCCCACCTTAAATATTGATTGGTTGGTGCCAAATGAAGCGGTTTTGATTTCAGAAAAGGATAAATGTCTTCCAGAATTTAAAAACGCTAAATTATGACAACCGTTTTAGTAACTGGAGCTGACGGTCAACTCGGACAATGCATCCAAAATATAACCCACCAATTCCCATCTCTTGATTTCCTTTTTGCGGATAGAAACACACTGGATATTACGGTTGCTAACGATGTTTTAGATTTTTTTGAAACACATGCTATTGACTGGTGCATTAATTGCGCCGGTTACACCGCAGTAGATAATGCAGAGAATGATCAGGAAAATGCCTGTAAAGTTAACTCCATTGGTGCCAAAAACATGGCCCAAGCTTGTCAAAAAAATGATGTCAAAATGGTTCACATCTCCACTGATTTTGTTTACGACGGTTTAAAAACAACACCTTATACTGAACTGGATAAAACCAACCCGGTCAATGTGTACGGAGAATCAAAATTAAAGGGAGAAAATGAGATTAAACAAATTTTAGATAAGCATTTTATAATTAGGACTTCTTGGTTATATTCCGAATATGGAAATAATTTCATGAAAACAATGTTGGGATTGGCTCAAGATAGACAAGAGCTGAGCGTGGTTAATGATCAATTGGGAACACCGACATATGCTGGTGACTTAGCTCGAGTTGTGTTAAATATAATAAAATTAAGGTCCCAGGATTATGGTGTTTATCATTATAGCAATGAGGGAATTACAAGTTGGTTTGAATTTGCTAAAGCAATCTTCGAAGAAAGTAATATAGAACTCTATATAATACCAATTGACACTAAAGATTATCCCACATTGGCAAAACGGCCTAGATATAGTGTTTTAGATAAATCTAAAATTAAAAAGATGCTTAATGTTGAAATTCTTGATTGGAGACAAAGTTTACGAAAAGCGCTGTTGAAATTCAACCTTTAAGTAATGAGAAAATTAATTTTAGATAAAAATGGGAATGATATTGATTACTGATGTTACCCAGTAAGTCGGAGCCAAATTAAACGAGTTCCTATATAAAAAAGAAATAGGATTTGTGGTTTAAAACGGTATCCTTTTGAGTATAATGGAGAATAAGGATTTTAAAGACACTACCGCTGGAGTAAAAGCCATTAGAAAGGCGCAGTGTAAAAAGGGTACCCTAAATTGTGTTTTTATAAATGGACTGACACTAGCTGTTAAATCAATTATGGGATTTAAGAGAGAAATAGTCTTTAATACTTCAAAACCAGAAGGAACTATGAGAAAACTAAATGATGTTTCTAATTTAAATAGTTTAGGCTGGAGACCTACAATTACCTTGAAAGAAGATGTTAAGAGAGCTTATCATTGGTATAAAAGAAACGCTGATGAAAGAACATATTCTTAAAATATTAAACACTCTTGGTGTTAAAAGTGCTCGCACAAAAAATATTGTCAAACATATTTCAATATCTTTTTTTTATAAGGCAGGCGCTGTTTTAGCAAATTTTTTATTGGTTCCACTTACCATCAATTTTTTAGATACCGAAAATTATGGCGTTTGGCTTATCATAAGCTCGTTTATTGCGTGGTTCTCTTTTTTTGATATTGGATTAGGAAACGGCTTAAGAAATAAACTAACAGAGGCCAAAACAAATGGAGATCTAAAGCTAGCCCGAGGTTATATAAGTTCAGCCTATTATACCATTGCGGGCGTAAGCCTCTTCATGTTTTGTGTTTTTGTTTTTTTAAATTATTTTATTGACTGGGCTTCTGTTTTTAATACTAGTGAAGCCTTTAATACAGACTTGAACTTATTGATGCTTTTAGTGTTTGGTTTTTTTTGTATTCAATTAGTGGTAGGGCTTGTTACTAATATATACTTGGCAGACCAAAGCCATTCGATTCAAGTAAAAATTCATTTCTCAACACAGGTAGTCTCATTGTTTACAATTTGGATATTGACAGAAACAAGCCATAGTTCCCTATTAATATTTGGAGCTATATTTGCAGCCCTGCCAGTAATCATACTTTTAGCTTTAAATTTATTGGCGTTTTCTAATAAATTTAAAGAATTGAAACCGTCTCTATCTCTATGGAGCAAAAGTCATTTGAAAGACATTATGGGCGTTGGTTTTGATTTTTTTATTATACAAATAGCTGGAATTGTGATTTTTTCAACAGACAACTTTATAATTAGTAAACTTTTTAGCCCAGAAGAGGTTGTACCTTACAATATTGCTTTTAAGTACTTTTCCATTCTCACCATTGTTTTTTCTATCGTGGTTGCTCCTTATTGGTCTTCATTTACTGAAGCATACGTAAAAAAGGAATATGAATGGATCAAGGTTTCTGTTAACAACATTATGAGAGTTTGGCTCTTGATTCCCATAGTTGTGGTTATAATGTTATTGCTGTCCGATTGGTTCTATAATATCTGGGTTGGAGATAAAGTTTTGGTTCCTTTTATGCTCTCAGTCTCGATGGCTGTGTTTGTAATGAGTTTTACGTTCAACAATATTTTTGTGTTTTTTATAAATGGAACCGGTAAAATAAAAGTACAATTGATAGTGAGTATTTTCATGGCTATTATTAATATACCGCTTTCAATATTCATGGCCAAAAGTTTGAATATGGGTGTAAAAGGGGTAATTATCGCAACTATTTTGAGCTACCTACCTGGTCTTATATTAATGCCTTTACAATACAACAAGATTATAAATAACAGGGCAAGGGGAATTTGGAATAAATAGTTTTTAATAAAATTAAATCATGAAAGAGTTGGTAAAGAAAGGAATAAAAACAATGCTTAGTAGAGAAAGCAGAACACTTTATAAGATCAGTAAACTACCTAGATACACGAAATTTACGACAACGGTTTTGGGCTCCATATTTGAAGGGGTGGATCCACCATCTTTTATAGCGCAATATAATGAACAGATCAGACGAAAAACCTATAAATTCAATACCACCAAAGAATCTCCATATATAATTGATTGCGGAGTCAATATTGGTTTAAGCGTAATCAGCTTGAAGAATATGTATCCAAAGGCAAAAATAATTGGTTTTGAGCCTGATCCCAATATCAAAGAAATTGCCGATAAAAACATTAAAAACGCGGGATATTTTGATGTCGAATTGTTACAAAAAGCAGTTTGGACTGAAGAAACCAAAATGACATTTTTTAAAGAAGGATCTGCAGGAGGAAAACTTACCAAAGAGGAGAGTGATAAAACGATAACTGTGGAAACATTCGATTTAAAAAAGCTCTTGACAAAAGAAGTGGACTTTTTGAAAATTGATATTGAGGGCGCAGAGTTCGATGTTATTAAAGATATAAATAAACAGCTTCATTTAGTTAAAAACATATTTTTAGAATATCACTCAAAAATCAATGAAGACCAAAATCTAGGTGAAATTCTCGACATATTAAAAAGTAATGGCTTTAAATACTTTGTAGAATCTGGTTATATCAATCCCGAAAGTCCACTTATAGAAAGAATTGAAATAGATGGTTTTGATAACTTGATTAATATTTTTGGTTATAGAATATAAAAGTGAAAATACTTATAGTTAATTTTAGTGATATGGAAGGAGGCGCAGCAAGAGCGGCCTATAGACTGCATACCTCTCTTTTAAAAGAAGATATTGATTGCCAGATGCTGGTATTGAGAAAACGAAGTGAGGATGACACGGTTATAGGACCTACCTCAATCGCTAGGAAGTTCACAGCTAAATTACAATCAATAATAAATACCTTTCCACTAAAATATTACGATTGTAAAGATGAATTCTCAGCATCTTTTTCCCCCAGTTTCCAAATTGTTGAAAAAATCAACAAACTAAATCCTGACCTTGTTCACTTACATTGGATAAATGCTGGGTTTCTGAAGATCGAAGATTTAAAAAAAATAAAGGCACCCATTGTATGGTCATTGCATGATATGTGGGCGTTTACTGGAGGATGCCACTACGCCGACACGTGCGTTTCATATACAGCTAATTGTGGGAACTGCCCTGTTCTAAACTCCATCAAAGAGAATGATTTAAGTAGGGACATATTTAAAAGAAAGCAAAAGATTTTCTTTGAAATTAATAACTTGACCATCGTAGGATTGAGCAAATGGTTGGAAACATGTGCAAAATCGAGTACCCTTTTTAAAAATAGGGAGGTTGTGAATCTACCAAACCCGATTGACACCTCTGTATTTAAGCCATTCGCAAAAGAAGAAGCCAGATCTTTATTGGGATTGCCTAAAAAAAAGAAACTCATCCTTTTTGGGGCTATGTCTGCAACCAGCAACCCACGAAAGGGTTTTATAGAACTGAAAAGTGCCTTAAAAAAGTTGCAGACCAGGGATATAGAATTTCTTGTTTTTGGAAGTGACCAACCAAAGGACCCTCAGGAGTTTGATTTTAAAACACATTATTTGGGCCAGCTCAACACCGATATAAGCTTAGTAAAACTCTACAGTGCTGCCGATGTTATGATAGTGCCCAGTTTACAGGAAAACTTATCTAATGTTATTTTGGAAAGTCTTTCTTGTGGGACCCCTGTCGTGGGATTTAAGATTGGTGGAAATAGTGATATGATAGAGCATAAAATAAATGGATATCTGGCAGAACCTTATGAAACCGACGATTTGGCACATGGAATTGAATGGGTATTAAACAATGAAAATTCAAAAGAAATTTCTAAAATGGCAAGAGATAAAGTGCTTAAAAATTTTGATAGCAAATTGGTGGCAAAGAAGTATATTGAACTTTATAATAAAAACATAGAAAAGAAGACGACAGGCTCATATTAAAGTTTCAAACTTTTAATAATTACATAGAAACGGTAGATTTCTATATATCTCACACTATTCCCTTTTTAACTCTAAAGGTTTGAGTTTGAAACCTGAGATCTAAAATAGTTTGTAACCGTGAAAGAACTAATAATAAATATTATCTTGGATTGTTAATAAAATATATAAAAATTAATGAATGAAATAATTCTGAAAGTGTTTCTGGATTGAAGTCAGAGCTGGAGCAGACCAAAACCTTAGGAGCTGACCTCAAAAAGTTGCTGGAGGAATTGAATATAGGCTCCTTACTTGATATTCAATGTTGATTTTTGTGGACGCGAAAGTAAATTTATCGAGCGTTCATCATGCGGTGACGAAATCGCATCAGAGATTATGAAAGTCAATAATAAGAGTTACCAAAATTCGGAGGAAGAAATTTAAGTTTTAAATCTAATTAATGATCCTTTATCAAAAACCGATTTAATTATTATAAAAGATTGCTTAGTGCATCTTAGTTTTGAGAATATTATTGCCAGGATCAAAACATAAAATACTCGGGGGAGGTAAATATGTTTTAATGACGATATTTGTAAACCGAAAATCTAATTATGATAAAGAATAAGTACTTATCAATAACCATTGGTATAAAGATTCAAGACACTTAACTTCACACGCCTAGATCAAAAGTTATAATGTATATTACTAAAAGCAGATTATTAAAATGGGGACTATATAGCAATGCCATATATATTCTGTTGTTTTTTTTATTGAAACCTGACGGTTTTGGTTTTCAAAAAGTCGTAATCTCGATGTTCTTCTTATTTTCGGTTTTTTCAATTTATTTCTTATGCATAAAGGATGGAAAGCAATTAAACCAGCTATCAACCGGAAATAGGTGGGTCATTTATCTATTGCTTTTTTGGGGAGTTATTGTTATTGTTAAGAGTTTTACCTTAAATCCACAAGACTGGATTACAAACTTTGGAAATGTATATATGGGTTTTGCATGGTTGATGCCGGCAATAACCGTATTGGGTCTGAAAATTGAAAATTGGACAGTGATGTTTAAATCCATTTCATTTATGTTCACATTAATGATTGGTGCGTTTCTATTTTTATCCGTTTTAACGATAAATGACGAATGGATATGGCTATTAAGACCATTGGTTTTTGTTTTAATTATAGGTTTTAATCGATTTACACTTATTAAAAAAATACAGATACTCATTATTATTGTCGTGTATATGGTAGTTTCTACTATAGGAGAAAGACGCATGGAATATCTATGGCTAATTATGGTATTCGGATTCTTAATCATGGATAGAGTCATGTCCTTTCGGGTTAGAAGAACTTTTATAAAATATATAATTGCTGGTTTTCTATTGGTTCTAACCTTAATTTTCACCTTAGGTTATGAGTATGTTTGGAGAATAGTCACAATGTTTGCCGACATTCAAGACTCTAGGACATTTTTGTTCAGAGAATTAATGTCTGAACTTAATTTCAGTGAGAAAATATTTGGTAGAGGTTCTTTGGGCACTTATTATAGTGAATATTTTGAGCATACCAAGTGGTATGTTGTTGATGTTTTAAAGAAGCCGTGGTATGGAGATTCTTCAACAAGAATAACTATTGAGGTTGGCTATTTACAGATGATTTTAAAAGGAGGTTTCATTATGATGCTGCTCAACCTAATCATACTTATTAGCTCTAGTTATGTCGCTATTTTTAAATCCAGAAATAAATTCATCAAACGATTGGGGTATTATATTTTAATTTTTATGATATTATACTTAATTGAATTGAGACCAACTTTTACCCCGATATTTTTTATTTTATGGATGGCCATTGGGACTGTGCTAAATAAGAAATATAGGTTAATGGATGATGAAGAAATAAATGCCTTAATTAAATTTTGATGAATAGAGATGAAGAACTATTGGTGTCTGTTATTACGGTGGTTTTTAACGGTGAAGACTATTTGCAACAAACTATTGATAGTGTAAAAAACCAAACCTATAAAAATATTGAGTACATCATTATTGACGGAGGCTCTACAGATAATACGATCAATATTATAAAGAAAAATCAAGATCACATATCTCATTGGATAAGTGAACCTGACAAAGGTCTTTATGATGCCATGAACAAAGGGGTGAAAATAGCAAATGGCGATTTGATAGGTACAATAAATAGTGATGACTGGTATGAATTGGACGCTATACGATTAGTTGTAGATACCTATTTGAAGAACCCTAATGTTAAAGTAATTCACTCTAATAGATACGATGTCTACAGTGATAATACTCGAAAAGTATACGCTTATAACCCTTCGGTTTTTAAACTTAAATATTTAAGTATGACTTTTTCACATCCTTCAATGTTTGTCACGAGAGAAGTCTATCAACAATATTCCTATAATATTGCATTAAAATCATATGCTGATTATCAATTCTCTTTAATGGTATTTATGAACAATAATAAGTTTGTACATATAGATAAGCCTTTAGTTAATTTCCGAGTAGGAGGAATCAGTGGACAATTAAGTTTGAGAGAAGAATTACAACAGGGATTTATTGCAAGAAACAACGCAGGATTGAATGTTTTTGAAAACATTTTTGCTCTTTTTTTGAGGATTCTTACGAAGACTTTTTTGACTCATAAAAAAAAATGAGACTACCATTTATTAGATAATAATTTATAGTAGGATAAAGTGCGCTTTTGATAAGGTGAATTCTATATTTGTATTTTACTAAAACATTGCCTTAAGGACTTATGTAAATTTTGAGATAAGTTTCCAAAACCTTTATTTATCAAGTAAATGAGAATCTTAATTATTCATACACGATATCATCATTTTGGAGGGGAGGATAGCGTTGTTGACCAAGAGATTAAAATTCTTGATAAAAAATATACTGTTGACTCATTGATATTTAAAAATCATGTTGGTTTTAAAGGGGCCCTTCTGTTTGCTTCCTCTATTTGGAATATTAAAAAGGCAAAAATTGTTAAAGCAAAAATTAAAGCATTTAAACCAGACATAGTCCATCTACATAATTGGCATTTTTCAACAGGGCCTATAATAATCAGAACCATAAAGAAAATGGGTGTCCCATTGGTGTGTACCCTACATAATTACAGATTGTTATGTCCTTCAGCTACCTTAATAAATAAAAACAATTTATTTTTAAATAGTTTAGAACAAAACTTTCCTTGGAATGCTATTAATAATAAAGTTTATAAAAACTCAAGAATCCTTACCTTTTGGTTGGCTTTCATAGTTTGGAGTCATAAAAAAATAAAAACTTGGGATAAAATTAATTGTTTTATATGTTTAACCCCCTCAATGACAAAACTCTATAGAGGGTCTAAATTAGGCATAAACCATGATCGTTTTTTTATTAAACCCCATTTTGTGTTTCCCTCCAAAAACAATGAAATGATCGAAAAGGGAAATGATTTTATCTATGTCGGCCGACTTTCAGAAGAAAAAGGAATTCACCTATTAGTCCAAGCGTTTAAACATCTTCCCTACAATTTAAAAATCATAGGGGATGGCCCAATGAGAGAAATGATTGAAAAGGATATTTTTGAACATAAAAATATCAGTTATATAAGCTCAATGTCAAGAGAGGATATCTTTTTTGAATTAAGAAGCGCTAGTGCTTTAATAAACCCTTCCATTTGTTTAGAAACCTTTGGCCTGACGATTATAGAATCATTTTCTAACCATTGTGCCGTTATAACAACTAACATCGGAGGACCATCAGAAATAGTAACTAATGGAATCAATGGAATTCATTTTAAAATAGGTGATGTTGAGGACCTAAAAAGACAGATAAAAATTTGGTTTGATTATTCTGATTTAAAAAAGGAGAAAATGAGAAATAATGCCTTTCAGACCTATTTAGAATTATATTCCCCAGATAAGCAATTCGGATTTTTTGAGGACATTTATGAAAAAGCGCTTAATGAAGTCAAGAATGACTTTATTTAATCATTGTTTAATTTAATGCATTAAAGTTTTGAACACAGTCTGTTTAAATAATTACAAGATCTTTAACGATGATATTAATACTATCTTCATTAACAATGAGCAAACTATCATTAATACCATCAATGCCCATTCTTATATAGTTGCCAAATCTGATAATGTATTTAAAAACGCCCTTTTAGAATCAGATATTCTACTTCCCGACGGAGAAGGCATTGTCTTAATGGCGCGTGCCTTGATGGGCGAAAAAATCAAAAAAATAGCAGGAGCAGATATACACAGCTATTTGCTAAAAGAAGCCAATGATAAAACACTCAAATGTTTTTATCTTGGAGCAAGCGAATCCACTTTAAAACTGATTAAAAACAAACTTTCAAAAAATCACACTAATATTACCTTCGGCTTCTATTCCCCACCATTTAAGGATGTTTTTTCAGAATCCGACAATAGAGATATGCTCAATAAGGTAAATGAGTTTGCTCCTGATATTTTATTTATGGGGATGACTGCGCCAAAGCAGGAGAAATGGGTCCACAATCATAAAGACCAAATAAACTCCAAAATTATATGTTCAATTGGGGCGGTGTTCGATTTTATTGCCGAAACCAAGAAACGGGCTCCGGAGTGGGTGATAAATTTAAAACTGGAATGGTTATACAGAAGCTTTACAGCTTGGAGATTAACAAAAAGGTATATTTATTCGACACCTCTCTTTTTAATTGAGGTTTATAAGTTGAAATATTTTAAGAAGCAACCTAATGATTAACTTAACACCTAAAATCTCTACTTTAAAGTCCATTTATTTAGAAAAAGATTTTTCTTTTTTAGCAATTGCAATAAGTTTATTTTTACTGCCACTTTCTATTAATCTAAGCACATTTGCATTGATGGTAGGACTAGGTCTTAAACTAATTCAAGTACTCTTTTTAAAGCAAAAGTTTTTTGTAGCAAAGACATTACGGGTTTCTAGTGCTATAGGGGTATTGTTTTTATTATATGTTTTACTGAACTGCCTAATACAAAACGATTTACATTACCTTATTGCTATTTTTGGAAATGAATTTTCTCCGTGGGTGTTATTGATTTTGGTGCCATTTATATTAAGGGAAAAAAACCAAAACATTATTCTAAGCTATGCATTTTTTAGTGGCTTAATTGTTGCCTGCCTCTATGTCTTGGCGATGTCCTTCATTTTAAGAATAAATTTTGATAGAGATGCCTTTCAAAATATCATAGACATTCATCACACCTATTTGTGTATGTATCTTTTGTTTTTTGTCAATTTTTTACTTGTACGTTTTTTTACCAAAACCAAGAAAAACCATTATCTAAAGAGCATATCTTATTTGGTTGTGTTTTCCTTGGTTTTTCTATTGATCTTTATTTTGAAAAGCAAAGTGTCCATCGTCATTTATGCACTTTTAGTGGGCGGACATCTTGTGGTTTCTTTTTCAAAGAAAAATGCTGTCGTTTATTTGTTCATTGTTTCAGCCTTGACCCTAAGTATTATTCTATTTAATCAAAAGCTAAATACGAGTTATAAAAATGCTATGGATTTTAGATTGGAGATATGGGACCAATCAATAAACTCTATAAAAGAAAATCTTTTATTTGGGAATTTAAAAATGCAGGAAAAGGATCTTTTAAACGAGAAGCATTATTTGAATGGAAGGTATGATTTAATGGACAGTGATTTAAATAGTCATAACCAATATTTGTCGATTTTGCTCAAATATGGCATTATTGGTTCTATAATATTAACCCTTTATATTTTAAACTTAATAATGGCGTTTAATAAGACCACACCTAAAGAAACGGTTAAAAGTGTACTCGGGTTTAGTGTCATTATATTAACAATATTTTATATCGAAAATATATTGGATAGACATCATGGAATTGTATTCGTTACTGTATTTTATAATTATTACTTAGTTGCTGTTCAAAATGAAACCAATTAAACATGCACTTTTATTTATTTTAATATCGATGGGTTCGCAAGCCCAAGAGACATTATTAAGAAATAATTTTTCTGTACGTGATTTTTTCATAAAAAAGGATTCAATTTTCTTAATAGAAAAAAGAGATGTATCCTATTTTAACTACCTAGAAAAAAATAGAACTGTACAGACTTATTTTATAGGGGGATATGGTTTGGAGATTTATGATGATTCGAAAAACAATCAAATAATTACGGTTTCAAATGAGTTTTCGCGACCTGTTTCTAGCTTGCGATTTTATAATAAATCATTCAAGGAAGTAAAAGATGTGTATTATTACACCGAAGGCCGAAGTTTAGATGCCATAATAATCCCAGATCTAAATTATGCCATTTTAAGCTTAAGCGATAAAAAGATAATTGTAGTCAATTATGAAAAAAAACCTGATTACGAAATTTCACACAATATCACACTGAGTTCTATTGCAAGAAGCATGGCCTTTAAAGATGGATATTTGTATTATGCAACCGACTTAGGTGAGGTTTTTAAATACAATTTTGCAACCAAAGAAAAGACCATTCTGCTTGCTTATGAAAAAATGATTACGGATTTTACTATATTCGATAAGTATATTGTTTTTACAACCAAAGAAGGTGAAATTGTAAAATTCTCTTTTGAGAATGGTTTTATTTCAAAATTAGACCTTAGCACTGATTTTATTTTGAATAGCATCCAATACCAAAAAGACCAACTCATCTGCGGAACTTTTAAAGGAAAAATTTTAGTGATCAATGTTGAGACTATGTCCATTTTGGATCAATTAAATTATCATAAAAGAAGTATTCTTAAAATAGTAAACTATAAAAACAATGAGTTTTATTCAAGTAGTATAGATAAAACCATAAAAAAATGGAAATTAATTCATTAGGAAATCCAATTCAGAAAGTAATAATATAATAAACAGCAGATAAGGAAGTGAAATATATTGTGTGGGGTTAAAACAATATTAGCGGCCTAAACGTTATAAAGTAAACATAGGATATAAAAAATATCGTGCCTTTGTTTTAAATCAAGAATAATACTTTTAATAGCAACTATTTATAAGTTAAAACAACTTATAAAACAACAAATTGTATTTTTGTCTTAATCTTATCAGAATTATAGATAAAGCAATCAACGACTTGTTGTTATTTTTTCATAAAATAAATTACTTAATGTTAAAAAAGGTATTAATTACAGGAGCTGCAGGATTTTTAGGGTCACATTTATGTGATCGTTTTATTAAGGAGGGGTATCATGTAACTGGAATGGATAATTTTATCACTGGTGATAAAAAAAATCTAAGTCATTTAAAAGATCATCCCAATTTTGAATTTATTGAACACGATATTACTGAGTTTATAAAGATAGAAGGCCATTTAGATTATATTCTACATTTTGCGTCTCCAGCAAGTCCAATAGACTATCTAAAAATTCCTATTCAAACTTTAAAAGTAGGCTCCTTGGGTACCCACAATTTATTGGGTTTGGCGAAAGCAAAAAGAGCCAGATTGCTCATTGCGTCTACTTCTGAGGTTTATGGAGATCCTTTGGTGCACCCGCAATCAGAAGATTACTATGGAAATGTCAATACCATTGGTCCTCGTGGTGTTTATGATGAAGCCAAACGCTTTCAAGAGTCCATTACCATGGCCTACCACAGGTTTCATGGACTTGAGACCCGTATTGTCCGGATTTTTAACACCTATGGGCCGCGAATGCGCCTTAACGACGGCCGTGTCATTCCTGCTTTTATGGGGCAAGCGCTAAGAGGGGAAGATTTAACGATTTTTGGCGACGGTTCGCAAACGCGATCATTTTGTTATGTTGATGATCAGATAGAAGGTATTTATAGACTGCTTTTCAGTGATTATGCGTATCCGGTAAATATTGGTAACCCTCATGAAATTTCAATTAAGGATTTCGCTGAAGAAATTATAAAACTCACCAATACCAACCAAAAGGTGATTTATAAAGATCTACCAATTGATGATCCGATGCAACGCCAGCCAGACATTAGTTTGGCTAAAAAACTTTTGGACTGGGAGCCAAAAGTTGGGAGAGCTGAAGGTATGGCCATTACCTATAAATATTTCAAAAGTCTTTCGGAAGAGGAGTTATATAAAAGTGCACATAAAGATTTTACAAACCATATAAAACGATGATGTGAGTACTTTTAAACAAGGTCGATATTCTGGATACTTAAGGCCCATTTCTTATTTAATCGATTTGTTTGTGGTCAATGGTTTGGCGGTTCTTTATTTTTTCAGAAATATTGACCCGATCCTTTTCGTATTGGTGGTGTCTATTGCCTGGATAATTCTCTCCATAGCTTCAAAATTCTATGAAGTGTATAGATACACTCGGGAGGTGACCATCTTTTCCTTGGTAATGCGACAAATGATTTTATTTACCTTGATCATTTTTGCATTTTCCGGATACCACCAGGAATTCAATATTGCTCCTAAGACGGTAATTAATTACGTGCTGGCTGTTTTTATATTGATTACTATCTTTAAGTTTGCGGTGTATTATTTACTTCAAAAATACCGAATTTCATTTGGTGGGAATTACAGGAATACGGTCATATTGGGTATCAATAAAAAAACCTTGGCCTTAGAAAACTTCTTTAATACAAATCCTGAATACGGGTACATCCATAAAAAAACCTTTAGTTTCCGCGACAAAAAAGATGTCGACCTTAAACTGTGCTTTGATTATATCAAGGAAAATGCCATTGATGAGATCTATTGCTCTATTTCAGAACTTACAAATAGACAAATCATGGATATTACTGATTTTGCCGACAACAATCTCAAAATATTAAAATTTTTACCAGACAATAAGGATATCTACTCAAAAAAGCTAAAATATGAGTATTATGATTATATCCCAATACTCTCCTTAAGAAACATCCCGTTGGAAGACTCCATAAATCAAATAATTAAAAGGGGTTTTGATATTTTATTTTCAAGTTTGGTGATTGTTTTCATCTTGTCATGGCTCACCCCATTGATTGCCATTTTAATCAAATTGGAATCTAAAGGCCCTGTGTTCTTTAAACAATCTAGAAATGGCTTTAATTATAAAGAGTTTGACTGCTACAAATTCAGGTCGATGATGCCAAATAATGAAGCCCATCTGTATCAGGCCACAAGAGATGACCAACGTGTGACGAAAGTAGGGAAACTGTTAAGAAAAACTAGTATTGATGAACTGCCTCAATTCTTTAATGTCCTTTTTGGCGATATGTCCGTAGTGGGGCCAAGGCCACATATGGTAAGCCATACAAGTATGTACGCAGAGCGAATAGATAAATTTATGGTAAGGCATTTTGTCAAACCTGGGATTACGGGCTTGGCTCAAATAAGTGGGTTCAGGGGCGAAATTGAAACGGATAAGGATATTATTGGACGGGTTAAATATGATATTTTTTATATTGAAAACTGGTCCTTGTTATTAGATATAAGAATCATTATAAAAACTTTTATAAGCGCTATTAAAGGCGATGAAAAGGCCTACTAAAGTTGCAGCACTAAACTGTCCAACTGTTTCTTCAAATCAAAATGCAACGCCGCAGATGATTTGATTCTTTCTTTAAAGGTCTCATTGAGACTAGTTTTCTTGATCATAGAAAGTGTCCGATTTAAATCATCATACTCCCCAGCTTTTGCAACCCACCCAAGTTGGTGTTCTGTAACGATAGCTTCACCTTCACCACCACCAAAATACAGCATAGGAAGCCCCAATTTGGCGTATTCAAATATTTTTGAGGGTACTGATCCATAAATTCGATTTAGCAGCGGGATGATGCCTAAATCGTATTTTAAAAGCACTTTATGCAATACGTCCCGTGAAACTTCGCCATGATACCTAATGGACAACTCTGGATGGGCTTCGATGTAGTTTTCTATGCTGGCCTGTTCTGCACCAGAACCATAAATATGGAATTCAACATATTTATAGTCGAGTTCTTGACAAAGCCTTAAAATTCCTTGGGCAATTCCCAACAAGCCAGCATAGACCATTTTAATTTTACCAGAATCATTATTAGTCAAAGTACTGATTTCCGGAGAATCAAAATCAGGGTAGTTTCTATATAACAAGGTTTTCTTTTTTGGGAATAGGTCTGTGATATGAGTCAGTATTTCTTCGCTTTGACCTAAAATTAAATTGGCCTTCTTATAATTAGAACGTTCAATCCGCTCTAAAACCCGATAGCTGAAATTCCTTTTTAAAGCACCCAATTCCAGTCCGGCAATGGGCCACAAGTCGCTGACATTGAGAACGAGCTTTCGTTTTTTAGATCTCAAAAAAGTGCAGCAGGTAAAGGCTACCAAAAGTGGCGGCGATTGGACAATAACGGTTTTAGGAATTTTATGAAATAAGAAATACCAGATGAGACTAAAACTGTAGGATAGCATCGCAAATAATCGAACGACTTTATTTTTTGAAACCGTAGCGTAAATCCATAAACGATGGATTGTAATCCCTTTTTCATTAGAGGTACGCGTGAATTTTCCACGGTAGGATTTAAAGATTTTCCCCGTCGGATAGTTGGGCAATGGTGTGATGACCGAAACTCTAAAGCTTCGATTTTTTAAGCCTTCTGCCAAATGAAAGATCCTATTGGATGCCGCGCCAATTTCAGGAGGATAATAACTTGTAATGATCAGAATGTCTTTCATCTCAATTTGTAGATGTCAATGATATTAGTGATGATGCGTTTGGCTGCATGGCCGTCCCATAATTCTGGGATTTCACTCTTTTTCCAATTCCCGGAAAATAATTTTTTGAAAGCCTGAGTGATTTTTTCAGGGTCATTTCCTACCAGTACATTAGTTCCCATAGTACAAGTCTCCGGTCTTTCTGTGCTGTCTCTCAAAGTAATACATGGCACGTGCATGACGGTGGTTTCTTCTGTAATTCCTCCGGAATCTGTCAAGACCGCAAAGGCGTTTTTAACGAGATAATTGAACTCCAAATAACCCAAAGGGGGCACATAATGCAGATTATCAAAATTTAGATTCAGACCTTCCAAAAGCTTTTTGGTTCTTGGATGAACAGGGAAGATGATAGGATAGTCTTTTGCTAATTGGGCAAGCTGTGTTATTAAGGCTTTGAGTTGTTCTTCTTCATCCACATTGCTAGGCCTGTGCAAAGTCATGACCATATACTTTTTTTCCTGCAGTTGCAACGATTTAAAGAGTTCAGGCTGTTGGAGTCTGCTCTCATTTTTGCGTAAGGTATCAATCATCACATTTCCAACAAAATAAATTTGGCTTTTATCCACTCCCAGGTCCTCGAGGGTTTGTGAAGCCAAAGGCGTGGTAGTGAAAAAATAGTCGGTTAGGCTATCGGTGACAATTCTATTGATTTCTTCAGGCATATTCATATCGCCTGATCGGATTCCTGCCTCTACGTGTGCGACTTTTATACCTGCTTTTTTTGCGACTATAGTACAGGCCATGGTTGAGGTGACGTCACCAACCACCATGACTAAATCTGTTGGGTTTTCGGCTAACACTTTCTCGAATCCAATCATAATGGCTCCAGTCTGTTCGGCTTGTGTACCACTTTTTACATTTAAATTGATATCTGGAAACGGGATGTTCAATTCTTCAAAAAAGGTATCGCTTAAGTTTTTATCGTAATGCTGACCCGTATGGATCAATTGATAATTAAGCGGGACACCTTCTGATTGTTTCTGTTTGATAGCCTCAATAATAGGAGCTATTTTCATGAAATTTGGACGTGCTCCAGCTATAATGGTTATGGTCATGTCTTATTTAAAAATGATGAAAACTGTTTCAACTTGCCTGATTTAGAGCGTTTTAAATGTGGTTGACGCTCAAAGATAATGTTTAGTCCTTTTTCAAGATAGTTTTCTATTTCTTTAATTATAATTTTGGTTTGTTGATCTGATAGTTTTTCAGTGCTGACATAGATGATTTTGAAGGTTTGAAGGTCCAATTGTTCAATCATAAACTCCTTAACATTCCCATCATCCTCAACAATACTTTTGGTAATATAGTAAAATGTAAGTCCAGCGGCCTTTTTCCCACTTGGTAAGTTGACGATATCATTGGTGCGTCCAATTAATTTTTTAAGCAACGGTTTCTGAAGTGTACTTTCTTTAGAGAGGATTCCAATATCGCCAATATCGTAGCGAATAAAAGGATGTGCCTTATTGTATAATGAGGTAATGACCACACGGCCTTCTTCGCCATAAGGCAAAACGCGATCATCATCATCTAGAATTTCCACAAAAAGTGTTTCACTGTTCACCACCCATTTGTCTTGCGAATTTTGAAAAGCGATTAAATCCAATTCCGATGCCCCATATTCATTTACTACTGGAATGCCAAATTGTTTTTCCATAAGCAGTTTATCGTCTTCAAAAAGCATTTCTGAAGTTACGACACAAGCCTTAAGACTTGGACATACTGTTTTCAAAACCACATTTTGCTTCTCCAAAAACTTAGCAAATTGGACAATAGTACTTGTATAACCGTTGATATAATCGAATTTCGCGGTTTTGAACTTTTTTAAATGATTTTTAAGAGCGGCATCACTTAAATCATAAACAGAAAAGCGGAACCGTCCGCTCAATACATCCTTAAAACGCTCTTGATAATAGCCTTTTTTATCTAAAGGAATACCGTAAAATCGGGCTTGTTTTGAACTGTTGAAGTTGAGGTTGAACCAGCCAAATCGGTCCTGAATAACTGCCCAAGTGAGGGCGTGACAAAACTTGTCCTTGGCAAAAACGAAAGGGTCTCCAGAAGACCCTGAGGTTTTATTGACATATACGTTTTTTAGTGAAAAGCCTTCGGACAATCGATTGATTAAAGGTTGCTGTAAATCTCTTTTAGTCATGATGGGAACAGCATCCCAGAATGAGAATTGAATGTCTTTAAAAAGAGATTGGTAAAAGGGATTGTGTTTGAGGTGATAATTGACAATTTGTGCTCTTTGATTTTCAATGTAACTAAGGAATCCATCCTCATTAAGGTTTTGAATAGCAGTCAACACAGGTCGAGCTTCCTTAATTGGAAATCCGTTCAACTTTAAAGATAGATCAAATAAATTCAATGGATACACTGTTTATGAGAATGTAAAGTAAAGAAATTTATTAAACTCTCATCTAAAATCAACCTTTAGATTCAAGATTTAATTCCGGTCTTGTCCAATGGAAACTTTAGGATTTTAAAGATTTTATAAGATGTTGTCTGTGGGCAATGCATCGTTAGAATGAAGAGCACAATAGATTGAAGGCAACCTTTATTTTTAATTTTTTAGAAGCATCTCAATATAAGATGATACGGGCTGATATTGAACCTCAAAATCTATATTTTCAGTACTTATCGGTTTAACTCTTGACGCTCTGCCTGCCGGCAGGTTGATTCTAATAGCGAAGCGGTCTTGATTCTTTATCTTACATTATCGATTTAATCGTCAAAAATATTATTGTTTTCATGGCATAAACTATATTTTTGCAACAAAGAACGTTAACATGACCATTTTAATTCTCGGTTCCGGTGGAAGGGAACATACTTTTGCTTGGAAAATTGTACAGAGTCCATTATGTCAAAAATTATTCGTGGCTCCAGGAAACTCTGGAACCGCAAAAATTGCTGAAAACATCGACATTAAAGTCACCGATTTTCAGGCCATAAAAAAACTGGTTCTTGAAAATCAAATTGATATGGTCGTTGTGGGGCCGGAAGACCCATTAGTAGAAGGGATCCATGATTTCTTCCTGGAAGACGAAGAGCTAAAAAATGTCGCTGTTATTGGTCCCCAAAAAGACGCAGCACAATTGGAAGGTAGTAAGGAATTTGCTAAGGAATTCTTGTTCCGTCATAATATTCCAACCGCAGCATATCAGAGTTTTGATGCCACTACTTTAGAAGCAGGCTATCAGTTTTTGGAAACTTTGAAGCCTCCCTATGTTTTAAAAGCGGATGGTTTGGCAGCAGGGAAAGGGGTTTTGATTTTAAATGATCTCAATGAAGCCAAAGCAGAATTGAAGAGCATGTTGGTGGATGCCAAATTCGGGACCGCCAGCAACAAAGTGGTTATTGAAGAATTTTTGGACGGCATCGAGCTCAGTTGCTTTGTTCTTACCGATGGCAAAAACTACAAGATTTTACCAACAGCAAAAGATTATAAACGTATTGGGGATGGTGATATAGGATTAAATACAGGTGGTATGGGTGCGGTTTCTCCGGTGCCTTTTGCTACAGAATCATTTTTGAAGAAGATTGAAGAACGCGTTGTAAAGCCTACCGTTTCTGGACTTCAAAAGGACGGATTGCACTATAAAGGCTTTATTTTTATTGGTTTGATCAAAGTAGGGGACGATCCAAAGGTAATTGAATATAATGTGCGGATGGGAGACCCTGAGACGGAAGTAGTTTTGCCGAGAGTAAAGAATGACTTGGTTGAAATATTTCAAGCTATTGCCAATCAAACCTTGGACAACATTGAGATTGAAATTGATGAACGTGCCGCTACAACAGTCATGTTGGTTTCTGGTGGTTATCCGGAAAGTTATGAGAAAGGTAAAGAAATCACAGGATTACAAGATCTGAAAGACGTCATCCCTTTTCATGCTGGTGCCATATTAAAGGATGCAAAAGTGGTCACTTCTGGTGGGCGCGTTATGGCTATTACCGCTTTTGGAGACACTTACCAAGAGGCCATAAAAAAATCTTATCAAAATATAGAAAAACTACATTTTGATAAGATGTATTACCGTAAGGATATTGGTTTTGATCTATAAGAACGAATGGGACGAGATGCTCTTATCCTCTTCGTCGTTATTGTCATGTTCTTTTAATTGGAGCATCCAATAGATAAAGGCTACAAAAGTAATTAAGATAAGTAACCAAGAGACAAAATTTGCAAGCCACCAATTGCTGAGCTCCAATTCTCTTAAAGCGTCAAAAGGCAATAATAAATACTCAAAAAAAGCTGCGAAGCCATTCCAAAAATCAGTCATGATAATAAATATTATATTTACAATACAAAATTACGTTTTTTTTATTTGAAATGTTCCATAAAGTGAGTTCGAATTTTATTTTCGTGGAAGCATAGACTAAGTAGCAAACCCAGAACACAGCTCTAAATGATTTCAAGTTTTTTTAGTAAAGCAAAACCTATTCATCTTCTGGTGATAAGCGCAATGCTTTTTGTTGTTTTTGTTGTCACCAAACTAACAACTTTAACTGAGATTTTTTCTGTTGAGCTTTTTTTTAAGCAAGCTTTCCTTTTTGGTGTGTGCTTGGCATCGCTTTTTGTGCTTGATTTCTTCGTCAGCAAAAACAATCTTACCAAAAGGAATAGTTATAAAATTTTGATGTTTGGTCTGTTTGTGGCCGTTTTACCGGAAACATTAAGCAATTCTAAACTGCTTGTGGCCAATTTATTTATCTTATTGGCACTGCGGCGCATCATCAGTTTAAGATCCAGAAAGGAAATCAAAAAAAAGCTTTTTGATGCTGCATTTTGGATCAGTTTGGCAACGCTCTTATTTTTCTGGGCGTCCTTATTTTATATTTTAATTTTTCTCGCACTCTTTCTACATTCCATTGTAGATATCAAAAACTGGATTATTCCTTTAATCGGGGTTTTATGCGTTGCTATAATAGCAGCTTCTTATATGATTGTAATGGGGGTCGATTTTGAGCCTTACCTCCATGGTTTTTTTGATGTAAGTTTTGATTTTACACCCTTAAACTCAAAGCGCATGATTATAGCTGCCACCTTATTATTTTCTTATGGGGTATGGGCGTCTTTTTATTTTATGAGAAGTATAAAACAGCAATTAAAAAGTTATAGGCCGTCGTTTGTCATTGTTATTGTCTCGTCGTTGATTGCCTTGATAATTATTTTGGTATCGCCTTATAAAGATGGCAGCGAATTTATTTTTCTATTCGCACCATTGGCTATTATCATGTCTAATTATTTAGAGATTATCCCAGAACGATGGTTCAAAGAAGGTTTGATAATTGTTTTGATACTAGCCTCCCTGTTGAATTTATTGCTGTAATTTTTCGCCGAATGCCAAATCGCCAGCGTCTCCGAGTCCAGGCATGATATAGCCTTTTTCGTTGAGATCTGGATCTACGGTTGCAATCCATAAATGCGTGTCTTCACTAAAATGTTTGCTGATATAATCAATGCCATCTTGCGCACCAATAACGCAAACCACATGGACTTCTTTAGGCTTTCCGAAAGGTTTTAAAGCTTCAAAAGTGGCAACAAGAGATTGGCCCGTGGCTAACATAGGATCGGCCAAAATAAGGGTTTTATTCTCTAAGCTCGGGCATGCTGAATATTCTACAACAATCTCAAAACTGTCTGGGTTTTTGTGATGATGTCTATACGCCGAAATAAACGCATTTTCAGCATTGTCGAAATAGTTCAGTAACCCATTGTGCAAAGGTACTCCAGCTCGCAAAATGGAGCAAAGCACAATATCATTGTCCATAATATTCATTTCGCAGGTCCCCAAGGGCGATTCAATTAGTGCGGGTTTGTAATTTAACACCTTGCTGATTTCGTATCCTAAAATCTCTCCAATACGTTCAATATTTCTGCGGAAGCGCATTCGGTCTTTTTGGATATTCACATCTCTCATTTCTGAAATGAATGTGTTTAAAATGGAATTTTCTTCTGTTAAGTTGTGAATGTGCATAAGGCTTAAACTCTATTTTGAATGGTAAAGTTAATTAATTAGAAGTATATTTACGTCTTAAAATCATCAGATTATGTTTACAGCAAAAGCCAATGAAATTTTTCAAAAAGTCATCGATACGTATCACATAAAGAATACAGTGGACCAAGTTTTTAAAAATGTTTATGACGAAGACAAGGAGCTCATCGAACATCTTTTATATAGAAAATGTTGGATCGATACCGTGCAATGGCATTATGAAGACATTATCAGAGACCCAAATATTGATCCTGTAGAAGCCTTAAAACTGAAACGTCAAATCGATGCTTCCAATCAGGATAGAACAGATATGGTAGAGTATATAGACGGGTATTTTTTAAGCCTTTATGATGATGTTGAACCTAAATCAGATGCGACGATCAATACCGAAAGTCCTGCTTGGGCCATTGATAGGTTGTCCATTTTAGCCTTAAAAATATATCACATGAATGAGGAAGTTGAACGTCCTGATGCCTCTTCATCGCATAAGCTCAATTGCACCACTAAGCTTAATGTGCTTTTAGAACAGCGTAAAGATTTAAGCCAAGCCATTGACGATTTGCTTATGGACATTAAGAATGGTGATAAATACATGAAAGTGTACAAGCAAATGAAAATGTACAATGACGATGAATTAAATCCTGTATTGCGCGGACAAAAGTAACCAATTCCTGCGGAGGCAGGAATCTCATTTTAAACATGCAACAACCCAAACACATCCTCGTCATCCGTCTTTCCGCCATGGGAGACGTGGCTATGACCGTCCCTGTGTTAAGGGCTTTTACAGAGCAATATCCAAAGATCAAGTTGACCGTCTTGACCAGAGGATTCTTTAAACCATTCTTTCGTGATTTAGAAAATGTATCCGTTTTTGCTGCAGATTTGAAAGGAGACCATAAAGGCTTTTTTGGACTTTTAGAACTTTCAAAAGATTTACGTATTTTGGGAATAGATGCCGTTGCCGATTTGCACAACGTCCTCCGAAGTAATATTCTTAAAATCTTTCTTTTGGATTTGAAGCCCATTCAAATTGACAAGGGAAGAGCTGAAAAGAAAGCTTTAGTGAAAGGAAAGATTTTCGAGCAACTAAAAACCACACACCAACGCTACAAAGATGTTTTTGAAAAGCTAGGATTTCCTATTAAAGATTTGGAACCTTCTTTTCCGGAACGCGCCGAATTAAACCCCAAAACACTTGAACTAGTAGGAAAGGATACTAAAAGCTGGATAGGAATTGCACCTTATGCGGCCCATAGAAGCAAAATGTATCCGTTGGAATTGATGGAAGAAGTTATTAAAGAGCTCTCAAAACGCTATAATATATTGCTGTTTGGCGGTAAAGAAGATGCAGAATATTTGAATGCCCTTGAAAGTGAAAATATCACCAGTATTGCTGGAAAGTTAAGTCTTGATGAGGAGTTGGACGTTATTTCAAATTTAGATGTGATGCTTTCAATGGATTCTGGAAACGCGCATATGGCTGCAATGATGGGAATAAAAGTCCTTACGCTTTGGGGCGTGACCCACCCGTATGCTGGATTTTACCCCTTTCATCAGGATGAAAATAATGTGCTTTTAGCTGATCGAACAAAATTCCCTAAAATTCCAACGTCTATTTATGGCAACAAATTTCCTGAAGGTTATGAAACGTGTATGGAAACCATCAATCCAAAAGACGTGATCGAAAAAATCGAAAACATCATAAAAAAACCCTACTAAAAAGCAGGGTTATTAGATCTAATCTTTCGTTAATAGATAATCCTTATAGTAACAATTAAATCACGTATAAAAATATAAAATTCATTTTCCTTAACATAATTTTAAGAGCTCTACTTCTGTCTTTTCGACGAAATTAAAGTTTTTAAGGATTAAATGTCTTTCTTATATCTGATTTATACTAAAAGTGTTTTAAATGTCATCATAATCGATTTTGATGTGTGGTGTTAAAGGGTGCGCTTGGCAGGTTAGAATCAATCCATCAGCCACTTCACCATCCGTCAAGATATTGTTTTGACGCATTTTAGCTTCGCCTTCTATAACACGTGCCAAACAGCTACTGCAGATCCCTCCTTGGCAAGAATAAGGGGCGTCCAGATCGTTATCTAGAGCAGCTTCAAGTATGGTTTGCTTTTGTGACATTTCAAAAGTCGTCGTGTCATCATCCAAAACAATTGAAATCTTGGTCTGACCATCAGGAATAGTCGCAGTATCTCTTTCTGTAGGTTTAGCAGCTTTGAATAGCTCGAAAAACACGCGATCTTTTGGAATCTCATGTTCAACAAGCACATCTTTAACGGTGTGGATCATCGCTTCCGGACCACATAAGTAGAAGGCATCGATGCTTAGATCTTTATGCTTGTGCTTTAAGATGAGGTTGACCGTACTTTTTTCAATACGTCCAAAAATAGAGTCGTCTTCTTGAGCTTGACTAAATACAAACTGAATGGCCAAACGATCGCTGAATTGACGTTGCAATTCCAGTAATTCGGTCATAAACATTGTGTCGTCGGTGGTTTTGTTGCCATATACCAAAACAACATTGCTCAGGACTTCTTCTTCCAAGGCACATTTAACAATGCTTAAGATGGGCGTAATCCCACTTCCTGCCGCAAATGCAGCGATATGTTTAGTTTTGACATCGTTCGGTTCAAAAACAAAATGGCCTCTTGGTGGGGCAATTTCCAATTGGTCTCCAACCTTTAATTGATTGTTGACATAGGCAGAAAAAGTTCCATCTTTAACTTCTTTAACCGCTACTCTCAAATCGCCACTCTTTGGAGATGAACACAAGGAGTAATCACGTCTTATTTCTGTGTCATTAAGTATCGCTTTTATAGTAATATACTGGCCTGCTTTGAATTTATAAGTTTCTTTCAGGTCTTGAGGCACTTCAAAGGTGACGGTCACCGATTTGTCAGTTACTCTCTCAATATTTTTTATGGTTAGGGTGTGAAAATGTGACATATTATAAATTTTTCCCAAAAGTAACGAAAGCTTATAATAAATGCCACCTATCTAACAAAATAATAAGAGAGGAAGAGCGAGTTTAGAAGTAAATCTCTTCTGAAATTTCCTTTATTTGAAATTTGTTTGTAACAAAAAGTGTTTTAATATTACCAATGTTTAAATCGCAACCAGAACAGTATGATTAAATATTTTATTAGTCTCGAGTGGAAATCATTTATAAGATCAGCTTCTTTTAAGACCAATCTCTTCTTAAAGATAATGATGGTTTTCGGTGCTTTATGGATGATTGCCTCATTTTTGCTCTTAGGCTTTGGGGTTTATTTTATCATTGAGGAGCAATTAAAAATGGAACCTTTCCAAGTCGTCAACCAAGTGCTCATTTACTATATGGGTTTTGACTTGGTATTCCGGTATTTTCTTCAAAAAATGCCCGTGATGAACATCAAACCGCTCATGTATTTGCCTATTAAAAGAAAAGCCATCGTCAATTTTGCCATCGGCAAAACCATGATCTCGTTCTTTAATATTCTGCATGCATTTTTCTTTATTCCTTTTTCGATCGTACTCATCATGGAAGGCTTCCCTGTTTTACAGGTTTTGGCCTGGAACCTTGCTATTTTAGGTTGGATTTATTGTAATAATTTCATCAATATCTTCGTCAATAATAAGGATGTGGCTTTCTTTGTTGTCATTGGTTTTATTGTCGCTATGATTGGGCTTCAGTATTACGGTGTTTTTGACATCACCCAATTTACCTATCCTATTTTTAACTCATTTTATGCAATTCCCTATTTGGCTTTCATTCCGATAATCTTGGCGGTGGTGTTCTATAGGATGGCGTTTACCTTTTTCAAAAACAACTTGTATTTGGATTCTGGTCTTTCCGTTAAACATGACATAGCTGAAACCCAAGATTACAGCTGGTTGAACCGTTTTGGAAGCATGTCCACATTTCTTAAAAACGACATCAAATTATTAAGACGCAATAAACGCTCAAAAACAACCTTGCTCATAAGCGTGCTATTTATATTTTACGGATTGCTATTTTTTACTGGCTCTGTTGAGGCTTATGATGGTCCTTTCTGGAGAGTCTTTGCCGGGATTTTTATTTCTGGTGGGTTCCTGTTCACTTTCGGCCAATTTGTACCGAGTTGGGACAGTGCTTATTATCCGTTGATGATGAGCCAAAACATTCGCTATAAAGAATATATCGCATCCAAATGGTACTTAATGGTGATTGCCACTATAGTTTCAACAATTATTTCTGTTTTCTACCTGTATTGGGGATGGCAAGCTTATGCAGCGGTTGTGGTTGGCGCTATTTACAACATCGGTGTCAATAGCCATTTGGTATTATGGGGAGGAGCCTATATCAAAACGCCAATCGATCTGACCACAAGTAAGAAAGCCTTTGGAGACAAACAAGCCTTCAATGCGAAGACCTTGTTGTTGACCATTCCAAAATTATTATTGCCAATGGCCATATACGCCGCCGGGCATTTTACGCTCGGTGAAGTTTTCGGTTTTGCTTTGGTAGCCATTGCCGGATTAGCTGGATTTTTATTCAAGAACAAAGTATTCGACATTATAGAAAAAGTCTATAAATCAGAAAAGTATAAAACATTAGCCGCTTACAAACAAAACAACTAATTATGATAACAGTATCCAATCTATCAAAAACATACAATGCAGGCCCGGTTTTAAGTATTGAAAACCTCGACATTCCAAAAGGTCAAAGTTTTGGGCTTGTTGGCAATAATGGCGCAGGGAAAACTACGTTTTTCAGTTTGCTTTTGGACTTGATCCAACCGACCACCGGATTTATCAAAAGCAAGGACATCCAGGTGAATGAAAGTGAAGACTGGAAGCCTTTCACTTCGGCCTATATTGATGAAACCTTTTTAATCGGCTATTTAACTCCTGAAGAATACTTCTATTTTATTGGTGAATTACGCGGTCAAAATAAAGCCGATGTAGATGCTTTATTAAAGCAATTTGAAGATTTTTTCCATGGAGAAATATTAAATCAAAAAAAATATCTGAGAGATTTGAGCAAGGGCAACCAGAAAAAGGTAGGCATTATAGGCGCTCTGATCGGGAATCCGGAAGTCATCATTCTTGATGAGCCTTTCGCCAATTTAGATCCAACAACCCAAATCCGATTGAAACAGATCATTAAACATCTTGCAGGACAACAAGGCGTTACGGTCTTGGTATCAAGTCATGACTTGATGCATGTTACTGAGGTCAGCGAGCGTATTGTCGTTCTGGAAAAAGGAGAAATCATTAAAGATTTGGCTACAAGCGCTGCCACGTTGAAAGAATTGGAAGCGCATTTTGCTGGAGAATAATAGGTTATCTTAGGCAAACAAGACCTGACAGGTTTTCAAAACCTGTCAGGTCTCATTCATAATCCATATCCTTTGCATCTTTGCGCCTCTGCGAGAAATACCTGAGAAGCCCCCAAGTTATCCACCTAGAAAACTCCCCAGATTTTTCCCCAATAATTCAAAAAGATGCTTATTTTTACGGCATTGCATAATATTTGCAGCTGTTTTTAGTTATCTTATGAACCAAATACAACCCACGTTGCACAGCTTTTTTAAATCCATAACATTTCTGTTTTTGGCAGCACTTATAGTCACAAGTTGCTCGCGCAAGAATGATACCTTCATAAACAGAAACTTCCACGCCATGGGGACAAAATATAACATCCTCTATAATGGAAATAATGCGCTTGAATATGGGAGAGAAGCCGTTGATGATGCATTTACCGATAACTATTGGGAATTACTTTCCGTAGAGCGTATGGAAACCACGGATGATTTTATGCTTCCGGGACAATCCAAAAACTCCGATTTTGAACGTGCAGAAGAAAAAGCAATCAAGGCCGTACAGACACATGGCATGAATATCAAAGGAAGGGAGCGTAACCCTCAAATTGATGAAGCCTATTTGCTGCTTGGGAAAGCACGTTATTTTGACCAACGTTTTATTCCTGCAGTGGAAGCCTTTAACTATATTCTTTATAAATACGCTGCCAGCGATAAAATCAATGAAGCAAAAATTTGGCGTGAAAAGACCAATATGCGGCTTGAAAACAATGAGCTTGCCATCAAAAACTTAAAGCGCTTGTTGCGTTTGGAAAATTTAGAGGATCAGGATTTAGCCGATGCCACTGCTACATTAGCGCAAGCCTACATCAACATTCAAGCAAAGGACAGCGCCTTGACCCAATTGGCAATTGCTGCAGCCCATACCAAGAAAAACAAGGAAAAGGCCCGTTACAACTATATCAGAGGTCAGCTTTACAATGAGTTTGGATATAAGGACAGTGCCAATATAGCCTTTGATAAGGTGATTGATTTGCACAGAAAAGTACCTCGAGCCTATTATATCAATGCACATTTGGCAAAAGCTGCCAACTTTGATCTTGAAACTGGCGACGTTTTGGCATTTCAGGACTATCTCACCGAGCTCGAAGAAAACCGTGAGAATGGACCCTTTTTGGACAAAATCTACTACCGCATTGCGGAATTCCATAAACAGGCCGATCGGGATTCTTTGGCCGTTGCATATTATAACAAATCTCTAAGATCATCTTCAGGCGATAAGCACTTACGAGCGCTTGATTACGTCACATTGGGTGATATGAGTTTTGATAAATCAGAATATAAAACTGCAGGTGCGTATTATGACAGTACATTGACGAATATGGTGATTGACTCCAAGCCTTTCCGAACTATTAAAAGGAAAAGGGAAAATTTGGAAGATGTCATTTATTATGAAAGTGTAGCTCAAGTAAACGATAGCATCTTGCATTTGGTGAATTTATCTGATGCCGATAGAATTGCCGTTTTTGAAACTTATATCGAGAAATTAAAGGCAGAAGCCGAACTTTTAAAAGAGCAGGAAGAAATTGCCCAACGCAAAGCCAATTCAGGAATTGTTAGCGCTGATAATTTGGCTAACAGAAATGCTGGGAACTTGCCAGGGAGCAGCGGCGCAAATCCACCGGGTGGAAAATCCACGTTTTATTTTTATAATTCCAATACCGTAGCCTACGGCAAAAATGAGTTTTTAAAAAATTGGGGTGACCGTTCGCTCAAGGATAATTGGCGACTTTCAAGTACGCGCAGTAACGAGCTCACGGTTCAAACTAACGATTTAACAATTGAGGCTTCCGAAGAGGAACGTTACGATCCAGAGTTTTATATTTCAAAAATCCCGTCAGATCAGAAAGTCATTGACAGTATCATAAAGGACAGAAATTACGCCTATTATCAATTGGGGGTTATTTATAAGGAAAAGTTTCAGGAATACGGACTTGCAAAAGACAAGCTTAAAACCTTAATGGAAAATGACCCGGAAGAGCGACTTGTATTGCCAGCAAAATACAATTTATACAAATTATACGGACGCTTGGATGAAACCAATGCGGCGGATCAGATGAAGCAGGATATCATCACCAACAATCCAGAGTCGAGGTATGCTACCATTCTTTTAAATCCAAAATCGGAAATGTCCAAGGACGAGAACACTCCTGAAAGTATTTATGAGCGCACTTATGCGAGTTATGAAGCACAAAACTTTCAAGAGGTTATCGATCAGAGTGATAAGTATGTTCTTGAATTTGAAGGCGAACCTATTGTGCCTAAGTTTGAAATTTTAAAAGCATCAGCAAAAGGGCGTTTGTACGGATTTGAAGCATATAAAGAGGGGGTGAATTATATCGCTTTAAATTATCCAAATTCCGAAGAGGGCAAGCGCGCTCAGGAAATCATGAAAAACGTCATTCCTGCTTTATCCGATAAAGAGTTTAAAGCAGATTCCATAGGCTCTAAATTCAATGTGCTGTATCAGTTTGAGAACACCAGTGATGAAGATATAGATGCCTTTTTAAAGACATTGAATGATGAGGTCACCCAGATCAGGTATTTCGAGCTAAGCGTCTCCAAAGACATTTATGACCCGAATACCACTTTTATTGTGGTACATGGCTTGAAAAGTATTAACGGCGCAAGAGGATTTGCCGATTTACTTAGAGAGCGCAAAGCTAATATTACACGACCATATATTGCCATTTCATCACCTAACTATGAAATTGTGCAAAGACACAAAAACCTCAAAGACTACCTAGAAAACCAATAAACCACCAGAATTATGTTTACAGAAAAACCAAAAAAAGGAAAAACAACCTCAGAATCCGTTAATCAACAGAACACCATCGCAAAAGGCACCATTATTACAGGGGATATCGTTAGTGATGGCGATTTTAGAATTGAAGGTACCGTACAGGGAAATGTTAAAACCCCTGGCAAAGTGGTACTCGGAAAAACCGGAATTATCAACGGCACACTTAAAGGCGCCAATGCTGATATTGAAGGGAAATTCTCAGGAAAACTTATTCTTACAGATACCTTGTCACTAAGAGCCTCGGCCTTTGTTGAAGGTGAAGTGGAAGTAGGTAAATTGGCCGTAGAGCCAGGTGCGGCGTTCAATGCGACTTGTCTCATGAAAGGCAGCGTTAAAGAACTTGGAAATACTAGCAATCAAAAAGCACCACAATCCAATGCCAAACCAACCGAAAAAGGGCAACCCGCTTAATAACTACGCTAAATATTCTGGTATAGGCATTCAAATGTTTGCTATTATCGGGATTGGCAGCTATATAGGTATTAAGCTTGACGACCATTACAACAATGAAGGCAGCCTATGGACCATTATTTTGTCCTTAACTTCCACGATTGTGGCCGTGGTTTTTGTAATAAGACGTATTATTGCAAATTCAAAGGACGATAAATAGAGGCCATAGCCAATAATTTATGGCTTTCTTCCCTTGTACATTGAGCTTTTCGAGTGGGAGGGATGTGTTTGTCCCGTTTTTTGGTAGGACCTAATTCCGCTATTGTAATATAAGTCTTACCTCTCAACAGGCAAATGCATGCGTTCATTGAAACACTGTGCAGAATAAAAATAACACCCAATAATTTTTCCCTTATTTAATGAATCCGACCTTTCTAAAAAGACAATTGAATTTTTTACTTCTCATCACTGTTTTAAGTCTAATCCTTTTTGGTATTCATAGTTATGTGCTGTCCTATTTTGGACCAGAGCTGAAACTGTTTACTCCCATATGGCAAATTTATGTCTTTCATTTTGTCGTAACCACCTCGTTGTACACTGCGGTAAACTATAAGTTTTCCAAAGGCAAGACGGATATTTTTATGCTGTTCATGACCAGTACTTTCATTAAAATGTTTCTTGCCATTTTGTTTCTTCTACCTATTATTTTATCAGATTACGAAAGGAAACAGCCAGATATTTTCAACTTTTTTATACCTTATTTTATCTACTTGGGATTTGAAGTTTATTCCATTACAAAATTCCTTCAAAAATCACCATAACTGCCATAGGCTTAATATTGATAAAAAAGTGTTTGACAATTAACATAATGTACGTACATTTGCACGGAATTTAGAGCAAGGTATTTTTAAGCTATTCATAATGACATTAAACACTTTAAGGGCCGTATTGTTTTTAGTTTTTTCTGTAACAATTGCCAATTCTGGTTTTGCCGCACAGGAAGATGATAATGAAGACAACGGGTTCAATGCCACTGAGATGATTATGCATCACGTTAAAGATGCCCATGAATTTCATATCGTAGATTGGGATAATAAGCCAATCAGTATCCCATTACCAATTATTCTTTTTACGGATAACGGCTTGGTTACGTTTATGTCAAGTGAGTTTAATCATGATGATTCAGGGTCGCAAATTGTGGAAAAAAATGGTGAGCGTTTTGTCAAATATCATGAAAAAATTTATCAATTAGGCTCTGGCGTTGATGCTTTGGCTTTTGATGAAGAAGAACATCCTACAAACGCCACTTTGCCATTAAATTTTTCGATTACCAAAAACGTCTTTATGATGTGGGTATCGGTCCTTGTGCTATTCTTAATATTTATTTCTGCGGCTCGCAAATACGACAAATCAACCAATTTCATACCAAGAGGCATTGCTTCCTTTACTGAGCCTTTAGTGATTTTCATTAGAGATGAGGTAGCTATCCCTATGATTGGCGAAAAGAAATACAGAAAATTCATGCCGTTCTTGTTGAGTGTGTTTTTCTTTATATGGATAAATAATATTTTCGGATTGATTCCTATCTTAAATGGCGCTAACGTGAGTGGTAATATTGCATTTACTTTGACTCTGGCCTTGTTCACCTTTTTTATTACCATGTTTAGTGGTAATAAAAATTACTGGAAACATATTTTCTGGATGCCAGGCGTTCCTGTGCCGATGAAAATATTCTTAGCACCGATTGAGATTATTGGGATGTTTGTAAAACCATTTTCATTAACCATTCGTTTGTTTGCTAACATTACTGCAGGACATATTATCATCCTCTCGTTAATGTCCCTAATCTTTACCTTTCAAAGCATCGCTATTGCACCGGTATCGGTTGGGTTTTCGTTGTTCATTTTAATCATAGAAATTGTAGTTGTTGCAATTCAAGCATATATATTTACCGTGTTGTCTGCCTTATATATTGGTATGGCCACCGCGGAAGAAGACAATCATTAATTAATTTAAATTTTATATTATGACTATTACAGGAATTGCAGCACTTGGAGCTGGGATGGCAGTTATTGGAGCGGCTATTGGAATTGGTAAAATTGGTGAGTCAGCTATGAACGCTATGGCTCGTCAACCAGAAATCCAAGGAAAACTTCAAACATCTGCGCTTATCTTAGCGGCTTTCGTAGAGGCAGTAGCACTTTTTGGTGTTGTTGCGGCGATCATCGTAAGCTAAGTAACTTTAAAGAAAAACACAGAAATAACGGTTGGTTGTTTCTGTGTTTTATTACACTTCGAAGTTGTATGGTCGAAGAAAAATTTAAATTATAAAAACTTAAACCTATTATAGATGGATTTAATTACACCAGGGTTAGGACTTGTTTTTTGGTCACTCATTACCTTTTTCATTCTACTTGTAGTATTGAAAAAGTTCGCATGGAAACCAATTTTAGGAGCTGTAGACGAACGTGAGAACGGCATTAAGAATGCATTGGAAGCCGCTGATAAGGCGCGCATGGACATGGAAAATCTTAAGGCTGATAACGAACGTATCCTTAATGAAGCACGTGCGGAGCGCGAGGCCATGTTGAAAGATGCACGTGAGATCAAAAACAAAATGGTCAGTGATGCCAAAGATGAAGCGCAAGAACAGGCGACTAAAATGATCGCTCAAGCTCAAGAAGCTATTGAAAACGAAAAGAGATCAGCTATGGCTGAACTTAAAAATCACGTGGCAAGCTTATCTATTGAGATTGCAGAAAAAGTCGTTCGTGAAGAATTATCCAACAAAGACAGACAATTAGAATTGGTCGAGTCTATGTTAGGTGATGCAAAATTGAATTAAGAGGTTGCATTGAGCGCTGTTATGCGTTCGTTATGACGTAATTTAAGTATAATTAAAAGAGATTCCTGCTTTCGCAGGGAATGAATATGGCACAAACAAGAACAGCAATA
This sequence comes from Gelidibacter pelagius, assembly GCF_017581925.1. GTDB lineage: Bacteria > Bacteroidota > Bacteroidia > Flavobacteriales > Flavobacteriaceae > Gelidibacter > Gelidibacter pelagius. The sequence continues at coordinate 97,626 of NZ_JAGEVG010000001.1, read as the reverse complement.
CGTTACGCAAAAGCAGTTTTAGATCTTGCTAAAGACCAAAAGTCGGCTGAGGTTGTTAATACTGATATGAAATCAATTGCTAATGCTGTAGAAGCCAGTACAGAGTTAAAAGATATGCTTTTGAGTGCTGTAATACCTACCGCCACGAAAAAATCGGCGTTATTGGCAATTTTTAAGGATTTGGACAAATTAAGCTCAAGTTTGATAGATACTTTAATTACAAACAAGCGGATTGATATTTTGGGTGAGGTTGCGCAAACGTATACGGAGCTATTTAATGCAAGTCAAGGCAAGCAAGTAGCAAAAGTTACATCGGCAGTGCCTTTAACTGATGAACTTAATGCTAAAGTTTTGGCGAAAGTAAAAGAGCTTACCGGAAAAGAAGCGGATCTTGTAAATATTGTGGATGCTTCCATCTTGGGAGGTTTCATTTTACGTGTTGGAGATATTCAGTACGATGCAAGTATTGCAAACAAATTAAATAAGTTAAAAAGAGAATTTACATTAAACTAAAGAGTTGGAAATAGAGGGCTACCCTCTAACGTCTAACCTCTAATATCTAATAAAAATGGCAGAAGTAAAACCAGCTGAAATTTCAGCAATCTTAAAGCAACAATTGTCAGGATTTGAAGCCAGCGCTTCATTGGACGAAGTAGGAACAGTTTTGACTGTTGGAGATGGTATTGCCCGTGTTTACGGCTTGGCAAATGTTCAATATGGTGAATTGGTTGAATTTGCAGATGGTCTTGAAGGCATCGTACTTAATCTTGAAGAAGATAACGTAGGTGTCGTATTGTTGGGACCTTCAGTGGGCGTCAGTGAAGGCTCCACTGTAAAGCGGACAGAACGTATCGCTTCCCTTAAAGTTGGTGAAGAAATCGTTGGACGCGTTGTAAATACTTTAGGAGAACCAATTGACGGAAAAGGTCCAATTGGTGGAACGCTTTATGAAATGCCGTTAGAACGTAAAGCTCCTGGTGTTATTTACCGTGAACCGGTAACTGAACCATTACAAACAGGTATTAAATCTATTGATGCCATGATTCCTGTAGGTAGAGGACAACGTGAGTTGGTTATTGGTGACCGTCAAACTGGTAAAACAGCAGTTTGTATTGACACCATTATCAATCAAAAAGAATTTTATGATGCAGGTGAGCCTGTATTTTGTATCTATGTAGCGGTTGGGCAAAAAGCTTCAACGGTTGCTTTAATTGCGAAAACATTAGAAGAAAAAGGAGCAATGGCTTACACAACGATTGTTGCGGCCAATGCATCGGATCCTGCTGCAATGCAAGTATATGCGCCATTTGCTGGCGCTGCAATTGGTGAGTATTTTAGAGATACTGGCCGCCCTGCATTGATCGTTTTTGATGATTTATCAAAACAAGCAGTAGCCTACCGTGAGATTTCGTTATTGTTACGTCGTCCACCGGGACGAGAGGCGTATCCAGGTGACGTTTTCTACCTTCACTCCAGATTATTGGAGCGTTCGGCTAAGATCATCAACAACGATGATATCGCAAAAGAGATGAACGATTTGCCAGACGTATTGAAACCAATTGTAAAAGGTGGTGGATCTTTAACGGCATTGCCAATTATTGAAACACAAGCAGGTGACGTATCGGCATATATTCCAACTAACGTAATTTCTATTACTGACGGACAGATTTTCTTGGATGGTGATTTATTTAACTCTGGTGTTCGTCCAGCAATTAACGTAGGTATTTCTGTATCTCGTGTTGGTGGTAACGCACAGATTAAATCCATGAAGAAAGTAGCTGGTACCTTAAAATTAGATCAAGCGCAATTCCGTGAACTGGAAGCATTCGCTAAGTTTGGATCTGACCTTGATGCCGTGACCTTGAACATTATTGAAAAAGGAAGACGTAACGTTGAGATCTTGAAACAAGCACAAAATGATCCGTTTAAAGTTGAAGATCAAGTAGCCATCATCTACGCCGGATCTAAAAACTTATTGAGAGATGTGCCTGTTGAAAAAGTAAGAGAATTTGAACGCGATTATTTAGAGTTCTTAAGAGCTAAGCACAGTGATACGTTGGCAGCTTTAAAGGCCGGAAAACTAACTGATGAGATTACTGATACACTGGCAGCAGTGGCTAAGGAATTATCGGCGAAGTATAGAAAATAGAAAGTTATGAGTTTAGAGTTATGAGTTCAGAGTGTTTCACTCGATTAACAACTCATAACTCCACACTCATATTTCATAACTTAAAAAGATGTCATTAGATAACAGTCCAATTCGCATTAAGAGTTTTCAATTTGCATGCGAGATTGTTCTTTTTACTGATGAATTAAAAAAAAATAAAGACTTTGAGTTAGCATCTCAAATATTAAAGAGTGGGACGAGTGTTGGTGCCAATACAAGAGAAGCTCAACGAGGTGTAAGCACAAAGGATTTTAAAAATAAGTTTGGTATAGCACTTAAAGAGGCTGATGAAACCAAATATTGGTTGGAAATTCTTGAATTAACAGGAAGAGACGTACCAAAAGACCTGAAGGATAAGTGTGAAGAGTTAATTAAGATATTAGTTGCTATAATTAAAAACTCATGACTCTGCACTCATAACTCATAACTTGAAAAATGGCAAACTTAAAAGAAATACGTAACAGAATATCATCGGTGTCTTCCACGATGCAGATTACCAGTGCCATGAAAATGGTATCTGCTGCGAAGTTGAAAAAAGCGCAAGATGCGATTACTGCTATGCGTCCGTATTCTGATAAACTAACGGAACTATTACAAACCCTAAGTGCAAGCTTAGATGCTGATTCTGGAAGTGAATTTGCAGAACAGCGTGATGTTAAAAATGTAACCTTAGTATCCATAACGTCCAATAGAGGTTTGGCAGGTGCATTTAACTCTAACATTATCAAAGAAACCAATCGTTTGATAAAAGAGGAATATGCGGGTAAGAATGTTTCTGTTTTCGCAATCGGAAAAAAGACCAGTGATGCTTTTAAGAAAGGCGATCGCGTTATTGCCAATAAAAGTGAGGTTTTTGACGATTTGACCTTTGACAACGTTGCTGAAATAGCAGATTTGTTGATGGAGCATTTCTTGACACAAAAAACGGATAAAATTGTTTTAGTTTACAACAAGTTTAAAAATGCAGCGACTCAAGAGATTATGAGCGAACAATTTTTGCCAATTGTTCCGATAGAAGGGGATGATGAAATTGACACTGATTATATCTTTGAGCCTTCAAAAGCAGAAATTGTTAAGGAATTAATCCCTAAATCTCTAAAAACACAGCTTTATAAAGCTCTTAGAGACTCTTTCGCGTCAGAACATGGCGCTCGTATGACTGCGATGCATAAAGCTACAGATAACGCCACAGAATTGAGAGATCAGCTGAAGTTAACTTATAACAAAGCACGTCAAGCTGCCATTACAAATGAGATCCTTGAGATCGTTGGTGGGGCAGAAGCGCTAAATAATTAACACACGGATTCCTGCGAAGGCAGGAACCTCGTAATTTAAAAGCCTTACTTTTCAAAGTGAGGCTTTTTTTTCTTCCATTACCGCCACAGAATTGAGCGTTCAGCTCAAATTCACCTTCAACAAAACATTTTTTCGCTCCCCAAAAAAAATTTTGCTGTAACATTTTAATGATTTTGTATCTAAAGGGAAAATCAATTAAAATGTAAATCATGAAAACAATCAAAAATTATATATTAACAATTATCTGCCTTGTCTGTTTCTCAATATCCGCTCAAAACAAAGCATTCGAAGTGACTATTGTAGGAACAGGCGATCCGATTTTATTCTTTCCTGGCTTTTCGTGCCCCGGAGAGGTTTGGCAAGATGTGGTTTCAGAATTATCAAAAACCAATGCATGTCATGTGTTCACCTTTGCTGGATTTGGAACTGTGCCTGCAATAGAAAAACCATGGTTGCCAAAGATTAAAGAAGGCATCTCCCAATACATCTCAGAAAACCAATTGCAAAATGCGACCATTGTGGGTCATAGTCTGGGCGGCACCTTGGGCCTATGGCTGGCTTCTGAAAACCACTTTGATTTCAAAAAAATAATCGTTGTGGATGCTTTGGCTTCTACCGGTGCACTAATAATTCCTAATTTTGATAGTGAAACCATTGTTTATGACAATCCTTTTAATCAAAACTTGCTGAAGATGGATGATGACCAATTTGAGATTATGGCTGGCCAAATGGTCTCTGGAATGGCCTTAAACAAGGACAAGCATGAACAAATTAAACAATGGATATTGCAAACCGATCGTGAAACCTATGTTTACGGCTACACCGATTTACTCAAATTAGATTTAAGAGAAGCCATCGCAAATATTACGGTTCCGGTAACTATTTTAGCAGCAACCCAACCTTATGGCGAGACAGCCGTCAAAACCATTTATGAAGAACAGTACAAAACCCTGAAAGGCTATACCATTAAATATGCTACTGATGCTGCACATTTCATCATGTATGATCAACCGGACTGGCTTTTAACAAACATCTCTCAAGCACTGCAATAACCAATGACAACACAAGAGAAAGCGTTTGAAGAGATTTACAGGACCAACTACCCGAAGGTTTATCGTCTTTGCCAAGGTTACACCAATGGCGATGATGCAATGTCGAAAGATTTGGCACAGGAAATCTTTATCAAGTGTTGGCAAAAGAGGCAATCGTTCCGGAATGATGCGAAGGTCTCGACGTGGATATACAGAATTGCAGTAAACACCTGTCTTCTTGAATTGCGTAAGAAAAAAACGGTACCAATTACTGATCATCTAAAACACTTGGAGGAATCCGAAGACAGCTTTTCTGTATCAAAAGAGCTCCAGTTACAACAACTATATCAGTGTATTGGGAAACTGAATACAGACAATAAAACAATAATTTTACTGGAATTGGAGGGCTTACCACAAAAGGAGATTGCTGAGATTATGGGACTAAGCCATGAAGCCATTAGAGTAAGAGTCCACAGAATAAAAAATGAATTAACTCAATGTGTTGAAAAATGAAAACATTCGAAGATTTAAAATCGCAGTGGGAAGAACAACCACAACCCGAAATACCTCATGAGGGTTCCAAGATTATCATGCAAAAAATAAATGCTATTCAAAATAAACAACGGATTACCAACGGGGTTCTTTTAACTACAACGTTTGTTTTGATAGGATTTTTCTTTTATATCAACGCCTATTCAAACCTCATTGTGAGCTTAGGACTGTTCTTAATGATTGGTTCTTTAATAGTAAGGATAATGATAGAGTACGCAAGTATTAAAGACCTTAAGCGCATGGATTTCACAAAGGATGCAGCCGCATTTAGAACCGATTTGATCAACTACTATAAAAAAAGGGTGACTACGCATTATGTGGCAACACCCATTATTCTTGCGCTTTATGCCGTTGGGTTTATCATATTGTTGCCTTCTTTCAAAGAAAACTTGTCAAAAGGGTTTTACACTTATATTGTAGTATCAGCAATAGTTATTTTAATTGTCATGGTATTTTTTATCGGAAAAGAGATTCAAAAAGAGCTGAACAGCTTAAGACAGCTTAAAAGTTCCCAAACAGACTAAAGGAAGGGAAAGAAAAAGGGGTGCTGTTGCCACTGCAATGAAGGTTTTAATGCAATTTAAATGGAATGGATTATTATAGGCATGAAGGTGACGATCGCGCTATCTATAGTAAGTCTTATTATATAGTATTGCTACGCCAAACCAAAGTAAATACAAATTATAGCAATGGTGTCAAAACACCCGTGTACTGCAACAACGAACCACAAATCATATTTACGCAAGTAGAATATTAGAGCTAAGAGTGCTCCGACAATGCCTGTAACAATTTGCCCTGTAATTCCTTGATAACTATGCATGAAGCCGAAAAAACAACCTAATAGGACAATATTAAACGAAATGCTCACTTTGCTTTCTCCAAAGAATTTAACAAATTGTCGCATAAAATAACCGCGAAAGATGATTTCTTCTCCAAATCCCGCAGAAATCCACACCACTAATAAAGCAACTAAACAGGCAGGAAGATTTCCTGTCAATTGATCAAAACTTGAATAGTCTATTGGAGCTTCTGTGAGTTTTGTTATTCCGGGAACCAATACAAAGACATAAAGAGCAAAAAGTCCTAATGCGACTAATGGAGCAAGTATAAAAATGTTTTTGAACGTAAATTTGTCACGTTGAAATCCAAGTGCTAAAAATGGTTTCCCTTTGTATTCTATATAAGTCGCTATAATGATTAATAAAGAAATTATGATATTTTCTATATAACCGATCCGCATGGGTCCAAACCATAAAAAACAGATGATTGCAATGGTAATTAATGGAATTAATAGTTGGCGTAAGGTAATTTTGCTCATTGGTTTTTGATTTTTAATTCTAAGCGAAATAATGAACAAAAACGCTAAAAGTCCCTTTAAATACCGATGTTTTTACTGAGTGGTCATAAATTTATAACTGAATAGTCGGTTGATTTTGGTATTCTTTATTGAAACCAATTCATAAATGCTTTTCGCTTGTAACGACTGATATTAATTTCCGCAATCGTATCGTTTTCAATGGAAGCTTTTAACCGGATGTGCAACTTGCCATTTTCAATTTTTTCAACTTGCTCTACAGCATCTTTGTGAATGATAACTTGCCGATTGGCTCTAAAAAACAATTGATCGTTTATTTTTTCTTCGAGCGCATTCAAGGTAAAATCGGTATTAATTGTTGTACCATCAGTTTGAACAGCATACACAATTTTGTTTTCGCTGTAGAAACAGGCAATATTTTCATAGGTAAGCTTCGTAATTTTCGCGCCGCTTTCAATAGTGATTTCAGCATCTTTTATCGATACCTTATATAAATTGTATAGGTCTTGTGCGTACAATAAACTTATCAAAATAAAACTCACTAATAAGGTAATTACCAATCCAATTGTTATATAATAGAACTCTGTCTGTCCACCCGCAATTAGATTTACAATAATATTTAAAGGAATATACATGATTGTAATATAACCTAGAGTAGAAGCCATAAACCGTACGAGCGTGACGATCTCTACCTTTCTTGAGAAATGTTTTTTCTTGTAAAATTTAAAATTAAGATGCGCTATGATTCCAATGAGGATAAATAAAACAATGGAAGACAGAAAACCTTCTATGGGAAATCTATACGATTCACCACCTGGAAAACTTTCGCGCGTTGATAAATGATTTACCACTAAAGAGAAAATCGTCAATACAATGGCTTTCTGAAACCAACGCCATGCGGAACTACTTATAAATGTAGTATGCCATCTTGTTTTTACTTTATTCTTGGTTGGTTGCGTAGTACTCATGAATTAGAAGCTCTTTTTTTTCAGATTCAAAAGTAAAGAATAATTTCTCCATAGGATTTTCACCAAGACTTTGCTCGTCAATGATTAAATTCATTTTCCCAGTTGACACTCTTTTGCAATGAGGCCCTAATGTTTTTTCTTGTAAAATTTAAAAGTAAGATGCGCTATGATTCCAGTGAGGAAACAAGCGTATAAGCATCGCAGTAGGCATGTTAAATTCCAACAGCTATTTTAGGACGAATCACCTTAGAGGTCTCCTTCGGGTTTCCTTCGGGTTTCCTTCGGGTTTAGTTCGGGTCTAGTTCGGGTCAGCCATAAATTAGAAAAAACACTAGTTGTAACCTCTTAAATCTTCGCCTGATAGGTATATAATTCATAATACCTGCCTTCTTTGGCAATCAATTGATCGTGGGTACCACGTTCTACAATATGCCCAGCTTCAATGACTAATATTTGATCGGCTTTTCTAATCGTACTTAAGCGATGCGCAATAACGATAGTCGTTCGGTCTTTAATTAATTCAGCCAAACTTTTCTGAATTAACGCCTCACTTTGGGTGTCTAAACTTGAAGTGGCTTCGTCTAAAATGATGATCTTTGGGTTGGCTAAAATAGCACGGGCAATCGCTAAACGTTGACGTTGTCCGCCAGAGAGTTTCACACCGCGTTCGCCAATTAAAGTATCTAAACCTTCATCAAACCTGTCGGTGAATTCGTTGACGTAAGCTGCGTTTACGGCATTTAGTAATTCTTCTTCCGTGGCATTTGGTCTTGGGAACATGATGTTTTCACGAATAGTCCCTTCAAATAAAAATTCATCTTGCAACACCACCCCTAAATATTGTCGGTAACTGCTTAATTTGACTTGCGATAAATCTTGATTGTCAATAGTAACCTTCCCTATTTTCGGGGTTAAAAATGTTGCAGAAAGCCCAGCAATGGTGGATTTTCCAGAACCTGAACTGCCCACCAAGGCCGTGACGGACCCTGCTGGAGCTTTAAAATTGATATTGTGCAAAATTTGTTTACCTTCTTCATAAGAGAATGACACATCAGTAAATTCAATGTCGCCTTTTAGGGTATCCAACGCGATCGTTCTGTTTTGGTTTTCTTCTTCAGCCGTCATATTCATAAGTTCTTCAGTTCTATCCAAACCAGCTAACGCCTCTGTCAATTGGCTCCCGATATTGCTCATTTGAACTATGGGAGCAATCATAAATCCAAGGATTAGGGTGAAGAACAAAAAGTCCCCAGTGGTCATTTCACCAATCATCATATAATAACCACCCATCCCCATAATGCCCGTGGTGGCTACTCCAATTAAGAATGTGGAAGAACTCGTCATTAAGGCGGTTGCCGTTAAACTCTTTTTTACATTTTGATATAACCGTTCAACCCCTTTTTCGAAAACTACATTTTCTTGTTCTTCGGCATTAAAGGCTTTAATTACCCGAACACCTGCAAGTGTTTCGGTTAATCGGCCAGTGACTTCGGCATTAATTTTACCGCGCGTTCTAAAAATTGGACGAATATATTTAAAAGCCTTCAAGGCTATAAAACCAAATATGGATAGTGGTACAAACACAAAAAGCGTCATCCAGGCATTTAATTTTATCAAGATAATCAAGGAGACAATTGCTGTAAACGAACCGCCTACCAATTGCACCAAGCCTGTACCTATAAGATTTCTAACGCCTTCAACATCCGTCATGATTCTTGACACCAGAGCACCAGATTTGGTATTATCAAAAAAGCTGATCGGTAATGAAAGGACCTTTTTCTGTACTTGAGATCTCAATTCGCTGATCAAATATTGGGCCTGTACACTTAATATCCTGGTGAGTAGAAAGGAGGTTAAAGCCTGAACTGTTATGGCGCCAATGACGATAGCAATCAACGTGTAGAGTTGGGACATATCCTTATTTGGAACAACCTCATCAAGCAAAACCTTACTCTGCCAAGGTAAAACCAAACCCGACAAACTTCGAAGAACAATCAGGATTAAACCAATAAAAACTAAATTTCGCCGAGGCCAAATAATCGTTCTGAAGGCCTGTACTATAGTCACTTTTGGCTGTGATTTATTCTTATTTTTTGGTGTGTCTTTATAATGTTGCATAATTATCTGAAAATATAATAGGGGGCAAAAATACGCATTAAAGCAGGGTTAAATGAATACACTTAATTAAAAGTATGCACCCTGAAATTTGAACGCCGCAGGTGCTGGCGTCTCGTCCATGGATCTATCATTGTGAACTTTTCAGACCTGACAGATTTTTAAAACCTGTCAGGTCTTTCATTTTTCATAGTATATAAAAACAATTCGTGCGCCTGAATGCCGAAAGGTATGTTCTGGCAGAAAAAACCACCTCCAATTGTTCTATCTTTGCCGTACTAAACAATAAGATGGCTCTAACTCTCCTTTCATCGCCTTTACAGGGCTTTACCGATTTCAGATTTCGGAATGCCTTCAATCACTACTTTGGAGGGATTGATACTTTTTATTCCCCATACATCAGGCTTAATGGAAAACTGAAGATCAAGCAATCCTATGAAAACGACATTTTACCAGAAAACAACACCAGCTTAGAGGTCATTCCGCAAATCATTACCAACGATGCCGACGAGTTTCTCTATGTTGCCAAATATGTACAAAGTTTAGGCTATAAAGAATTGAATTGGAACTTGGGTTGCCCTTATCCTATGGTTGCTAAATCGGGGATGGGTTCTGGATTAATCTGCAACCCTTCTAAAATTGATGAGGTTCTACAGAGAGCCCACAACGAGACGGATATTTTGGTCTCTATGAAAATGCGAATGGGATACGAGAATGCTGAAGAAATCTTAGATGTTTTTCCTATTTTGGATAACTATCCGCTTAAAAATATTGCCATTCACGCCAGAATAGGGAAACAACTTTACAAAGGCCCTGTGGATTTAGATGCTTTTGAAAAATGCATCGGGAGTACCAAACACAAGTTGTACTATAACGGCGATATCACCAGCGTTTCTGCTTTTAAAGCTATTGAAGAACGCTTTCCAATGCTTGATCATTTTATGATTGGCCGCGGCTTGATTGCCGATCCGTTTTTACCCAGCATGATCAAAAATAACACAACAGAATATCCCGAAAACCGATGGGCTATTTTCTCAGAATTTCACGACGCTATTTACCAACAATATGATGCCTACTTGTCTGGACCAACACCAATAAAATTAAAGATGTTAGGGTTCTGGGAGTTCTTTTCACAGTCCACTTCAAATCCCCAGAAAACATACAAAGCCATCAAAAAAGCAACAAATCCTATAAAATATAAACAGGCGGTTGCTCAAATTTTAGATAAAGAAATGAAAGCTGCACGGCATTAACTTACACGGATATTGTGGCCGCTGGGAGATTCTTCAAAACGGAATGATAATTTAATTAAATTTTAGATACTTAAAGTTTTTCATAAAATATTGCCAATATTATGTTGTGGAATGTTATTTGTTATCTTTAAGTAACAAAAACTACAATATGAAAACCTTATATCTTTTCTCAACAATTATTATGATGTCATTGAGCGCATCTAAATGCTCTGATGCAAAAAAAATGGATAAAAAAGCACCTTCAATTATTGGAGAGGTTTATGTAGAAGCCTCAAACTCGGAGGATTTGTCAGGAGACTCTGGTTACACCCTCTACATTCCAATGCATACCCAAGAAAAGCAGGACATCCAATTGGATTCGGTGTATTTTAGAAATCAAATCGTAAAGTTGGATAGAAAAACAGAAGGCGAGAATATCCTATATGTTGGAGATTTTAAAAACTTCAAAAAATCGAACGACGATATCATCATGAGCAGTAATCCGTTGGATGAAATGGCAAATAAACCACCAAGAATTCAGAATCGAATTCCTTTTGAAATTGAGGATAGTGAAGGTATCGTGAGTTATAAATATAAGGGTGATATCCGGTATTTCAAGATAGAAAACATCCAAGATAGGTCTACTGATAATGGACCAAGGTCATAAGTTTGAAGTCTACAATATTACGAGCGCCAAAGTTTCAAAGGACACTTCCGCTGAGAATTGGTTAACTCTTAGGGATTCCCTACTTTTGACCTCAAATTAAAAACCACGTTGAGCGGATTTAAAAACCTTTTTAAGCAGACCTTTATTTATGGTTTAGCCACTGTGCTGCCACGAATGTTGAGCTTTTTGTTAGTGCGTTTGCATACCGATGAAAGTGTGCTAAAATCAGTGGCGGATTATGGCGATGTATCTCTGATTTTCTCTTACTTTGTATTATTCAACGTGATCTTGGCCTATGGCATGGAAACTGCCTTTTTTAGGTTCTTCAATAAGGAAGATGATAAAGCCAAAGTTGTGGGAACGTCTTCCATCTCTTTGATTGCCTCTTCATTTCTCTTTTTTATTCTGGCTTTGACCTTTCAAAACCAAATTGCAGAGTTTATAGATATCAAACCGGAATATATTAATCTGGTCATTTGGATTTTGTTGTTGGATGCTTTGGTCATTATTCCATTTGCTTGGTTAAGAGCGAATGCGAGACCTGTAAAATATGCCATCATCAAAATTTTTAATGTGGTCATAAACCTCGGTTTGAACTTGTTCTTATTGTTATGGCTAAAAGATTTAGCTACGGAATCATCGGTGTTGGGAGCCATTTATAGACCGAATTTTGAAATCAATTATATCTTTATTGCCAATTTAGTAGCCAGTGCAGTGACGTTGCTATTGATGTCTTCATTTTATTTTAAAATAAAGTACACTTTTGATAGCGTTCTCTGGAAACAGATGATGCGTTACGCGTTTCCAGTGTTAATTGCCGGTGTTGCCTTTTCCATTAACGAAACTTTTGATAGAGTTCTTTTAGATAAGCTTCTGCCGGAAAACATTGCTAAAACGGAAATCGGCATGTATTCAGCATGTTATAAATTAGGTATGTTTATGACACTTTTTGTGACCGCTTATAAGCTTGGAGTAGAACCTTATTTTTTCAGTCATGCCAACACTGAAAACCCCAAAAAGAACTATGCCCGCATTCTCGAGTATTTTGTCATTTTCGGTTCCGCCATCCTATTGGGGGTGGTTGTTTTCGCAGATATTTTAAAAGTGATACTTATTGGGAATGAGGCTTATTGGAAGGCGATGGTTATTGTGCCCATTGTTTTATTGGCCAACTTATGTCTCGGCATTTACCATAATTTATCGGTGTGGTATAAGGTAACGGATAGAACCAAGTTTGGTGCCTATATATCGGTGTTTGGTGCGATTTTAACTTTGGCACTTAATTTTTGGCTCATTCCTATAATCAGTTATGTTGGATCAGCCATTGCTACCTTATCGGCGTATGCCTGTATGATGATGGTGTCTTATTACTACGGAAATAAATACTATCCAATCCCCTATAATTTGAAAAAAATGGGACTCTACCTGTTGGTATCCACCGCATTTTCGGTAATTTCGTTCTATGGATATCGAGAAAATTATTTTGTAGGCATCAGCTTATTGACCCTATTCCTGTTTTTGGTAATGATGCTGGAAAAGAACGAACTTAAACTACTCATAAAAAGCAAATAGTTTGTACTAAATAACTAAATGTACTGTTGAGGTATAGTAAAGAAATATAAATCACACGATTCCGTCTATTTTAAATGAATAAACATTCGTGGCAAGAAAATGAATTAAATATGAAAATCAAAATCATCAACAAATCCAATCACTCATTGCCCAGCTACGAGACCATAGCTTCCGCAGGAATGGATTTACGGGCTAATTTATCAGAATCAAGAATTTTAAAACCTTTAGAAAGAAGTATTGTAGGTACCGGTTTATTTATTGAACTTCCAATAGGCGTTGAAGCACAGGTAAGACCGCGCAGCGGACTCGCCGCCAAAAAAGGAATTACCGTTTTGAATGCACCGGGAACTATTGATGCCGATTATAGAGGCGAAATAGGCGTTATCTTGGTCAACCTGTCCAATGAAGACTTTGAAGTGGTCAATGGCGAACGCATTGCACAATTGGTCATTGCCAAGCACGAACGTGCGGAGTGGGTTGCTGTTGAAGCGCTCTCTGAAACGGATAGAGGAGAAGGTGGATTTGGCAGTACTGGAACAAAATGAAAGAAAGAAGGGTCTTCTTAATCCTGCAAGGTTTCTAAAACCTTGTAGGTATAAGGCCATACTTCTTAAATTTCCTTTTAACAAATAAATTATAAATGTAGAGATTTCCTCCTTCCTGTCTTCGGACCGGCAAGCGCAGGTATTAAGTTTAACTAAAATAGATACCTGCCTTCGCAGGTAGTTACGTATGAAAATAATAGTCCCAATGGCAGGACGTGGTTCACGTCTACGCCCACACACATTAACAGTTCCTAAACCATTAATTCCGGTGGCGGGTCAACCCATTGTCCATCGTTTGGTGAAAGACATTGCCAAAGTTTTAAATCAACCCATTGAAGAGATTGCATTTATTCTTGGTGATCCGGCATTTTTTGGAGATGATGTGGTTGAAAGTTTAACAGCTTTGGCTACAGACTTAGGAGCTAAGGCTTCCATCTATCGTCAAGATCAACCCTTAGGTACAGGTCACGCCATCATGTGCGCCAAAGAATCGCTTTCTGGACCTGCGGTGATTGCCTATGCAGACACCTTGATTAGAGCCGATTTTAATTTGGATCCAGATGCTGATGCCGTGATTTGGGTGAAGCAAGTTGATGAACCAGAAGCTTATGGTGTGGTCAAATTGAATGACAAAAAGGAAATTGTAGAGCTTGTAGAAAAACCTAAGGACTTTGTTAGCGATTTAGCTGTTATTGGGATATACTACTTTAAGGATGTGAGCGTTCTTAAACAAGAGCTGCAAGTTGTTTTGGACAACAATATTGTCCATGGTGGTGAGTATCAAATCAATGATGGGATTAAAGGCATGATGACGAAAGGCAAAGTCTTTAAAACTGGTGAAGTGGAAGAATGGATGGATTGTGGTAATAAAGCTGTTACCGTCGAAACAAACACCAGAATGTTAGGGTTTTTGCAAGCTGATGGCGAAGAGCAGATGATAGCAGCTTCAGTAACTTTAGAAAATTCAAAGATTATTAAACCTTGTTTTATTGGAGAACATGTCATTTTAAAAAATGCAACTATCGGTCCTAACGTATCTATTGGAAATAATTGCACCGTAACGGATGCCACCATAAAAAACAGTCTGATACAAACAAACAGCGTTATAAAAAATGCTAATTTAGATGAAGCCATGATTGGTAATCATGTGCATTATGATGGTAATTTTAAAACGATTAGTATCGGGGATTATTCTGTATTAGCCTAATTTCTGCGCAAGCAGGAAACCTTTAGGATCAACGCAGTTAATCTTAGAAATCAATTAGAAATAATTAAGTTAATTACAGCTCCGTCACACTTGGAACAATCTTTAGAAGAATATTAGAATACCGATGCTTCAGAAAAAATATGAACCATAAATTTCACATATTAATAATTCTATTAGGAATGTTTATCATTCCTCAAACTTCTCATTCCCAAGTCGATTTCAACCAAAAACCGACCGACGACCTTGGGAATGTTGAAGACCAATTTCAAGAGCACTTTTTTGAGGCCCTAAAGCAACAAGGAATTGAAAATTATCAGCGTGCTATAGATGAGCTTTTAAAATGCAGAAAACTGGATGATAAATCTGTAGTCTATTATCAATTGGGTAAAAACTACAACAAACTCAAAAACTTTGGAGCGGCCGAGGACGCCTTAAAAAGAGCGGTGTCCAAAGAACCTGACAACGAGTGGTATTTAGATGAACTTTATGATGTGTATAATCAACAAGGCGATACTAAAAAAGCCATAAGAACCGTCAAGCAACTGGTCAAATACCACCCCGACTATAGACAGGACTTAGCTTCTTTATACATCAAAAATAAAGATTACAAGGATGCTCTAAAGCTGTTGGATGAACTTGATAAGGAGTTTGGCATTAGTGCAGATAGGGATTATTTAAGAAATCAAATTTATACGCTCACCGGACGTGATGGCGATAGAATTGATAATTTACAGGAGCGTTTGGATAATAATCCAGAGAATGAAACTAATTATTTAGCACTTATTTACAGATACAGTGAAACTGGTGAAACGGATAAAGCCTATGAAACCGCACAAAAACTTTTGGAGGTACATCCAGAATCGAAGTTGGTACATTTGGCTTTGTACAAGTTTTATTTGGATAAAAATGAAACAGAAAAAGCCATTGTTTCAATGAAAACTGTTTTGACGGCTCCTGAAATCAACGCAGATGCTAAAACCAAAGTACTCAACGATTTTATTAATTTTGTGTCCAAGAATCCCGATTATGAAAAGGACCTTGTCGATGTAACTGCACTGATTGATGAAAATAAGAGTTTTCAAACCTTGGTTGAACTGGCGCAATACTATCTAAAACTCGAAGACAAACCAAAGGCATTGATGTATTTTGAAGATGCCTTAAAATTGGAACCGAATAATTTTTCTGTGATAAAAGATGCACTGTTACTGCAGATTGATTTAAATCAGGAAGAAAAAGCCATTGCCAAAAGTGAGCGGGCCTTAGAATTATTCCCAGCACAACCAATTTTGTATTTGATCAATGGCGTAGCCCATAATAAATTGAAACAGGCCAAGAAAGCCATTAGATCTTTAGAAACTGGATTGGATTATGTTATTGAAGATCAAAAAATGGAAGCTGATTTTTACACGCAACTCAGTCTGGCCTACAAACTCGACAATAATAATTCCAAATCGCAATCGTTTGCAAAAAAGGCAGCCGCTTTAACAAATCAAAATTAATGAGAATTTACAGATTAAGTGTATTACTACTTATATTAGGTTTAAGTGTGGGGTGTAGATCTACCAAAACTTTAACCTCCACTGCGGAAATTGACGAAAGCATGACCGCAAAACAAATCATCAGGGAGAATTCCAAACAGGATGTCCGATTTAAAACCTTACAGGCCAAAGTACGTATTGATTATACCGAAGGAAATCAAAGTAATGGAGCTACTGTTAACCTAAGGATGGAAAAAGATAAGACCATCTGGATGAGTGCGCCTTTGGGAATGGCACGTGTGATGATTACCCAAGATAGTGTCAGGTTTTATGAGAAACTCAACAACCAGTATTTTGATGGGGATTTTTCACTATTGACCAAGATTTTAGGTACTGATATTGATTTTGAAAAAATCCAGAATATCTTTTTAGGCGAACCCATTTTTGATTTGAAAGCGGATAGCTATGTTGTAGCTCCCAACGACGAATCCTACGTATTACATCCCAAAGACCAGCGCGCTTTGTTTGAATTGTTCTTTTTGATCAACCCAGGGTTTTTTAAATTGGATTCACAACAATTGTATCAGCCATTGGAGAAACGGATGCTACAGATAGATTACAAGAAATATCAGGAGGTGAGCAAGCAAATTTTTCCTGAAAACATTCGTATCATTGCAGTGGAAAAAAATGATGAAATCATCATCGATCTCGATTTCAAATCGATAAATTTAAACGGCGAGGTCCGTTTTCCATTCAACATTCCGTCAGGATTTAAAGAAATTGAACTTGAATAATGCGTAACTATCCTAACATATTCCGTTTGATCCTACTTTTTAGCTTGTGCACGTTCGCTATGAATGCACAAAGTAAAAAGCAGCAGGAATTGGAGGCAAAACGTCAAACTATTCTAAAGGAAATTCAACAAATCAATAATTTGATTGCTTCTCAAAAAAAGGAAGAAAGATCCATTATTACGACGGTTGAAGATTTAAATTACAAGGTGAATGTTCGTAAGAACCTCATTAAAGTCACCAATGACCAGGCGAATTTATTGACCCGGGAAATCAATACCAATCAAAAGCAAATAAGCAGTCTGCGTGACCAATTAACCTATTTGAAGGAAGATTATGCCGCAATGGTGGTTAAATCCTATAAAAGTAAATCAGAACAGAGCCGAGTCATGTTTTTGCTCTCTTCAGAGAATTTTAAGCAGGCTTACAAGCGACTTCAGTACATTAGACAATATACAGACTATCAAAAGGAGCAAGGCGATGAGATCAAGCGAAAAACGGAAAAGTTACAAGAACTGAATACGACATTACTACAACAGAAAAAAGATAAGGACAAATTGGTGGAAGAAAACCGATTAGCAAGACAAAGGCTGGAAGCCGATATAAAGGAACACGAAAAGCTCATGGCTTCCGTAAGAAAAAACATGAGTACTTACGCCTCACAAATCAAGAGTAAACAACAGGAAGCTGACAGAATTGACCGAGAAATTGAAAAACTGGTAAGAGAGGCCATTGCCGCATCCAATAAAAAAGCAGGAAAATCTGAAACAACTTCCAGAGGCTTCGCATTGACCCCAGAAGCCAAAGCGTTGGAAGCCAAATTTGAGTCCAATAAAGGCAAATTACCTTGGCCAGTTCGCACAGGAGTCATCAAGGTGCGTTACGGAAAACAACGTTCCTCAATTGATAATACGGTGAGTATAAACAGTAGTGGGATTAGAATTGCAACGGATAAAAACGCTAAAGTTAGAGCGGTGTTCAATGGTGAAGTGTTGGCAGTTCAAGGGACAAAAACCGGAAATCCTTGGATCTTGGTGCAACATGGTAACTACATTACCGTTTATAAAAATCTTTCAAAAGTTTATGTGGTTAAAGGAGATCACGTCACAACGAATCAGGATATTGGTGAAGTCTTCACAGATCCATCTAGCGGGGAATGCTTATTGAGTTTTCACATCTATAAAGATTCAAAGTTCCAAGATCCGTCAGCCTGGATTGTGAGGTAAATAGGATGGGCGACTTGGTTAAGTGAATCATAATGAAATGATTGGTATTCTATCGCAATGAAGCCAAAGCCATCTAATGATAGTACTATTGTTTGCCTTTTATGCCATTGTTGATGTTTTCCATCAACAATTCCGCCAAATCTTTAAACTCTCTCCACCTACTGAAACAAGGCCTTCAGCTCTGTAGCTTCATTTGGCTTCATTTTTCCGGCCAGTACCAAGCTTAATTGTTTACGTCTTAGCGCCGCTTCAAAACGTTCCTTTTCCAAGTCGGTTTCAGGAACAATTTTGTCGATTGGGGTTGGACGCCCGGTTTCATCCACTGCAACAAAGGTGTAAATGGCCTCATTGGCTAAGGATCTTACTCCAGATTCGCGGTCCTCAATCCACACATCAATATACACTTCCATAGAGGTTTTAAATGCTCTCGAAACCTTGGCTTCAACAGTCACGACACTTCCCAAAGGAATCACTCTATTGAACGCGACGTGATTTACAGAAGCAGTCACGACAATTCGTCTGCTGTGACGTCTTGCCGCAATACTTGCAGCGCGGTCCATACGTGCCAACAATTCTCCACCAAATAAATTATTGAGTGGATTGGTTTCGCTTGGGAGTACCAAATCGGTCATTATACAGACGGAATCATTTGGGTGTTTGGCTTGCATTGATGGGTTTTTTGAATTGAAGGTGCAAAGATAAGGTGGATTTGTGATTTTTTACCACGAATGCACGAATAATGATGTCGTAGTTTGGTTAGCTTTGTCGTTGAAATTGGTAGCGTTGTTTGCATATTCTAAGTACATCGCAACTTAAATAGGGAGTAGAACAAAAATTAAGAAAACTTCTTTCCAAAGCACAATCGTAACACGTAAATCAACAATCGTAAATAAATTTGTTGCAAGCTTCTAATCGTAACACGTAAATCAACAATCGTAAATCTATTGTAGTTCTCTAACCAACAACCACGCGTCCTTATTGTAGTTCAGTCGAATATCGCGCAAAGCTACTAAAGCTTCGTTGCTATTTTCGTAACTGGAATAGACCACTTCATGCAGACCGTATTTGTTGACACCAATTTTTCTGGCTTTGAATCCTAATTCTTGAAGTTGTTCTACCTTTTTATCAGAGTTTTCCTCAATTCTAAAAGCACCAGCAATAATATGATATTTGCCTTGTTGTTTCTCTACTTTTAATGTTGCGGCAGGTAATGGGTTTTCAATGACAAACGTAGCTTCTTGAACTTTGACATCCAATTGCTCATTGGCTTGTTCTTGAGCCATTTGATTATGGACTTCTACCTGATTATTATAAAAGTTTGATGCTGCAAATCCACCAATGGTTAATGCGATAAGTGCTACCGCAGCATATTTAAGATAAGGTCTGGTTTTTGAGCCCGTCCGACTTTCAGGAGTGATGGAAATTGGAATGACGTCCTCGAGCGATTCCACCTGTTGCCTATAAACTTCACGATTGACGCTGGAAGATTTAAATTCCGAAAGCCCAAAAGCTTCAGTTAGGTAATTACTGTTGAGAGATGGTTCAAAAACGATCTTACCATCGCTGTTTAAAATCAGATCACCAATGCTGCTAAAACTAAGTGTTTCACCTTCAGACAAGAACGATTTGATCGACTTGACCTTTTTGCTGATTTTCTGAACGGCAATTTCATAAGGAATCTTTTCTGAATCAGCTATATAACTAGCCAATAGACCATCATTATGTTGTAATTGCTCATTAAATGAAATGACCTTTTTAGGCGGAAAAAAGGTATGGTTACTCTCATCAATTTTTGCCGAGACACGTTTGGTCAAAAAAGCACCAAATTCCGGAATCGTTACGCAGTCGTAACGGTAGAGTAAATCGCTTATGTAAGTTTCTATATGCATTGAAACAAAGTTATGAATTTTTGATTTTGGTGGAAATTAAACACCTACTATTTATTAACATTGCTTAAGTTTAGACAGTTTATCCTCTTAATCAATCTTATAGATGTCAGATCAGGACTTAATTTATATTCTTGCGCTGCAAAATGTGCCCAAAATAGGCGACATTACTGCAAAAAAGTTGATTGCTCACTGCGGATCTGCTGAAGCAGTGTTGAAAGAAAAGAGAAATCTTCTCCTGAAAATTGATGGAATTGGGAGTAGCATGTTGCAAGATGTTAATAACAAAAACCATTTGCTTGTCGCAGAAGAAGAATTACAATTCATTAAAGAGAATGCTATTTCCTGCTTATATTTTATGGATAACGATTACCCTGAAAAATTAAAGCATTGTATTGATGGGCCAATTCTATTATTTCAATCTGGTAATGTAGATTTAAAAAAGCACCGACTCATTAGTATTGTTGGCACGCGTAAGATTACCTCTTCAGGAGTGGCGTTTTGTGAACAATTAATTGAGCAGTTGGCGGTTTTTAACCCAGTAATTATTTCTGGATTTGCCTACGGAACGGATATCACGGCGCAAAAAGCGGCCTTAAAGCACAGTTTACAAACAGTAGGTTGTTTGGCTCATGGACTAAATCAAATTTATCCAAAAGTGCATAAAAAGTATGTGGCTGAAATTGAAAAAAACGGTGGTTTCTTGACTGAGTTTTGGAGTAGTTCCAATCCGGAACGAGAAAATTTTTTAAAACGTAATCGAATCATTGCAGGGATCAGTGAAGCGACCATCGTTATTGAATCTGCTGAAAGAGGTGGGAGTCTGGTCACTGCTGATATAGCCAATTCTTATAATCGGGATGTTTTTGCCGTTCCTGGGAGAACAACAGATTCTCAAAGCACAGGATGTAATAATTTGATAAAATATAATAAAGCACATTTATTGTCAAACCCGATGGACGTGCCTTATATTTTAAATTGGGAATTGGAGAGCAACAAAAAACCGGCCATTCAAAAGCAGTTGTTCGTGGAATTGGAAAAGGATGAAAAAATTATTTATAATTTTCTTAACGGCATCGAGCCGCAACTTTTGGATATTATAGCCTTAAAATGCGAGATGCCTATTTTTAAAGTAGCAGGTGTTCTGTTGAATATGGAACTTAAGGGAGTGATTAGACCGCTTCCTGGAAAATTGTTTGAAGTAATCTAACCAATTCCTACGAAGGCAGGTATCTCTCTATATACCTGCGAAGGCAGGTATCTTAGTAATTTCAAGGCCTATCTCCAACTTGTCTCTACTTTAAATTCATTTTTAATGTAGATAGTCTTCTGGATTATGAGGTCCCTGCCTTCGCCGGGGCTTGGCTTTATACCTGCGAAGGCAGGAATCTCTTGTTTATAATAACCTCATGAATATTGAGCTGCTCAAAATCAGGATAGGAAACCTTTTAGGTTTATCGGTGATAATCTAATACAGACCTCTTAGGTTTTCAAAACATGAGAGGTCTCAGTCATATAAGTTACAAATGAAACAATCGTCATTTCTAAACCCACCCTTCCTTTGAAAGGAGGAGAATCTTAGATTTTTTATTTCTCAGAATATTACGACTGTTTTGTAAATTCCTTCCCTCTCAAGGGAAGGTGGATTTGGCTCCATAGAGAGCTCAAAGACGGAAGGGTTAAATTAATTCCTGTGATTTCCGTTGAGCTTGTCAAGATGAGATCAGATTGATTTTAGGTTCTTCAGTGATGGTTTTGGCAAGACTAAATAATTCTTGACGAGGGTACAACCACCTCGTCTTCTCCTTCTTTTCTGAAGCAGAAGCCACTCCTCCTTTAAAAGGAGGAGAAGTTTTGATTTTCTATTACTAAGAATATTAAGACCATTTTCAAATTCCTTCCCTCTCAATGGAAGGTGGAATTAAGTTTCAGTGAGAGCTCAATGACGGAAGAATTCGACTAACGTTTGGGCACGGAAAATTTTTAGGTTCAGAGGACATGATCTTTGCGCACAAAAGGATAATAATCTTAATACATGAAAAATAAAAAATAACAATTGAGACCTGTCAGGTTTTAAAAACCTGACAGGTCTCGGCAACTAATACCCCAATTTCTTACGAACCCGTCCCAATACCTCATCAGCAACAATTTTAGCCTTTTCAGCACCAACCGCAAGCGCTTTATCAATTTCGTCCAAATGGGTCATATAATAATGATAACGGTTGCGAGGCGTTTCAAATTTTGAAAGGATCAATTCATATAAAGCTTGTTTGGCATGTCCGTAGCCATAATTGCCTTGCTCGTAATTCTGCTTCATGGTTTGAGTTTCTTCATCAGAAGCCAATAAACTATAAATTGCAAAACAATTACATTTACTCCAATCCTTTGGATCTTCCAATGGCGTGCTATCCGTTTCAATGGACATAATTTGCTTGCGTAATTGCTTTTCAGGTAAAAATATATTGATGAAATTGTTGTTGCTTTTGCTCATTTTGGTACCGTCGGTTCCGGGAACAAGCATGGTGTTTTCTTGAATTTTACCTTTAGGCATCACAAATGTTTCGCCCAATTTAGCGTGAAAACGAGAAGCCACATCACGAGTCATTTCAATATGTTGCAATTGGTCTTTTCCTACCGGAATAATTTCGGCATCATATAATAAAATATCAGCAGCCATTAACATTGGATAGGTGAATAAACCTGCATTTACGTCCTCAAGTCGGTCCGCTTTGTCTTTAAAACTGTGCGCAAGCATCAAACGTTGGTAAGGAAAGAAGCAGCTTAAATACCAAGACAGCTCTGTTGTTTGAGGCACGTCACTTTGACGGTAAAACACCACTTTGTCAATATCCAAACCGAATGCCAACCAAGTTGCCGCAACACTATGGGTATTGTAACGTAGGGTGTCAGCATCCTTTATTTGGGTTAAGGAATGCATATCTGCAATAAATAGGAACGAATTGTTTTTACTGTCATTCGCCATGTCGATTGCCGGCATGATCGCGCCTAAAATATTTCCTAAATGTGGGGTACCGGTACTTTGTATGCCTGTAAGTATTCTTGCCATAACATTCCCTGCGCAGGCAGGGATCTTTTTTAATTGTTCAACGAGTTGCAAAGGTAATTTTTTTCAAACAATAGCTCAATTAAATTAATTAGTTTTAAGCCGATGAAAATTTTAAAATCAATTCCTGCGTAGGCAGGAATCTCCTTTTAGTTTGATTGGATTCTATGGGAATACTGTTAGGTTCTTTGATACAATAGCTCAATTAAATTAATTAGTTTGAGGCGATGAAAATTTTAAAACCAATTCCTGCGTAGGCAGGAATTTCCTTTTAGCTTGATTGGATTCTATGGGAAGACTGTTAGGCTCTTTGATACCATAGCTCAATTAAATTAATTAGTTTTGAGGCGATGAAATTGTTGAAATACCCCTTCTGGATCCTCTACCGCATTTGGTTTTACGTCTTAGTAACCTTACCAATCCTCCTATTGTTTCCAATTTTAGTGCTCTCTATCTTAAAGGAGTCATGGTATCCATATTTCTTTAAATTAGCCCAGTTATGGGCGAAAACCATTTTAATAGGCATGAGTTTTAGATGGATCATTAAAAGAGAAGAACCCATAGACCCTAATAAAAGCTATATGTTTATTGCCAATCATACCTCAATGGCGGACATCATGTTGATGTTGATAAGTGCTAAGAACCCCTTTGTATTTGTAGGCAAGGCAGAATTGGCCAAAATTCCTCTTTTTGGATTTTTCTATAAGCGCACCTGTATTTTGGTGGATAGAGGCTCTGAAAAAAGCCGAAGAGCCGTTTTTTTAAGGGCCCAAAAACGACTGAAACAAGGTTTGAGCATCTGTATTTTTCCAGAAGGCGGTGTGCCAGATGATACATCTATGGTTTTAGATGAGTTTAAGGATGGTGCGTTCCGATTGGCTATCAACCATCAAATCCCAATTGTCCCAATGACTTTTGCGGATAATAAAGAGCGCTTCTCGTATGTCCTTTTCAGTGGAGGACCTGGGAAGATGCGCGTTAAAGTCCACAAGTTTTTGAGTACGGAAGGTCTCACTTCAAAGGATGCAAAAGCCTTGAATGAAGAGGCAAGAACTATTATACTTGAACAATTATTGGTCTATCATAAAAAATAGAAAAGCCGCCCTTGGCACAGAGCAGCTTTTTTATCATTATTGCATACTTGCAATAACTATCTAACCAACTAAAAAATCTAAAACTTAAAACTAAATCCTGTGTAAACACCAATAAAATAGGGTCTAAAATCACCTGAAGTATTGGTAAATGTGTTTATTTGATACTTGAACATCGGCTCAAGATTTAGTTTAAGGGTATGTGATATGTTATAGTTAAAGCCTAATCCGAAATTGGCACTATAACTCGTACTATTAATGTTATTTGCTTCGCCTAATAGTGATCTTTCATTGTTTAAAACGGTATAAACTTCATTGCCATTAAGAAAAAGCGTGCTAAATCCTCCAATGACGTTCAGTCCAAACTTGCTATCGATGAGGCTGTATTCCACTTCCAAAGGCACTTCAATATATCCAAACTGCTGCTCTAGTGCACCGTTAACGTTGGAGACCATAAACTGTGGTGCCGAATCTGAATTGATGTTGGAAGTACTCATATATGCATCTGCTTTTCGCTGGCTCGTGAAATTGATGTTATCTAATTCTTTTCCGCCTGAGCCTCCATTAAAACTATTAATGTCCTTAAAGGCAATTACGCCATCGGTACTATAGCCCAAAGCCACCTTGTTGATTCCGGCTCTAATTTTTATCTTATCATTGATAGCGTAACTACCATTAATGCCATAACTCATATTGACTTCGCCGCTTTTGCTGTTATTTACAAATTGACTGGAAATAGTAGACCCTTTTCCTAAACTGTTAAAATAAACAGGTGCCACATTTGGGGTAATGTTCCACCTGTTTGGTTGCTCTTCTTTTTCTTCTTCATTTGTCGAATTGGCTTTGGCAATAGCCTCTTCAATACTTTCTTGCTCTTTGATTAAAGCGATATTATCTTTATTTTCTTTGAGTGTTTCTAATTCTTTTGAATTGTTCTGATCGGTAACCTTGGCTATTTGAGCTTGATCTTTTTTAGTTTCCAAGAGAGCTTTGTTCCTTACGTTATCTGGTTCTGTGGCTTTCTGATTAAGATCAGATAGATTTGGGGTGTTTTTTGCGACAGTTTCTTCTTTGATGTTTGAAACAGGCGATTTGTTATTTTTAGTGAGATCCACTTCATCTTGAGAATTGGATGGATTGGTAGTACTGCTACCAGGGTTCTCGTTTGCTATTTGATTAGCTGTTTTATCGTGATCGTTTGCTTTCTTTTTTTGAATGTCATTTTCGGAATTATCGCCAGTATTTTCAGATTGCTCAGTATTTGCCATTATATTTGAAGGATCACTATCACTTGAATTGTTTTTAGTGTCATCAATAACTATTGTTCTAGTAGTTTCAGAAGCCCCTTCCGTATTTTCTGTACCGACCACATTGTTTTCAGGATTATTAAATCCTTCACCACTATTAAAAATATTGCCAACGGTCAACAGCAATACCAACATAGCAGCAACACCAGCTGCAAACCACCATAAAGGAATAACGCGACGTTTGCGTTTATCTTTATGCAGTGCATTGTGGATATTCTCCCACACGGCATCATCAGGAGTGGCTTCAAAATTTTTGAATTTCTCCTGAAAGAGGCGGTCTATATGTTTTTTATCATTCATTTATAAACTTTGTGAATGGTCTTGCATTTTATAATGTTCTATTTTCTCTTTTAAAATCACCCGCGCCCGTGAAAGGTTTGATTTTGAAGTTCCCGTTGAAATATCTAACATGTCAGCTATTTCTTGATGCGAATAATCGTCTAAAACGTAAAGGTTGAACACCAATCTATATCTATCGGGCAATTCCTGAATGATGCCTAACAGAAAATCGAGACTTATGTCTTCGTCATCGATTTCAACGGCGACATCCTCTATTTGATCCTCATTGACAAGATCAAAAACGCCTACGCTCCTATAACGCTGAAGTGCTGTGTTGATGGTAATACGTTTCATCCAACCTTCCAAAGAACCTTTATGACTAAACTGATCAATCTTTTTAAAAATGGTCACAAAAGAGTCCTGCAGATTGTCTTGTGCCTCTGCATAGTTTTTTGAATACTTAAGGCAAAGCGAAAACAATTTACCCGAAAAGAGCTTGTATATCTGGCTTTGAGCTTTAGCATCGTTTTTTTTACAATTGATAATGAGTTGTTCTAAACTCACAGTTATAGTATTAGTGTTTCATTTATGATTCAGGGTCCACAACAGGCACTTCTACAATATAATATAAATCTGTTCCGCTATCATCCTTACCTTGCCAAAATTTAAATACATAAGTCCCATTACTGGTCACCTTAAAATTGAATGTAGCTTCAACTTCTGCTTCTTCTGAAAGTCCACAATTTTGATTTGGAAACACTGAATTGACAACCGCAACAGTACGTTGATTCAATTCGCGGGTGTAGTAAAAATCATAGAAGACATAACATCCAGAAGGGCGAATGTATTTCACGGTGATAGGATAAACCTCACCAAGGACAAATTCTTCAGGAATCACAACGCTTTCTATCGGAAGTATTTCATTATAAAAATCATTGGAATCATCAATACTACACGATGCCAATGATAATAGTACAACACATAAAAGAACTAACTTTTTCATAAAAATTTTGATTTAGGATATATTTTCTTTTTCATAATGTAGATGCGTATTAATCCTAAAGGTTGCGTCATAAAATAAAAAAATCCCTTTTTTGAGGGATTTTTTTATTTACGCTACATAACAGCACCAAATGATCTATTTTAATCTTCACCAGAAGTAGCTGCTTTGGCGATTGCTCTAACCTTAGCTTCCAATTCATCCATAAGTTCTGGATTGTCTTTTATTAAGGCTTTAACGGCATCTCTACCTTGCCCTAATTTTGTCTCTCCGTAGCTGAACCATGAACCGCTCTTCTTTACGATTTCATTTTCAACGGCAATGTCCAAAATCTCTCCAACTTTAGAAATTCCTTCACCATACATGATATCAAACTCAGCCATTTTAAAAGGTGGTGCTACTTTATTCTTCACCACTTTAACACGAGTTTTATTACCAGTTACACTACCGTCAGTTTCCTTAATTTGGGTAGAACGTCTGATGTCCAATCTCACAGAAGCATAGAATTTCAAGGCATTACCTCCAGTTGTTGTTTCAGGATTCCCAAACATCACCCCAATTTTCTCGCGTAATTGGTTAATGAAGATCACTGTACAATTGGTTTTGCTGATGGAGCCTGTCAGTTTTCTTAAAGCTTGAGACATTAACCGTGCATGAAGACCCATTTTTGAATCGCCCATTTCACCTTCAATCTCACTTTTTGGAGTCAATGCCGCAACAGAATCTATCACCACAATATCTATCGCCCCAGAGCGGATTAAGTTATCCGCAATTTCCAAGGCTTGTTCTCCATTATCAGGTTGGGAAATAATCAGGTTTTCTAAATCTACATGTAAGTTTTCAGCATAAGTTCTGTCGAAGGCGTGCTCAGCATCAATAAATGCAGCAATCCCACCAGTTTTTTGGGCCTCGGCAATAGCGTGCAACGCTAAGGTTGTTTTACCAGAAGATTCTGGTCCGTATATTTCAATAACCCTACCCCGGGGATAACCACCAACACCCAATGCAATATCCAAACCTAACGAACCTGAAGAAATAGCCTCCACATCCACCACAGCTTGGTCACTCATTTTCATTACTGTCCCTTTGCCATAGGCTTTATCTAACTTATCTAACGTCAGTTTTAGGGCTTTTAATTTTGCGTCTTTTTCACTACTCATTTGTCGTTCTTTTTCTAATTTTTATTGAAGCTAAAATACGACTTTTTTTCATCTTAAGAATCTTTATGACGCAACCTTTTTATTGTTTGCGCATCTACCTAATAGGATTGGAAAATCTTGCTATGAAATGGGTCACTTTATGAGTGACAACTTTCATCTGACTTTTAATAACCTTTAAAATGTAACAGATGAAATTTTTTAAGAAAATTATTTTTAACAGCGCATTGGGCGTTTCAATTGCCGTCTGTTTGAATGGTAATTGTAAATCCGATGGAGGTTAGCTCGTTAACTATTTTATAAATGGAATTTAAAAAATAGTATTAACGAGTTAGTCCTCGAAAAAGCACCTGAGATGGAATCTTTGGTGCTTTTTTATTTTGAAGAGGATGACAGGTGACCAGTGCTCAATAAATTTCCCGCAGATTTTCTCAGAACTGGCGTCTAATACCTAATATTTCATGCCTAATTCCTCAAATTTTTCACTGCCAAATTCCAAATTCCAAATTCCAAACTCGAAACCCTGAATTTTGAACCCTAAACTCCAAACTCTGAAAACTATTTTATTATCTTTGCCCCACTTTAACCTTAAAAAATTAGTATAGCATGCAACTGTACAATAACTTAAGCGCTAAAGAAAGAGCAGAACTCATTGAGCAAGCGGGAAAAGACCGTCTGACCATCTCTTTCTATGCCTATGCCAAAATTGGCAATCCAGAAACTCTTAGAAATCATTTATTTTTAGCCTGGAACGATCTCGACGTTCTTGGTCGGATTTATGTGGCTCATGAAGGTATCAACGCCCAGTTGTCTATTCCAGCAGATCATTTTAGTGCCTTTAAATCCCATTTGGACAGTATTTCATTTTTAGAGAATGTGCGACTCAATATTGCCATTGAGCATGATAATTTTGCGTTTTTAAAACTAAAAATCAAGGTGCGGGATAAGATCGTCGCTGACGGATTGAATGATGCTACTTTTGATGTGACTGACATTGGCGTTCATGTCAATGCTGAACGATTCAATGAGCTTATTGAAGATGAGAATACGGTTTTGGTGGATATGAGAAACCATTATGAAAGTGAAATTGGTCATTTTAAAAATGCTGTTACACCAGACGTGGATACCTTTAGAGAATCTTTGGACATTATTGAAGAAGATTTAAAAGACCATAAAGAAGATAAAAATTTGGTCATGTATTGTACTGGAGGTATTCGTTGCGAAAAAGCAAGTGCCTACTATAAACACAAAGGCTTCAAAAATGTTTTTCAATTAGATGGTGGTATCATCAATTACGTGAGACAGATCAATGAAAAAGGCTTAGAAAATAAATTTATTGGAAAGAATTTTGTGTTTGATCAACGTCGCTCAGAACGTATTTCTGAAGATGTCATTGCACATTGCCACCAATGTGGGGCGCCTGCCGATTTGCATACCAATTGTGCCAATGATGCTTGTCATCTGCTTTTTATCCAGTGTGAAGCGTGTAAGGAAAAAATGGACAACTGCTGCTCGACAACTTGCATGGAAGTTCATAATTTGCCCTATGAAGAACAAAAGGAGCTTCGGAAAGGCCAGGGGAATAGCAATGATATCTTTAAAAAAGGACGTGCAGACCATTTGCCCTACAAACAAGACTTGAGGAATATCTTTGAAATTCTAAATAAATAAAAGCCACAAGGAGTTTAATGAGTGTGGTATCCATTGGAGTTCAGTCGAGAATATTTTTTAGATCTCGACTGAACCCTATGAAGTGATTTTATTATTCTTTAATCAACTTAATAGTCTTTTGTTCATTGTTGATGCCCTCCAATTTTAAAAAGTATAAACCTTTTGACAACGATTGAAAATTTATTTCTTTGATGCTTTCTACACCATTAGTTTTGGTCATCACTGTTTTTCCAAGAATATCCATTACAGACGCTTTTTTGACAAGGCTATTGGATTGAATGTTAACCACGTCATTAAATGGGTTTGGATATACGGTAATAGCGTCAAATTCAGAGTTATCAACACTCAATGTGCCCACTGTGAATTTGTGATCCACAATTTGGCCTTGGTAGGTGGCACGCCACGTCCATTCGCCAGGCAGGGCAGGCGCATTAATGATCCAGTACCAATAGGAACTGGAGTAGTTCGCCGTTAAGCTAAAGTCCCAATTATTGTATACGGTTCCATTTGGTCTTAAAACTCTCAGATTAATCTTTGATCCCGCAAGTTGATCTCTTAAATAAACCGCGAGATGAACCTTTTCACCAGGTGCAAATTCATTTTTTTCATTCGTGGTTTCTTGATCTGGGCAGTCAGGAAATATTGGAGGTGCTGAATGTGTCAAGACGGCATTAATATTTGGATTGACATATGGCTTTTGTTCTTGCCACCAAGAATCGGTGTTCATGTTGTTGCAATCACCTTTGTACGGATCTACCAACACATCCTGTCCTACACCATTTAATTCAACCTCTGAATATACCTCAAAATGTAAATGTGGCCCTGTAGAATTCCCCGAACTTCCAATAATCCCAAGATATTCCCCGCGTTCTACGGTATCTCCAACAGTTTTTGAGGTAGGTGAACCTTGCTTCATGTGGCCATAAAGCGCCACACTCCCATCGGCGTGTTGCACATATACGCCATTCCATTGATTCGAATTGAAGGAACAGCTTCTATCAGATTGTGTTCTCCCTATTGAAATAATTTGGCCAGGGGCAGCAGCTATAATCTCTGCCTCGTCATTATCCATCATTTTCCATGAAAATGGCCAGGTAAAAATATCCACACCCATGTGGTTGTAGCCGTCATTAGTATCGTATGTTTTGCTTCCGCAATTATAGTCCAAGAGTTTATTTGGAAACTCGGCGTTATGATCAACATAATTGGAAATGGCCCAAACATCATTGTATGGAGCGCCATCTTTCATTTTTACTGGCCAACTAAATAGCGTTGAAGGCGCGCGTTTTTGTGCCTCATTATGAGCCAATCTGTTTTGGGATTTTAAGAGGGAGATATTTGATTTAATATCATTGAGGACTTCTTTGCGTTGTTCATCCGTCAAACATTGTGTTTTGTTTTCATTAAATTTATATTCGCCTCCGGTAACGGTGGAAGAAATGTCCTGAGAATAGGAATCAACTGAACATAATAAAAAACTAAATAAAATCAGTAGTGTAGAGTTAATTTTCATAATGCGGTTATTTATTGGTTATTTAAAAGACATCGAAATCATAATAAAATGTGAGCATGAAAATCGACAAGTTTTTCAGTAAGTCAATTATAAATGTATAAAATTAACTGTAATATGTTGCTATAAAGCCTATTATAATATTTTATAAGTTTTCAATCAGTTACATGATTTTCAATTATATAACTGAAATAAATAATCTTATCTTTACGTTTTAAAAAAAGATGGCTTTGTAGTTTTACGAAAATAAAATTTTATAGTGTGCAAAGACATAATTTATTAATCCTCATTCGTTACTAAACGAATTATATATATAACATAACATGAGTTGTAACAGTTGCTCAACCGGAAAGGATGGACAACCAAAAGGATGCAAGAACAATGGTACCTGTGGCACAGATAGCTGCAATAAATTAACTGTTTTTGATTGGTTGGCCAACATGTCTCTACCGCAAGGTGAAGAGCCTTTTATCGGTGTCGAAGTACGTTTTAAAAATGGACGTAAAGAATATTATAAAAACACAGAAAATTTAACGCTAAGTATTGGTGATGTAGTAGCCACACAGGCACAATCTGGTCATGATATTGGTATGGTTACGCTTACCGGAGAATTGGTGAGGATACAAATGAAACGTAAACACGTTAAACTTGATGATGAAGAAAAGGTTTTAAAAATCTACCGAAAAGCATCTCAGCGTGATATTGACGTATGGTCTGATGCACGCGATAAGGAGGAGCCGATGAAGGTCAAAGCGCGCCAATTTGCCATTGATTTAAAGTTGCAAATGAAGATCTCCGACATCGAATATCAAGGAGATGCCAGTAAAGCTACCTTTTATTATACTGCGGAAGAACGCGTTGATTTTAGGGAATTGATAAAATTGTTTGCCAAGGAATTTCGTACCCGGATAGAAATGAAACAAGTAGGTTTTCGTCAAGAAGCCGCACGTCTTGGGGGGATTGGGTCTTGCGGACGCGAATTGTGTTGTTCTACATGGTTGACAGACTTTAGATCGGTCAGTACCTCGGCGGCACGATATCAGCAATTATCTTTGAATCCGTTAAAACTAGCGGGCCAATGCGGTAAGTTGAAATGTTGCTTAAACTATGAATTGGACTCCTATTTGGATGCCCTAAAGGACTTCCCTAAAATGGATGTCAAACTCTATACTGAAAAAGGGACTGCAGTTTGTCAAAAAACAGATATTTTTAGAGGGTTCATGTGGTTTGCTTATGAAGGCGAATGGATGAATTGGCACAAACTGACAACAGATCAGGCCAATGAAATTATTGCTTTAAATAAGAAAAAGGAAAAGGTTGCCAGCCTTGAAGACTATGCGTCAGAATTGATTGAAGACGTGAAATCTGACTTTGAAAATGTGGTTGGTCAGGATAGTTTGACACGTTTTGATACTCCAAAACGCAAGAACAAACGCAGGAATACTAAAAATAGAAATACGAAAAGCGGAACTAAAAGACCAGAGGTGCAAAAGCAAGGTGGTGAAGCCAAGAAGCCTCAACACAAACAGACTCAAAAATCAAGTCAGAATAAACGCAGAAAACCAAACCCGAATAAATCCAATCCCAACGATGCCAAATAAATTTTCTTGGATACTTTTGACAACTGTACTTTTGGTATACAGCTGCGATTCCAATCAAATTTTTGACGAATATAAATCCGTGCCCAATCAATGGAACAAAGACAGTTTGATTTCCTTTTCGATGACGCCTCCAGATTCAACAAATCTTTACAATCTGTTTATCAACATTAGAAATACCAGTGATTATAAGTTCAGCAATTTATTTTTGATTGCTGAAATTAATTTTCCACACGGGAAAACCATTAAGGATACTTTGGAATACCAAATGGCAAAACCCGATGGAACACTGATGGGCGAAGGATTTACAGATGTTAAGGAGAATAAATTATGGTATAGGGAAGCGGTGAGGTTTGATGAGGTTGGAGAATATACGATCACCATTCAGCACGCCATGCGTAATAATGGTGAGGTTAACGGCGTTGATAACTTAGAAGGTATTACAGACGTGGGCTTCAGAATAGAACCTGCAACGAATTAATTTAGATTATGGCAAAAAAGAAAGCAGAAACTCAAAGTTTTTCCAAATATATCAGATGGTTTTGGATGACCATTTTAGGAGGCGTATTATTCGTTGTTTTGGTGTTTTTCTTGGCTTCATGGGGTGTTTTTGGTGAAATGCCAGATCATACGCGATTGGAAAATCCGACGACCAATTTGGCTACTGAAATTATTTCTTCAGATGGCGAATTAATTGCAAAAATATATCATAATGACAACCGTACTCCAGTAGAATATTCAGACTTGCCCCAACATTTAGTTGATGCGTTAATTGCTACTGAAGATGTGCGGTATAAAGAACATTCCGGAATTGATGCTAGAGGCACGTTAAGAGCTATATTTACCTTAGGAAAGGGGGGTGGCGCCAGTACGATCTCACAGCAATTGGCAAAACAATTATTTCATGGAGAAGGTTCAAAGGACATTTTGGGTAGAATCACCCAAAAAGCAAAGGAATGGATCATTGCCATCCGTTTGGAACGTCAGTATACCAAGGAGGAAATAATTGCCATGTACTTCAATATCTATGATTTTGGGAATAATGCTGCCGGTATCCGTAGTGCTGCCAGAATTTATTTTGGTAAAGAGCCGATGAATTTGGAGATTATGGAATCGGCAATGTTGGTTGGGATGTTTAAAAACTCATCACTTTATAATCCAAGGCCAACACGTAATCCAGAAGGCACCAGAAACAGAAGAAATGTGGTCTTGAACCAACTCGAAAAATACGATTATATCACCGAGAATGTGAATGACTCCCTTAAGAAACTCGATTTAGGATTGCGTTACACACCTGAATCCCATCGTGAAGGCCTGGCAACTTATTTTAGGGCTTATCTTACCGAGTTCATGAAAGATTGGATTAGAAACAATCCAAAACCAGATGGTACCGGACTTTATAGTTTATATGATGATGGTCTAAAAATTTATACGACCATAGATTCCCGTATGCAGCAATATGCTGAAGACGCCGTTCATGAACACATGGCACGATTACAAGCTGAGTTTTTTCATCAAAACACCCCTGATCGAAATAAAACGGCACCATTTTTAGATTTAAAACCTGATGAAATTACAGGTCTTCTTAACAGAAGTATGCGTCAATCTGAACGCTGGCGAAAAATGAAAGCCAATGGCAAGAGTGAAAACGAAATTTTGGCATCATTTGATGTACCCACACCAATGACCGTATTTTCTTGGAAAGGTGAAATCGATACGATTATGAAACCCGCAGATTCCATGCGTTATTACAAATCATTCCTACATGCTGGTATGATGTCCATGGAGCCTCAAACAGGCCACGTAAAGGCTTGGGTTGGCGGTATCAATTATAGACATTTTCAATATGATCATGTGAAACAAGGTAAACGCCAGGTAGGTTCTACCTTCAAGCCGTTTGTATATGCTACGGCTATTGACCAATTGCATTTATCGCCTTGTGATACGTTTCCAAACACTAAAATCACCATTGAAGCAGGTAAATTTGGAAATCCATTGCCTTGGAGTCCTGACAATTCTGACAGGAAATATGGTGGCTTTAAAACATTAAAAAATGCTTTGGCAAATTCGGTGAATACCATTACAGCGCGTTTGATGGATAAGGTTGGGCCTCAGCCTGTTATTGATATGGCAAAAAACTTAGGGATTGAATCTGAAATCCCTCCAGTTCCTGCCATTGGATTGGGAACACCAGATTTGAGCGTTTATGAGATGGTTGCAGCATATGCCACATTTGCCAATAAAGGTGTTTATACCAAGCCGGTGATGGTGATGCGTATTGAAGATAAAAATGGCACCGTTCTTTACCAATTTACTCCAGAAACAAGAGATGTATTGAGTGAAGAGGTGGCTTATGTGACTACGAATCTGTTGGAAGGGGTCACACAATCCGGTTCAGGAGGTCGTTTAAGAACGGTAGGTGCTGAAAAATGGAATCCTGTCTACAAGGAAATCATGACTGGTTATCCTTATGCTCTTACAAACCCAATTGCAGGTAAAACTGGGACTACACAAAATCAAAGTGATGGTTGGTTTATTGGCATGGTGCCCAATTTGGTCACCGGGGTTTGGGTTGGCGGTGAAGAGCGTGCCACCCGTTTTAGAAGTCTTGCCTATGGACAAGGCGCTTCCATGGCCTTGCCAATTTGGGGACTTTATATGAAAAAATGCTATGCTGATAAGGATCTTGACGTTTCCACAGCGGAATTTGAGCGTCCGGCCAATCTTTCGATAAATGTAGATTGCAGCAAGATAGTGGAAGACACTTCATCCGATACTGATGGTATTGATGACCGTTTGGATTTTTAAGACCTTCTTGACCTCAATTTTAAGAATTAAAAACGGTAAACTTTCATTACCGTTTTTTTTATGGTTGAGAATTGATGAAATTTAGAAATGTGATAGAAGTATCTGTAAGTCAAATACATTCAAATCTAATAGTTTTTTGATTCGTCTTGGCCTTTAAATACATTTAGAGATAAATAAGTTCAAACTTACAATAGTCACACCATCAACAAAATCAAATCATTTTAGATTGACTATTTAATTTCGTAATTTTAAAACTCCTAAAAAAAGTACTCATGATTAATAAAAAAGTAGCTAACGTTACGGAAGCCATGCAAGGGGTAAAAGATGATATGACCCTTATGGTGGGTGGTTTCGGGCTTTGTGGGATTCCTGAAAACGCCATCAATAATTTGGTCAAAATGAACGTGAAAGGACTCACCTGCATTTCCAATAATGCTGGCGTAGATGATTTTGGCTTGGGTTTGTTATTGCACAAGCGCCAAATCAAAAAGATGATTTCTTCTTATGTAGGCGAAAATGACGAATTTGAACGGCAAATGCTCAGTGGCGAGTTGGATGTGGAACTAGTGCCGCAAGGCACATTAGTAGAACGCTGTAGAGCTGCACAATCAGGCTTTCCGGCCTTTTTCACCCCAGCCGGATACGGTACGGAGGTAGCGGAAGGAAAGGAAATCCGTGAGTTTAACGGAAAAATGTATGTCTTGGAAAAAGCTTTTGAGGCGGATTTCGCGTTCGTCAAAGCTTGGAAAGGTGATGCTGCAGGTAATTTGATCTTTAAAGGGACTGCCAGAAATTTTAATCCAGCCATGTGTGGCTCAGCGAAAATCACAGTTGCTGAGGTTGAAGAACTGGTTCCCGTTGGAAGCTTGGATCCCAATCAAATCCATATTCCTGGAATATTTGTTCAGCGTATTTTTCAAGGTGAGAATTACGAAAAGCGGATAGAACAATTAACGGTTAGAAAGAGGTTATAAGTAAAATTGTTAGGATTTTTTCATTCATAAAAAATAGCTTTGAATTGAAAAACGAGGAAATATTGCAATAAATTCATGATTCCCTCCCGATAGATATCGGGATCGCGGGAATGAAATAACTTTAAAAAAATGTTAGACAAAATAGGAATAGCAAAGCGTATTGCACAAGAAGTCCAGGATGGGTATTACGTCAACCTAGGCATAGGCATCCCAACCTTGGTTGCCAATTATGTAAGAGACGATATAGAAGTTGAATTCCAAAGTGAAAATGGCGTTTTAGGTATGGGGCCTTTTCCTTTGGAAGGGGAAGAAGACGCAGATCTGATCAACGCGGGAAAACAAACCATCACTACCTTGCCAGGAGCCAGTTTCTTTGACTCGTCCTTGAGTTTCTCCATGATTAGGGGACAACATGTCGATTTGACCATTTTAGGCGCTATGGAGGTCTCTGAAGAAGGTGATATTGCCAATTGGAAAATCCCGGGTAAAATGGTAAAAGGAATGGGAGGTGCCATGGATTTGGTCGCCAGTGCTCAAAACATTATTGTCGCGATGATGCATACCAATAAAGCAGGGGAATCCAAATTACTAAGAAAATGCAGTTTACCCCTTACGGGAGTGGCCTGTGTTAAAAAAATTGTGACCAATTTGGCCGTTTTAGAGGTTACTGAAGACGGATTTAAATTGTTGGAGCGCGCTCCGGGAATATCAGTTGAAGATATCAAAAAGGCTACAGAAGGCAAATTGATCATAGAAGGTGATATCCCTGAAATGGTCCTTTAAATAATATTCTACACTTAGAAATATAGGCCACAAATACACAAAATTCAATCAGCATTGGAATTTGTGTGTTTGTGGTTTTTTTATCTAATTACATTTTAAAATTTGGTTATGAGAACAGCATTATTTCAGAGATGAAATTTTTTGCGTTTAAGAAAGCCCTAATGATAGTATGAATAGTATTTAGTAAACTCCTCTGAAATTCTTGTGACATTAGTTGTAGGGAGAAGGTTTATTCAGGAGGTTTCGGGGAGTTATAGAGGTTTGAACTACGCATGAGGTTATTGTTCAGTCGGTTATGCGATATTATATATGCGAAAGTAAAATCGTGTATTTGAGGCTTGATTGACCAAGTTAATGAGACTGTAATTAAACCCAGAGGATTAATAATGATAATTTTCTGTAAGATTAATCCTAATAACGATTGTTAAATGTTAAATAATTAGGTATTTCATCGAATAATAATGTATTTAAACTGATTTATTCAAAAAAAGTTTCATATTTACAGAACCTAATTAACCAACCATATTAAACCAAATTTACCATAAACCTAACTTGTGATTAGCCCCAAATCTACCATAAATTTTGACTTATGAATACCGCTCCAAATCTACCAAAACCTACATTATCTGAAAGCAAATTATTTGAGACCTTTCAAAAAACATTAAAATTACTTAAAGGTATTTTAATGCTCACAAAAAAGATATTCATGCTTTAACCCACGCCCCAGGGACAAAGCATGAATTTTTTGTGAGAAATTTGTCATCAGAAACCTACTTTCTATTGAAAAATTTCCACAGATTGTCACGGAAATAAATACCTGCGTACTTCCGCACGCTCTGCGAAATTTTATTATTATATTCTCTATATGGTCTATTCTAAGAATTTACTGAAGAAGTCTTTTTAATATCTCTAAGTTTAAGCCCATTCCCAAGATTCAATATCATCGCAAATCGCAAATTATCGCTTAAAATTCTACGCCAATCAGCGAAATCAGCGGGAGATTTTAATTACGTCATCATCAAGGCATAATTTTGTTATCTACAGCGATTTTTTTGATATCTCTAAATTTAAGTAAAAGCCCAAGATGGATTTCCACCATCGATCGATTATTATCACATAAACCTTCTGCGCAAATCAGCGAAATCTGCGGGAGACTATTTAAATATGCTTAATCTCACTGTGGTCCAAAATCGAATCCCCACGCAATCTTAAGAAGATTTGTGCTACTGCAATCGTATCTTTTTCACAATAGATAACAATACGGTCAACATCATTATCTTCATAATACACTCGGCAAACTTCGCTACCATCAATATCATCTTTGGGTGAAGGAATACCGAGCACGTTGGTCAATAATTTTAAAGAGGTGTAGTTTTTATAATCACCAAATTTCCATAAATCCATGGTATCCAAATGCGGAACTTCCCAAGGTTTTTTGCCGAAGAGGTTCAATTTGTAGGGCAATTCGATATTGTGTATAATCATGCGTCTCGCGATATATGGGAAATCAAATTCCTTCCCATTATGGGCGCACAACAAATGTTTGGTTTGACTGAAATGAGATATGACTAAATTTTTAAAATCATTAAGAATTTTAACCTCATCACCATAGAAAGAGGTCACTCTAAATGTCCTAATATCGCCTTGGAATTTGAAATATCCCACTGAAATACATACGATTTTACCAAACTCGGCCCAGATCCCTGCACGTTCATAAAAATCTTCTGCTGAAATATCAGCCCTTTGGTATTTGGATTTGAGCTCCCAAAGATCTTGTTTGACCTTATCCAATTCTGAGAAATGACGTGTTTCTGGAACCGTTTCAATATCCAGAAATAAGATGTCTTCAAGATTGAGTTTGCTAATCATCATCCACTCCCGCGAAGGCGGGAATCTTATTAGTTATTTTATAATTCAAAAATATAATTTTATAAGGCTTACGTCAAAACTAATCTCGACCCATCATCACATAAGCCTCATCAATATACGCATAAATGTCGTCCGTAAAGGGCTCTCCATCATAATCAACTTTTAGCGATTCATGACCCAAGCGCACTATAATCACGTTGTCTTCAGGTTGAACGATGACGTATTGGCCCAGATGGCCACGCATCATAAAAAAGTCTTTTCCGTTATGATCTTGAATCAGCCACCATCCGTATCCATATTCTTGACCATCTGGGAAACGAGGTACGACGGATTTGGCAACAAATGTAGAATCTAAAATTTGCTTGCCATTCCATTTCCCGTGATCCTTAAATAATTTCCCATAGCGGGCAAAATCTTTGGCATTACTGGCAATACAGCAATAGGCTTTGACCAAATCATTGGCTTCACTATCCACTTGCCAAAGTGTTGAATTCTCAGAACCCAATGGTTTCCAGAAGGATTCGGATAAATAATCGTATATTTTTTTACCTGTTGCTTTTTCGATTACCATGGCCAATAATTGAGTATCACCACTGGCATACTTGAATTTTTGTCCGGGTTCATCCTCCATTTTCAATCCTAAAATCACCTTTGCTAAATCGTCATCAAAATACGCCCGTGTGGTAATGGATAATGGCGAGTAGTAAGCTTCATCCCAATTGGTGCCGGAACTCATGGTAGATAGGTCACCAACCGTCATTTTTGCGGCTTTTCCTTCACTAAATTCTGGAAAGAAATCACCAACTGGTTGGTCCAAACTTTTGATATGACCTTGTTCAATGGCTTTTTGCATCAATCCAGAGACATAACTTTTGGCCATGGAAAATGAGTTGGTCTTGGAGTTTTCACCAAAGCCGTCATAATAGTTTTCAAACCAAATGCTGTCATTCTTGATAATGACATAAGCTATAGTTCCAAGATCTGTATTGATTTTTTGGAGTGCTTCCGTTTCTTTGGCAGAATTATATTGCGCGTGGTTTGGCCAAGGTTGTGGTGTCCCGTTGGCTACTACTTCATTATCAAATTCTTTATAGTCTTCTAAATAGGCTGTTGTATGACCTTTGATATAAATGGTTCTCACAGCTTTTAATAAATAATCTGTATCTGTGATGTACAAAATGGCCACTAAGAGCACAAGTAAAATGAGAATCCATTTAAGGAATTTTTTAAGAAATTTCATAGGTTGGTGTTTAGAGGACTAAATATAGGGAATATTCTTGCAATGGCTATAGAACAATAGCTGACAGTCTTGAAGTATTAGGGTTAGAGCATGTCAAGTCCAATTTTACTTAAAATAAAGATTGTTGTTTATAAGGACTTTCATGCTCCAACAGCCATTGCTTGCGATATAATCCGCCGGCATAACCCGTCAAGCTTCCGTCACTTCCGATGACGCGATGACAGGGCACAACAATCCACAATGGATTCCTGCCGTTGGCATTGGCGACGGCTCTTATGGCTTTGGCATCTCCCAGCTGTTGAGATAGTTCTAAATAGGAACATGTTTTTCCATAAGGAATGGTTTGAAGTGCCGACCATACCTTTTTCTGAAAGTCTGTACCTTCAGGATTTAATGTAAGATCGAACTGTGTGCGTTTATCTTCAAAATATTCATTGAGTTGATGGACGCAATCTTCAAGTTCTATGGGAATAATATCCGTGACTCTTTCTTCAGAATTCAATATGGAGATGGAAGTAATACCGTCTTCATCACCACTAATTTTGGTGAATCCCAATGGCGATTGGATGATGCAGGTTTCCATTAATGATCATTTTTGGAGTTGTCATTTTGAGTTTTGATCTCCTTTTCCTGCTGGTCCTGAATCATTCCCAAGCGTTTGGCACGAGCTTCCCAGCTTTTTCGAGCCTGCTTTTGAAGGTCTGCAACATTATCACTTTCATCCATGATTTCAAGTCCCAATAAGGTTTCAATCACATCTTCCATAGTGACCAATCCAGTAACGGTGCCGTATTCATCCACGACCAAAGCCATGTGGTTTTTACTCGCCACTAATTTCTCAAATAAGATAGGAATGGGTAAATTACGTTCAATAATGATGATATCCCGTCGGATATCCGCCAGAACTTTATCGTCGTTATCAAGGGCCATTTCTCTGTAGATATCATCTTTAAGCACTAATCCAGTGATATTATCCGGATTTTCGGAATAAATTGGTATTCGTGATACACGAAGCTCTTGATTCTCATCAAAAAAGGTTTTTACTGAGGTTTTTTCATCCTCAGAAACCATCATGGTTCGTGGCGTCATGATGTCTTTTGCTAAAATCTTTTTAAAGTTGATAAGGTTTTTAATGACTGTACTCTCTGATGCCTGAAACACGCCTTCCTCATGGGCAATATCGGCCATGGCTAAAAAACTGTCCCTACTTACGGTACTGACATGGGCATTTTTGCCACCAATCAGTTTTGTGGTCAATTGTAAAAGCCAAAGAATACCGGTATATTTTAATGGAAATATTAGAATATTGAGCCCTTTTGAAGTGAAATTAGCCAAGTTTTTCCAATAAGTGGCACCAATTGTTTTCGGAATGATTTCAGACAAAACCAAAATAAGAAGGGTCATCACCGCTGACACGATCAAAATGGAATTGTCGCCATTTCCAAATACTTTTTCAGCCTGGACACCCACTAAAATGGCGCCGACCGTGTGTGCAATGGTGTTAAGTGTTAAAATCGCGATAAGTGGTTGATCGACATCCTTTTTTAATGCTTCCAAACTTACTGCGTAACTTTTGCCTTCTTTCTTCTTAATATTAATAAAGGTTGGTGTTAAGCTCAACAAAACCGCCTCTAATATGGAACAGAGAAACGAGAAGAAAATAGAAATAAATGCATAAAGGATTAATAAGGTCATTGATTTGAGTGTTTCTTGCTAATTTAAGCATATTCTTAGTTTCTTGATTTGTGTTTTTAAGAAAATGACTTAAAATTAGTACTTAACTTTCTAAAATAATGCTGGTAGTCGGCACTCCATATTGTGAAATACGTTCAATAAAAGTGATCAAATCTTGATTGTTTTTAAAGAATCCTAAAATGCACAAGCTATCTTCGCCCGTAATCCGGTCACAACGCTGCACCTCTTCTTGATGGATAATTTGGTTGTAGGCCGTTCTTAAAGTACTCGATTGATGGATACTTAAATTGATATATGCTTTGGTTGCCACGCCAAGTTTCTCGTGATTGATTTTTAGGGAATATCCTAAAATAATTCCTTTTTCCTCTAATTGCTTAACACGTTTACCCACAGCAGGGGCAGAGAGTTCTACTTTTTTACCAATGGTTGCAAAAGATTCGCGTGCGTTTCGGCGAAGCATTTGAAGGATTTTTGTGTCTATATTATCCATTTGATTCAAAAATATATTAAGAGATTACAGGTTTAATCGAAATTAAATATATAAAAATATTTTTGATTGGTAATTAAAACCGATGATTTAATATGAATTACACATAAGGAATTAGAAACTATCCACAGTATTCAAAATGATAAAACCTAAGCAATCAGAAGGTTTTATTTATTCAAAAGTCGAACCACATCCTTCGCAAAGTAAGAAGCGATTACATCAGCTCCAGCGCGTTTTATGGCGGTTATTTGTTCCATCATCACAGCATCGTGGTTTAGCCAACCCTTTTCAGCCGCCGCTTTCAACATCGCATATTCTCCAGATACTTGGTATACAGCAACAGGAACATCCACCGCATTTTTGATTTCCCGTACAATATCCAAATAGCATAGTCCTGGTTTGATCATGACAATATCTGCACCTTCGTCAATATCCATTTCGGTTTCTCTAAGCGCTTCAAAACGGTTGCCGTAATCCATTTGATAGGTGGCTTTGTCCTTGGGAATATTTTTCATGTCCACTGGCGCAGAATCCAAGGCATCTCGGAAAGGCCCGTAAAATGCAGAGGCATATTTAGCCGAATAGCTCATAATACCTGTTTCAGTAAAGCCTTCATCTTCCAAAGCTTCACGTATCGCCAAAATTCGACCATCCATCATATCACTTGGAGCGACAAAGTTGGCGCCAGCCTCAGCGTGCGAAACGCTCATTTCAGCTAAAAGATCAACGGATTCATCGTTCAGAATCATTCCATTTTGCACGATGCCATCGTGTCCATAAGCGGAATAAGGATCAAAGGCCACATCGGTCATCACCAACATCTCGGGACAAGCGTTCTTAACCGTTTTAATAGCCCGTTGCATCAATCCGTTAGGGTTGATAGCTTCCTTGCCTTGATTGTCTTTTAGATTATCGGGAACTTTCACAAAAAGTAAAACGGATTTTAAGCCCATGTTCCAAAGTTCCTTGACTTCATTTTCTAAGAGATCCAAACTGTAGCGAAAGTAATTTGGCATCGAGGCAATTTCTTCTTTGACATTTTTGCCTTCTACGACAAAAAGTGGCACCAAAAAATCATTTGGTGAAATGATGGTTTCTCTAACTAAAGATCGAATGGCTTCATTGGTTCTTAATCTTCTATTTCTTCTTAATGGGTACATGATTCTATGTTAAAAGTGAAAGTGAAAGTTGACGGCATCCTATTTCAACGTTAATTATATATTCCTCTAAAATGAGGTGGAGAACGCTCGTTGCTTTTACTATGAATTACTTATTTTTAGCTTTTGCAAATTTAAAAATTTAAACCCACTTAAACTTGAATAACCGCTTCAGACATTTGAAATTTGTGTTCACCTGGAGAAATTATCAACAGATTCTTTTAGAAAATTTTGAACGTCATCTTTCAGACTGTCATTTTCATGTGGTAGCACCACCGGGTTCTGGCAAAACGATTCTCGGCATTGAAATTATCAGGAAAATTGGCAAGAAAACACTGGTTCTTGCACCTACCTTAACGATTAGAAACCAGTGGGAAAACAGACTGCAAGAATTTTTTACGGAATATCAAGATTTTAAGAACTTTTCATTTAACATAAAGGAACCTTCTGACATCACCTTTGTCACCTATCAATCGCTACATGCATTGCATAAATCGTTCAAAAGTTTAGGGGATTTTACCGCGTTTTTCGAAAAACATCAAATTGAAGTTCTGGTTTTGGATGAAGCACATCATTTAAAAAATAGTTGGTGGCAAACGCTCATGGACTTGAAAAACGCCATCAATCCTTATGTTGTGGCACTTACAGCAACGCCTCCTTATGACAGTGATCGTACGGAAATTTCTAAATACTTTATTCTCTGTGGCCCAATTGATGATGAAATTGCGGTTCCAGATCTTGTAAAAGCGACTGATTTATGCCCACATCAAGATTTTATTTATTTGTCCAAGCCTGATGATTTAGAAATCAATTTTATTGTGGCTTATCGACGTCAAATTGCGGATTTTGTTGATGTACTTTTAATTGATGAAATGTTTAAAACGTTTTT
This sequence comes from Gelidibacter pelagius, assembly GCF_017581925.1. GTDB lineage: Bacteria > Bacteroidota > Bacteroidia > Flavobacteriales > Flavobacteriaceae > Gelidibacter > Gelidibacter pelagius. The sequence goes on along the minus strand of NZ_JAGEVG010000001.1, from coordinate 52,999 downwards.
GATCCAACACCGATTTTATCGGCATACCTCTGAACATTTAGAGGATTTATACGGGAATGTGGAGTACTTTTCGTCCATCTTGATTTTTCTTAATAAATGTGGGGTAATAATTCCAAAGGAAAAATTGAGAATTTTGGGTTTTAAAAGGAGCGAAACCATCGAATTTCCTGATTTGACCTTAGAGTGGATACAGGTTTTATTGCAAAATATTCTTGTAAATGATCGTTTAACACTTGAAGATCAAGAGTCTTATTTAAAATCTTTGGAAAATGAGTTGAAACGGATGAGTGGATTTAACAACGGAAAGATCGATTTGATAGGTGAAACTTTGCTTTATAAATCCTTGACCAAAAGCCCCAGTAAACTCAAAAGTATTGTGACTGTGGTGACCTCAGAATATGAACATCTCAATGGTGATTTAAGATGTGTGATTCTCACCGATTATATCAGAAAGGAATTTTGTAGCACGCCAAATGATCAAATACAAACCATCAACAAAATTGGAGTGATTCCCATTTTTCAATATTTGCGATCTCATTTTGCAGACAAACAGTATTTGGCAGTGCTTTCTGGTAGTATTGTGGTTATTCATCAGTCTATAAAAGTTGCAGTGGAGCACATTGCAGGCGCTGAAAATTTTTCCTTTTCTGAATTTCCATCAGATGCCGAATTTTTAGTGCTTACTCCAAAAAGCGGTACGTCAAAATCTGCGGTTGAGGTACTGACACTGCTTTTTCAGCAGGGTGACATCAAAATCTTAGTTGGTACGAAATCGCTATTGGGTGAAGGATGGGATGCACCATCGATAAATAGCTTGATTCTCGCATCATTTGTAGGCTCATTTGTGTCGAGTAATCAAATGCGTGGTCGTGCTATTCGAAAAAATCCTTTAAATCCTCATAAAGTGGGGAATATCTGGCACCTTGCCTGTATTGATCCAACGGCGTCCAATGGCGGTAAAGATGTGGAAACCCTCCAACGCCGATTTCAAGCTTTTATGGGCGTTTCCAATAAAACCTTTCCGGTTATTGAAAATGGTTTGGATCGATTGGAACTTCCAAAAGAAATCAGAGCAGAAGATGTTGAAACTTTAAATGAAATCACACTTCAAAACTCCAAGGATCGAAGTAATACTGTAAATAGCTGGCAGGTTGCCATTGATTCGGGCAGTCATTTGACAAGAGAAATCAAACTTATGGATTTGGATGAAATTCCATATAAGCGTCAGAAGCGGATCTATTATAAAGATATGGTGCTCTTTTTTATTTTAGAATTGCTACTGGGATTGGGTTTGTTTTTTATTGAATATTTCGTCAAAAGCATTCAAGTTATTTTGAACCGAGGGGTGTATTATTTTTTGAACTCTTTGGTTATTGCCTTAATGCTTTCGTTTGGATACCGATTTTACAAGGCCTTTCAACTTTATTCGCACCATGGATTTTTGTTTCAGAGAATCAAGGAAATGGGAAATGCCATTTTGGACACGCTTTATGAATTGGGTCACATGACTTCTAAAAGGCAGAATATTTCAGTGATTGCAGAGTTTTCTTCTCAAGGACAGTTGATTTGTTGCCTAAATAATGCGTCAAGATTGGAAGATGCCTTGTTTACGGGAGCTTTGAGCCAACTGTTAGCGCCTATTGAAACACCTCGCTATTTGATCATAAGAACCAGTTTTTTTAAACGGCGTTTGGATCTCGAAAATTTTTATGCCGTTCCCGAAATGTTTGGTGATCATAAAAAAAGAGCTCTGATCTTTCAAAAGCATTGGAACCAACATCTTGGTCGGTCAAAATTGATTTACACAAGACATTTGGAAGGTAGAAAACTATTGCTAAAAGCCCGCCTATTTCACATCACTAATAAGTTTAATGAAGTGAGTAAAGAGGTGATGACGTGGAAATGATTAAAACCCAGAACAATCATTAAAATCGTCTGCTATTTCACCCTTCCTTTCAGAGTTTTATAACGATAGCCAACATAAAATTCGAGATAAAAAATGCTATCGTTTTGCTCAAAGGATAAAAGCATACAAAAACATTACAGTTAATATCGTTTTAAACCCAATTTTTCGGGTTTTGTAAGATGTTAACGAGTCGTTCTTCTTCACTTCCAGTTTCAGGATGATGATCATAAACCCACTGCACATGTGGCGGCAGACTCATCAAAATACTTTCAATACGGCCATTGGTTTTCAATCCAAATAAGGTGCCTTTGTCGTGAACCAAGTTAAATTCTACATACCGGCCACGACGGATTTCTTGCCAGTTTCGTTGCGAGTCTGAATACAGCAATTCTTTTCGTTTTTCAACAATGGGTACGTAGCTGTCCAAAAAACTATCGCCTACTTCTGTTACAAAGTTATACCAATCGTCCATGGACATGTCATCACTTGATTTGCAATAATCAAAAAACAATCCACCAACGCCGCGTGCTTCGTTGCGATGCGTGTTCCAAAAGTACTCGTCACATCTTTTCTTGTAAAGTTCATAAAAATCAGGATGATGCTTATCGCAGGCCGTTTTACAGACCTGGTGAAAATGAATGGCATCTGCGTCAAACAAATAGTAAGGTGTCAAATCCTGTCCGCCACCAAACCATGAATCTACGATTTTCCCCTCTTGATCGTACATTTCAAAATAGCGCCAATTGGCGTGTACGGTCGGAACCATTGGGTTTTTTGGATGGAGCACTAGACTCAAGCCGCAGGCAAAGAAATTAGCGTTTTTTACACCAAAATATTGCTGCATGCTATCCGGCAATTCGCCATGAACTGCGGAAATATTGACCCCTCCTTTTTCAAAAACATTGCCGTTTTCAATGACTCGCGTTCGACCGCCACCGCCTTCAGGGCGTTCCCACAGGTCTTCTTGAAATTTGGCCTTGCCATCTACAGTTTCAAGTTTAGAAACGATGATGTCCTGGAGGGTTTGGATGTAATTGTAGAATTTGTTTTTGGTTGATTTGAAACCTACAAGGTCTTGGAGACCTTGCAGGTTGACTTGCTGCTGAGAACTATCGTTGTCTTGACCTGCAAGGTTTTGGAAACCTTGTAGGTCTGAGCTTGTCAAATCTTGCAACTCTATATCCAGAGAATCGGCTGAAGAGAAATCATGATGTGTAATTTTAAAATTCTCCAGTGTATCAAACAATTCAATCACAAAATCCTTTTCAATTGTTACAGATTGCTGTTTTGGGTTCGCTATAAAATTTTGATAGGATGAATATTTATAATCAATTATATCGATTTCGGTTCCATGATGCAATGGGTTGTTATGCACATACATGATCACATTTCTAAGGTATTTATCTGAATCGATGCGTTTTCGACGGAAATGCTTCTCAAACAGACTTCCGGTTCTAGACTGTTGTTTATTATAAGCTTTCGCGTAGGCATTGAAAAAATTTGAAAACGATTGGGTTGCAATCTGTTCATCTTCATTCAATCTTATTACGAAATGAAAGTGGTTTGTCATTAAGCAATAAGCTAAAACATCAACTTTATCTCCAAGATGTTTATTGAAAAGCATTAAAAAATAATCTTTATTATCATTTGATTTAAAGATTGGCTCACTATTGATCCCGCGATTAAAAATATGATAGTAGTGGCTTTTTTCTAATTTTTCTAGTTTCATAAGTTGTTAGGTTTTAGACCTACAAGGTTTTGGAAACCTTGCAGGTCGAGGTTTTGGAAACCTTGCAGGTCAGTTTTGAAACCTGGCAGGTCAGGTCGCTATGGAATATTCAAAAAGTTCCATATCTAAGGGAGCTTCATTTAAAGGCTTGAACTCATCTTTTAAAGTGCCTTGCCATTTAAAACCCGACCGTATAGCCGTATTTATACTCGGCAAATTAGTTTTGTGTGAAAGGATTTGAAGTGTTTCCAAGCCTAAGTTCTTAATAACATAGTTGGAGGTTGCTTTTATGGCTTTGCTCATCAAGCCTTTGCCTTTAAAGCGTTTTCCAATGCAATAGGCAAATTCACCTTGTTTTGCTTTCCAATCCAAATTCTTCAAAATGATCATTCCGATGATATCAATACTGTGTTTATCATGGATGATAAAAACAAATTCATTTCTTTTTTCAGCCGATTTAGTTTTTCGTTGAATATAGTTACGCGTACTTTCTAGGGTTGTGTTCTCTTCTAAGGTTTTTGGAAGAAACCGAATAAAACGATCAGTATTGGACACGAGTAATTTATTCAGCTGCAAGGCATCTTTGGGCTTTAAAAGTGAAATAGTGAAAAGGTCCGAACTATAAATCATTGGATTTTAATCTGTTTTGTGATTTAAGCAAAGCTACGGTTTCTGTTGATGCCGCGGTTACCGATAATGGCAGCACAAAAATAATTCCGATTACCGGAATCAATAAGAACAACATAAAAACAATACCGTTCCCAATGGCCAATCCGCGATGCTGTTTTGCAAATTTAATGCTTTCATCATATTTAAAATGCCGTTCCAATGTATAATCCATATTTCCGAAACCTGCATAGTAGGCTTGTACCAAGAACAATGCAATGGTAGAGAAGAAACCAATTATTGGTATAAAGCCAATGAGTATGATGGGGATTGTCAACAGCAATTCCATCATTAAATTTCTGACATTAATCCGTATGCCGCGCCATAATTGTTCAGAAAACGAGGTGTCTCTATGTTGGTGCCTTTCCACACCCAATAAATGGGCTTCAATTTTTTCTGATACCGGACTCATAAAAGGCGCTGAGAAGGCCATTACAATATGCTTATATAGAATAAAGCCCAGCACGAGAATCAAAATACCACTTAAAATTTCACTGATTAGGAAAAACGTTTCATTTCCCCATTCCCAAACCCAAAGTTTAGAAATATAATAAGCGAAATTATCTGAGAAACTATAAGCAGAAATTATGATTGTCGATGCCACCAAAAAACTGATCAACATAGGAATACCAAAAAACTTCCAAAGTCCGAGTTTGGAAATTAATTTGAAAGTTCCTGCGTAGGCTTTAATGCCTTTAAAAATGTTGCCAATCATAGGCCTCTCCCTGACCCTCTCCAAAGAAGAGGGGATTTGAATGTAATAAAATTTGAGATTCTGCCAAACATTTCTTGTGCTCTCTATTATGATTAAAACCTACAAGGTTTTAGAAACCTTGCAGGTTGGGAAAATTAATCTATTAATGTTGTCTCCACAACAGTTCTTTCCCTTATGGAAGGTTAGGATGGGCTCTTATACTCCTTTACCGCATCAATAAACGCTTTGGCGTTATCCAAAGGAATATTCGGTAAAATTCCATGACCTAAGTTCACGATATATTTATCTTTCCCAAACTCATCAATCATCTGTTTTACCATTTTCTTGATTTCTGCAGGCGGCGAAAATAGTCTGGAAGGATCAAAATTACCTTGTAAGGTAATATTTCCTCCAGTTAAATAACGTGCATTTCTTGGAGAACAGGTCCAGTCAATTCCTAAAGCTGTAGCGTTTGATCTTGCCATGTCGCCTAATGCAAACCAACAGCCTTTACCAAAAGCGATCACAGGCGCATGGTCCTTTAAAGCTTCAATGATCTGATTGATATATTGCCAAGAAAATTCGTGATAATCGGAAGGTGCTAACATACCGCCCCAAGAATCAAAGATCTGTACGGCATCACATCCAGCAGCCACTTTTGCTTGTAAATAGGTAATGGTGGTATCGGTAATTTTTTGCAACAATTGATGTGCGGCAATTGGGTTTGTAAAACAAAACTGCTTTGCTTTGTCAAAGTTTTTGCTGCCTTGACCTTGAACGCAATAACATAAGATAGTCCAAGGTGATCCTGCAAAACCAATTAAAGGTACCTCATCGTCAAGCATGTCTTTAGTCATTTTAATAGCCTGCATGACATAGTCCAATTCAACGTGCACATCCGGAACAATTACATTGTCCACATCTTTTTGTGTACGTACTGGATTTGGTAAATAAGGTCCAAAATCAGGTTTCATTTGCACCTCAATATTCATAGCTTGCGGTATGACCAAGATGTCGCTGAATAAAATAGCGGCATCCATTCCGTATCGACGGATGGGCTGCACGGTTATTTCACTCGCCAATTCTGGGGTTCTACAACGGGTGAAGAAGTCGTATTTGGCTTTTATTTCTTGAAATTCAGGCAAATAACGTCCAGCTTGACGCATCATCCACACTGGCGGACGGTCTACTGTTTCTCCTTTTAATGCTCTTAAGTATAAATCGTTTTTTATCATGTCCACATTCCTGCGAAGGCAGGAATCTCATTTTTTAAGTTAATGATTTTCTTTTTTATAACGGTAATTCAGATTTTAAACTTACAAGGTTTTTGATAAATTCCTGCGAAGGCAGGAATCTCATCGTTTCACTTTAGATTTTATTTGTCAATAATAATAGCTCTCATATCAAAACCTACAAGGTTTTAGAAACCTTGCAGGTTCAGAATTAAAAACCTATTTGCAGGTTGTTTCTGTTTTATGAGGCATAATTTTCATTCACTAAATCAATTACGCTCTCAACGGTCGGAATTCTCGCAACCCGCACATCCTCAAAATGCTTTTCAGCTTCGGCTGCGGTAGTATCTCCTATGCAATAAGCAACTTTACCTTCGGCTTCGTTATTAATCATATAGCTTTCTACGGTTGACGGGCTATAAAACATAATCCCTTCAATCTTTGGGTCTATTTTTTCTGAATCCAGAACAGTTTTGTACGCCTCAACTTCATTCACCTTAATATTGTTTTTTTCAAGGGTTTGAGACAATTCATCCAATCTGATGTCGCTACAAAAATGGGTCACTTCAGTGCCATCAATAAACTCTACTAAATAGGCAGCAAGATCTTTCGCATAATTTTCAGAATGCTTGACTTTACCAATTCTATTTTCTATCAATCTTTTGGTGCGGCGGCCAACGCAATAGATATTCTTAAATTGTAATTCTTCTTTAGGAACACTTGCAGTAATAGCTTCTACAGCATTTTGGCTGGTGATGATGACGTTTTCAATGGGTGACTTCAAAATAGGTTTTGCAATCCTATTCAAGCTTATTTTTAAGAAGTCGGTACTTTCTACGGTGACATTTTTAAAACGCTGGCGTTGTAATTCGGATAAATTCCGAGTGGAGAATACTTGTATGACTTTATCTGTGTCATTGAGCTCGTTCATCACTCGATTTCCGCCACGCTCCAACACGTAATCTGCAGCAAACTGAGCAATATTGTGGTGATTCCCGAGTTTTTCGATACGTGTAACTTCAATTTTTTTGGTGCCATCTAAACTCAACAGGACACCCTGAAAGTTGACCTCTTCATTTTTGATAAATGCTAAAGCACCAATAGGTGCCGAACAGCCACCTTCTAAAAGATTCAAAAAACGACGCTCGATGGTGGTACAGATTTCGGTTTCTTCGTGATTGATTTCTTTGCAGATGGTAAGCACTTCCTCATCTTCTTCACGTGCCGTAATCATGATGGCGCCTTGTGCAGGAGCTGGAACCATCCAATCTAAATTGATGGCATCTTGTGGACGCGCTCCAATTCTTCCAATCCCGGCAGCGGCAAAAATGGCCGCATTCCAATCTTCATTGTCATGCAGTTTTTGAAGTCGTGTATTGACATTGCCTCTTAAGCCAACAATGGTATGCGTTGGATACCGATTGAGCCATTGAGCTTTCCGTCTTAAGCTACCAGTGGCAATCACTGCATCTCTTTGCGATAGAAATTCTTCATTTTTTTTGAAAACCAAAGTATCCCTAACGTTGCCGCGTTTTAATACTGCGGCTTGAACAATACCCTGAGGTAAAAGTGTCGGAACATCTTTGAAGGAATGGACGGCAATATCAATTTCGTTGTTGAGCATTGCCGCATCTAAAATTCGAGTAAACACGCCAACAATGCCCATTTCATAGATGGGTTTATCAAGAACCAAATCTCCGGTTGATTTTACAGGAACTAACTGGGTAAGATGACCCAAGGTCTCAAGTTGATTTTGGACAGCTTTGGCTTGGTATAGCGCTAACTCGCTATCACGGGTGCCAATTCTTATTATTTTAGACATTTGTAGTGGATTCTAACTGGAACACTCTTCTGATGAGTTCAATACTGTCATCAGTAGACGTGTCATCTGTTTTAAGATGATACGCGAAGTGATTGGTTATTTTTTGAATGATATTATTACTGATCAATTCGGCTTGGGCTTCATCGAAATCAGCGTATTTTTTACGTTGGGTTTCCAATTCCGCATTTTTGAAATCGAGCAATTTATGCTTTAATGCGTTGATGGTTGGTGCAAATTTACGAGTTTCAAGCCAATTGTTAAAATCCAGTTTAACTTCTTCTAAAATATTTTCTGCTAATGGGATGAATGTTTTTCTACGCTCTAAAGTATCGTCTGTCATTTGCGATAAATCATCGAGATGAATCAAGGATACATTGGATAATTCAGTAACATCAGGATTGACATTTTTCGGAATCGAAAGATCTAAAATCAATAATGGTTTTTTAGATTGGATACAATTTTTGTCAACTGTAGGATTAAGGGCGCCTGTAGCAACAATTAAGATGTCAGAGACATTGATTTCCTCTTGGAGATTGGCATAATCTTTAACTAATAGATTGAATTTACCAGCAACTTCTTGAGCCTTGGTTTTCGTTCTATTGATTAAGGTGATATGTTCGTTTTTAGTGTGTTTCACTAAGTTTTCACAGGTGTTTCTTCCGATTTTACCAGTTCCAAAAAGTAAAATATTTTTGTCTGTAACGTTTTCAATCGTTTTTAAGATATATTGGACGGAGGCAAAGGATACAGAAGTTGCTCCCGAAGAAATCTCCGTTTCGTTTTTAATGCGTTTGCTGGCTTGGATGACTGCATTCAGCAAGCGTTCCGTAAAGGCGTTGAGCAATCCCAGTTTTTTGGATGATCTCGCAGATGTTTTAAGTTGACTTATGATCTCAAAATCACCTAAAATTTGACTGTCCAATCCCGATCCTACACGAAACATGTGCGAAATGGCTTCTTGGTTTTTATGAATATAAGCAACATGCTGAAACTCTTCAATAGTGCCTTTGGAATTCTCACAAAGTAATTTGATAAGTTGGTAAGGATGTTCTGCAAAACCATAAAGCTCGGTTCTGTTGCAAGTTGAGTTGACGATCAAACTCTCAATGCCTACTTCTTTCGCCTGATGGAGTAAATTTTGTTTTGAAGTGTCGTCCAAACTAAAACGTCCCCTAATATCTGCATCAGCCTTTTTATAGCTTAATCCAATGGCATAAAAATAAGTAGTTTTTAACATAAGATGGTGCTCAATATTGGTTTTGGATATTCGATAGCGAAGATTCAAGACAAAAGTAGATATGTCAATGGAATATAAACAACGCTCAAAGGACTATAAATGTCGTTCGATGTTTTTTATTGTTTTATTTTATAGAAGTGTTATAAATAACATACTTTTGCAGTAGTACCAATGCTTAAGGATGATTTAGTTTAGAATGAATCTAAATAAGAAACAATGGAAATTAAAACAATGGATTTGAAAAATGTCGTTAAAGGTTCTTTGGAGGAGACTGAAATTGATGAAGGCTTTTTGGTAATGACCTATCAAAATGAAAGTAATAATGTAGAGATTATTGAGCGCGCCATAGACAGTAGTTTTATTCAATTTCACTTTTGTTTGAAAGGATTTAGTAAGTTCATTTTTAATGAAGGACGCTATGCTTTAGATATATTGGAAGAAAACTCACTATTGCTTTACAACCCACAACGTGATTTACCGATGCATATGGAAATGCAGCCAAATTCGTGGTTGGTCTCGATTGTGATTTCCATAAAAAAATTCCATGGTCTTTTCTCCCAGGAAGCGGGTTATATTACTTTTTTGAGCAATGACAACAAGGATAAAAAATATTACAAGGATGGAAAAGTTTCTCCATCTATGGCGATTGTCTTGACACAATTGATCCATTATAATTTGAATTCATCCATCAAAAATCTTTATTTCAAGGGGAAAGCCTATGAACTCTTAAGTTTGTATTTCAATAGAAGTGAAGATGCCAATATAGAGCAATGTCCGTTTTTGGTGGATGATACTAATGTGATGAAAATCCGGAAGGCCAAGGATATTGTCATTTCCAGAATGGCTGAGCCACCGACCTTGCAGGAGCTTTCTGAAGAGATCGGATTGAACATTAAGAAACTTAAAGAAGGTTTTAAGCAGATTTATGGGGATACGGTTTACAGTTTTTTATTCGATTATAAGATGGAAGTTGCCAGAAAGCTATTGGAGTCCACTGACTACAATGTGAATGAGGTAGGCTTGAAAGTTGGCTATAGTACATCGAGCCACTTTATAGTGGCATTTAAAAAGAAATATGGCACGACCCCAAAAAAATATTTAATGTCATTATCTTCGTAAAATAATATTTAAAAGATGTTCATTCTCGAGTCTTTCGAGATTTGAAGATCTTTATCAATTGGAATCTAATTAAAAAATAGATTTCTGCTATCGCAGGAATAAGATATGAAAAAAGGAGTTTTACTTGTTAATTTAGGTTCGCCAGACAGCCCAACACCAGAAGATGTTAAACCTTATCTGAGTGAGTTTTTAATGGATGAGCGGGTCATTGACGTTCCGCTTTGGTTAAGAACCTTCATCGTAAAAGGGATTATTTTAAATACACGTCCAAAGGCCTCTGCGGAAGCGTACCAAAAAATATGGTGGGAGGAAGGTTCGCCATTAATCGTCATTTCTGAGCGACTTCAGAAAAAAATACAAAAAAACACCGATCTTCCAGTGGCTTTGGCCATGCGGTATGGTAGTATGACCATAAAAAAGGGACTTCAAGAGTTGGTAGATAAAGGTGTTGAGGACGTCTTTTTGATGCCGCTTTACCCGCAATTTGCTATGGCGACCACCGAAACTATCTTGGTCTTAGCTGAAGAAATTAGGAAAGAACATTTCCCAAACCTCAAGATCTCAGATTTGAAAGCGTTTTACAATCGTGAAGATTATATTAATGTCCTTAGCAATTCTATAGCGCGACATTTGAAAGGTAATCCGTACGATCATTTGTTGTTTTCTTATCATGGGGTTCCGGAGCGTCACATCCGAAAACGTGACATCACAAAATCCCATTGCAAAATCGATAAGAGCTGTTGCATAACACCATCTCCTGCACACGAATTTTGCTACCGTCACCAATGTTTGGAGGTCACGCGCTTAGTGGCTGAAAAACTGAATTTGAAAGAGGGCACCTATTCTTCATCTTTTCAATCCAGATTGGGATTTGACCCTTGGTTGCAGCCTCCAACAGATTTGACCATCGAGCGTATGGGCAAAAATGGCGTTCAAAATTTGGCTGTTGTAACCCCAGCATTTGTGAGTGATTGTTTAGAAACCTTAGAAGAAATTGCCATGGAAGGCCAAGAAATCTTTCATGAAGTTGGTGGTAAGGAATTTACAACGGTACCTTGTTTAAATGACGATGACGAATTTGTTGAGATACTTTCCAATTGGATCGATGATTGGGCAACTGTACAAGCCGTTCCAGTCTAATGGCTAAAGATTCCTCTCAAGATTTAGGCACACAACCCATCAGCAAACTCTTGATAAAGCAAGCTGCTCCTGCATCGATCGGGATTTTGGTGATGTCCCTGAACATCTTGGTGGATACTATTTTTGTAGGGAATTGGATTGGTCCTACGGCCATTGCCGCCATTAATGTTGTCTTGCCAGTGTCGTTTTTTATAGCGGCTTTGGGTATGGCTATCGGTATTGGAGGGTCTTCTATAATCTCAAGAGCCTTAGGTGCCAACAACTATGAAAAGGCACTAAAAACTTTCGGCAACCAAATCACCTTGACTTTAGTGTTGACACTTTCCTTGGTCACTGTGGGCCTACTTTTTGCGGATGGTATTATCGAATCCTTTGGTGGGAAAGGCGCCATTTTTGAGCCCGCTAAAATCTATTACGAAATTGTTCTTTATGGAGTGCCTTTACTGGCACTTTGTATGATGGCAAATACGGTCATTCGAGCAGAAGGAAAACCAAAGTTTGCCATGTATGCCATGATGATCCCATCGGTCAGTAATCTTATCATGGATTATGTTTTTATCTACCTCTTGGATTTCGGCATGGCCGGAGCTGCATGGGCCACTACACTTTCTTATTTGATATGTTTGGTATTTATCCTCTGGTTTTTTGTCTCTAAAAGATCTGAAATGAAAATTGACTTTGCACATTTGGGACTGAATTTTCCAATTGTCAAAGAAATTTCTTCCTTAGGTTTTGTTACACTGTCACGTCAAGCGGTTGTGAGTGTCACCTATTTGTTTATGAATAATATCCTATTTGATCTGGGTGGAGAAACGTCCGTAACCTCTTATGCCATTGCGGGAAGAATGTTGATGTTTGCCATGTTTCCTGTTCTTGGGGTTACTCAAGGATTTTTACCCATTGCCGGTTTTAATTACGGGGCTGAAAACTATCATCGCGTTAGAGAAACGCTAAATACTGCCATTAAATACGCCGCCATTCTGGCCACTATGGTTTTTATTGTATTAATGATATTTCCAGAAAGCATTATCAGGATGTTCACTACCGATGCTGATGTGGTCAGTCAAGGGCCAAATAATATGCGTTGGGTATTTGCGGCAACACCCATTATTGCGTGGCAGCTTATTGGTGCCGCCTATTTTCAAGCCATCGGAAAAGCAGTTCCTGCATTATTATTGACTTTATCCAGACAAGGCCTCTTCTTCATTCCGCTCATCTTGATTTTGCCAAAGTTTTACGGCGAATTTGGGGTATGGATTTCTTTTCCTATTTCAGATGTTCTTGCAACTATCGTGACTGCATACTTTCTGAATCGTGAAATAAAGAGGAATTTGATTCCTAAGGATGTTTAATTTATTTTTGAACGATGGACTATTACAATTACATAAAAGCTTTACACCTCATATTTGTCATCACTTGGTTTGCTGGATTGTTCTACATTCCGAGGTTGTTTGTCTATCAGATAGAAGCTTTTCATAAACCATCACCTGAGAAGGAAATTTTAGGAAAACAACTCAAATTGATGGCCAAACGCTTGTGGAACATCATCACCTGGCCATCAGCAATTTTAGCCACAGTGTTTGCCATTTGGTTGCTCGTTCTGATGCCGTCTTGGTTACATCAAGGTTGGATGCACGTGAAATTGGCATTCGTCATCTTGCTCATCTTTTATCATCTGAAAACCCATCAGTATTACAAACAATTGCAAAAGGATGAGGTTAAAAAAACTTCTAATTTTATGCGACTATGGAATGAAGGTGCCACATTTATTTTGTTTTCTGTGGTGTTTTTGGTAATCCTAAAAAATTCAATCAACTGGATTTTTGGAGTCGTGGGCATTGTGGTTTTGGGGGTTTTATTGATGTTGGGTTTTAAATTATATAAAAACATCAGAAATCGAAATCCTGATGCTTAGAATTCCAAATTCCAAATTCCACTTTCAAAAGTAAATTGTCATTTATTCAAAAAATAACATTCACCAATCAAATCGTTAATGCCTCCAATTTTTCGTCACAGCCGTTTTTGGAGTGATTATTGCTATCTTTATCGAGCTACAATTATTTAAATGAAAACAAGACGACTTTCCTTACGCGTACGCATCTTTTTTGCTATGATTCTCTTGGTGCTCATCGCGTCTATTTTAATTGCCGCAGTTACTATTTATCAATATAATGAAGAGGCGCAGGATTATCATAGAAATCGATTAGAACGTAAGGAGGATAATATAAAACGTCATATCGATTTTGTGATTCGCGAAACTTCTTGGGAGATCACTACTGAAAAAGTACCATTAATTTTTAGGGAAGAAATTTATAAGATTGCGGATATTCATCAATTACAGGTTAATCTGTTTGATCTTGAGGGTTCGTTATTGAAATCTTCAAAGTCAAGTATTGAAGGCGATACGCTTTCAAGTTGTTTGAGCGCTGATATTTTGAATGCACTTTCCAATACATCTAAACATCGCTATGTTGAGAAAATGGTTCTCAACGATCAGACGTTTCAATCTTCGTTCACCTATATCACGGATAAAAAGTTCAAACCGATTGCAATTTTAAACCTTCATTATATTCAAAATGATGATATTCTGAATAAGGAACTGAAGGAATTCTTGGAGCGCTTGGGTTATGCCTATTTTGTGATGCTGATTTTGGCTATTCTACTGGCGTATTTCCTTTCAAAATATATTACGAAATCGCTTAAAACGATTAGTGACAAAATAAATGCGACCCGATTAGGAAAGCAAAATCAACGCATAGAGATTGAGTCGTCCAGTGAAGAGATTGGCACTTTGGTAAACTCTTACAATAGTATGATTGATCAATTACAGGAAAGTGCCGTAAAGTTGGCTACTTCAGAAAGAGAACAAGCGTGGCGGGAGATGGCAAAGCAAGTAGCACACGAAATTAAAAATCCGCTAACGCCGATGCGCCTTAGCGTTCAAAGCTTTCAACGTAAGTTTGACGCTGAAGATCCTGAAATTCATCAAAAAGTGGATGAGTACAGCAAAACCCTCATTCAGCAAATTGATACTATGAGTTCCATTGCATCTGCCTTTTCAAATTTCGCCAAAATGCCTGCGCAACAGAATGAAACGCTCAATGTGGTGCAAATTGTTAAATTGGCCTTGGATATTTTCAGTGAAGATTATATTGTTTTCGTAGCCGATGAAAAGGAAATTATTTCGCAATTGGATCGCACACAATTGATTCGTGTGATTACCAATTTGGTCAAGAACGCTACCCAAGCTGTTGCAGATGATAAAGACCCAAAAGTGGTGGTTAGTGTGCTGTCTGAGAATGATATGGTGAAAATTTCGGTTTCTGATAATGGAAAGGGCATTACTGAAGAAAATATTGTAAGAATATTTGAGCCTAAATTCACCACCAAGTCCAGTGGCATGGGCCTTGGGTTGGCTATGGTTAAAAACATCGTGGAAACTTATAAGGGAACCATTACCTTTACTTCCCAAAATGGGAAAGGAACAACATTTACGGTTACTTTTCCGAAAGAAATTCTTCCTACGAAAGCCGGAATCTCCTAAAATATTGCTTAATTTTCAGTTTTTGTCACTTCAAAATGTACAGAGAAAAATTAATTATATTTAATAAATAAAAGATTTCCGCCTTCCTATCTTTGGACAGGCAGGTGCAGAAATAAAAAAATGAATGTCTATGCCTTACGAAAACATCTTATCAGAAAGAAACGACGGGATTACAACCATCACTATCAACCGTCCTAATAAATTAAATGCATTAAACAAAGCGACAATTAACGAGCTCAATCAAGCTTTTAAAGTAGCGGATAAGGATAAACACACCAAGGTGATTATTATTACCGGAAGTGGTGAAAAAGCCTTTGTTGCCGGTGCGGATATTAGCGAATTTGCACATTTCGACGTTAAAGAAGGCGGGAAATTGGCTGCTAAAGGTCAAGAGTTGTTGTTTGATTATATTGAAAATCTTTCCACACCAGTTATTGCAGCGGTCAACGGATTTGCCCTTGGTGGCGGTCTCGAATTGGCCATGGCCTGTCATTTCAGGATTGCGAGCGACAATGCCAAAATGGGATTGCCAGAAACCTCATTGGGCGTTATTCCCGGGTATGGTGGGACACAACGTTTACCACAATTAGTCGGAAAAGGTCGTGCCATGGAAATGGTCATGACGGCAGGTATGATTGACGCCGAAACAGCAAAAGCTTATGGATTGGTCAATCACGTGACCACACAAGATGAGCTTATAGCCTTATGTGAAAAAATAGCAGGGAAAATCATGCGGAATTCTACAGTAGCCATTAAAGGCGCTATAAAAGCGATTAACGCCAATTATAAAGACGGCGTTGACGGATATAAAGAAGAAATCAAACAATTTGGAAAATGCTTTGGCACTGACGATTTTACCGAAGGCACGACAGCGTTTTTGGAAAAGCGGAAGGCGGAGTTTCCGGGGACATAATCAAATTCCTGCGAAGGCAGGAATCTCTATAGAACGCGGACCCGCCTTACGGCAGGGCAGGTGACACAGATTGGGCAGATTTTCACTGATTTTATTTCTGAAATTTCAAGAAGCTTCAATCGAAATTCTCAAGATTTGGAATACAAATTGATCAGTGAAAATCATAAAAAAATCAGCGTTCTATATTATAGAGTTGATAACTCTGAAACATCAATAAATACCAATAAAAAAATGCGAACCAGTTCATCCGGTTCGCATTTTTTATTGAATTCAGTTAGAGTCTTGCTTCTAATACTAATTTAATTTTGTAATGTCGTATAGAAAACGAAATTGCTTTTTCGTTCTATGACGCTGTGATTGGTTTGCATAGCCATAGCTACGGAAATCATAAGCAAGGAAATAGAACGGAAAATGAACGAGTTTAAATGCGACATTACATTGTTAATTTGGTATAATATCTAAAAAGCTAAGCGGTCTAAAATCTATTATGAAAAAACCTTCAAGTCATATTCAATACAAAAAGTACCTTTAAAAGCATTTTGAGTATATAAATTGGCTGAACAAATCAAAAAATAAGTGAAGTTCACTGAATTAACATCACTTTTTTCCCCATTGAAGGTTTTATTTTGTTCGAATCATATTTAGTCTTCCAACTTCCGCCATTTGGTCTCACTTCCATTTTTATTCTTAACCGTAAAATATTTGGGTTTTACTTTTCCATTTTGATGATAGGTAAACCTATAGAATGTTATATGATCATTCAATTTCAAGATATCATCAAATCACGACGTCATAAGTGCTTGTATATATGTTATTACCCACTTCTCATCAATCTTTTCTAAGATATACAAACTAATTCCATTGCCAATGCGTTCAAAATAATCCCCCACCACCACTGCAGCTCTTGTCAAGTTCTCATTAAATGAAACGTTTGAAAAACTGATAACTCCTGAAATGTCTTGCTCGGTTTTTTCTTCATTGGTTATCATTTGCTTGTCCCAAAAAACCAAATTTTCTCCCAGTAAGGTCTCTAGTTCGGATGCGTCTATTTTTTCATTATTTTCAAATTTTGACAGTCCCGCAACTAACTCCATATAGGAAAAATCTAAAACTTTCTCCTCAAATAGCTCTTTTGATTTATAGACCTGAAACCTATTGGGAATATCGTGAATATAATCAAAGTCAAAATCAACAAAATTCTCATTAATAACAAAATTAAAGTTAAGTGGTTCAAGATTTAAATAGTCGATATCATTTTCTTCTTCATCCTCATTATTGGGTGGTGGTGGTATTACTTTGGGGATGCTTTCATAAACAGTAGCAATGACGACCAGTTGCTCATAACTGGAAGTTTGTTTCGAAGAACAACCAATGGTGAGAATACAAAGTGTTATTATAATTAATCGCATGACAAACTAGTATTAGATTCAACTATTTTTCTATATTTTTCAAATTCGACTGACTGCTCAATTGCTAATAATGAAGAAACATCCCAGTTTCGTAATCCATCCCAAGCGAAAGATTTATAATAATCCAGCGGGTACTTATTTCCGTCTAATTGTCTCAACGCAGATGCAATTGGATTTATATAATTCAAGGTCATATAGGGATGATCTAAATGGTGTGACGGAACGCCTGATTCTTTATAAAACTTATATAATTGAAACATTCTCGCTCTGTTGTTAGGGTCCTCTCCTGTCGTATGTCTTTGAACATATCGAGCGATCTCAGCATGAATACCCTCATGTAAAATCATTGCTGCATTTTCTAAGACACTTCCAGATAATTGTTCTATGGTAATAACAACATTACCCGTAAGACTTATTTCTTGAGAATTTGTACAACCTGCAGTGCCACCAAGATTACATTTTCCATTTTTGAAGATTAAATTATATCTTGGATCATCAATAAATTTTCCTATTGTTTCTTGAAATAATTTACTATTAGATTTTTCTAATTTTTCATATACACATTTAGCTTTCCCTGTTAAGTTATTTATAATTACAACCTCCTCCACAACACATTCATAGCCATTATCCACCATGGCGTCGGGGCACTCACACGTTCTTGTCCTGGGGTTATAGACTTTGTTCC
The DNA here is from genome assembly GCF_017581925.1 of Gelidibacter pelagius. GTDB lineage: Bacteria > Bacteroidota > Bacteroidia > Flavobacteriales > Flavobacteriaceae > Gelidibacter > Gelidibacter pelagius. The sequence continues at coordinate 34,903 of NZ_JAGEVG010000001.1, read as the reverse complement.
CCCTCCCGCAATCCCATACCTCTTTTTCATTGTCACCATTGTAACCGCTGTTGCCGCCCCCGCGACTGCCATAGTCCCATTCCAATTCGGTATTTTGAATGGCACTAAGAGGCCCGTTGCTGCCGCCATAATAGATGTCCATTATGGGGAAATAGTTCGCGTTACCACCTCCGGTGTTGGTGTCCCGATCGTTCGAAACAATAAGAATCTCGTCAAGCTCTTGGATGCATATAACACAATCAGTATTTGGTGTACATTCCCCATGGGTGGGGGAGGTAAGTTTAGCCATCCTATTGGCTGCGCCATCACTGGTTTCGGCAAGTCTTGCCGTGAACTGTGCCACAGGCACACCGCTACTTATCCGATAACCTTTCAAAAAATGACCCTCCATATCTGTGACCATGATCTCTCCAAAAAAACTTCATCGGTAGCATCTTTTGAAGGATACAAGCTAAAGACCGCACTCTGTATCGCGCCATCTATCTTTAACAGCAGGATCCGGCTATAGTGTGCTTCGTAAACTGTGGTAGCCGGGACAACCGTGAGCAGCTCGTTGCTGTTAATAATTTCCTCATGGAGAATGCCATCCAGATCGAAAACCACATAATTTGGAGATGTCCCTCTGGAAAACACATTTTTGGAACTTAAAAAATCGATTGCCTCATTGACACCGACGGTTTCAAGCGAGGTCTGTTCCAAGTCTTCCAAAGGTTCTTTCTTTTCACAATTGATCAAGAGAATAAAAAGAACGATAAATAAATACTGTTTTTTCATATCAAATCTTATTATTTTGCCTATTATCAATACGTTAAGTTAATTTAAAGCTTTGTGAAGAGATGTTAACGATATGTTAAAAACCCAGTGTTTGTAGCGGTATTTATTACGGTTTTACCATAAAATCCAATGTTCAGAAAGGTTGTGTGATGAAACCGCATGTGAAAATGTGTTTGATTTGATCTAAGTGGTTTGCTCAAACCTTTAAAGCCAATTTCTTGATAAAAATGGAGGGAAGTCGCTTTTTATTCTGATCCTGATAGGAATGGAACGCGTAATCCCCTATCCTAAGTCATTATCTATCCGTTCATCCCATAAAAAAATGCGAACCAATTAATTTAGTTCGCATTTTTAATTTTTTCTAATTTCTTCAGTCATCGGTCATCCGTCATCGGTCTTCGGTCATCCGTCACTCGTCTCACCACTCCCCTCTAAAAGCGAAGCGATCTACCCTCTCACCTCTACTTACGACTTTCCACCAACAATCGTCAATTCATCAACAATATGTTTGGCACCTGAATATTTGTCGATCAGCCAAAGGACATATCTGATATCCACGTTAATCGTTCTCTGTAAATCTGAATCGAAAATCACATCACCAGCCATCGCTTCGATATTTCCATCAAAAGCTAAACCAATCAATTCACCTTTTCCATTGATCACAGGAGATCCTGAATTACCACCGGTAATATCATTATCTGATAAAAAGTTGACCGAAAGTTCACCTTTTTCGTTGGCATAACGTCCGTAGTCTTTTTTCTCATAAGCATCCAACATGGGTTGTTGCAAGTCAAATTCATCATCATTTGGAATGTATTTCGCAACCATCCCTTTTAAGGTCGTGTAGTTGTTAAACTCGGCATCATTTTGCTCGCCTTCTTTTCGAGGTAAAGCTCTCACTTTTCCATAGCTTAATCGCAAGGTTGAGTTAGCATCAGGATATTGGATATTGCTCAATCCAGATTCGCGTAACCCAGCTACTAACTTTCTAAAAGCCGCTTGAAAATCATTCTCAGGTTGTACTAAGTTTTCAGGTTGTTCTCTGTATTTTGTCAATAACTGACCAGATAATTTATACAATTGATCGTTTTCTAATTTTGAAACATCAGGGTTTTGTAAAAAGGCCATCACACTTTCTTTGGAATTAAAAACACTCGCATCAAAAGCAGAATCTACAAAAGCGGTAAAGTCGTTGTTGTTTTTATCGCCAATTTCTTTTACCAATTCAGGAAGTGGGTAATTGGCTTTAGACGCATATAAACCTAATTGTTTGGCAAGAAGCTCTTTTTCCAAAGGCAAATGATAATCTTTATAAGAGCTTTCTATAAACGACTGTAGTCTTGGAAGCATGTTCTCACGCGCAGCTTCATTTGCCGCGGCATATTGCTCCAAAGCTCCGCCAATTCTGTATGGTAACACGGCAAATTTACTCCCACGTAAAATGCCGGTTAAGTAATTGTCGTGTTGCGCTTTTTGATTGGTCAATTTGTAATAGGCATTGATATCAGAAATAACGTTGCCATATTGAGCTTTGTTTTTCTTGGTATTGGCCCATTTATCAAAAGCATCTTCGACTTTCGTTTTTGTTGCTACTGTTTTATGATCAGTTAAAGCTTCAATCATACCGCCACGGTTTTTCCAATAGTTGGCAATACTTGCATAAGAAGACGCATACATCAAATTGATGGCCTCATCGTTATCCATATATTTTTTCATGACATCCATACTTGTTTTTGAGCCTTCAACCCAAGCAGGATAAGCAAATTTTACGTTTTGCTCTACCCCTTGTGCAGGCATCCACCGATTGGTTCTTCCAGGATAACCCAAAATCATGGCAAAATCATTTTCTTTAACACCGTCAATACTTACAGGAAGGTGGTATTTTGATTTTAAAGGTACATTAGCAGTAGAATATTCTGCTGGATTTCCATCTTGGTCTGCATATACTCTAAACAATGCGAAATCGCCGGTATGTCTTGGCCATTCCCAGTTGTCTGTATCGCCACCATATTTACCCACACTTTCAGGAGGTGTCCCTACTAAACGTACATCTGTGAAGTCTTCATAAACAAAATAGTAGAACTCATTGCCTTGGTAGAAAGAACGTACAGAAACAGTATATTTCCCGCCTTCGTTATTTTCTTTTTCAATTTTAGCAACCTCTTTATTGATGGCAGCTTCGCGTTCTTTTTCAGACATTGTATCATTCACTTGCGATAAGATACGTGTTGAAACATCATCCATTCTAACAAAGAATCTGACGTATAAGCTTTCTGGCTTTAATTCTGCATCGAGTGATTTGGCCCAATAACCATCCTTAAGATGGTTTCTATCGGCAGAAGATAATTCTGCAATGGCATCATAGCCACAATGATGGTTGGTTAGCACCAAGCCGCTATCAGAAACAATACTGGCAGTACACCCACCATTAAACTGTACGATGGCATCTTTTAAACTTCTGTTGTTGATGCTGTAAATCTCTTCAGCAGTCAATTGAAGCCCCATTTTTTGCATATCTCTTTGGTTGAGACGCTCAATATGCATTAAAAACCACATGCCTTCATCTGCTTTCAGGGCGGATGAAAAGGTCATTATAAAAATGGTGAGGGAGAGCAATATTTTCTTCATGTTCTTAAATTATTTGTGAGTGCCAAAAATATTGAATTTTTATATGGTTTAATGGGGTCTGAACTGTTAAAACCTTGTTATTTTTTAATTTAGATACGAGACCTCTAAAAGTCTATGTTCTTTATGGTGAGTATATAAGATACATTTCTACATTCTGTAGCCATCAAATAGGAGGTTTTTGCAGTAACTTTATACGCTCGTCCCTTTCGACATAAACCATCAATAAATCATTAAAAATGAACCCAAATCCTACCCTAAAAGGTCGAGGAGCACAAATTAACGTGCCCAATCGATTCTTCGAATTAAGTCACGAAATCCGTGATGATTTTCTTGAGTACTGCGCCAAAGAAGGTGAAGAAGCCGATAAAAACAGAACACTCTTCCTCGAGGTTTTCCCAAAAACCATTGTCAACAAAGTTACAAGTCCAGACGTGGGCATGGGCTACTCCATGAACATGTACCAAGGTTGCGAACACGGATGCATCTATTGCTATGCAAGAAACACCCATGAATACTGGGGCTATAGCGCGGGCTTGGATTTTGAACGTCGGATTTTGGTGAAAAAAGAAGCGCCACTTCTATTGGAGAAATTCATCAAAAGAAAAAGTTGGGAAGCTCATCCTATTGTCATGTCTGGAAATACGGATTGCTATCAACCCGCTGAAAAGCAATTTGAAATCACACGAAAATGTTTGGAAGTCTTCCTGAAATACAAGCATCCTGTGGGCATTATTACTAAAAACGCAATGATTCTTCGTGATTTGGATCTTCTAAAAGAACTGGCAAAGGACAATTTAATAGCGGTCAATATCTCCATCACCTCGCTTTCTGAGGACACAAGACGTGTTTTGGAACCCAGGACGGCGACCATCAAAAAGCGATTGGAAACGGTGAAAATTTTATCAGAACATGGCATTCCCGTCAATGTCATGATGGCGCCCATTATTCCATCAATAAACAGTCATGAGGTCTTGGCGCTGGCAAAGAAAGTCTCTGAAATGGGCGCTTTGAGCATGGGTCATACCATTGTGAGATTGAACGGGGAAATTGGAGAGATTTTCACAGATTGGATAAAAAAAACAATGCCCGATCGGGCAGACAAAGTGTTGCATCAAATTGAAAGTTGCCATGGCGGGAGTTTGAACGACTCGCGCATTGGAACACGTATGCGCGGTGAAGGTGAGATTGCCAAACAAATAAATGATCTGGTCAAACTGGCAAAACTTAAATATTTCAAGGATAAATCGATGCCAAAACTGAATACGTCGCTTCACGAACAGTTCAAGGATGGGCAGCTAAAGTTATTTTAATCCTTATATTTGACATCTTATTTTTATGTCCACTTTTAATGTGTAAACAACTTCTTTGGTTTGTGTTTTTAATTGGTGTTTTTTCAATAAATGCTCAAGAATCAGACACTTTAGGAAATAGATCTACCGCTGAACTCAAGCGATCAATTGTGGATAACATGAGGTCAAATCCAAAAACCTCCATTGCTTACAGCAAGTATCTTTTAACAAAATCTGAAAAGACGAACGATTACGAAGCCCAATGCACGGCACTTAATTTAATGGGTGAGTCCAACCGTATATTGGGAAATTTAAGTCTCGCTTTGGAGAATCAACTGTCCGCAGAAAAACTTTTAGATAAAGTTGACAATCCAGAAGTAAAGATAAGTGTCTTCAATTCTTTAGGAAATATTCATTCTGATTTAGCAATCTATGACAAGGTTCTTCCTGCATATTTTGAAGCCATTCGTGTTTCTGAAACCCACAACCTTCCCTTAAAGACCGTTGCTATCAAACATAATTTGGCCTATTTTAAAGATCAGATAGGGAATTATGATGAAGCACTGACAATCCTGAAAGAAGGTAGGAAAGTAATTCTTGAAGATGAAAGTGAGCTGAACAATGAGATTTTAGCAAAAAACAACATGTTACATGCCATGGTGTTCATGAATTTGAAACAACCAGATTCTGTTCTGTTTTACGCCGAGCGCGCCCTAAAGCAAGCTAAAACTCAAAATGATCAATTCTCTATAGCCGGTATTTACAGGTCTATGGGCACTGCTTATGCTGAAAAAAATCAATACGAAAAGGCGTTCGAAAATTTATATCGCGCAGAATCGATGAACCTCGAGATGGGCAATAAAATAACCCTGATGCAAACCCGATTTTCATTAGCCTCTGTTTATTATCGGGTGAAAAATTATGATGAAGTGATTGCCATCTTGGAAAACTCGGTTGCTTTGACGGAGCGCGACAGTTTAAACTACTCCACTAATGACGCTAATTATGAGTTATTAGCAAAAGCCTATAAGGAGAAAGGTGATTACGAAAAAGCGAATTATTACTTTGAAAAATACATACAAAAGCACAATTCCAAAAAAGATCTCAATCAGATCATTGATACAAATTTCAATCAGAAGAAGATTGATGAATTTCAGAAGGAATTGCTACAACTGAAATCTGAAAAACAGAACCAACAAAGTAATTTTAAGTATTTAGGATTGGCGGCGACTTTAGTGATTTTAGGTTTACTTATTATCCTTCTGATATTTTACAGGAATAAGAAAAAAAATGAAGAGAAATTTCATGATCTCCATCTGAAATTAAATACCTTAAAAACTGAAGAAAAGACACAAGTTGTGGACACGAAAGATGAAGTGTTGGATGAGACCGCTACTTCAGATGTCAGCGATGACGTTACCCAACAGATTTTAGCAGGTTTACAAAAATTAGAGGCTCAGGAGTATTTCTTAAAACAAGAGTGCAATGCTTACAACGTAGCTAAGAAAATAAAGACCAATACCTCTTATCTGTCCAAAGTTGTCAATTCGCATTATCAAAAAAACTTCAACACCTATATCAACGACCTTCGTATTAATTATGCCATCGTAAGATTGGAGAATGATTCGCGCTTCAGATCATTTTCAATCCAATCCATTTCCGAAGAACTGGGTTACAAAAGTGCTGACTCCTTTACCAAATACTTTAAACAAAATACAGGTTTAAACCCTTCGTTTTATATCAAACAACTTAAAAGTTTAAAGTAAAAAAACCTTCTTTTACCCTAATTTTATAAATTTAGGGATGAGGCATTTTAATTCTCATATCGTCGTGCTTACGAATTTATAACACTGATAATCAGTGTTTTAATCGGTAAAAAAGCATCCCCATTTTTCTAAATCTCGGGGAGCTTGTCTTGCTTAAGGGGTTTAATTGCCGCAAATTTGATTTCAGAAACAGGAATCATTTAAACCTAAATTATTATGAAAGCAAAAAAACTCATCCTCATTTTTACCGTCTTTGGAGTGGTTGGATTTGGTGTTGGAAAAACGGTCAAGACCTTTAAAAAAAACCATGACCTTACAGAACAGATTCAAACGGTTTTAGAAGACCATTGCAATTGTGAAGACATTGCGAGAACAACGTATTCACACGGAATACAATATGCTAAAGACGATGGCTTCACGTCGTCAAAAGTAAAATATCAACTTACTAATTGTGACTATGCCAATTTTGATGCTGAAGTGGTACGTATTGATGAATTATTGAAAGCCAAGGTGGATCGATTTGAGACCATTGACCTTATGACTCTTGATTTTATATCTGAAAGTGGCCATCGTACAATAACCATCGCAAACGGAAAAATTAGATAGCTATGAAAACAGGTCAGAAAACAAATCAAAAAATCAAAACTATTAAGTTTCTCCTTGGTATTGTTGCTGGAGTAGCTATTTATCTCACATTAGAATTATTTTTTTAACTTTAAACAACCTATAATATTATGAATACATTGGTAAAAATCATCGTAACAACAATACTTAGCCTACTTTCTTTAACATTAAGTGCTCAGGAAAACAAGAGTTCAAATCTTTGGAAAATTGAGGGTGAAAACATTAAGACTTCCTATCTTTTTGGCACCATGCATCTTATTCCGGAAAAAGACTTTATGTTGAAAGACAAAGTGAAGTCTGCATTTGAAGCCTCTGAACAAGTTGTTTTGGAAGTAGATATGACAAGCCCACAATATATGAAAGATGTCATGGCGCATGTGTATTTAGAGAAAGGAACAGAATTAAAATCGTATATGGATGACAGCGAATATGAATTGTTAGATAATTTTTTAATGGAAAAAACAGGTACTGGCATGCAAATGTATAATGTTGCAAAACCTATAATGCTCATGTCTGTTATTTTAACGGCATCGGTGGATGGGCCTTTGGCAAGTTTTGAAATGACTTTGATTCAAATGGCAAAAGAAACTGATAAGAAATTGAGCGGCTTAGAGACGTTTGCATCTCAAGTGGCTGTTTTCGATAATAATCCATATGAAAAACAAATAGATGATATTGTCGAAATGATAAATCAACCTGATGAAAATACTGCAATTTTCAACAAAATGGTCGAGCTCTACAACTCCGAAGACATTGAAACACTATATGAGTACATGGATGACTATATGAAAGGTGATATCAAGATGATGGAAAAACTGTTAGATGAAAGAAACAACAATTGGATTCCTGAAATTGCAAAATTCTCTAAAGAGGCCTCTACATTTTATGGTGTTGGGGCAGGACATCTTGGAGGCGATCAGGGTGTTGTCAACTTATTGAGAGAAGCGGGATATACGGTAACGCCAGTGATGGATTAAGGCACAATAATTATCTTAAAATATTTAATTTTTTACAGATCTAACAGTCCGATAGCTATCGGGACTGTTAGGTCTTTTTATTTTTCACCATTCCACTCCGCATAAAATTGCTCAAGAAATTGCACCATAAATTGGTGCCGCTCTAAAGCGATTTCACGTCCTGTTTTGGTATTCATCATGTCTTTTAGCAACAACAATTTTTCGTAAAAATGGTTGATTGTTGGCGCATTTGAAGCTTTATATTCTTCTTTGGACATGTCCAGATTTGGAAGTATTGAAGGATCGTAAAGCGATCGATTCTTAAAGCCACCATAATTGAACGTTCGTGCAATCCCGATAGCCCCTAAGGCATCCAGTCGGTCGGCATCTTGGACGACATCAAGTTCTGGGGAATGGAATTTTTGGAGTTCATTTCCACCTCCAAACGATATGTTTTTAATGATGTTGATGACGTGTTCGATAATAGCAGCATCCACACCGATTCCAGATAAAAACTCACCTGCTACTTTCGGACCTACGGTTTCATCGCCATTATGGAATTTACTGTCGGCAATATCATGAAGAAGTGCGCCGAGCTGTACCACGAAAACATCAACGTCTTCATTCTTTGCAATCAATAAGGCATTTTTGTAAACACGCTCAATGTGAAACCAATCGTGCCCGCCTTCGGCATTTATTAATTGTTCTTTTACGAAAGCGATGGTTTTCTTAATTTTCAGATCTTCGGTCATATGTTTTAATGAAAAATTCCTTTTATGTTGGTAAAAGGAATTTAGTGTGTATTTAGATTATATTATTTAAGGCTCGCAGGCTCCACCCACTTAAACTGATAAGAGTTTTCTGGAATTTTCATTCGGTCAGCCAAACGTTTCATTCGGTCAGGAAGTTTCATTAGATAGTCTCTTGCCTTTTCAGCGTCGTCAGAAAGATTTTTAATATTGCCTATTTCCCAACGGTTGATCAGTTTTTCCAGAATGTCCACATAGTCGGCAGAGGTATAAACGCCAATGCGTTGTGCTGTATTTGAGAATTCCTCAAAGGCGGTGCCGATTTCATTGCCAGATTCTCTCAGGAAATGGGCTGGCATGGTGATTTTTTGTTTCATCATGGTTTGAAACGCGATCATCATTTGGTTCGGATCTACTGTAAAAATACGTTCTACAAATTCAGAGTAAGCATGGTGATGACGCATTTCATCGCCAGCAATGATATTACACATTCTGGCCAGCGACCTATTGCCCTTTTCTCTGGCGATTTTCCCCACACGGTTATGCGAAACATAAGTGGCCAGTTCTTGAAAACTGGTATAAACAAAGTTTTTATAAGGATCTCTATCCGTGCCAATATCAAATCCGTCAGCAATTAAATGTTGTGTCGTTTTTTCAATTTCTCTCATATTGACGCGGCCAGATAAGTATAGATATTTGTTGAGCACATCGCCATGTCGGTTTTCTTCGGCAGTCCAATGACGTACCCATTTTCCCCATGAATTCCGTCCTACCTGATCCACACCTTCTACATCCATCAACCACGACTCGTAAGTGGGCAAGGCTTCTTCCGTGATCATATCACCCACTAAAACCACCCAAAAATCATAGGGTAAATCCTTGGATAATTCACGTATTTCCCTAACCTCATCATAAAAGTTTTCACTTTCTGAATCCGGTAAAAAATCAGTGGGTTGCCAAATTTTATCTATCGGAATTAAATATTTTTCTATAAGTGATTCGACGTCTTTTTCCAGGTGTTGCATCACTTCCAATCTCACATTTTTTAAAGACATAATCTCATAATTTAGGGATGAATATTTGAAGAAATCGTCTCTTCAACAGATCGGATTAATTCTTGCTTATCTACAAAGGTAGCGATTTTGATAGGTTGATGTACGGTGAATTTCAAATGATTTCCAATCCCCATAGGAAATTTTCCGTAGCGTAACATTTTCCAACTATTGTTGATACTGATAGGGACTATGGTAGCCGAAGGCACTTTTTTGATCATCATTTCCAATCCTTTTGTCTGAAAAGGTTTTGGAACACCTGTTTTGCTTCTGGTCCCTTCAGGAAAAATAACGGCTGCCCGTTTGTTGTTTTCAATATACTCGCCAAACTTCATAATGGCAGGGATGGCTTGCCTCGGATTTTTACGATCGATCAATACGGAACCTCCATGACGTAAGTTATAAGAGACACTTGGGATGCCTTTGCCTAATTCTTTTTTTGCAATGAATTTTGGATGGTGTTTACGCATGTACCACATAATTGGAGAAATGTCGTACATACTTTGATGGTTGGCCACAATGATGAGGGGTTGGTCTGTATCAATGTCATAGGGATTGGTGAATGTGAATCGCGTCCCTAAAACATTAAGGCAGCGAATCAAAAAAAACTGGAGCCAATCCACACTAATTTTATGCGCCTGATAACCAAATACATTGAAGCAAATCCATTGAATGGGATGGAATACAACGAGCGTAATTCCAAAACAGATGAAATATAAAACGGTTAAAGGGTAAGCCAATATTTTTCTCATGCTACAAAATTAAGAAAAACTCGACCTAAAAACCTATTAATAAATGGCAATGCATTTATTGTCCTCACATTCTAGCCGAAGTGGCGGATTTACCATCATGCAATCTGAATATTGTTGACAAGCCATATTAAATTCACGTTCTAATTTATTATGGGCATCTACAAGGTTATGGAGCGCGAAAGTGTCGATAGACGTGGAATAGACTAAATAACTCCAAGGACCGCCGCAGGGCTTGCTGCCAAGCCCAATTGAACGGCATTCAAAGTTTTTATCGCAAACAGACGTTTCTGCAAGACTTTGAATCTCCACTTTCATTAAGTCTAATTTTGAAATGTAGTCTTCACAAGATCGAGAATTAGAATCCTGTTCATCACATTTGAAGGCCGTCAATAATAGAAATAGAAATCCTAATTTTATAACGTAACTCGATGCTTTCATAACAAAGTACTTTTAATGTAGATGCATTTTGTTCTAAATGGTTGCGTACCAACAAAAAAACCACGGTAAGTTTACCATGGTTCTTTTAAAATTTCGATACTTTACTTTAACTTCAAGCTCCGTGCTTCAAGCCTTAAACTTTTTAGCAATACTGATTGTAAGCATCCACAAGGTTTTCTGCAATCAATTCTGCAGGTCTGCCTTCAATATGATGACGCTCTAACATGTGCACCAATTCACCATCTTTAAACAAGGCCATACATGGTGAACTTGGAGGAAATGGTACCATATGCTGTCTTGCTTTATCTACAGCTTCTTTATCTACACCTGCAAAAACCGTTACTGTATGGTCAGGGTGTTTTTCGTTTTGTAAGCTCATTCGCGCTCCCGGGCGTGCATTTGCAGCCGCACAGCCACAAACCGAATTAACGACTAATAAGGTTGTGCCCTCTTTCGCTAAAGCTGTATCAACATCTTGAGCGGTATGTAATTCTTCAAAACCAACTTTGGTCAAGTCTTCTCGCATTGGTTTTACTAATTCTGCTGGATACATATATTTTAAATTTAAATAATTAATAATTACTCCCGAAGTTCGGGACTGCAAAGATATGAAAAAATAGCCTTATTACATGGGTCATGGGTTGGTAGTTTGAATGGTAGTATTTCTGTTGTCAATGGAAATTTAAATATTAATTTAGAGTATAAAAAGACTAACTATAGTATCTTTGAATTACTAAAAATAAAATAGATAGATGAGTTTTTCAAAATGGATTGGCGCAGGGTTAGGGTGGTCTTTTGGTGGCCCAATCGGGGCCATTATTGGATTGGTATTGGGAAGTATTATAGATTCTGTGTCTGATAGTGGCACACCACTTTTGGGCGACTGGCAGACCAAGCAGAAAAATCAGCCAACTTATAGAAGACAAGCGCAACCTCAAACGCAGCCTGGCGATTTTGAAGTGAGTCTTTTAATCTTGGCCTCTGTGGTGATCAAAGCTGACGGGCATCAAGACCAGCGCGAACTGGATTTTGTCCGCCAGCAATTCGTGAATATGTACGGACAGGAGCGTGCCAATAAAGCATTTAAGTTGTTTAAGGGGATCAATCAGCAACAAATCCCCGTGCGACAAGTGTGTATGCAGATCCAACAAATGATGGATCATGCCTCGCGCTTGCAATTATTGCATTTTCTCTTCGGAATTGCAAAAGCAGATGGGATGGTAACAGATCCGGAGGTGAACCAAATTCATACCATTTCAGGATATTTGGGGATCAGTTCCCGAGACTTTGAAAGTATCAAGGCGATGTTTTATGACAGTAGCGACAATGCCTATAAAATCCTTGAAATCACAAAAGAAGCCACGGTGGATGAAATTAAGGCGGCCTATAGACGAATGGCAAAAAAATACCATCCGGATCGTGTGGCCCATTTAGGCGAAGCGCACCAAAAAGGTGCGGTAGACAAGTTTCGACAAGTCCAAGAAGCTTATGAAAAGCTACAAAAGGAGCGTAGGTTTTAAGCATCAGTAGTCTAACCCTGATGGCTTTGGAAACCATGTGAAAACTCTTTAATGATCTGAGGTTTTTCCTTTGAAGTCCTTGGATGTTTGTCCAAAATATATTTAGTGTTTCATAGTTATACAATCTATCATAAATTCACTAATTTGGTTTTTATATAATTAGACATTTTACAGATACTTCAATCACTTAGAAAACATCATAAATTTTATACTATGCAATTGATATTAAGACCTTATGTTTTAAAACTAAAACACACGTTTACCATTTCAAGAGAGTCGCGAGATGAACAACCTTCACTGATTGTTGAATTAAAAGATGATGGTAAATCCGGATTCGGTGAAGCCACTTCCAACCCGTATTATAATGCGAGCATCAAGGAGATGACGAATGATTTGAAGCAATTGGAGCCGATCATCGCAGATTCATCGGGCATGGCTCCCGAAGAGTTTTGGGAAAAAATGAAGTCGCAATTGTCACATAACATGTTCGCTTTGTGCGCGTTGGATTTAGCTTATAATGATCTCTATGCCAGGAAGGAAGGCAAAAAATTGTATGAACTGTGGGATTATGATATCAGTAATAATCCGTTAACCGATTATACCATTGGTATAGATACCATTGAAAAGATGGTTTCGAAGATGAAAGAATTGCCATGGCCCATTTATAAGATCAAATTAGGTTCAGATCGGGATATTGAAATCATTACTGAATTGCGTAAACATACCGACGCGGTTTTCAGAGTAGATGCCAATTGCGGTTGGACAGCAGATGAAACCATTGCTAATGCTAAAGCTCTAAAAGAATTGGGAGTGGAGTTTATAGAACAACCTTTGCCTGCAGACGATTGGGAAGGTCATAAAAAAGTTTTCGAACATTCGGTATTGCCTATTATTGCCGATGAAAGCTGTCAAGTAGAAGCAGATGTCGAAAAGTGCTACCAACATTTTCACGGGGTCAATGTCAAGTTGACCAAATGTGGCGGGTTAACTCCTGCACGACGCATGTTGGTAAAAGCAAAACAATTGGGAATGAAAACTATGGTAGGCTGTATGACCGAATCTACCGTTGGTATTTCTGCAATTGCCCATTTATTGCCACTTTTGGATTATGTCGATATGGATGGCGCACTATTGTTGGCCAATGATATTGCTACTGGAGTACGCATAGAAAATGGTGAAATTTTTTACAGTGATTTGAACGGGACTGGCGTGACCTTAACCTAATAACGAATGACTGTTGATCAATTTCCTGATAGAACCATTTTAGTTGATGGCAAGACCTATCTTTATTTCGGCGGAACTTCCTATTTAGGGATGGCTACCAATCCTGATTTTCAAAACCTGCTTTTTGAAAGTATCAAAACATGGGGCACATCTTATGGAAGTTCGAGGAATTCGAATATTCAATTAAGAATTTACCAAGAAGCAGAAGACTTGTTTTCGAACAACAGTGGGGCTGAGGCCGCGCTTACCGTGTCTTCAGGTACTTTGGCCGGAAGGCTCGTAATTGATTATTTAGCAAAAACACACGAACATTTTTATCATTATCCAAAAACACATCCCGCCATTCTTGAACATTCAAGTCGACCATTGTTTGTTGATGGAGCCTTGCATTCAAGATTGACCGATGAGGTGAAAGAAACTATTGTGATTACAGCAGATGCGCTTTTATCCTTAGCAGTCCAACCCACGAATTTCGATTTCTTGGACGATATTTCTTCAAGTAAAACCATCACTTTATTAATCGATGAATCCCATAGTTTGGGTATTGTTGGCAAAGACGGTACAGGCGTTTTCAAAACCATTACCCATCCAAGTATTTCACAAAAAATAATGATCAGCTCCTTAACCAAAGCTTATGGCTGTTCTGGAGGTGTCATTGTCGGAAATAAAGATCTTATTGACAACATAAGGAATGTTGTGGTGTTTATCTCGGCTGCAGGAATGAATCCTATCTTTTTACAAACCTTTGTAAAAGGGCAGGAGATTATACAGAATCAGCTTAAAAAATTGCGTGAGAACCTACAGTTTGTCTATGGTGACGACAATTTGCCACAACAATTTTACTATGATCATGATTACCCGGTGATCTATTCCCACAGCAATGTCATTTTTGACTATTTGAAATCCAAGGGCATCATCATCACTAATTTTAAATACCCCAATTATGAGGCTTTGATGAATCGGATTGTCATTACTGCTAACCATACCCGACAGGATTTAGAGGAGCTGAAATCTGCTTTGATGGCATTCCAAAAAGAAACCCTTCTCAAAGATGAATGAAGATTCACAACATTAGAGTTGTTAAATAATCTTCGATTATCACTTTGTTTCTGTGTGATTTAATTTCTTTAAATTAACAACTCGTCAGTATCAACCGTATTATTAAATATTTAAGGGTTAATTTGCTATATCGCAAAATGTTATTCCAAGATCGCAATATTTTAATAACATTTACTCTTTAAAACCTTGCGTTCCTTTGCGATTTTCATTGCGTTCATTGCAGTTAAGTTTTTTGTGTTTGAACATTACTATTGAACGAAAACGAGTTGCTGACCAGTCAGAAAAAAATTAAAAACCCGAAATTTTGCCAATCTTTATCACTTTATGTTCGAAAGAATATTTTTGAAATTTCTAAAATTATAGTCTAACTTTAGACACCTTTAACTAATCCATCATTATATTTTGATATGAATAACGCATTTGATTGTTTAAAAAGCATAGTCCGGATGGGACAGTTTGGTCTTATAATCCTGTTTTCATTGTTGCTTGCAAATTGTAAATCGGCCCAAATTCCCAAACACTTGGAAAAATCGTTGAGTTCAACCTTTTATGAGCCTCAGTTTACCGGATTGATGGTTTACAATCCGAGAACCAAAGACACGGTTTTCAATCATAACGCCGAGCGCTATTTTACACCGGCAAGCAATACCAAAATATTTACCTTATTTACAGCCTTGCAATATTTGCCCGAAAAAATTCCAGCCTTTAAATATGCTGTTCACCAAGACACGTTGATTGTGCGAGGCACTGGCGATCCCAGTTTTTTACATCCTTATTTTAAGGATAGCACGGCCTTGGAGTTTATGAAAAATTTTAAGGCAATAAAATTGGTCACTGGAAATTACTGTAATGAAAAGTTTGGCCCTGGATGGGCATGGGAAGATTATGATACGTATTTCAGTCCGGAGCGAAGTGCATTTCCAATGTACGGAAATGTCGTCACCATTTCCAACACGGATGATCTTAAAACCTATCCGGAGTTTTTAAGAGCACAAACCACTTACACCTTGATGGATAAACGTCGCGATTTTAATGCGAATAATTTTTATTATAAATTGACCAGAACGAATAGCACCGAAGTTCCGTTTGTTTTGGACACCACCATAGTGAAAGCACTTTGGAATGATTTGCTTCCCGATAAAGTAGAATTCATTCCTTTTACAACAGCTAAAACCGATCAGATACTCCATAGTGTTCCGTCCGATAGTTTGTATAAGCGTATGATGCATGTAAGTGATAATTTTTTGGCTGAACAGATTTTGATTTTAGCCTCCTCAACGATTTCTGATACATTAGATGCAGATACCATCCGGAAATCCATTCTCGAAAATCAGCTTAAAGATTTGAAGCAAAAGCCAAAATGGAGAGATGGTTCAGGTTTGAGCAACTACAATCTGTTTACGCCCTTGTCTCTTGTTCAGGTTTTGGAAAAACTTTATGCCGAAATTCCAAGAGAGCGTTTGTTCAATTTCTTTCCTGCAGGCGGAGAGAGTGGGACTCTGAAAAATTGGTATGCGGGAGAGAATGGCCCTTACGTGTTTGCCAAAACCGGCACCTTGTCTAGCGCAAGTACTTTAAGTGGTTATTTGTTGACCAATTCTGGAGAGGTCTTGATCTTTAGTTTTATGAACAACAATTACAATACATCTACCAATAAAGTCAAGGAACATATGCAGGCTGTACTAGAATATTTAAGGGATAATTACTAACTGAAAGTTTTACTTTCCATAAAAAATGGCATTCTTAAAGTTACTCTCCTCAGTTTTTAGATCGATCAAGAATCCGTTGACCACCGCATAATCTACGCTGCCATCTTTTTGCAGAACAAAATTGGGAGTGTTGCCAATGTTCACATAAAAACCTGGAACTTTTTGATCTTTGTCCAAAATATTTATTGGGACTGAAACATCTTTGTCTTTTGATGAAAATTGTGCCAATCTCACGTACGTATAACCTGACTTTAAAAGCCCGTAGATGTCCATGGCTTCCAAATCTTTCATGGTTTGAACAGTTTCTGGATACACTTTTCCTTCGATTAATCGATAACCGGTAGCATCAACAGTTTCGTAGCCATAAAACGTGGAGAGATCGCCTTTTTCAACAATGCTGCCCACATTGTAAAAAGTGTCATAATTTTTGTCCTGGACTTCCAAATGGTTGATCCCGATATCTAAAATATAATCCTTTCCCAATAGGTTATGGGTGAAACGTTCTATTTTCAAATCGAATAATTTGCGATCGTTTTGCGGGATTTTCTCGTAATCTTCGATTGGAATGTTTTTATAATCTCCGTTGGCAATCGTATAACATGCTGATAAAATTGATACAAAGTTGAGTTTTCTGATTTCCTGTTTTTCGACGTCGTTTTTATAACCGCCAGACTCAATCAATATGGCGCTGGTACCCCATTTTTGGATGTTATCTCCAAAGGCACGTGGCTCAAAATCGTCGTTGTAGAGCCCTACTTGTCCCGGGGCGTATTTTTGGATGATACTGTTCATAAAGACAATAACTTTCATGGCGTTGCCACGGACGTCATTGATGTCCTTTTCATAATTGTAGGCCGGTGCCAAATAAGAAATGGTCGCTGGCTTAGGCGTTCGTTCGGCATTATAATAAGTGCTTTGATCGTGAAGATTAAAACCGAAATCGGCATCCAAACTGTCACGCATGCGTTTCAAAATCTGTCCTTCTGGAGATTGTAGCATGAGCGCATCTCGATTGATGTCAATCCCCAAGGCATTTCGTCTGGTAAACACTTCCGCGCCGTCCGGATTGAGCATCGGCATGAAATGAAGGGTCAGTTTACTCAAAAGCTCTTTTTTTTCTGCTGTAAAATCGTCGCTGTTCAAAAAGTTAAAAATATCGAAAATAGCTTGGGTTGCGGTAGGTTCATCACCATGCATTTGCGACCATAGAAACACGTTGATATCTCCAGTACCAATACTGATCAAACTGATGTTTTTTCCTTTGATACTTTCTCCTACTTTTTGAACGGTATAAGCTGGATTGCTTTTGAGTTTGAGAATTAAGGGCTGAATGTCTTCATGTTTGATCCGGCGTTTGTCCAAGCTCGGTTCTTTGTATTTTGAATAGCTGTCGTATAGACTTGTGGTCATATCGTTGACCTGGGCCATCATAGAAAGTGAAAAGATGGCGAGTACTACGGTGAAAATAGATTTCATTTGTTAATTTTTATTTTTTAAATAAAACTGAATGACGAAATAGTAGCGGTGGATATCCTAAATTTTGTTTAAGGTATTTCAGCATTATTCAATTCATTTTGCTGGAGCCGCTTTTAATTTTAGTTTTCGGGTTTCCTTTCTGACGGCTCTCATGAAGTCTTCTCCTGGATCGGTTTTTTCTGTTCTATAGCCTTCATCTACTTCCAACCATAACTCATGACCTTCAAAATTAGTATATTCATAATGGCCAATAAGATATTCAATAGGGTATTTTTTACTTAAATATTTCACGAGCCAGATATTCGCATCTATTTGTTCTTGCGTCAGCGGAACTCCTTTAGTGCCTCCAACATTTTCGACTCCAATGGCCGTATGGTTTAAACCAATGACGTGTCTTGCCATAGTCGTTTCAGGCATTAATCGGTAAATTGTACCGTCCTGATCCACTAAAAACTGTGAGGATACATTTAATGGACTCGCTGTGGCAATATCAGGTCTGCTCGGTAATTGCGATGTATAGAAGGCATCAAAAGATTGTTGAAGTGTCGGGATTGCCGTCCAATGCAATACAATCATTTTGGGCACAATAATCGGCTTGTCTTGTTCCAGACCATACCTTGTGGAAAGATATTCTTTGGTGAGCTGTATGCGCTCTTCATCAAAAACAATAGGTTTATTCACGATTTGTTTTGATGTGCCACAGGCATAAAACAAAAATAGACTGATACAAAAGACGGCGTATTTCATTATTATAAGTTAGGTGAATATCAAAGTTAGCGAAATTATTTGTTACCAAAGATATTTGAAAAATTTAACCAATAAACGAGCATGGTAATTAACTTAAGCTACGAGTTTGACTGATCATTTTGTGCGATTTCACATCTGTTTTATCATTAGAATTCGTGTAATAAATTATTAAGATTGCCCTCAAGAATGAGCAATAAACCATTCGATTTGTGATAATTTGTGCAATTCATGTCAAAAAAAAGTGATTTCGAAAGATGTTATCCTCTAAATAGAAAGAAATGCTTTTTCATATCTTCAATCTGTGCGTCTTCATTGGTAATGATATAATCGATGGCTTGGGAGGTGAATTCGTCGCCTTTTTCGGTGAGCGAAACGATTTTATTATTGATAAGGATCATGTTGTTTTTAAGCGCTAAATCCAACACGGTCTTACTTTTCACTTTTTGCCAATTGATATGTTCGTTAAGGTGGTTGACATGGCGCTCTTCCACTTCGCTGTGATTTTTAAGATGGAGTAAAAAGGTCAGCAATAAGACTTCAATGCGTTGTCGTTTTTCTCTGTACATCACAGCAATCAAGCCCTTGCTCGGGGCGAATAAATAAACAAGAAAAAACACGACCCCAAGCATGGTCGCAATGGAACCTGCAATGGAAGCATCGAGCCAATGGGCCACCCAATACCCCGAAATAGCACCAAAAACACCGAAAAATATGGCGAGTCCAAGCATTTTTTTCAAATCTGTGGTCAGTAGATATGCGCAGGCGGCAGGGGCAATCATCAGTGCGACAACCAATATGGCTCCAACAGCGTCAAAGGCACCTACCGTCGTAATGGATGCCATGGTCATGAGTCCGTAATGGATCACCACCGGTGAAAACCCTAAAGAAGCAGATAGACCCGCATCAAAAGTGCTTACTTTTAACTCCTTGAAAAAAGCGATTAAAAGAGCGATTGTAGTCAACAAAATAATTCCAATGACCCATAAGGATTTCGGACCTATATCGGTGCCACCAATCGTGAGTCGGTCGAAAGGGGCAAATGCCAATTCACCCAACAATACCGCATCCACATCCAAATGGACGTCATTGGCGTTTTTTGCAATCATGATCACGCCAATGCTAAATAGGGCAGGAAATACCAACCCGATAGCGGTATCTTCTTTTACCAAGCCTGTTTTTTGAATGCGTTCTACTAAAATAACGGTAATGACCCCTGTCAGTGCAGCCAATAAAATGAGGAGTGGCGAATTGAGGTCCTGTGTGATAAAAAAACCAACCACAAGACCCGGTAAGATGGAATGACTTATGGCATCACTGATCATCGCCATTTTACGCAGTACCAAAAAGGTGCCTGGAATGGCACAGGCGATGGCAACCAAACTAGCGATGAGCTGTATTTCAAATTGCGCGTTACTCATGTTTTTTGAAATTTTGGTTGTATAAATTGGCGGCGGTTTCAAATCCTTCTTCCGTCAAACTCCACATGGCACCATCTAAGGTCACATAGTTTTTATCGACCAATTTTTGAAGTGTCTTCCTTGTAAAACCTTGAAAATTGTTCAATATTTTAATGGTATGCGGATGCGAAATATCCTCATGGGTCTCTGCAATATGATACATAAAAGCGAGTGTTTTTTGAAATTCCAGATCCCTTCTATTTTTGATAAATCGGATTTGACGGAACAGCAAACCTCTGCCCGGTGAGAAAATGAAACTAATAACAACAAATACAGACGCCACAATAACGATCACGGGTCCCGTGGAGAGGTTGTCTTGGCTGGCACTGATAGCCGTCCCGAAAACTCCTGAGAACGCTCCAAAAATTGCGGCCAAAAATACCATTTTACCTAAACTATTGGTCCATTGACGTGCCGCTGCAGCTGGTGCCAATAACATCGCGCTCATAAGCACAACGCCAACCGTCTGTAAGCCTAAAACTATGGCCAATACAATAAAAGTGGTGATTAGAACGTCTATGAATTTTGTGTTGAAACCTAAGGTCTTGGTATAATCCGCATCAAAAAGTAAAAGCTTGAATTCTTTCCAAAATAACAGCATGACGATTAGACAGATTCCTGTGATGATGGCCATTAACCAGACATCACTTTCCACCAAAGTTGCGGCTTGACCAAATAAATACTTGTCCAATCCTGCTTGATTGGCGTTGGGTTGTTTCTGAATAAAGGTGAGCAACAACATCCCAAATCCGAAGAAGAGCGAAAGAATGAGCCCCAAAGCGGTATCCGATTTTAAATGTGTTTTGGTCACGATGCCCCGGATCCAAAAAGTACCTACGAGTCCGCTGACCAAAGCACCAAGTAGCAAGGTGTTAGTGTCTTTTGCACCGGTAATCAAAAATGCCAAGGCGATTCCAGGAAGGGCGGCATGCGAAATGGCGTCACCAAGCAAACTTTGTTTTCGCAAAACGGCGAAACTCCCCAACATCCCGGTAACAGCACCCAAAATGGCGGTGCCCAAGGTGATGGTGCGAAGCGTGTAATCGCTGAAAACTAATGAAAAGTAGTCTTGTAAATTCATACCCTATTCCTGCGGAGGCAGGAATCTCTTTTTATTTTATAGTTTTAAACCTTTCCGATGGTTTTTCATATTCAGATTTTTATTTTTCTTAAACCTTTCAGTTTTTAAAACCTTAAAGGTTCTACTCAATTTCTATCAACTCCCGACTATTTGCTTGATTACTAGTCATGCGTTGAATAAATCTCTGATTTTATTGATGATTAGACTTCTTTTAATGAGATTAACCACATGGAACCAGAAAGATTCCTGCATTCGCAGGAAATTTACTTCTGCACACTCACCTTATAATTAATACCATAGGTCTTGGTCAAATTATCATCATTAAAAATATCTTTTACAGGACCTGTTGCTATTTTCTTAACGTTCAAAAAAGTGACCCAATCAAAATATTCAGGCACGGTTTGTAAATCGTGATGCACAACGACTACAGTTTTTCCTGCTTTTCGCAATTCCTTTAAAATATTGATAATGGCAATTTCTGTGGTAGCGTCAACCCCTTGAAAAGGTTCGTCCATAAAATAAATGGAGGCATCCTGTACCAAGGCTCTTGCCAAAAAGATCCGCTGTTGTTGTCCGCCTGATAACTGACTGATTTGTCTGTCCTTAAAGGGAAGCATGCCCACTTTTTCCAAAGCTTCCAAAGCTGCTTTCTTTTCTTTGACTCCAGGGCGTTTAATCCATCCCAAGCTACCGTAAGTGCCCATCATGACCACATCCAGTGCAACGGTAGGGAAATCCCAATCCACACTTCCTTTTTGTGGTACATAGGCCACATGTGAGCGTTGTTTGTGATAAGGTTTGCCATAAATGGTAACACTGCCAGCAATAGGTTTTAAAATGCCTAAAATAGCCTTGATCAATGTCGATTTTCCTGCGCCATTTGGACCAACAATGGCCATGAGGACGCCTTCTGGGATTTCAAGGTCGATATCCCATAGTACAGGCTTATAATTGTAGGCTACGGTTAAATCGTCCACCTTTACAGCAATAACTCCTGCACCTGCCATGTCGGTAGACGGGGAGACAGGAGTCTTTTCCTTAGAATGTGCATTTTTTATGTTATCCATTTCTGTCATTTCCTTTGAACTCTGTATTGTTTTAAAGAATTAATGCTCTCAATGCTATTGAAGTCAAAATTAGATGTTGAACATTCTGGGGTTTCTTCGAATGTAGAGATTCCATCATATCCATCATATTAGTTCTGATTTTCCCAATGATTCCTGCCTTCGCAGGAATTAGCGCAACGCATTCACAATCGTATTCACATTATATTTAAACATTCCGATATAAGTTCCTTCAGCAGTACCCGCATTTCCTAAGGCATCAGAATACAACGTGCCTCCAATTTCGACATGATGATTTTTAGAATTTACGGCGGCCTGAAGTGCTTCAATGGTACGTCTTGGCACCGAACTCTCCACAAAAATGGCTTTTATTTTTTTATCGATAATAAAGTTAGACAAATTTTGGACATCCTGCACGCCGGCTTCGGTAGCCGTTGATAATCCTTGTAAGCCAACAACTTGAAATCCGTAGGCTTTGCCGAAATAATTGAAGGCATCATGAGCGGTAACCAGAATTCTTTTTTCTTTGGGAAGGGTCTCGATAATGGATTTGATTTCCGCATCCAAGACTTTTAACTCCTCAAGATAGGTCTTGCCGTTTTCTTCATAAAGTGCTGCATTCTCCGGATCGGCATCGGAAAGTTTTTGCACCACAAAAGTGGTAATGAGTTCCCAATTGTGGACATCAAACCAAATATGAGGGTCATAATTAGAAGCGAAATATTCTGAACCAATCAGGGTATTTTTATCCAAAGCATCTGAAACAGCGATAGTAGTGATGTTTTGGCTTTCCATTTTTTCGAAAACATCCACGAGTTTCCCTTCCAAATGCAAACCGCCGTAAAAAATCAAATCGGCGTTGGCCAATTTGGTGACATCGCCTGCGCTGGCTTTGTATAAATGTGGATCCACACCACTTCCCATTAAACCTTGAATGTTGAGTTGGTCACCACCAATATGATTCAGCAAATCGGTAATTATTGTCGTTGTGGTCACGATGTTGAGCTTGCCATTATTTGGTCCAGACTCTTTACAAGCGGAGAGACCTACTAAAGTTATTAAAACGAAAACTATTTTTTTCATGAGCCTAAATATATGTTGCGAAGGTACTAAATAAATGAGGATGCTGTGCTGATTATTAAGGTTTTCTCATGTAAACCGCTGCGGATATCTAAAAATTGATGGGGCGATAAAATAAGTATACAACAGGTTGAGCTTACAAAGAATGTCTATAGGCCCCACCTGTTGCTGAATAAATACTCACTTAAAAAATTATTAAACTAAAAACGGCAACAAGATTCCAAGTCGCTGTTCTAACGCTATGCTTATTTAGACTATCGGTTTGTGCTTTAGGACCACTGTAAACGCAATAAAAACCTTTTGTGGAAAACCGGTCGTGAAAATATTGATACAAATCTAATTAAAAGTTTAGACAAATCTAAATAATCTTTTTGTCTAAAAAAAATTTATATTTGTAGATAATATAATTTTGTATGACACTCGCTGAAGAAAATTACCTTAAAGCTATTTATCATTTAGAAAATCAGTCTTCCAATGACGTATCAACGAATGCCTTAGCCGAAGAAATGCAGACCAAGGCCTCTTCGGTTACTGACATGATCAAAAAATTGGCGGAGAAAAATATGGTGTCCTATATTCCGTATCAGGGTGTTTCGCTTTCTAAGGCAGGTCGTGCCTACGCGGTCAAGGTCGTTCGAAAACATCGACTTTGGGAAGTTTTTTTATTAGAAAAATTAAACTTTTCTTGGGATGAGGTGCATGATGTAGCCGAACAATTGGAACACATCAAATCAGAAAAACTAACAGATAAGCTCGATGAGTTTTTGGGGTTTCCTAAAGTAGATCCGCACGGCGATCCGATTCCTGATAAGGATGGTAATTTTGAAAAAATAGATAAAACAAGCCTTGCCGATGCTAAAGAAGGCTCAACGTATCTTTGTGTGGGCGTTGATGATAGTTCCAATGATTTTTTAAAATATTTGGATGCCAATCATATCAGTCTTGGTACGACGATCAAAATTATTCACAAAGAACCTTTTGACAACTCGGTGAAAATCAAATTTAATAATGTTGAATTGGTCGTTTCAGAAAATGTCGCTAAAAACTTGTTCTTAACCGCTGTTTAGTCTCATTATTTTCCTTTTTTGCTAAACCATTCCATCATAAATTCTCGCTTTGCTAAAGTTTAAAATCAGTAACTTGAGCATTTCAAATTAAACTCTTTTATTATGGTCCGTTTCTTTAGTCTTTTAGTAGGTTTTTTGAGTATTCAATTTGCTCTTGCACAAACTCAAAAGATTCCTTTTCAACCTATGGATGTCTTTGCCTTGGAATGGGCTACCGATCCGCAAATTTCTCCTGACGGCACGCAGGTTGTTTACAAAAGAAATGGGTTTGACATCATGAAGGATAATGCCAATGGAAATTTGTGGATCGTCAATGCTGATGGTTCTTCTCATCGTAAATTGACCTCTCGGGAAGTCAGCGAATCACAAGCAAGTTGGTCGCCAACTGGAGATCGTATTGTGTTTTCAAGTACCACAGATGAAGGCTCAGAAATATATATGTATTGGACAGCAACTGGTCAGATTGCTAAAATTTCACAATTGGAAAAATCGCCAAGTTCCTTAACCTGGTCGCCCGATGGAAAATGGATTGCTTTTACGATGTTCATTGCAGAAAAGCCACCAGTAGTAGCCAAATTACCCGAAAAACCAAAGGGTGCGAAATGGGCAGAACCTGCACGAATTACCGACCGACTCAAGCATGAAGCTGATGGCAGTGGGTATATGGCGCCAGGATTTACCCATGTTTTTATAATCCCAGCCGATGGCGGCACCGCCAGACAATTGACCAGCGACAATTACAGTCACCGTGGCAATCTGTCCTTTTCTCCAGATGGGAAAGAGATTTATTTTTCTTCCAACCGAATTGAGGATTGGGAATACCGATTTCGAAATAGCGAAGTTTATAAAGTGAATGTTGCTACCAAACAGATTACTGCTTTGACCTCTCAGGATGGACCAGATCATTCGCCACAAGTATCGCCTGACGGGAAAACTGTAGCTTATCTGGGGTTTGAGGATCGTGTACAGGACCATCAAAATACCTTATTGCAGTTAATGAATAACGATGGCAGCAACAAACGCATAATTTCTTCAAATTTTGATAACAGTGTTTCGGATATTACGTGGGATGCAAGCGGGAAAGGCTTGTATTTTATGTATGACGAAAAGGGAAATTCTAAGATAGGATATATTACAACCTCAGGAAAAATCACAAAACTGGCTGATAATGTTGGCGGAACGACGATTGGACGGCCTTATGCATCAGGGTCGTATTCCGTATCTCAAAATGGGACATTGGTGTACACACAATCCCGACCGGAATATCCAGCGGAATTGGCGGTTATCCAGAATAAAAAGGAGGCGAGGTTAATTACCAATTTAAATGCCGATGTGCTTGCTTTTCGCGAATTGGGCAAGACTGAAGAGGTCTGGTATAAATCGACTTTTGACGACAGGGACATTCAAGGTTGGATTGTCAAGCCACCATTTTATGATCCGTCTAAAAAGTATCCGCTGTTAGTAGAAAATCATGGCGGACCGATTTTGAATTATGGCGACCGATTTACCGCTGAAATCCAGTTATTCGCTGCTGCAGGCTATGTGGTCTTTTATCCAAATCCGCGGGGAAGCACGAGCTATGGGGAGGAGTTCGGCAATTTATTAAAGAATAATTATCCGGGACAGGACTATAATGATGTGATGGATGGTGTGGATTATTTAGTTGAAAAGGGCATTGTAGATAATGATAGATTGTACGTGACCGGTGGCAGTGCCGGCGGTATCATGACCACTTGGATGATCGGAAAGAACCATCGCTTTAAAGCGGCTGCAGTCATAAAACCTGTGGTCAATTGGATCAGTAAAACTTTGGTGGCCGATAATTATTATGGTTATGCCGAAAAGCGTTACGAAGGACAACCTTGGGAAAATTTTGAAACCTATTGGAAATTCTCGCCCATTTCATTGGTGGGCAACATAGAGACTCCTACGATGGTCATGGTAGGGATGAATGATTTAAGAACACCGCCAAGTGAAGCCAAACAACTTTACCATGCTTTAAAACTTAGAAAAGTAGAAACGGTTTTGGTGGAAATACCAGAGGCCTATCATAATATTGCTCAAAGACCAAGTAATTTGATCAGCAAAGTGGCGCATATTTTGGCTTGGTTTGAGAACTATGAATAGTAGGAGTTTCGAGTTTAAAGTTTCAAGTTCCGAGTTGAAGGTTTCACTTCGACACTTGTCTGACATCATATGGGTATCAATGACAGTTATCACAATCATGGGCATCACCAAAAGCTCTTTTCTTTTTTGATTTTTTCCAAAAGAATTTTCTGATCAGAAAAAGTAAGGCAAGCGCTAAGGCACCAAAAGCTAATATGGTTTGGATCGTGTCGTTCATTTTATTTAGTAATCAGTCTCAGTCTCAGTTTTCAGTGGCAGTTTTCAGATCGCTATTTCTAACTAATTTTGCTATTTAAATATTAACAATCTACTAATTCCCAGTTCCTACATCCCCGTCACCCGTCATCGGTCATCGGTCATCGGTCATCCGTCTTTCCTCCATCTACTTCAAAACCTGAAACGCAATCAATGCAATAATATACGCAAAAGTACTCATAATTACAAGCTGTAAGATTGGCCATTTCCACGAATTTGTTTCACGTTGTACAATGGCCAAGGTGCTCATACACTGCATTGCAAATGCATAGAACAGTAATAAGGAAATCCCAGAAGCAAAGTTAAACAATGGCCCTCCTAAAATAGGGTTTACCTCTCCCGCCATTCTGTTTTTAATAGTTTCTTCATCATCACTTCCAACGCTATATATGGTCGCCAAGGTGCCAACAAATACTTCACGGGCAGCAAATGAACTTACGAGCGCAATACCAATTTTCCAATCGTATCCCAAAGGTCTAATGGCAGGTTCAATGGCATGGCCCGTGATGCCAAGAAATGAATGTTCCAGTTTTTGGGAAGCCACGTGTTGTTGCAATTCATCGTCGGTGAGGTTTTGATTTGCGTATTCTGCAGTGATAATTTCCTCAGCTTTATTGAAATCATCCCCTGGACCATACGAGGCCAAAAACCAAAGAATGATGGATATGGCCAAGATTATTTTTCCGGCACCAAAAACGAAAGCCTTGGTCTTTTCAATAACTGTCAATGCGACGTTTTTGGGCAATGGCAACTTGTAATTGGGCATTTCAACCACAAAAAAGGTCTTGCTTTTAATTTTGAGAATTTTGTTCAAGATCATCGCCGACCCCAAGGCCGCACCAAATCCGATGAGATATAAGAGCATCAAGGTCATGGCTTGATAACCTAAACCGAAAAATCGTTTATCCGGAATAACCAAGGAAATGATAATCAGATACACTGGCAATCTTGCGGAACAGGTGGTAAATGGCGTGACTAAAATTGTGATCAGACGTTCTTTCCAACTTTCAATATTTCGGGTGGCCATAATTGCTGGAATTGCACATGCCGTCCCAGAAATTAGAGGCACCACACTTTTACCGCTCAATCCAAAACGTCGCATACCTCGATCCATTAAAAAAACTACGCGACTCATATAGCCGGTTTCTTCGAGTACTGAAATAAACAGGAACAGAAAGGCAATCTGCGGGATAAAAATGACGATTCCTCCCAATCCCGGGATAATACCTTCGGACAATAAATTTGTAAAAGTGCCAGCAGGGAGTACGTTCTTGGTCCATTCGCTCAATGACGCAAAGGTGGAATCGATAAAATCCATTGGTACACTGGACCAGTCATAAATAGCTTGGAAAATGGTCAATAAGATGAGAAAGAAAATCACATAGCCCCAAACTTTATGGGTTAAGATGCGGTCCAATTTGATCCTAAGGTCTTTGGCAGTGCTCAAATCTATGATTTGTCCCTTTTTAAGGGTTTCGTTTATAAATTGATAGCGCTTAATAGTTTCCTTTTGCTGAAGACGTTTGAGATCGGATTTGGATTTGGTTTTGAAATCAGCAACCGGCTCAATTTCATTTCGGTCGGTTTTGCCAAAATTGACATCTTGGGTAATGACTAACCAAAGTTTGTACAGCAACTGATCTGGAAAAGCTTTGCGTAAGCTATCAAAGTAGTCCTTGTCAATTTCCGATGCATGCATACACGGAGCTGTTGAGAGTTCTCTATAATTGGAAATCAATTCTTTTAATTCAGCAATCCCATAATTTTTTCTGGTACTCACCAGTGCAATTTTGGTGTTTAGCTGTTCTTCTAAATGCGGAATATCTAAAGAAATACCTTTGTATCGCATCCTGTCGGCCATGTTGATCACTAAAATCGCAGGGATTTCCAAGTCTTTAATCTGTGTGAAAAGGAGTAGGTTTCGTTTGAGGTTCTCAACATCGCTCACAACTACGGCAACATCCGGAAAGTCTTTATCGTTTTTGTTTAGAAGCAATTCGATGACCACGTTTTCATCCAAAGAAGAGGCATTCAAACTGTAAGTTCCAGGCAAATCAATGATATGTGCTTTCACACCACGAGATAATTTGCAGATGCCTTCTTTTTTTTCAACTGTAATACCGGGATAATTACCAACCTTTTGGTTCAATCCGGTAAGTGCATTAAAAACTGAAGTTTTACCCGTATTCGGATTCCCTATTAGTGCGACATTGATCTGCTTACTCATTAGAGGATGTCTATTAAAATGTGAAGAGCAGTCTCTTTTCTGATGGCTAAATGAGTGCCATTGATGTTGAGGTACATGGGGTCTGAAAAATGGGCGACTTGTACAAGCTCCACAAAATTGCCGGGTAAACAGCCCATTTCCAAAAGTTTTAATGGGATGTAAATTGATGACACATCAGTAATGATACCACGTTGCCCTTTTTTTAGATGTGCGACTGTTACTTGCAAGCTTATTTAGATTGATTTTAAAGAAGCAAAAGTAAACGAAAAAAATTTATTGTTTGTTATTTGGGAAGAGAAAGTTCAGAGTTATAATCAGGGACATTCAATTAGTTCATTGCTATGCGGGTACTAATTAAGTAGGTGTTTTTAAGACTTCTGCGACAATCTGCGACATCTTCGGGAAATAAATTCAATGTAATATGTGTTGAGGTTCAGCCATTTTCGATCATCGCATTCAAATTCATAACTGCTACCATCGTGTTGGCAAGTTTCAATTTTAACTTCAACTTCAACTTCAATTTCGTTCGCTTAAATCCCCAATCAAAAATCGTCAATCGTCAATCAAAAATCGTTAATCAAAAATCGCTCGCCCTACCCTTCGTTCTTCAGTACTTTAATATCCTCCAGTAACTTTTCGATATCGTCAGGTTGGGTGCCATCATAATAGCCACGAATTTGTCGTTTTTTGTCAATAAGCATGAAATTTTCGGTGTGGATCATATCATATTGGTCGCCGTTACCGTCTGTTTTGACTGCCAAATAACTTTTCCTTGCTAATTCGTAGATCTGTTTTTTATCGCCTGTAACTAAATTCCATTTCTTGTCAATTACCCCTTTCTCAATAGCATAACGTTTCAATTGATCCACATCATCAATTTCTGGCGTCACGGAATAGGAGAGAAGCATAATTTCCTCATCCGATAGTGTTGCCTTTTGGATTTGGGCCATATGGTCAGTCATGATTGGGCAAATGGTCTGACAGGTTGTAAAGAAGAAATCGGCCACATAAATTTTGTCTTCGTAATTCTTTTGGGTTACGGTGTCACCATTTTGATTGATCAGACTGAAGTCGGCAATTTTATGATATTTGCTTTGGTATTGCAAAGTGCTGTCTACCATTTCAAAATTTACCATAGTAGGTTGGTAAATGGGAAGCACTTTCTTTGGCGTAAGTACATTGTACATAATGGTAACAATGATAGCGGATAAGAAGAACAAAAAGATTCCGAAAAACTTATATTCTCTAAAAAAAGATAGCATTTTTAATGGTTTTGAGGATGTTGTGTGAAATATGATGCAAAAATACAACAGATAAGAATCAAAAAGGGTATTTTTAATCTTAAAATTGCGTTTCATGAAAAACAGTACACTGGTTCTTTTTCTAATCTTTTCTTCTTTTTTAAGTGCTCAAAATCATCAATTCAGTGATCTCAGAGAAGCTGAGATGAAATCTGCTTTAAACCGAATGCAAATGCGCCCCAATGCCAATACGGGGAACTATGATGTAAAATATCATCGATTGGAGCTTGAGGTGGATCCGTCAGTGGCGTTTATAAGTGGCGATGTGACGACCCATTTTGAAGCGACATCCGATTTAAATCAGATTGTATTTGACCTAACGGATAATATGACGGTGTCACAAGTGTTGCAACGTGGAAATCCGCTGGAGTTTTCTCAAAATAATAATGACGAAGTGGTCATTACGCTTGCACAATTACAAAATACAGGCGTTTTAGATTCCTTGACCATTAGTTATTCTGGAAATCCCGTAAGCTCTGGTTTTGGCTCCTTTGAAGTCAATACGCATGCAGAAAAGCCTGTCCTCTGGACCCTTTCCGAACCGTACGGTGCCAAAGGATGGTGGCCATGTAAGCAAGATCTTATTGATAAAATAGATCGTATTGACGTGTATATTACTACGCCTTCAACCAATCCTGATGGCGATGGCTATGTGGCCGTTTCTAATGGTTTGGAACAATCACAAGTTATAAATGGCAGTAATAAAACGACCCATTATAGGCATAACTACCCCATTCCTGCCTATTTGGTAGCCATTGCGGTGACCAATTATACGGTTTATTACGATACGGTTTTTAATAGCGGTAACCCATTTGAAATTATCAACTATGTCTATCCAGAAAATTTAGCAGCTGTACAAGCGCAAACTCCGGTAACGGTCGATATCATGAACCTCTACAGTACACTTTTTGGCGAATATCCTTATGCCGATGAAAAATATGGCCATGCCCAATTTGGATGGGGTGGTGGTATGGAGCATACCACCGTGTCATTTATGGGGAGTTTTGGACGGAATTTAATTGCCCACGAACTGGGTCATCAATGGTTCGGAAATAAAGTGACCTGTGGCAGCTGGAAAGATATTTGGCTCAACGAAGGATTTGCAACTTATATGTCTGGACTTGTAGTTGAAAACTTAGATGGCAATACACCATTTAAAAATTGGAAACAGCAAATGGTAACGTCAATTACCTCTACACCTGATGGCGCCGTGTTTTTAAAAGATGCTGATACCTTGACTGTCAATCGTATTTTTAATCAGCGCTTGTCTTATAATAAAGGGGCAATGGTTTTGCACATGCTCAGAAAGCAATTGGGTGATACTGACTTTTTCCAGGGATTGAGGAATTATTTAAACCATCCAGATCATGCCTACGGGTATGCAAAATCAGAAGATTTTATCAGAATCATGGAAAGTACGAGCGGTCAGGATTTGTCTGAGTTTTTTGAAGATTGGCTCTACGGAGAAGGCTATCCAAGTTTTAAACTGGAATGGTCACAGGCTATTCCTACAGAAATAAATTTCACTTTAGAACAAACTCAGACCCACCCTTCCGTATCCTTTTTTGAAACTCAATTGCCCATACGATTGGTTGGTACGGCGGGTGAAACGATCGATCTGGTTTTAGATCAGACGGTCAATCAAGAAAATTTCACAAGAACCGTTAATTTCATGGTTGCGGAGGTATTGATCAATCCTGAGTTTGATATGATTTCAAAAAACAATACCGTGGTTCTCGGTACAGATGAACATGTATTAAATATGGAAATTAAGTTCTATCCTAACCCTACTTCAGACAGCTTCAGTATTAAAAAACCAGATTTTCTAAGAGTCGACCAAATCCGCATTTACAACACACTCGGTCAGCTCATTCACACATCGGGTTGGAATGACACTATTGATCTGTCCACAGTTTCTTCAGGCATGTTTTTTGTGGAACTCCAAACTAACAAGGGCAGGATTAATAAATCGCTGTTAAAAAACTAACTAATAGGATCGTATTAGTTTTCTAAATGGGCTTAAAAGACTACTTTTGTGCCTTATAATTTTTTCGAAAAGAGATCAATGGAGTTTGTAATTAAAATTTCTCAATTTTTATTGAGTTTGTCCCTGCTTATCGTGTTGCACGAGTTGGGGCATTTTATACCAGCAAGATTATTCAAGACGCGTGTAGAAAAATTCTATTTGTTTTTTGATATCAAATACAGTTTGTTCAAGAAAAAAATAGGTGATACCGTTTATGGAATCGGCTGGTTACCACTTGGAGGCTATGTCAAAATAGCGGGAATGATTGATGAAAGCATGGACAAGGAGCAAATGGCGCAATCTCCCCAACCTTGGGAGTTTCGTTCGAAACCTACTTGGCAACGGCTTATTATTATGTTGGGTGGCGTGACCGTCAACTTTCTTTTAGCCTATTTTATTTATGTTTTTATGTCATTCGGATATGGCGATACTGATATTGATTCCCAAAGCTTAAAGGATGGCTATCTCATTGATAATCCGCTGTTGAATGATTTAGGGTTTAAAACCGGTGATCATATTGTGAAGGTCGGTGACACTAAAGTTGTCAACGAATCAGATATTAGAGCAAATTTAATTGGTGCTGAAAAAATAACATTAGAGCGTGATGGTGTGGAGCAGACCATAACCTTGCCAGAAGATTTTTTAGGGCAACTCTCTACCAGTAAAAACCGAAGACTTTTTGAACTTAGATTACCATTTATGGTGGCCAAAGTCAGTGACTCTTCATTAAATAAGTCGGCGGATCTCAAAAAAGGAGATCTGATGAAGACTATTGAAGGTCAATCAGTAGAATATTTTGACCAAGCACAGGATGTTTTAAAGACTTTTAAAGGACAAACCGTCACGGCCGAGATTTTAAGAGATGGCGAATCCAAGATGGTCGATCTTATGGTTGACGACAATGGAAAATTAGGGATTGAAACCGGAGGTTCTCCGAATAGGTTCGCAGAATTAGGATATTTTAAGATTGTTAGAAAGGAATATACACTTGGCGAGAGCTTTGTTGTTGGTTATGATCGATTTACGAGTCAAATATCAGGCTACTTTACCCAATTAAAATTAATTTTTAGTCCGAGCACAGGCGCTTATAAAGGTGTGGGCGGTTTTAAGGCCATTTTTGATGTATTTCCGAGTGTTTGGAGCTGGGAATATTTTTGGGGTATTACAGCCTTTCTATCGATAATGTTGGGCGTTTTGAATTTGTTGCCAATCCCTGCATTAGATGGCGGTCACGTCATGTTTTTATTGTACGAAATGATTTCAGGACGCAAGCCTTCAGAAAAGTTTATGGAGGGCGCTCAAGTTGCTGGATTCATGATTATCATCCTGTTAGTATTGTTTGCCAATGGCAATGATATATTTAAAGCGATAACGGATTAAAAATATTTCAAAATAGTTTTGCTCAAGTTAAAAATAGCAATATATTTGCATCCTCAAAATAAGGTATTAAACCTTCCTCTTTAGCTCAGTTGGTTAGAGCATCTGACTGTTAATCAGAGGGTCCTTGGTTCGAGCCCAAGAAGAGGAGCAGTGTTGACGAGGCTTCAGAGAGTTTATACTCCTGAAGCCTTTTTCATTTGCACATAATTTGCACATAGATTTGAATTATTTTCATTTTTATTGTATTTAGTATCAATTAAATACATTTCTCACTAAATTACATCTTTAAGTAGATTGTGTCGCTGATTGACTCATTGGAACATAAATTCCTTCCATATTCTATCTTCTTTTTTTATCCGTAGAAAGTTTTCGAATAGATTTTAAAACCGTTGCCGAATCTGAAATTCAAACTCAGGAATTGAAATCTGACGTTTTAAATCTATTCTAGCTTTACTTTTTCAATTTTAACTGTTGATAACCTCAGATTGGTCTATATCATCACTCTTCGTTACACTTTCAAAGAGAATCAAACAACATTAACTGAAATCATAGAATCTATAAAATACTATCATTTGACGTCATTTGATATAACTTACTGCTTATCAGTTAATTGTGAATAACTTATTGTTATTTTTTCTTCTTTCATTATTCTCTTTTCTTACTTTTATTTCCATAATCCCATAAGGGAATCAAAAGCGCTTTTGTTCATTTTAATCATTAAAAACTATTAAAAATGGACAATTTATTGATATTGGAACGATTGGATCGTTTAGAAAAATTATTGGTCGGGCATAAAGAAGTTTTGACCTTTGATGAGACCTGTGACTACACGGGCATTTCCAGAAGTTATCTTTATAAACTTACAGCTTCAGGGAGAATTCCACACTCCAAACCCAACGGCAAAATGCTCTTTTTCGAGAAGCGTAAACTTGTGGAATGGCTACTTCAGAACAAGCGAAAGTCACAACACGACATAGAACGTGAGGCATTGGCCTATTCCTTAAGGAATAAGCGCATTTAATCTGCGAAATATACTATTTCACTAAAGCCAACGTCTATGGAAACAAATAAACAG
>NZ_JAGEVG010000019.1 GCF_017581925.1 Gelidibacter pelagius | reverse complement strand
ATTCTATAATAAAAGTTATAGAAAGCATATTCTAATAAATAAAATAGGAGTCAAAATTAAATAATCTTCCTAAAAAAACTTAGTTGTTATGCTTGGAGTATTAGAAGTAAAGGATTACTTTTGTCCCAAAGCTTTTTTATGAAAAAGATAATTATTTGTTTGTTTATTTCCGTTATCGGATATACTGTTAATGCTCAAAGGTTTTATAGTTTTGAAAAAAACTGGAAAGCTAGTGTTGGTGTCAATACTGTTGGAAGCTTAAATACGGAAAATCCTTTTAAAAGATTAGGAGATTATGCTTTCAGATTCCCACTTGCTGTTGCCCTTGAATATCAATGGGATAAAGAATTTGCTGCAGAACTAGATATCAGTCTTAATGGGTATAAAGCAGGAAACTATATTAATAAAGGTACCGCACCTCAAAATCTCACCTATTTTTCTACAAACGCCAATTTAAAATGGATTTTCACCGATCATCTGTTTGATTCAGAGCAACTTGACCTGTACTTGAGTGGAGGACTGGGCCTACTCTATGTGGATGACATGACTTCCACTGCAAACCTATCCGTTGGCGTTCAATATTGGTTTAATCAAGACATCGGTGTACGTTTTCAATCTACTTCGAAATTTGCGCTTGCTAAAAAATTATACGCCAACAACCACTTTCAACATTCATTAATGATGATTTTCCGTCTGTAAGTTTAAAAGAAAGCTGGCAGCAAATATAAAGAATAGGCAAATGCTTTGCCTCATTAAAGACTTCAGGTTTTATAACTTGAAGTCTTTTTTTTTATTAAACAGTTATGATTCCAGATTTTAAGTTTCGGGTTCAAAGTTGGTCCATGGCTAAATAGCATTGACTTCTTCAATTTCAATACGCTTTCATTACGATTAAAGTTGCAGATTTAAAGGTTCGGCTTCAACTTCAAATTCAATTTCAATTTCCCGCCTCCACTAAAGCTGCCCGCCTTCGCTTAAACTACGGTCGGGCGGGCAATTTCAAATAAATTTAACTGTATAATTATATTAGGATTTATTGAATAACATGTATAGTTGTCTTAAGACGAATCAAAACGGTCATTCTCCATAGATACTCCTATTATACAAAATCAATAAATCATGTTCGAAAACAAGAATTCATGCTATACCCCATGGAAATAAATAAGCAATTATAAAATTAAATTGAAATCACTTATTTTTAGAACCTATGAGTTAAAAATGTAATTTTGATTCATCAAAATAATAGACACTAATCAAATCCAACATTCCGAACATTCATGGACCGTCTCAAACTAATAAAATACCTGAGTTCAAATCTTGAAGTTGATGAACATGATATTTTGCCAATCGTTGAAAACTGCACGATTAAAAATGTCAAAAAAGAAGCGTTTTTATTAAGGGCAAATGAATATAGCAAGCACACATTTTTTGTCGAAAATGGACTTTTAAGACAATATTCTATAGACAGTAAAGGCAAAGAGCACACGATATCCTTTGCTCCCGAAAATTGGTTTGTATCCGATAGGGAGAGCGCCTATTTTAACGAATCCTCCACCTATTATATACAAGCCCAAGAAGACAGCAAAGTCGTACTGATAGATGAGGATTTCATCGCTAGGCTTTCAGAAAAAATCCCTGCCTTTATAGAATTTAATAACAAATTGCTTCACAACCACATTCGCCATTTACAGAACCGGGTCAATATGTTATTAAGCGCTAGCGCAGAGGAACGTTACCTCCAGTTTATTGAAATGTACCCCGATATACTTTTACGAGTTCCCCAAATTATGGTCGCTTCTTATTTGGGCATTACCCCGGAGAGTTTAAGCCGTGTCCGAAAAGAATTGGCGCGGAAAAATTTCAGGAACTAATTCCTTATCCCACATCAATGCCGCAGCGTTGAATATGGTTCATCTTCCTTTTTGTGGGTAATTATATATCAAATAACAGGACTAACTCCATATTCAGGCAACTTCTATGTTTAGGTTGGACGGAATCAATAGCCTGCGAGGATTAAAGCCCACAGATAAGAATACAACTTCTCGGGTGCGCTCAACATGACTATTAAGTCAATAGGGCTAACCTATAACCAACATATACTGGAAACCCATAGCTCACCCTGTCCATAGTCTTACTCTGCAGACTGAAAGTCTGCTTCGTGAAATAGCTGGTAAAGAATACGAAAAAACACATAATTATTCGTGATCCTGATAGCAATTGGGACGTGGCTAAATTATTCATAGAAACTTAAGCAGTACAATGAAATTATGCGGTTTTAATCTTTAACTTGAAGATAAAGCGTTTCGAACAAGGCCAATCAGGTACCATTCAAGATTTCACCTTAAGCAACTGACTTTCAGATAAGTCACTTCTTATCATACATCAATGCACAGCAGTATATTGTAGTGTATGTTTGTATCAAATTAAATGTTTAACATATAAATCTTAAAATAATGCAAACAACAGGAAAAACAACTTGGAAAGTAGATCCAACACATTCAGAAATTGAATTCAAAGTAAAACACATGATGATTTCAACAGTAACAGGTAGCTTCGGAGAATTTGACGCCGCTATTGAAGCAGCTGATGACACTTTTAAAAATGCACAATTCAGTTTCGATGCTAAAATCGACTCCATCAATACAAAAAACAGCGATAGAGACACGCATTTAAAGTCGGATGACTTTTTCAATGCTGAGAAATTCCCTAAGCTCTCTTTCAAATCAAAATCTTTTGACGGAGAAAAAATGGTCGGCGATTTGACCATTAGAGACATCACTAAGGAAGTTACTCTTAACGTTGATTTCAACGGGGTAGCTGTCGATCCATACGGCCAGACCAAATCTGGTTTTGAAGCTGAAGGATCAATTAACCGTAAGGACTTTAACTTAAGCTGGAACGCAGTAACTGAAGCAGGTAGTATTGTGGTGAGTGATAAAGTGAGATTGATAGCCAATCTTCAATTTATCAAGCAGTAATCAGAATTAAATTCGAAATTCCAAATTCGAAATTCCCTGTTTGCTGACAAGCAGGAAAATTCCAATAAAACAGAAGGTGGCAGAACCTGGGGAATTATACCCGAATAAGGGTTAAAATGCCGATCTGTTTAGTCACTTTGAGCGTAGTCAATAAAGCAAAATCAAAAGTATAGGGTATTAAAACCCGCTGATGAAGCGTCTCGACTGCGCTCAACGTGACAATTTGGTCGTTATCGGTAATTAGGCGTTGGCCTATAAAATAAAACTACCTCGTGGTGATCAATTCCAAAAAAATAAGACGAGGCAGAGCCTCGGCAAATTAAACCCAAAGTTCCCGCTTTTCAGCGGAGCATCCCGATAGCTACTGGGACGACTATCAATTTTAAATGCATTGCTTCGCAACTTTTAAAAATTGAGTTTCACTAATTAAAACGTAACTAATCAGTAATGGCTTGAGACACTCTTGTTTTACATAGGCTCTAAACATTTCAAGCCTTTCACCCTTTAGAGAGGGGTAAAGAAGGCTTGAAATATATTAATTTTTCTATTAGACTGATTGGTTACATTAAAAAATATAAAAATACCCATAAAATGAAAACAAAAACAGTAGAATTAGTAGCAAGCCCACGCGAGCCACATTTTGTTGGCGATGGCTTTAGGGTACACAACTTCATACCGAGCGGTTTTCGCTTGGATATGCAACGGATGGATCCTTTTATTATGTTGGATTATAATTCAACCTATAAATTCCCACCTTCCGATAAGCCAAAAGGGGTCGGTGTTCATCCACACAAGGGCTTTGAGACGGTAACGATAGCCTACAAGGGCAAAGTAGCCCATCATGACAGTAGTGGCGGTGGCGGCATCATAGGTGAAGGTGATATTCAATGGATGACCGCAGCCAAAGGCATATTACACAAAGAATACCACGAAGCCGAATGGAGCAAAAAAGGTGGCGACTTCCAAATGGTACAGCTCTGGGTAAACTTGCCCGCCAAGGACAAAAAGACCGAACCAAAATACCAAGCCATAAAATACAAGGATATCAGCCGCTATGAATTGCAGGATGACGCTGGAACTATTGAGGTTATCGCGGGCGAATACAAGGGCACAAAAGGTTCAGCCTCAACCTTTACTCCCGTCCATATGTTCAATGCCAAACTGAACAGAGACGGTAAAGCCGATTTTCAATTCCCGTCAGAATACAATACGGTACTCCTTGTTATCGAAGGCAAAATTATAATCAATGGGAAAGAAGAAATACCAACAGACCATTTGGCCCTAATGGCCAACGACGGTGAAACTTTCGAAATTGAAGCCAGTGATGATGCCGTAGTCTTAGTTTTAAGTGGCGAGCCCATTAACGAGCCTATTGCAGCACAAGGACCTTTTGTAATGAACACCAGAGAGGAGTTGATGGAGGCCTTCAACGATTTTAATTTAGGGAAATTTGGTTATTTGGAAGATTAGTAACATAATCCTTCTCATAAAACCAGTCGCATAAGTCTTATCGTAAATAACTAATAGTAATAACAATAAATAGTAATAATAATAGATGAAATACCAACTCAAAATCATTATCGGCAGCACCAGACCAACACGCAAAGGGCCTATCGTTGCCGATTGGTTTTTAGAAATCGCAAAACAACACTCCGATTTTGAAATAGAACTATTGGATTTAAAAGAAATAAATCTCCCATTTATGGACGAGCCGGAGCATCCAAGATTACAGAAATACACCAAAGCACATACTAAAAAATGGAGTAAAACCATTGATATTGCAGATGCCTTTGTAATCGTAACTCCGGAATATAACTATGGCTATCCCGCCACATTGAAAAATGCTCTGGATTATCTATCTGTGGAATGGGGTGAGAAACCCATGGCTTTTGTGAGTTACGGTGGCGTTTCTGGAGGAACTAGAGCGGTTCAAGATTTAAAACTGCCCGTAACCACCTTAGGCATGATGCCCTTGCCCCAAGCTGTCAATATTCCCTTTTTTACGCAATTTATCAATGAAAATGATGTTTTTGAAGCCAATGCACCTTTGGAGAAATCAGCAAACCTAATGCTGAACTCATTGAAGAAATGGACAAAAGCCTTAAAAAATATGCGTGAAAATGCGGGAGAATGATTAACTTTTAGCGTTAAACTGATAAGTTATTCAGCTTTTCAGGAATTGAAATGTTTAAATGAATTCTCATCTAAAATAAACGTATTATGAAAAATCAACTTAAGCTACCCATTCTTCCCTATAAGGAGAATGTCCAAAAGAAAATGACCCTACACCTGTTTCTACAGATTATGGGTAAAATTCGTCTGAAGATGGCACCTCGAAAAAATCATTGGTGGTACATTACTGAATATATAGAAACTCGTGGATTCTCAACGAGTCCTATCCCCTACAATTCAGGAGCAGATCAGTTTGATATGACCATAAATATCCAAAAGCATCAACTGGAAGTCAACACAAGCCGAGGAGATTTTGAGCACTTCGCTCTTCACGATAAACTTACTGTGGCCGATTTCTATAAAAAGTTGATGGGAATACTGGAAAAACTCAATATTTCGGTAGACATTGTTGATGTGCCTTTTGATTTAGGAATTGACAAGCCCTTTTCCAGAATTACTGAATACCATCATTACGACAAGGAATACACGAAGGATTTATGGAGAACAATGCTATGGATATCCAATGTTTTTAAAGAATTCGGCGGTCGTTTTTATGGCAAGACCTGTCCTGTGCATTTGTATTGGCATTCATTTGATTTAGTGGTCACACGATTCTCTGGCAACGAAGCACCACCTATGCCAGCGGATGCAAGACTATCGGACAAGGATGCGTATACACACGAATGCATCAGTTTTGGCTTTTGGGCAGGTGATGAGAATGTTCCGGAACCCGCATTCTATTCCTATACCTATCCTTCGCCTGATGGTATAGATAAGGAATCGATAAAGCCCGCTTCAGCAGAATGGATCGACAGCAACGGTAGCCCGATGGCACTTCTGAAATATAAAAACTTGTTAGAATCAGAAAACCCAAGACAAGATTTGCTCAATTTTTTAGAGTCGACCTATCAGGCGGGAGCCAAAAAAGCCAATTGGAATATTGAAAAATTCAGAGTCCCTGATCTGGAGGATTTGTAATATATCATCACCATATAAAATCTTAATAATTGATAAACAGAACATGTTATGACAACAATAGAACGAGAAGATAACGGTAAAAAAGGACGGTTCGTTATTTATTACAATGACGAAGAAGCTGGAGAAATGACTTACACGTGGGCAGGTAAGGACAAATTTATTATCGACCACACTGGTGTAGAAGATAAATTTGGCGGAAAAGGATTCGCAAAAGAACTCGTCATGGCAGGCGTAGCGTATGCACGGGACAACGACCTTAAAATCATTCCACTTTGCCCTTATGCAAAAAGCAGATTTGATCGGGATAAAAGTATAGGAGACGTTTTGGCATAAGCCTTAATGGAAAGACATAAGTTATAAATCAAGAACCTCGGGGTATTAAAACCCACTGGTGGGACTAAACCATTGTGGATTGGAAATCCATAGTTTCATATTGGCAGACTGAAATTCTGCTTTGCAAAATAACTGGTCAAGAATATGAAAAAACACAAAATTATTAGTGGCTAAAACATTTATAGAAAATAAAACAGCGGCAATAAAGCCGATAACAATCGGAAGCAAGGTTTTAACCTTTAACTAAAAATCAAATTATGGACACAAAAGAATATTCAAACGGAGAAATAACCATTTTATGGAAAGCTGAAAAATGCATCCATTCGGGAATATGTGTAAAAACATTACCCAAAGTTTACAATCCAAAAGACAGACCTTGGATAAAGCCTGAAAATGCCACTACGAAAGCGCTAATTGACCAGGTTTCAAAATGCCCTTCGGGAGCGCTGAGCATTAAATAATAACCAAGACCCTCGGGGTATTTAAATCCACTAATGGGAATTAAAGTGAGAAATGGAACGGAGTTTCATAACTTCTAATATATCGTCCGTTGACGGCACTACTATGATCTCATCTAAAAAACGTACAAAATTAAAAAACAAAGCAAAAAAGAATGAAGATTATACATCATAAAGCAGACACAAGAGGAAATGCAAATCATGGTTGGCTTAAATCAAGACACACCTTTAGTTTTGCCAATTACCACAACCCAGAGCGTATGAACTTTGGAGTGTTACGCGTATTAAACGATGA
Source organism: Gelidibacter pelagius (assembly GCF_017581925.1). Classification (GTDB taxonomy): domain Bacteria; phylum Bacteroidota; class Bacteroidia; order Flavobacteriales; family Flavobacteriaceae; genus Gelidibacter; species Gelidibacter pelagius. The sequence continues at coordinate 81,820 of NZ_JAGEVG010000019.1, read as the reverse complement.
CATCGTTTCTCAAAGTCAAGGTTTTGGATCGCATCCGCATAGGGACATGGAAATTATTTCTATTCCACTAGAAGGGGATCTTAAACACAAGGATAATATGGGTAATGAGACCATCATTAAAGCTGGTGATATTCAAGTAATGAGTGCTGGTACAGGTGTGATGCACTCAGAGTTTAATAACAATCCTGACCAGCCCGTCAAGTTTTTACAGATTTGGGTGATCCCTAACAAAATGAATGTAGAACCTCGTTACGGACAAATAACTGTGGCAGATAATGCAAAACCCAATGATTTTCAGCAAATTGTTTCACCTAACAAAGATGATGAAGGCGTTTGGATCCATCAAGATGCCTGGTTTCATTTAGCTAAATTTGATCAAGGAGTCGCTAAGGAATACAAGGTAAAGCAGGAAGGAAATGGCGTGTATGTATTTGTTCTTGAAGGTAAGGCTAAAATAGGAGATCAAGTTTTAGAAAAAAGAGACGGATTGGGCATTAGCGATACGGATTCATTCAAATTAGAAGCACTCGAAAACTCTGAGATTCTTTTAATGGAAGTGCCGATGTCCCTGCCTCAATAAGCAATACTGTAGGTCAATTTTAGACAAAGCACTCGCAAATGAAAACGCAATCAGAACTATATGCGACGATTGCGTTTTTTAACTTTATTCTATTTATCCCAATTAATCATTTAAATATCCCATAAAATTAGTTTCTTTTTAAAACCTTGCTTTCTAAAATGCTAGTAAGTGCTCTTAAGTAACCCAAGTAACTGTGGGCCGAGTAATTTAGATTTAATTTTGCAGACATAAATCAGGAGCTTATTTAGGCTGATTTCAATCAAGAAGCTCGGGGCAAGCCCATTGATGTTAATAAATTTTATCAAAAAACACAATTATGAATAGAGAACAAACAATTAAATATAGCGAAGGCACTATTGTAGATGTGCGTACTCCCACGGAATTTATGGGAGGCAGTGTTTCTGGAGCTGTGAATATCCCTCTTAATGAAATCCCAAATAGAATAGAAGATCTCAAAGAAATGAAAACACCTTTGATTTTATGCTGTGCCACTGGAAATAGAAGTGGCCAAGCAGAGGGTTTTTTAAGCCGTCAGGGTGTGAACTGTATCAATGGAGGCTCTTGGTTAGAAGTAAATCATTTAACCGCACAAAACGCATAATATGATCTCAAAACTTAAAGCGCTTTTAGGAATAAAACCAGCGCCAAACTACAGTCAACTTCTAAAAGAAGGTGGCGTTATTATAGACGTAAGGAGCGCAGCAGAGTTCAAGGGTGGCCACATTAAAGGCTGCAAAAACATGCCTTTGCAAACGTTAGCTGCAAACCTTAATAAACTTAAAAATAAAGATAAACCAGTCATCACCTGTTGTGCCTCTGGGATGCGAAGTGCTTCAGCAAAAAACCTGCTAAAATCAAAGGGATTCACACAGGTATACAACGGCGGAGGCTGGTCTTCACTTAATAATAAAATTTAATTACAATATGCTAAATAGGATTTTCACTAGGTGGACCTGGATAAGAGCAGCCTACTTTCTTATAGGAACTTGGGTAATCGTTCAAAGTGCGCTGGAAGGCGAATGGATTGGAGTTGTACTTGGCACTTGGCCTGCCGCTATGGGTCTCTTCGGACTTGCTTGTGCAGGAGGAAATTGTGCCACTGGGAGTTGTGAAGTAAAGCCTAGTGCAAATCATAAACAGTAACAAAACACCACTTACCTTCCTTTAAAAATTATTTTATTTTACTGTAGGTCCACATAAACTAATACTAGTTTTTTATTTTGAACATCGGCTCAAAAGTGGACGAGAGATGTCCTAAATTAAGAATAGTCGTCGTCTTTAAATGGAACAATCTTTTAAGACGAAAGTCAAATCACTACTTCAATAAATTTAGGTTATTTTTATTTAAAAGGGACCTCAGGTCTCTTTTATAAATAAAATCTCTTTCTAACTACCATTTTAATTCAGATCATATCAAATTAAATGAGCCTTTAAAAACCTAAAAACCAAGCAAGTCCTACAACTTGCTTGGTTTTGACATCCTTTGAAGATGCTAAAAGTGACCACGGAAGTATTGATGTCCCCTGGAACACCTTCTCATTTACGGGCTAAAAATAATAAAACGAAAATCACTCAACTACCTTGAGCAATCGGATTGAAGATTCCTTAAAGCTACGTTTTTAAAAAATAATAAACGAAAAAACGCTCAAGCGAGATTGAAAAGGGGATTATAGATCCCAAAGCGTTCCGCTTTGAAAGTAGTTAAAACGAAAAAACGCTCAAGCAAGCTTGGCAAGGGATTATAGATCCCAAAGCGTTCCGCTTTGAAAGTAGTTAAAACGAAAAAACGCTCAAGCGAGCTTGGCGTTTTTTCTTATTTAACTACTTATTCGTGACCACGGCGGGATTCAAACCCACGACCGCTGGAGCCGAAATCCAGTGCTCTATTCAGCTGAGCTACGTGGCCATTAATCCCTGCGAAAACAGGGATCTCTTTTTAAACTAATTAGGTTATTCTATTATTATTTCCGTCTTACTTGACTGGTTTCTTCAAAAGGTTTGTCATATTATTGGTATGACACATAATACTATCGATCAATTTCACGTCATAAAGTATATCTGAAACAATCTTTTCAATTTTCAAAATACAATAATTCCAACCTCATGGCAGACAGGAAAGCAGGGATCTCCTTTTAGGTTAACCCAACCTGTACTATCCTTTGTTGTTCTCCTCTATTGATTACAATCCTTATAATGCGATCTCAAAGAACCTTTATTTTTAAGCCAATTTAGCCTTTACTATCGTCGATATCGTTTTGCCATCAGCTTTTCCTGCCAGTTGCTGATTGACAATTCCCATCACCTTGCCCATATCTTTCATACCTTCAGCGCCAATTTTTTGGATCGCCTCAACAACTACTTTTTCAATTTCTGCTTCGCTTAGCTGTGCTGGTAAAAACTGACTGATTATTTCTGCTTGTGCCAATTCTGGTTCTGCCAAATCATTTCTGTTTTGTTCGGTATAGATAGCCGCACTATCCTTACGCTGCTTCACCAACTTTGACAAGATCTTAATCTCTTGTTCCTCTGAAATTTCTTCCTTAGAACCAGTTTCTGTCTGTGCAAGAAGGATTTCAGATTTTATGGCTCTTAAAGCCGCCAAAGCTTCTTGATCTTTACTCTTCATCGCTGCCTTCAGGGCAGTCATTAAATCTTCTTGCAAACTCATGGTCTAATTTATTTGATGCTGCGAAGATAATAAAAAGTAAGGACTGTTCGATGGGGGAATCACAGGATATTTGTAAATAGTTTTAACTGGTTTTTATTCTACTGATTAATAATTCAATGTTAAAATCCCTGCTTTCGCAGGGATATGTTTGCTATTAATCTACGTTATCGTGTAAGAATGAATTGTTACTTCGCAATTGAATATCGTCGTTATCATCAAGACCAACTGACATTCTAGAAGCCTTCAAATCTGAAGAGTACCTATTATCATCGAGATTTACACCTTGACGTTTATATGCTGGTTCCTTTTCAATTTCATCAACTTTTGCTGAACTGAATTTATAATTAAAATCTTTCATTTTACGTCGTCTTTCATCAGCACGTTCTTTTAACATGTCGGAAATTGGACTGGTCATAGGGTCAACCTCATCTGGAGCAATGGTTTCCTCTTGAGTTGGAAGTACCTTCTTCTCAAATACAATATCCTCCTCAACTTCAGGCTGTTGTTTCGTTTTCGACTTATTAATTGAAGACTCGTAAGTCATGAAATCATCGAGAGCATAGCGTTTTTCACCTGTTTCATCAGCTTGAGTCACTGAGATGATTTCGACGTGATCACGAACTTTCATGTTTTTCGTTTCGTTATCCAGTTCAAAGAGAATTCGGTTTTCATTTTTTGGAGTCTCCTCAGTTTTCTGATTGAACAGAGGCAAATCAAAAGTTAGTGTGATCTGCTCATCTTCCTCAAAAATCTCTTTTGGTGCTTCTACTTTAGACTCAATTGGAGTGATAACAAAGTCCTCTTCTTCAATATTGTCTAAAACTTCGTCATAAACAACATTAAGGTTTTTGATGAACTCGGTAGTTGGAATCAAACCCATCTTAATATCCTTCTTCTCTTCCTCTTCTACTAAAGTATGGACCACTACTTTTTCTACTTCCTTTTCAAGAACAATATCAGGCGTAATAATCGCAGGCCCACGTTCTTTAACTTCAACGTCATTACTGTCGTCTTCCAAAGCATGAATGACCTTTTTGGTCTCTGTATTTGAAATTTCGTCCTGTTGTTCAATATCAAATCCAGTAGCAATAATGGTTACAGAAATAGATTCCTCCAATTTTTCATCCTCACCAACACCCATAATGATGTTTGCACCATGTCCGGCTTCATTTTGAATATGATCATTGATCTCTCCAATTTCATCAATAGTAATTTCCTGAACACCCGAGACGATGAGCAACAATACGTTTTTGGCTCCAGTAATTTTATTATCATTTAATAGTGGTGAATCTAATGCCTTCATGATGGCATCCTGAGCACGTGTTTTGCCAGATGCTGTTGCAGACCCCATAATGGCAGTTCCGCTATTGCTTAAAACGGTTTTAGCATCACGTAAATCAATGTTTTGAGTGTAGTGATGCGTTATCACTTCCGCAATACCTCTTGAAGCGGTTGACAATACCTCATCAGCCTTTGAAAAACCGGCTTTAAAGCCCAAGTTTCCATAAACTTCACGAAGTTTATTGTTGTTGATGACCACTAAAGAATCACAATGGGCCCTTAAAGTCTCAATTCCTTTTTGTGCCTGTTCGTTTCTTATCTTACCTTCAAATAGAAATGGCATCGTCACAATACCGACGGTAAGTATTTCCAGTTCTTTGGACATCTTTGCAATAACAGGGGCAGCACCAGTACCTGTTCCTCCACCCATACCAGCGGTGATGAATACCATTTTTGTATTGGTATCCAACATTCTACGGATATCTTCTAAACTTTCAATTGCTGCCTGCTCCCCCACTTCTGGGTTTGCGCCTGCACCGAGACCTTCGGTCAAATTTACACCTAACTGAATTTTATTTGGGACACCGCTGTTGTGCAGTGCTTGGGAATCGGTGTTGCAGATGACAAAGTCAACACCTTTAATTCCTTGTTGAAACATATGGTTAATGGCATTACCGCCGCCGCCGCCTACTCCGATCACTTTTATGACGTTGGATTGGTTTTTTGGCAAATCGAATGCGATGTTTCCAAATTCATTTTTATTGCTCATAATGTTTTGGGTTTTTTCTGGATTCTTAATTAATATTTGTAATCTACTTTTTTTGTTCTGTACGTACAGGTCGCGACCTGTCTGTACAGGGCATGCCGGTTGGGGACAAGTCGCGACTTGTCCCTATTCCGCGTTATCTAAAAAATCTTTGACACGCTCTGTCAATTTATCTAAAAATGTTCGTCGTTCTCTTTTTGGTGGTTTGACCACTTCTTCTTCAACTTCAGGTGAAGACGCTATCACCTCATCAGCTGCTTCTTCGGCTTCTGCTTTTTCTATGCGCTTGCGTTCCTGACGTTTTAATCCGTCCATAACCAAACCAACTGCCGTGGCATACAATGGGCTCGCAATCTCCTCATCGCTATCACCTGCCAAATGCTCATTTGGAAAACCTATTCTGGTGTCCATGCCTGTGATATATTCCACCAACTGTTTTAAATGTTTAAGCTGTGCGCCGCCACCAGTCAAAACAATACCTGCGATAAGCTTCTTCTTTTGCTCTTCGTGACCGTAATTTTTAATTTCAACATATACCTGTTCAACAATCTCCACAACACGTGCATGAATTATTTTGGATAGGTTTTTAAGTGTAATTTCCTTTGGCTCTCTTCCTCTTAGTCCGGGAATGGAAACAATCTCATTGTCCTTATTTTCTCCCGGCCATGCGGAACCAAATTTTATTTTTAATAATTCGGCTTGCTTTTCAATGATGGAACAGCCTTCTTTGATGTCTTCAGTAATCACATTGCCGCCAAAAGGAATGACTGCTGTATGACGAATGATACCATCTTTAAAAACAGCTAAATCTGTTGTACCACCTCCTATATCAATCAACGCTACACCAGCTTCTTTCTCTTCCTGACTCAAAACGGCGTTTGCCGATGCCAAAGGTTCCAAAGTAATGCCTTCCAACTCCAAGCCTGAACTCTTCACGCAACGACCAATGTTTCTGATGGATGACACCTGACCTACAACCACATGGAAATTGGCTTCCAATCGGCCGCCATACATTCCAATAGGTTCCTTGATTTCGGCTTGGCCATCAATTTTATATTCCTGAGGCAATACATGGATGATCTCCTCTCCAGGGAGCATCACCAGTTTGTGAACTTGGTTGATCAATCGGTCAATGTCCTCTTCATCAATCACCAATTCAGAATTTGAACGTGTGATATAATCGCTGTGCTGTAAACTTCTGATGTGCTGACCTGCAATCCCAACTGTTACTTCTTCAATTTTCACCCCGCTCTCTGCCTCTGCTTCTTGAACAGCCTGTTGAATTGATTGAATGGTTTGCGTGATATTATTGACAACGCCCCTGTGCACACCCAAACTCTTGGCTCTTCCAATTCCTAAAATTTCGGCCTTGCCATATTCATTTTTACGACCGATCATAGCGACGATCTTCGTCGTACCTACATCCAATCCTACTGAAATTTTATTATTTTCCATCTTTTACTTTTTGGTACCTATAACCTGTTTATCAAATCTGAGATTAACGGCACTGTAATTATTTAAAGTACCATCTTTCATCGCTTTTTGGTAGAAAGCCTTAAGATTATTTATCTTTTTATCCAATTGGTCCAACGAACCCAACTGTATCCTAAAATCATTTAATCTAAATTTTAGATCAATGTTTCCATTTTCCTTCTGGTGAATCTCTGTAACATGCTTTTTTAAAAACTCATCGCTTTGAACCTTTTTAGCAACAACGAACACGTTATATAATTCATTTTTAAGCACAAAACCAGTAACTAAGGGTACTCTTGACGAGTAATTTGTTGATAACGGCATATAAGAACCTTCATCATCAATATAATAAGACGCATTAGTACTGACTCTTGCTATAGGTTTCTTTTGCTCGATCTCAGCAGTCAATGTGCCATCAACGTTGATGAACACTTGCGCGCGCTTGATCATGACATTGGCGTTCAGGGCAGATTCCAAGTCGTTCAAAGCTATAGTTTCTTTAGGCTTATTGGAAACACTTTGCTGGTTTTGTATTAACAACTTACTAACAGCGTCATGCGTTACAAATAAATTCTCATCACCCAAGAATTTAATATTCGGTTCACTCACTTTTCTGGCTGAATTCCGAACGGAGGAAAACGCGAAAAGAAAGATTACCAAAAAAAGCAATCCAATGATTTTTATATAATTATAATTTATTTTCAAGTTCTAAAGCTCGTTTTATATATTTTACTTGCTCTCCAATATCCCCTGCCCCTATAGTCAAAATGACAGGAGCATCTGAGGCCAATACTTCTGAAATCAACTCCGATTTCTGGACTAATTTCTTGTTCTTATTTTCAATTTTTGTCAATAACCAATCCGATGTGATCCCCTCCATTGGCAATTCTCTTGCAGGATAAATATCGAGCAATAGAATCTGGTCAAATTGTGAAAGGCTTTTTGCAAAATCGTCTGCGAAATCACGGGTCCGACTATACAAATGCGGCTGAAAAATAGCCAACACCTTTTTCCCTGGATACATTTCCCTAACCGCTTGGTGCACCGCATTGATTTCTCCAGGATGATGTGCGTAATCATCAATAAACACCAAATCGTCAGTTTTGATTTGATAGGTAAAGCGTCGTTTGACCCCTTTGTAAGATGCTAAAGCTTTGGCGAGCTGCTGGTGAGGGATGCCATATTCGACAGACATCGCCAAGGCCATTAGTGCATTCGACAGATTATGTCTGCCAGGTAGGTCAAATCTAAAATTGTGCAGTGTTCCATTTGGCGTTTTTACGTCAAACTCATAACTGCCATTGATGATTTTTACGTTTTGAGCGGAATAATCAGAATCATCTTCTATTCCGTAAGTAATACCTTCAACTGGTAAACCATTTTTAACAAACAACTTACCGTTTGGTTTTAATTTTTTTGTAAACTCAATAAATGATTTTTCAAGTTCTTCAGCTTCACCATAAATATCAAGATGATCGGGCTCCATGGAGGTCAAGCCAGCCATATCCGGTGATAAGGTGAGAAACGAACGGTCAAATTCATCAGCTTCAACAACGGTCACTTCAGTACCTCTTAGTATGAAGTTTGAATTATAATTCTCACTCACACCTCCTAAAAACGCAGTAACAGGAACATTGCATTCATAGAGCAAATGTCCTAAAATACTCGTTGTTGTCGTTTTGCCATGAGTTCCAGCAACCGCCAAGCAAAACGTGTTTTTAGTGATTTCTCCAAGAACTACTGAACGCTTTAATACTTCAAAGTCATGATCTTTAAAATAGTTAAACTCCAGATGGCCCTTAGGGATTGCAGGTGTATAAACGACTAAAGTATCTTTCGGATTCAAGAATGCCGATGGTATTTTCTCAATGGCATCCTCAAAATGAATCTCCGCTCCAAGTTCGTCCAAAGCAACTGTGATGTCCGTCTTGGTTCGGTCATAACCAGCCACCGACTTGCCTTCCGCAATAAAATATCGTGCAAGCGCGCTCATTCCGATACCTCCGATGCCGATGAAATAGACGTTAGCCCATCCCAAACCCTTCACCAAGGGAAGGGCTTTAGCATTGTTTTCTATATTTAGATTCTTTTTATTCATCCTTATTTAGTTTCTTCCCTTTGGGAAGACGGAAGATGGGATAAGAGTTTCTCAACCTCATCCGCGATATCTTTTGTCGCGTTTACCAAAGCTAATTTCTTTATATTTTCACTTAGTACTTGTTGCTTTTCTGGGGAAGCTACCAACTGTGCAAATCTGTTTTCAAAATCGACATCTAAATCCGCTTCTTTAATCAATAATGCCGCACCCCTATCAACAACAGCCATGGCATTCTTGGTTTGATGGTCTTCAGCAACATTAGGTGATGGAATGAAAATGACCGGCTTTCCTACCACACATAATTCCGAAACAGAACTTGCTCCCGCTCTCGAAATGATGAAATCTGCAGCGGCGTAAGCTAAATCCATGTTATTCAAAAAAGCATGCACTTGTACATTTTCAGTCGTATTATACTTTTTATAAATTTCGTAATACAACTTCCCGCATTGCCAGATCACTTGAACATTTTGGGTTTGAAAAAATTCCAATTCTTTTTCAATCAATTCATTGATCCGTCTTGCTCCCAAACTACCTCCTAAAACAAGTAAGGTATGCTTGCCATGCTTTTGCTTAAAGACATCCTTTGCCTCTACCGACTTATTATCAATCTGCAATAAATCCTGACGAATAGGATTGCCCGTTTTAATTAATTTATCTTTTGGAAAAAAGCGCTCCAATCCATCGTAGGCTACACAAATTTTATCTACTTTTTTACCCAATAGCTTATTGGTAATGCCTGGAAACGAATTTTGCTCCTGAATCAAACTCGGAATGCCTTTGAAAGTGGCAATCTGCAATAGTGGTCCACTCGCAAAACCACCAGTTCCTATAGCAACATCCGGTTTAAAATTTTTAATAATTTTTCTTGCCCGCAATAAACTAACAATCAATTTTGCCGGAAAAGCCATATTTTTTAAAGTCAACTTACGTTCAATTCCCGAAATCCAAAGTCCCTCAATTTTGTAACCTGCCTGAGGCACTTTCTCCATCTCCATCCGATCCAAAGCACCAACAAAAAGAAACTCCGCATCCGGAAATCGTGATTTCAACTCATTGGCAATAGCAATGGCAGGATAGATATGTCCTCCGGTACCGCCTCCCGAGAGAATGATTTTGTATGTTTCTTTTTTTGTCACTTCTATTTTAAATTCTAACAGCTTAAATAAAATGCTGGAGCTTTATAATTTATTTTATTACGTTTTTAAACCTACAAGGTTTTTAAAACCTTGCAGGTTGATCAAATTGCCTCACTCAATATTTCCAGGGGATTATCCAACCCTTCTTCTTGTTCTTTCAATTCCTCCCGCTTTGCACTGACACTCAAAATAATGCCAATAGCCATACAGGTCATCCAAATAGAGGTCCCTCCACTACTGATCAATGGCAAAGTTTGTCCCGTTACCGGGAACAATTCTACCGCCACCGCCATATTGATGAACGCTTGAAACACGATAGGCAAGCCCACACCAAGCACCACTAATTTTCCAAAAACCGTATCTGATTTTTGTGCGATGATCACAATCCTAAAAAGCAACCAACAATACACCACCAAAATAACCAACCCACCTATCAAGCCATATTCTTCCACAATAATCGCGAAAATGAAATCCGATGACGATTGTGGCAAAAAGTTCTTTTGAACACTTTTACCTGGACCCAATCCTGTTATTTCGCCTGTCGCAATTGCAATTTTTGCTTTTTCAATTTGGTAATCCGCTTCTGTGTCCTCGCCATTTGAAAAGTTTTCAATACGGCTCATCCAAGTATCAATACGATTTGGCATCACCTCTGGAAATGCTTTTGCGGTCAAAACAAATAAGCCTAAAACCAAAACCCCAGTACCAATGATGACCACCAGATAACGAACTGGATAACCACCGATAAATGTCAACACCATGACCATAGAAAACATAATGGCCGCAGTTGAGAAGTTGGCAGGAAGAATCAATATCAGCACTAAAAAAACTGGCATCCATAATGGTAAAATGGATTCCGTAAAGCTAATGTCCCGATCTTGAATTTTTGATAGATATCGCGCCACATATACCATCAACACTACAGCGGCAAACGTGGATGTTTGAAAGGACATCCCCACGATTGGAATTTGGATCCATCTGCTTGCGTTTGCGCCCTCGATAGTATTCCCTTGAAACATGGTCATCACCAATAATATCAAAACAATAGGCATCATGACCATGGAAAGCCCCCTGAAATAACGATAAGGCACTCGATGGACGCCATACATAATGGCAAAACCCAAGAATAGGTGCATGAAATGCTTTACAAAAAACGAGAAGGTACTTCCAGAACTGGCAGTATATGCCAAATTACTGGAAGAACTGTAAACAGGAAGGAATGAGAAAATTGCCAACAATGCGACAATTGCCCAAATCAACCGATCTCCTTTTATGTTTTTATATATTGCGTCCATGCTTATTCCGACACTTTCCTAATTGGAAAAACTTTCATTTTATTTATTTTTTCTGTTTTACAAATTTCTTACAGCGTCTTTAAATTGTCGTCCTCTATCTTCGTAATTCTCAAACAAATCAAAGCTTGCACATGCTGGAGACAACAATACCGTATCACCAGTCTCAGCTATCTTGTATGCGATTTTAACTGCTTCACTCATATACTGTGTCTCTACAATGGTATCGACCATCTTTCCAAAAGTGTTCAGTAGCTTCTCATTATCCACACCAAGGCAGATGATTGCTTTTACCTTTTCATTAATAAAGGGAAACAATTCTCTGTAATCATTGCCCTTGTCAACACCTCCAACAATCCAAATGGTTGGCGATTCCATGCTGTCTAAAGCAAAATAAGTAGCATTGACATTGGTTGCCTTCGAATCATTGATATATCGAACCTTATTTATTTTTAATACTTTCTCCAAACGGTGTTCAACACCTTGAAAATTTTCTAAACTCTCACGGATGGTCTGTTTTCTTATTTTCAACAAATGCGCTACGGTTGATGCAGCCATTTGGTTTTTTATATTGTGCTTACCCTCTAAAGCTAAATTTGTTGTTGACATAATTATCTGATTGTTATCTATCGTTATTTTAATTTCTTCTTTGTCTAAATACGCGCCATTCTCAATAATTTTCGCCAATGAAAATGGCAATAATGTGGATTGAATTTTATGTGATTTGAGCCATTCAACGATCACCTCATCGTCGGCATCGTAAATCAGGTAATCGTCTTTGGTTTGATTCATGACAATCCTGAATTTTGATGTGATATAATTCTCAAACTTATAATCATATCGATCCAAATGATCTGGTGTGATGTTCAGCAAAACAGCTATATGTGGTTTAAAATCGACGATATCGTCCAATTGAAAACTACTGATTTCCAGCACATAATTTGGATAATCATGCTCCAAAATCTGCTGCGCAAAACTTTTACCAATATTGCCAGACAAGCCTACCTCCAATTCTTGTTTCAGAATATGATGGATTAGGCTGGCTGTCGTCGTCTTGCCATTACTTCCTGTAACCCCTACAATAGTTGCATTGGTAAATTTTGATGCAAATTCAATTTCAGAAACCACCTGAATCCCTTTCTCTCTTATTTGCTTCACCAAAGCCACTTTATCAGGAATCCCTGGACTTTTCATCACGATGTCTGCATCAAGAATCTTAGACTCTGTATGCTGTTCATCTTCAAATTCAATCTCATTATGTATAAGAACTTCCTTGTACTTCTCTTTAATCTTTCCTTTATCCGAAAGGAATACGTCGTAACCTTTTGCCTTTCCTAATAGCGCTGTTCCGACACCGCTTTCTCCACCTCCTAAAATGACCAACCTCGTTTTTACCACGAATTCACGAATGATTATTGTTAAATTTCGATTTCAAAACTCCCTGCCTTTGGAAAAGAAGAGAGTTTTAAAACATTACTGTTTACTAACTTTATTTATTACTCATTGCTCTTGACTTTCAAAATCATCTTTTAAACACTAAGATTCCTGCCTTCACAAGAATTAAACTATCTGATTTTCAACGTCACAATCGATACAATCGCAAGCAAAATCCCGACAATCCAAAAACGCGTGGCGATTTTACTTTCGTGGTAGCCGGATTTTTGATAATGATGGTGCAATGGTGCCATCTTAAAAATTCGTCGTCCTTCGCCATATTTCTTTTTGGTATATTTAAACCAACCTACTTGCATGACCACTGATAAATTTTCCACTAAAAAAATACCGCACAACACTGGAATCAACCATTCTTTACGCACTGCAATGGCAATTACTGCAATAATCCCCCCTATGGTCAAACTACCTGTATCCCCCATAAACACTTGTGCCGGATACGTATTATACCATAGAAACCCTATAAGCGCTCCTACAAATGCAGCGATGTAAATAGTGATCTCTTCCACCCTTGGGATAAACATGATGTTGAGATAATCTGAAAAAATAATGTTTCCAGAAACCCATGCAAAAATCCCCAATGTAAGTACAATTATGGCCGACGTTCCTGCTGCCAGCCCATCTATGCCATCCGTTAGATTCGCTCCATTTGACACCGCGGTAATAATAAAAATGGTCGCCAAAATGAAAATAATCCACGTATACTTTTCCAAGCTTGGACTGATCCAAGTCATCAAACGAGCGTAATTAAATTCATTTTCCTTGACAAATGGAATTGTTGTTTTTGTCGACTTCTCTTCCGCTTGAAACAGCTTCGCTGCTTCTACATTAGGATTGTCAGCCAAGATTTCCTTTTGTTGTGCCGTTGGCAGCTTCTCTCTAATGGTAACGTCTTCATGAAAATAAAGCGTCGCGCCAACAATAATTCCTAATCCAATTTGTCCTAATACTTTAAACCGCCCCTTTAACCCTTCTTTATCGTTCTTGAATTTTTTAATATAATCATCCAAAAATCCAATTGCCCCCATCCAAAGCGTGGTGACAACCAATAAAATGATATAGATATTATCAATTTTAGCGAACAAGATCACCGGAATAAGCGTGGCAATAATGATGATGATCCCACCCATGGTAGGCGTCCCTGCTTTTTCAACCTGACCATCCAATCCTAAATCCCTAATGGTTTCTCCTACTTGCTGCTTTTGTAAAAACTTAATAATACGCTTACCATATATCGTTGATATCAGCAACGACAAAATGATCGTCATGGCCGCCCTAAACGTGATAAATCCGAAGAGGGAAGATCCGGGAAAATCAAAGTGTTGTTTTAAATATTCAAAGAGGTAATAAAGCATCTTTTATTGGTTTCTTGTTTTTGGTTTAAAGTTTCTAGTTTGCTGATGAAACTTAGTTTTTAGTTTTCTCTTAATACTTTGTACTTAATTCTTAATTCTTACTTTCCGAGCTGTTTCAGAAATTCCTGAACTATTTTATAATCATCAAAATCGCTTTTGACGCCTTTGATTTCCTGATAGGTTTCATGGCCCTTTCCCGCAATGAGGATGATGTCATTGGGTTGCGCCATTTGACAAGCAGTTTTAATGGCTTGTTTTCTATCGGTAATGGAAACCGTTTTCTTGAAATTCTGCGGCTCCACGCCTTTTTCAATGTCTTCTATAATTGTTTCAGGGACTTCACTTCGTGGATTATCACTTGTGAAAATCACTTTTGTACTTAAAGCTGAAGCGATATGCCCCATCTTAGGACGTTTCGTTTTATCCCTGTCCCCACCGCAACCAACTACAGTAATCAATTCCTCGTTTTTAGTGCGAATGCTGTTGATAGTTTCCAATACATTTTGCAAAGCATCGGGTGTATGCGCATAATCAATTATGGCGGTTATTTTTCCTTCAGAAATCAAATACTGAAATCGTCCTGACACGCTTTCCAACTCGCTGATCAAACGCAGATTCTCCACCTTTTCAAGTCCTAACAAATCTGCGGCAGCGTAAATAGCTAAAATATTGTAGGCATTAAAATTGCCAATTAAGCGCGTCCATACCTCATTCTCATTAATTTTAAGCAGAAGACCGTTAAATTGGTTTTCTAAAATATGTGCCTTATAGTCAGAATAGGTTTTCAAGGCGTAGGTATACTTTCTCGCTTTTGTATTTTGAAGCATGACCAAGCCATTCTTATCGTCAATATTGACCAACGCAAAAGCATCCTTAGGTAAATTGTCGAAAAATGATTTTTTCACATCTCTGTATTCGGCAAAAGTGCTGTGATAGTCCAAATGGTCGTGCGACAGATTTGTAAAAATCCCACCTTCAAAATGAAGCCCTTCTGTCCTATTTTGATGGATACCATGAGAACTCACTTCCATAAAGCAGAATTCAACCCCAGCAACACTCATCATACTCAAGTACTTGTTGATGGTCAAGGAATCAGGCGTCGTATGTGTGGCAGGATACTCTTTGGTATCTACCATCACTTTAACTGTCGACAACAAACCTACTTTAAACCCTGCTTTCTTGAATAAATGGTATAATAACGTGGCTATTGTGGTCTTGCCATTCGTACCTGTTACTCCAATTAATTTTAAGTTGCTTGAAGGATTATCATAAAAATTGGCTGCCATAAAAGCTAGTGCTCTACTCGCACTTTCAACTTCTATATAAGTCACTCCATTTTGTAAAGTTTCTGGCAGAGCCTCGCAAATGATGGCGATGGCACCCTTTTCAATCGCTAAATCGATAAATTTATGGCCATCAGTAATGCTACCTTTAATGGCGACAAAAACATCATTCTGGGCAATGTTCCGAGAATCGAAATCAATGGCATTGACCTGCACGCTCGTACTACCAACAACAGCGTTGATGGTGACCTTATACAATATGTCTTTTAATTGTGCCATTATATATCTAAATAGACTTCTTGATTACGTTTTACTTTGACGCCTTTTTCAATAGATTGCTTTTTGACCACACCTACACCCTCAATCTTTACTTTTAACCCCATATTCTCCAAAAGTGCCAAGGCATCCATAGTTGGCATTCCCGTCACATCAGGCATGATGGTTTTGTGGGTTTGGGCGACGTCATAATAGTTTTCGAAATCCTTGTTCACTATTGAATTTTGGAAATTCAAAGTTTCGACCTCATCAGTGATAGGTGTATCTGTAAATATTTTTTGTGCGATTTTCTTAAAGACTGGCCCAGACACATCGGCACCATAATAACCAACACTTTTATCTGGTTCATGAATGACGACGATACAGGAATATTTTGGATTATCTGCCGGAAAAAACCCTGCAAACGATGAGATATAACTCAATTTATCCTTATTGGCATAATCCTTTTGACAGGTTCCGGTTTTTCCCGCCATTGAGAAACTAGGCGAATACAACTTGCTCCCCGTGCCATGCTCAACAACGTTTTCCAATAGCTTTTTAACCTTATCAACTGTTTCCTGTGAACAGATTTTAGGATTGATGACCTCTTTTTTGAAAGGCACAATGGTTTTATCAAATTCGCGGACTTCACGAAGAAATTGCGGTTTTACCATTTCGCCGTTATTGGCAATCGCATTATAAAAAGTCAAAGTTTGCAATGGCGTAAACGAAACCCCATAACCATAAGCCATCCACTGCAATGCAATCCCACTCCAACGCCCGTTTTTAATTCTTGGATCTGGAATTATGGGATCTGGCTCGCCAACAATTGGCAAATCCAAGCTATTGTTCAAGTTCATGGCGTACAACCGGTCGATGAATTTACTAGGCTGATCTTTATAAGCCTTATCAATAGCCGCTACAATTGCTGTATTTGAGGACACTTCGATTGCTTTTGCAATAGTTATTTTACCATAGCCACCATGCTTGGAATCTCTTACTTTTTTACCATAAAAGCTCAACACACCCTTTTGGGTATCGACAACATCACTGGTATCAATCACCTTGTCTTCCAAAGCTGCGGTAATGGCCATGATCTTGAATGTAGATCCAGGCTCATTGCTCTCGCCCACCGCGTAATTTAAGCGCTCATAATAATGTCCGTCAGCATTTCTGCCTAGATTCGAGATTGCTTTAATCTCACCTGTTTTGGTTTCCATAACAATAACGGAACCATGATCTGCCTTATATTTTTCGAGCTGCTCCAACAAGGCATGATGTGCAATGTCCTGAATATTGACATCTATGGTCGTATACACATCATAGCCATCTCTTGGCTCTATCTCATTATAATCGGTAATTGGCTTCCATTGCCCTTTCCCGATTTTTTGTTTCATACGATGGCCATCCTTACCTCTTAAATACATTTCGCCAAATGCGCCGTCAATACCAGCTCTCACATAGTGGCCATCTTTATCTATACGCTCATATCCAATAGAACGTTGCGCAATTCCTCCCATGGGATGTTCACGCTTTGTCGTTTGTTCCACAATGAGCCCACCTCTAAAGGCACCAAGACTTAATAGTGGGAAATTTCGAAGCCTCGCATAATCTGTATAGCTGATGTTTCTTGCCAGTAGAAAATACCTGTTTTTATTAGCTCTTGCCTTACGCAACTCCTTTTCATAATACGCCGATGATTTTCCAGTATATTTGGATAAAGAATCACTCAGAGGCTTTAAGTAGGCCTCAAAAGTTTTATTGGTTGGAGTCAAAGCATCAAAACGGATGTCATATTTTGGAATGGACGTTGCCAACAAACTTCCGTCAGACGCATACACATTACCACGATTGGCAGGAATAGTAACATTTTTAACCGTTCGCTTCTCAGCTAAGTCACGGTATTTATCACCATGCACCATCTGAATGGTAAACAATTTGAATACCACAGCCAATGCAAAGACAAACATGATGCCTGCTACAAAATACAATCGATTCAATATGTGTTTTTCAGTGACTGCCACTTAATTTTCTTCTGATTTAACTTTTATTTTCTTTGGCGGATTTGGAGAAGGTGCAATCCCCTTTTCTGCCATCTTTTGCACGATTCCAGATTCCATTTTGAGACGCATCAACTTTGATCTGCCATCTACGAAAGCGGAACGCCATTCCTTAACTTCATTATTCAATCGCGCTATATCATGAACTTTTTTATCTGCACTGTGCGAACTTGCAATCATAACAATCGCCAGCACAGAAATAAAAATGATGATTCTCCAATTCTTGAAGGAATCATCGCTGACCAAAAACTTACCTCTTAATATGTGATAAATATTGTTTTTCATATTCCCATCTGTCCTACGGACATCTTCCCATTTCGACTGCGCTCAATGCAGGCTTGGGAAGAATTGTTTTTGTTTTAACCTGAATTCGTTTCTGCGAAAGCAGGAATCTCCTTTTTAATTAGACCGTTTACTTTTTAAACCTATAAGGTTTACCCTTCCTTCTTAAATTCCTTTTCTGGAATTTAATCCACCTTCCCTTAAATTAAGGAGGGAAATTTTTTGATCTTATATTTTTTCCGCAACCCGAAGCTTTGCACTTCGCGCCCTGCTATTTCCCTTCACTTCAGCTTTTGATGGCACAATCAAACCACCAACTTTCTTTAATGGCACTTCGAAATTCCCATAAACGTCACGTTCA
Organism: Gelidibacter pelagius; assembly: GCF_017581925.1. Classification (GTDB taxonomy): domain Bacteria; phylum Bacteroidota; class Bacteroidia; order Flavobacteriales; family Flavobacteriaceae; genus Gelidibacter; species Gelidibacter pelagius. The sequence goes on along the minus strand of NZ_JAGEVG010000019.1, from coordinate 63,478 downwards.
GGCTCTCCTTCAAACAATCCATTTCTTATAAAACGCTTCACCAATCTATCCTCTAACGAATGGTATGAAATACAACTTAAGCGACCTCCCTTTTTTAAAACTTCAGGAGTCTGAAGCAATAATTCCTTTAAGGCTTCAATCTCTTGGTTCACTTCTATACGGATAGCTTGATAGATTTGCGCCAACACTTTATTTTCGTTCTTGTGCTTTACGAATTTTTTCAACACCTCTTTTAAATGCTCACTCGACTTGATTTCATTTGTTGAGCGCTCCTCCACAATAACTCTCGCCATTGCTGGAGCTTGACGCAACTCACCATAATGAAAGAACACATCCTTAATCTGCTCTTCATCATATTTATTGATGACATGGAATGCCGACAACTTACTGTCTTGATTCATACGCATGTCCAAATCAGCTTCAAAGCGTGTTGAAAATCCGCGTTCAGCAACATCAAACTGATGGGAAGAGACACCAAAATCTGCCAAAATCCCATCCGCTTCCTTGGCTCCATAAAATCGTAAAAAACGTTTTAAATACCTGAAATTCTCATTGATCAGGGTGAAACGCGAATCATCAATTGTATTTAAAAGAGCGTCTTTATCTTGATCAAAGGCGAATAACTTTCCTTTTGGACCCAAGCGCTTTAAAATCTCACGGCTATGACCGCCACCGCCAAATGTCACATCTACATACACGCCATCTGGGTTGATATTCAATCCATCCACTGCCTCCGTAAGTAATACCGGATTATGATATTCCATCGTCGTCATCATCTTGTCCCATAACTTCCTCGGCTAAATCTGCAAAATCGTCAGCCGCATCGTCTATAGCTTGTTCATATTTATCTTTATCCCAAATCTCCACAATATTTATTGCTGAAGACACTACGATTTCCTTTGAAATGCCAGAAAAGACCATCAAATCCTTCGGAATCAACAATCTCCCAGTACTATCAACTTCTACCACTTTTACACCCGCTGTAAATCTTCGGATGAAATCGTTATTTTTCTTTTTGAAGCGGTTAAGTTTGTTCATTTTTTGCATCAAAGATTCCCATTCGGCCATTGGATACAGCTCTAAACAAGGCTGGAAAACCGCTCTTTTTAAAACAAATCCGTTTTGAAGTGCAGGCAACAACTGTTTTTTGATGGCAACAGGCAACATAAGCCTACCTTTGGCATCAACTTTACATTCGTATGTTCCTATTAATGAGTTCAAAAGCTTTTGTTTGTTTATCTAACGACTACGATTCAAATATATTGAAAATATTACCACCATTTACCACAATTTACCACTTTTGTTGATAAGTTTTTGATTTTGAGCAGTATTTTCGATAAACGGGCAAAAGGAGGAATAAATAAACTCTTGTTTTTCAGAATATTAAAAAGTGGGATAAAAGCATTTTTAGTATGTAAACAAATATTGTAGAAGTATTATCTCGAAACTGGCTAAAAAGAAATAAAATTTGATTGAAATAACTATATTTGTTTTTTATGCATAACGACTAACCATTAATGAGACATCTCCTAAAAAAAGAAAAAAAGTACAGCTATATTGAAGTAGGTGAAGGCCAACCCATTATAATTCTTCATGGATTAATGGGAGGGCTTAGTAATTTTGATGGTGTTTTGGAGTATTTTGGAGACAAGGGCTATAAAGTCATTATTCCCGAATTGCCAATTTATTCGATGTCTTTATTAAAAACCAACGTACGGAATTTTGCAAAATATCTTCATGACTTTATAACCTATAAAGAATTGGATGATGTTATTCTATTGGGAAATTCACTTGGTGGCCACATCGGTCTTTACCATACAAAACTCTATCCAGAAAAAGTAAAAGCACTTATAATCACCGGAAGTTCAGGTTTATATGAGAGCGCTATGGGCGGTGGATACACCAAGCGCGGCGATTACGAAGTGATCAAGAAAAAAGCACAAGATGTTTTTTATGACCCAGCAGTAGCGACGAAGGAAATCGTGGACGAAGTTTATGAAACAGTCAATGACAGAAATAAATTGATTAAAACTTTAGCGATTGCCAAAAGTGCCATCCGTCATAATATGGCCAAGGATTTACCTAAGATGGATTTGCCAGTTTGCATCATTTGGGGTAAAAATGACATCGTGACCCCACCGGAAGTTGCCGTAGAATTTCATGAACTTTTACCGGATTCTGATTTGTACTGGATTGACAAATGTGGACATGCCGCTATGATGGAACATCCGGATGAGTTCAATGCGATACTTGTGGAATGGTTGGGAAAGAAGGGACTTTGAATTTGAAGTTGCCTGCCCATTCAAAGCGAAGAAACAAAGGCTGAAAGGTGATTTAATCAAGTTTTAAATATCGAAGTTCGAATATCAAATAGAATAATCAGGAAAAACTTGCTTTCTTTGCGCAACCTTCGTGATCTTTGCGTTTAAATTTTACAAAAACTGCTCAGTTAATAAGATGCAATCTTAAATCGATGTTTTAAAATACATGAAGTTAGATCATATTTTATAGGCAAAGAGCACGTGGTGAATTTGAGGACGGATGACCGATGCGCTCAGAGTTATGAGTTTTGTGAGTGGTGAGAGGCGAGTGAGGACTGAGACTGCCAACTGAAGAATGCCAACTGAAGACTGCCGACTGCCGACTGCCGACTGAAAACTGAGGACTTAAAACAAAAATCCTAAAAAAACATGATCATCAAATCTGCTGAATTTATAATGAGCAACTCCGAAGTGGCCAAGTGCCCTAAGGACACCTTGCCAGAATACGCATTTATTGGGCGCAGCAACGTTGGCAAGTCGTCATTGATAAACATGCTGACCAATCACAAAAACTTAGCAAAAACCTCCGGGAGACCAGGTAAAACGCAACTTATCAACCATTTTTTAATCAATAAGAACTGGTTCCTGGTGGATTTACCTGGATACGGTTATGCTCGCGTTTCTAAAACATCCAAAAAAAAATTCCAAAGATTTATTACTGATTACTTTGAGGAAAGACAACAGTTGGTGTTAGCTTTTGTCTTAGTGGACATTAGACATGAGGCTCAAAAAATTGATCTTGAATTTATGGAATATATGGGCGAAAACGGCATTCCGTTTTCCATCATCTTCACTAAGGCAGATAAACTCAAACCGAAAGCTATTGAACGCAACGTAGCAGCTTATTTGCAAGAACTACTCAAAACATGGGAGGAAACTCCTAAATACTTTGTTACCTCTTCCGCCTCTGCCGTTGGAAGGGATGAAGTGCTGAATGAGATTGACAGTACGAATCAGCAAATGAATGCCCTCAAACAAAATTAATCAGCATTCAATTTTATAGCTCAAGAATCTTATGCCATGCTCACGAGCTATGGAAGAAGGAAGTGACTTTTCGAACGAAGCAATACTCGAATTACTAAAACCCACAAGTGGGAATAAAAAATGCTCCAAAGTTTCGTGAACTTTGGAGCATTTTTATATGCAACTTTAAATGATTATTCCTTCACATTATTAACAACTTTCTTAATATCATAAGTTGCTCTTAAATCACCCAAAAGGTTTAATGCCTCTTCAACGTAAACATCTTGACTCAAAGCTTTATGCCAGCGATCACGTTTTTCTTTCAAAATACTGTCTGCGGCCATTAATTTATTTTCATAAGGCAAAGAACTGAACGTCAAGTTTGTTTTATAATCCGTCAATTTTTCAAACTGTTTCGCCTCATCTTCGTTTAATTTCAAAGCTGCTTTATAGGTCTCATATTTAAGTGAGTATTCCTCTTTATCTCTGATTTTCTTAACCCATCTTGCGTTATCATCAATAAGTTTCAATTGTTCGTTATTCTGAATACGTGCATTACTGTTGGCGATGGCTTTTTGATAATCTATATTGTGATCCCAAAGTTTATAATCTGTGGCATCAATTTTATCATAGGCCATAGGGTTATCTTGATTCTTTTCACCTAAAGCAATATAACTGTAGCGATCTGGAACCACCACATCACTTTTAACCCCTTCCAATTGCGTTGAACCACCGTTGATTCTGTAATATTTCTGAATGGTATATTTTAGAGCTCCCATATCACCACTAGTATTATTTCTCACCATACGGTTAAGATCCAATACGGTCTGTACGGTTCCCTTTCCAAAAGTTTGTTTGCTACCAATGACCAAGGCACGCTTATAATCCTGCATGGCAGCAGCTAAAATCTCAGAAGCTGAGGCAGAGTTCTCATTTACCATAATGACCAATGGGCCATCCCAAGTTACGGTTTTGTCTTTATCTCTTAAAACCTCCTTTTGTCCTCCAGTTGTTTTAACCTGCACAATCGGACCTTCCTTAATGAACAAACCAGCCATATCAATTACAGTTTGCAAAGATCCACCTCCATTGTTTCTAAGATCTAAAACCAAGCCTTCAATACCCTCTTCCTTTAAACGTTCTATTTCAAGTTTCACGTCAGTAGCTGCATTCCTTTTCTTATAATCTTCCATATTGACATAAAAGCCTGGAAGATTAATGACGCCAAACTTTTTATCGTCCTTAATAACGGTCGTAGATTTTGCATAAACTTCTTCCAACTCTACAACATCTCTGGTAATGGTCAAGTCTTCAATAGTACCATCTACCTTTTTAACAGTCAGGATGACATCGGTTCCTTTAGGTCCCTTTATTAATTTTACAGCATCTTCCAAACGCATTCCTACTATATTAACTGAAGGCTCTCCATCATCTTGTTGCACTTTGAGGATCTGGTCACCTGCCTCTAATTCGTTATTTTTCCAGGCTGGTCCGCCACTAATAATTTCAATGATGGTCACCACATCCATTTTCTTTTGAAGCCTGGCACCGATACCTTCAAATTTTCCCGACATAGCCACATCAAAACGCTCTTTATCTTCAGGTGCGTAATAAAACGTGTGTGGATCAAATTCAGCAACAATGGCGTTTAAATAGACGCCAAACCAATCTTGACGTTCGCGTTCATCGATATAATCATAGAGCTCATTTAAGGAATTGAGCGTAGTTTTTCGTGCTTCGGCCTCTAATTCCGTTAGTGATTTCTTATCCTTTTTCTCAGAGTTCACTTCAGTATCAACTAAGACATTTTCATTAATCCCATCAGAATCAAATTCATCCACATGACTCATTTTCTTAACATTTATCTTATCAGAAAGTGTATTTTCCTGTTGTGAAATCAAATCGTCGTAATTGGCAATGGCCGAAAACTTGAGTTGTGTTCTCCAACGCTCTCTCATTTCTTTTTTTGAAGTGACATAAGCCAATTTCTTGTACTCCGTATTGATCTCTTCATCTATGCTATAATCGAACGGATTGGCCAAAACATCTCTGTACATCGCTTGAGACTCTTCCAGTCTTTGTAACAAACGTCCATGGGTCAGATTGAAAAATGTCAAGTCCTGACTTTTTAGCTGATCGTCAATTTTATCTTTATAGGCTTCAAATTCTTTAATGTCCGAGGCATAGAAATATCTTTTAAATGGATCCAATTGATCCAAATAGGCTCTAAAAACACTTTCGGAGAATTCGTCATTTATTTCCTTCGGACTGTAATGCCCCTCTTCAAGCACATAAGTTATTAATTGCATCAATAATTTATCCTTATCTGGATCTTCAAAAGTTTTAGTTGTGAAACTACATGACGCAAACGCCAACATAAGCGCCAACAATAAAATCTTATAATTCCTTTTCATAATATCTTTCATATTTTTTAGCGGCATTGATTAAGTCTAAACGCTATAGACCCTTTAATATTTTTTACTAAAGTAAAAGAAAAAACCATGCCAATAAAACCATTGCCTACTAATTTTTTGTTAAACCACTCTGATTGGGATTATAACGTCTAATTTATGTATTTTAGCACTCTAAATAATATTGCAGAATGAATAAGAAACCACTGATTTTAGTGACTAATGATGATGGGATAACGGCACCGGGATTAAGAACATTGATTGAAGTCATGAACACCATTGGCGAGGTTGTAGTGGTGGCTCCAGACAGCCCTCAAAGCGGTATGGGACATGCCATTACGGTCAATTCTACCTTATATGTAGAAAAGGTTAAAATAGATAATAACGCCCAAACGGAGTATAGTTGCTCTGGCACTCCGGTAGATTGCGTGAAATTGGCGGTTAAACAAATTCTGGGACGACGACCTGATATTTGCGTTTCTGGCATCAACCACGGCTCCAACTCTTCCATCAACGTTATTTATTCCGGAACTATGAGTGCAGCCTTGGAAGCAGGCATTGAAGGTATTCCAGCTATTGGTTTTTCGCTGAGCAACTACAATTGGAGTGCCGATTTTGAAGCGAGTAAGGGCTACGTAAAAACTATTACTGAAAATGTTTTGGAACACGGCCTTCCAGAAGGTGTGGTGCTCAACGTTAATATCCCTGATTTACCAAAAGAAGAAATTAAGGGCATCAAAGTATGCCGTCAAGCTAAAGCGAATTGGGAAGAAGAGTTTACAAAACGTCAAAACCCGAGTGGGCGCGACTATTATTGGTTGGCCGGAAAATTCGTTAATTTGGATGAAGGTCAAGACACTGACGAATGGGCTTTGGAAAATGGCTATATTTCTTTAGTACCTGTTCAATTCGATTTGACCGCACACCATTGCATTCAAAATTTAAACTCCTGGAATTTAAATGATTAAAAAAGAAGTATTTATCGGCTTTATAGTAGGATTGATTGCCAACGCCATCGGTTTTATCATCGCAATCCTCATTTTTGGAAATGGCGAAGATCTCGCTACAGCTTATAGACAATCCTTAGCACAAGGATTTTTCAGCAAACTGGTAAGTATGGGAGCGCTTCTTAACTTGGTTGTGTTTTTCCTGTTCATCAAACAAAGGCGTGATTATCGAGCGCGAGGTGTTATTATGGCCACAATTGTTGTTACGATTGCCACCTTTTTATTAAATTACAAGTAATAAAAACTGCTTTACATCTGCGTGTTTTTGATCCTATAAATTACGATTCTTAAAAAGATGAAATACTACATCATTGCTGGCGAGGCCTCTGGAGATTTACATGGTGCCAACCTCATGAAAGCACTGCAAAAACAAGATGTCAATGCGCAATTCAGATTTTGGGGAGGTGATTTGATGGAGGCTGTTAGCCCTACTATTGTCAAACATTATCGTGATTTGGCTTTTATGGGTTTTTTGGAAGTCGTCATGAATTTAAGGACTATCACCCAAAATCTTAATTTTTGTAAAACCGATATTGAAAGCTATCAGCCAGATGTCATTATCTTCATTGATTATCCGGGTTTTAACTTACGCATTGCCAAATGGGCAAAGCAAAAAGGATATAAAACCCATTATTATATATCTCCTCAAATTTGGGCCTGGAAAGAAAACAGGATTCACGCTATAAAGCGAGATGTTGATAAAATGTATGTCATCTTACCTTTTGAAAAAGAGTTTTATGAAGACAAGCATAATTATCCTGTTGAATTTGTTGGACATCCATTAATTGATGCCATTGCAGACCGTCATCAAGTGAGCGAATATGAGTTTAGAGCCAAACGTGGGCTTTCAGACAAACCAATCATCGCATTATTACCGGGAAGCAGAAAGCAGGAAATTCGCAAGATGCTTGCTGTCATGCTAAGCGTTGTCAAGGACTTTGAAGACTATCAATTTGTTATTGCCGGTGCTCCAAGCCAAGACTATGATTTTTATAAAACCTTCATTAAAAAAGAAAACATTTCGTTCGTCAACAATAAAACATACGATCTTTTGAGTTTGGCTACTGCTGCCTTGGTTACTTCAGGAACTGCAACTTTAGAAACTGCTCTGTTTAAGGTGCCAGAAGTAGTTTGTTATAAAGGAAGTTGGCTGTCTTATCAAATTGCAAGACGCGTGATTAATTTAAAGTATATTTCCTTGGTCAATTTGATCATGGACAAACCTGTAGTAACCGAATTGATTCAGGATGATTTTAATTCCAAACGTCTCACAAAGGAATTGCAGGATATTTTACGACCCGAAAAAAGAGAAGCTCTTTTTATGGATTACTTTCATTTGGAAAAGAAGCTCGGCGGAAAAGGTGCAAGTGAAAAAACGGCAAAATTGATTTATCAAGAGGTCAAAAAGGGTAAAACACAATAATTTTTCGAAAAACTTTATACTTTAGAAATTCGATCAGCGTTTAATGAACATGTTGTTATGAATAGAATAACAACTAAGATTATTTTTATAAAAAGCTATATTAACCTTATGAAGAAGATTGTCTTACTCCTTCTTTTATTCATCACATTTAGCAGCTGTAATTCTACTAAGGATATTGTGGTGACCAAATCCCAAGTCGCCCAACTTAAATCAAAGCCAGTAAAACCCACCTCCAACCCTATTCTCCCCATTGATATCAATGGTATTGAATTAACCCCAGTGGATTTAAAACCTCTTAGTCTGAATATTAAAAGTGCACTTCCAAAAACTATTAACACAAAAGCCAACAGAATTGTAGATTATGCTTTTGCATTTGATGGCGTAAGGTACAAACGTGGTGGCACAACAATAGACGGCATGGATTGTTCAGGATTGGTAGTCACCACTTTTGACAGCGAAAATATTTCTTTGCCAAGAGTCTCGAGAGATATGGCACGTACCGGCAACTTAATTGATTTAAAACAGGTCAGTAAAGGCGATTTATTATTTTTTGCCACCCGTAAGAATAGCAAGACCATAAGCCATGTCGGAATCGTTACGACGGCAAGAGATGGGTTTGTAGAATTTATCCATGCCAGTACCAACCATGGCGTGATCGTTTCTAACATGGCAGAAAAATATTGGTACTTTGCCTTTGTACAAGCAAGACGTGTGATATAGTAGTTATTCCAACTAAATAATGAACTTTTTGCTCAAAGTTGTAATAAATTAATATTTTTATAAAAAATTACCTTTCTACAAATGAAAAAGATTGTCCTACTCCTTCTTTTATTGATCACTTTTAGTAGCTGTAAATCCTCTAAACGGGTTGTGACGACAAAGTCAAAGATTGCAAAAATCGATTCTCGTGCTCGTAAATCAGCTTCAACTTCCTTCAATCCCCAAGCAGATAAAGTGGTGGATTATGCGCTCAAATTTGACGGCGTGAGATATAAATATGGCGGTACCACAAGAAAAGGCATGGATTGCTCTGGGTTAATAGTAACATCCTTTGACAGTGAAAATATTTCTTTGCCAAGAACCACTGGTGACTTATCAACCACTGGAGATTGGGTGGATCTAAAAGAAGTTACAAAGGGCGATTTGTTATTTTTTGCCACACGAAAGAACAGTAGAAATGTTAATCATGTGGGAATTGTTACGGAAGCTCATAATGGAAACGTAGAGTTTATACATGCAAGCACCAGCAGTGGCGTCATAGTTTCCAATCTTGCAGAAAAATATTGGTACTTTGCCTTCGTACAGGCAAGACGTGTTTTATAGTCCTTATTTTTAGTAACTTAGATTTATGAAGTTACTGAATTTTGCGATCATCAAAATTACAATATGCCTCATAGTAGGCATTCTTGTTGCGCATTATTTTAACCTCTCCATTTCCCTTGTTTTACCATTCACTTTAATTTTAACCATAGTTCTTCTAACCTTTCTAATAGTCGAGAAGAAGCATTTGGTTAAATCATCTGGATTCGGGATTCTGACTATTTTCACTTTTATAGCGATAGGTATTTTAAACTATCAACTTCATGATCAGAAGTCGTTTAGGAAACACTATACCCAACATTTTGACCCTGTTACAGATACGGTAGAAACGATCAGCTTTCGGATTAGGGAAGTACTCAAACCAAGTGTGTATCACGACAAATACAGGGTTGAGATTCTTAATATAAACGATCAGCAGCTTGTTGGAAAAACACTTTTAAACGTACAAAGGGACAGTTTTCTCCAGCCATTTAAAGTGGATGCTATTTTTATAACTTCATCAGCTCTAACAGATTTGAATCCTCCAATTAATCCCAACCAATTCGATTATAAAAAATATCTCGAAAAACAATATATCTATCACCAAATCTTCACAAACAAAAATGAACTTTTGTCCGTTCCATCAGACACAAATACGATTTTTGGTTACGCTGCCCAATTGCGAACCCACATCAATTCAAAATTAAAATACTATAATTTTAAACCTGACGAGCTTGCTTTAATAAACGCCCTATTATTGGGCCAACGGCAGGATATCAGTCCAGAAATCTACAATAGCTATTCCAGAGCAGGTGCCGTCCATATTTTAGCCGTTTCTGGATTGCATGTGGGTATTGTCTTATTACTTCTCAACTCATTGTTCAGACCTTTGGAATATCTCAAACACGGAAAAACGGTAAAAATCATATTTATCCTGCTCATTTTATGGGGTTTTGCCGTGGTTGCCGGATTATCGGCGTCGGTGACCCGTGCGGTAACAATGTTCAGTGTTGTGGCCATCGGCATGAACTTAAAGCGACCTTCCAACATTTTCAATACGCTTGCTATCTCCATGTTTTTCCTTTTGCTTTTCAAACCTCTATTCTTATTTGATGTGGGATTTCAAATGAGTTATCTGGCAGTAATTGCCATCGTAAGTTTTCAACCTTTCTTGGAAGGATTATGGCGACCACAATTCAAACCTGCTAGAAAATTATGGGAAATATTTACGGTGACATTGGCCGCACAGTTTGGCGTCGTACCGATTAGTTTATTTTATTTCAATCAATTTCCAGGCTTGTTCTTTCTATCCAATCTGGTTATTATTCCTTTTTTAGGAATTATTCTGGGGATGGGTATTATCATTATTCTATTGGCTTCGATAAATATACTTCCATTTTGGCTTGCCGATATTTATGGCGGTATCATCAGTATTATGAACAGTTTTGTACGATGGATCTCACTTCAGGAACGATTTGTTTTTTCAGATCTATCCTTCAGTTTACTTCAAGTGCTCACAGCCTATCTGCTAATAATAACTTTAGCTTTCTTATCCAAAAAACAAAATTTCAAACGCTTGACAACTGCCATGTTTGCAGTATTGATATTCCAATCGGCATTAATTTTTGAAGAGAAAAGGAACCAGACTGAAGAATTTGTGGTCTTTCAAAAAAGTAAACACAGCCTTATTGGTATAAAAAAGAATATGACTTTAAGTGTGGCGCATAATTTTGACAGCGTCACTTCAATTAGGGACAATGTCATCAAGAATTATAAAGTTGGCAATGCGATAAAAGACATCAAGAATGATACTTTGGAAAACATCTATGCATTTGGGGCTACACGGATTTTGGTGGTTGACAGTTTGGGCATTTACAAAATCCCGCATCTCCATCCCGACTATGTGGTTTTGAGAGATTCGCCAAAGATAAACCTAAGCCGTTTGTTGGATTCCATAAAACCTCAATTGATTATTGCAGATGGGAGCAATTACAAAAGTTATCTTAAGCGATGGGAGCTTAGTTGTATGGATCAAAACATTCCATTTCATTCGACGGGTAGAGATGGTGCATTTGTGTTGAGAAAACAGTAATTCTATTGTCGTTTTGTTTCCCGAGGATTTCGGGGATTTACGCAGAGACTTGTCAAGCTCAAAATAAGAAGACAAAATACCCTTTTCACACGAACAGTAAAAAGGGCACTTTTATATTTAAAAGACATGACTTAAAGATCAAGTAGGATATAATTTCCTAATGAGAACTAGGCCTTAACAGCTCGCCAGCAATCGCGTACCTATCCCTTAAACTCAGGTTTAAAAGCGGTATGGTAGGCATTGAAATCTTCTTGAGTTTTCATCTCTTTATGTTTGTCGTTCAGGAACATTTTAAGGTACAATTCCAGTTGCTGCGGATTTTGATAGCCTCTGACGGGCGTAATAATATCGCCTTTTTCATCAAAAAACATGATCGTTGGATAGGCATTTACTTGAAACGCATAGGTTAAATCGTGTACACTGTTCCGACGGCTGGCCATTTCTGGCTTATAGTCCTTATTGGCGTAGGTCTTCCCTTTGTATTTGACAACCTCATTACCCTCGCCATCAAATTTTACGGCATAATAATTAGCGTTCACATATTTGGCAACATCAGGATTTTGAAAGGTATTTCTATCCAACATCTTACATGGGCCGCACCAATTGGTATAAACGTCCATCATGATTTTTTTAGGTTTCTTTTTTTGGAGCTCCAATGCCTCTTCAAAAGTCACCCAGTTAATTTGTTGCGCGATACCACTAAAGGACATTAACAATGTCAAGACCCCTATAAATACTAACTTCTTCATTTTATTCATTTTTTGCAAATCTAAGTGGAAACTACAAAAAATGCTCCAAAGTTGGAGCATTTGACGTTTATTTAACAAATTCTTCAATTATCTCACCCCGTGCATCAGTTTTTTGAGAACTGGATTCAACACCATGGATACAAAACCAACGGCAATAGGAATGACAGCGAAAATCAAAAAGAAGGTTCCCAAAGAATACTCAGCGGAGATCTTATCAATCATACCGCCCATAGTGTTCGCAAGTTTTTGGCCAACAGCAATTGCCAAATACCAAACCCCGAACATGAAACCGATCATACGCGCTGGCACTAATTTACTTAAATACGACAATCCTAGTGGTGATAGACAAAGCTCGCCCATAGTATGGAACAGGTAGGCCAATATTAGGAAAATCATGCTTACGGAAGCTGTTTGTGCTCCCGATGGAATATCTGATGCGCCGTAAGCCAAAACTGCAAATCCAACACCCAACAACACCAAACCTAGAGCATACTTCATAGCCGCACTCGGATTATATTTGCTTTCCCACCATTTTGAAAAAATGGGTGCCAATGTAATAATAAAGAATGAGTTTAAGATTCCGAACCAAGTGGCATCAACTTTCAATTCTTCAGAGAAAGACTTGTCGTAAATACGGTAAATTACAAGGATCCATAAGCCAAGGAAGGCGATAGCCAACACAATATTTGATGCCCCGATTTTTGTAAAGGTCTTTTTGAAAATCAAGAAAATAACATAAGTAATGATGATGAGCGGAATGGTGGTCAATAATCCGTCAACAATCTTAAAGATAGTCGCTGTATTTCCAGTTAAATCACGATTGGTATAGTCACTTGCAAACAAAGTCATTGATCCAAGGGATTGCTCAAAGAATGCAAAAAAGAAGACTGTGAAGAGTGCGAAAATGGAAACAGCAACCAGACGATCTCTAACAATAGGAATATAGCGCGAAATCCGCATGATTAGCAATATTAGGAAAAGTACAAGTGCGGCAATTACGACCACATTTGAACCACTCATCCCCATGAACTCAAAAGGCAACATTGTGCTTCCACCGATTTTCTCGATTGGATCATTAAAAAGATAGATGAGTCCCCCAACCGATGATAATGCAATAAGTATTTTGTCAAATGTAATAAATGGGTTCAATTTTGAGGCAACTTCGACTTCCTCCTTAATAACTTCCGGATCAGTGACATCTTCACCTTCATGGAATACCACATCTATTTTCTTTGATGGTGCTGCGCCAATTTTTCCAAATATTTTATGAGCCAATAGAAACTGTAACATCCCCAATAACATAAAAATCCCTGCAAGTCCAAATCCGTAGGCCCATCCGTAATTTTCAGCTAAGTACCCACAAAGCATCATTCCAAAGAAAGCTCCAGCATTGACACCCATATAGAAAATGGTGTAGGCGCCGTCTTTTTTGGATTCTCTGGTTTTGTACATCTCCGAGATTATCGACGTGATATTTGGCTTAAAAAATCCTGTTCCGAGTACCAATAAGGCCAAACCCAAATAAAATGACATGGTAGTTTCAAGCGCCATTGCGGCGTGACCAAGCGTCATAATGATACAGCCAATAACTACGGCCATACGGTAACCCGTCCACTTATCCGCTATCCAACCTCCAATGATGGGTGTTAAATATAAAAGTGATGCATAGGTGCCAATTAATGAAAGGGCATGCTCACGCGGCCAATCCCAACCCGGATTATCACTCACTAAAGGCGCGGTTAAAAACAAGATCAAAAGGATTCGCATTCCGTAGAAAGAGAAGCGTTCCCACATTTCTGTGAAAAAGAGAATAAATAGGCCTATTGGATGCCCAAGAACGGTGTCTTTAAAGAGGTTTTCAATGTCAGTGTTCATAATACGCTACTCAAAATAATTAGTTATTAATGTCAGGGTCTGCAAGTTCAAAAGGTTCATTGTCCTTGATTTCGTGTTCATGATCTTCTGCACCATGCGTCAATTTCTTAAGCTTTTTCAAGAACACAATCAAAAGTAGACCAAAGGCTACCGTAAAAATTGTCAACCACATAAACGTGGCATACTCTTGTGCACTTTGATCTTCTTCTAAAACAAAGGACACTCCATAATCTTTCCCGTCTCCTTTATTCTCCAAATTCTGCGCCTTGTCCTTATCTTTTTCAAAAACCAATCGGGCATGGTAAGGATTAGAAGCGGTAATCCCATCTTCTTTAAGTGTTGTCAATAATTCGTTGGTATTGGCATCAGCTTTCTGTGACAATTCAAAAAGATCATTTAACGTTGCTCCACTTTTTACATCTTTGTAAATGACTTTATCATTTTCAGCAAAAACTTCTGCTTTGATACTGAAATTCTTATCCTCATTGATCGGGTAATCATAAATGGTGACGATTTTCTTTTGCGCATTTCTTATTTTCATGGAATCCTTAGAAACAAACGGTATAACCTCCTGTTTGCTTACAATCATTTCTCCTTGAAACGGTTCCAATTGCGAAGACGAACCGATACTTCCCGCCAATCTATTTCCAAAACCGGTTGCTGCAAAATATACACCCATCATGATCGATGCATATTTGAGAGGGGCCAATTTGGTGATAAACGATAAAGAAACCGGAGAGGTACATAGTTCGCCAATCGTATGGAATAGGTATGCCAAAAAGATCCAGAACATGGCGGCTTTTCCAAAAGCTTCAGCACTTGCTTCTTTTGAGGCGAACATCATAAAGACAAATCCTAAGCCCATAATAATCGTTCCAATAGCCATTTTAAATAAGGACGAGGATTCTCTTCCTTTCTTTTTCCACCAAATCCAAAAACCACCTACGAGGGTTCCGAAGATGATAATATACCCTGCGTTCAGAGATTGGAATACGGCAGCAGGAATTTCTTCCAACCAGCTCAAGCCAACAGTACGGTCAACTTTAGAATCGGTATAAAGATTCATCAAACCTCCAGCTTGCTCAAAGGCACCCCAAAAAACAATGACAATCAAAAATGAAATAAGCAATACGATAACACGATCTTTCTCTATTTTACTTAGCGGTTTCTTTCTGGCTATTTTTTCTGCCTCGCTTGCCGATTCACCCCCAGAAAACTCTCCAACACCTTTAAGGAATTTCTGACCCCAAACAAAGACGATTTGACCAATCAGCATTCCGATACCTGCAAGACCAAACCCATAATGCCATCCGTAATAATAGGCTACAAACCCTACGGTAATACTGGCAAGGAAAGCACCAATATTAATGCCTATATAAAAAATTGTAAATCCGCTATCGCGTCTAATATCGCCTTCTTGGTATAGGCCACCCACCATGGTTGAGATGTTAGGTTTTAATCCGCCAACACCCAATATAATTAGGATAAGACCTGTGAAAAAAGCCCAGTCTTGTGGAATTGCCAGAATACCATGACCAAAACAAAGTAATAGCCCTCCCAAGAGCACTGTTTTCTTTTGTCCTAAAAATTTATCGGCAATCCAACCTCCAGGAATGGAAGCCACATAAACCAGCATGGTGTACCAGCCATAGAGCCAAATAGCATCCTTGTTGCTCCAACCCAATCCTGGATCAATTGCCGTGGCAGAAGTAGCTATATACAGTACCAAAATCCCTCGCATCCCGTAGTATGAGAAGCGCTCCCACATTTCAGTGAAAAATAATATAAAAAGACCTGCTGGATGCCCAAAGATTTCTTTGCGATTTCTGGGTTGAGATACGGTTGTTGACATAAGATTTTAGATTATTTTAGATTTTAAAAATAGTGTATTAATTATTGTGAATCTGCCAATATCACAAATAATCTACATTTTATAGTTTCAAATGAACCTCCATTGAACATCCATGAAATAGGTCAACATCCATTTATATTCATTAAAACAAGCAATTCTCATTGCTTGCTTTATAAGAAAAACTCCATCCGGTTTTTATCGTTACTTTTTTATAAAGCCCTAATTGTTCTTCAATCCAAGATCGATTAACACAGTATTTTTCACATTGATTTATGGCTTATAAGATCAAGACTAATGAATTCCGTGCATCATTTTCTTCAAAATTGGCGAAATCAATATCAGAACGAAACCTGCTGCAGCTGGCATTACTGCAAATATTCCAAAGAAATAGGACAGGGAGTGCTCTTCAGCAATCCTATCAATCAACCCGCCGCCAAAACCTGCCAAGCCATTTGCAATTCCAGAAGCTGTAAACCAAAGTCCGAAAATCAGTCCTACGAATTTTTTAGGTGAAAGCTTACTTACATAAGACAAACCAACGGGCGACAGACACAACTCTCCAGTAGTATGGAAAAAATAAGCTGCGATTAACCAAATCATACTTACCGAAGCTGTTTGTGCTCCTTGTGGAATATCCTTGGCACCGTAAGCCAAAACAGCAAATCCAACTCCAACCAAGATCAAGCCCAGTGCAAATTTGACCGGCCCTGGTGGATTCCATACTTTTTCCCACATTTTACTAAAAATCGAAGCTAAAGTAATAATGAAGAATGAATTCAAAATTTGGAACCAAGAAGCTGTAACTTCTGTTTCAATAGCATTGAATTCACGTCCAATTTTCCAAAGTCCAAGACCCCAAACAATTAAAAACGAAATGGCGGTGAAAATTATTGTGGTAGGATATTTAGAATAAATCTTCTTGCCTAATGACCACAAAACGTAAGTCACTATAACCAAGGGAAATAATGTTAATATAGTATCAACCCACATAAATATCGTTCCAGCATCTCCTGGCAGAACGCGTTGGGTATAATCAAGTGCAAAAATGCTCATGGATCCTCCAGCCTGTTCGAAGGAAAGGAAGAAGAAGATGCTAAAAAACATCAACACTCCCACAACAATCAAACGATCCCTAACAACATTTTTTGGAAGTATTTCCTCTTCTTCTTCTTCAACACCTGTTTTAACTGATTCCTTATGTTCCTTTGGTGATTCCCCTACAACTCCAAATAACTTAGTGGCAAAATAAAATTGTAGTCCACCAAACATCATGAATACTCCAGCCAAACCGAAACCGTAATGCCAACCTACTTTCTCTCCGATATAGCCGCACAACAACATGCCTAAGAACGCCCCAGCGTTAATACCCATATAAAAAATGGTGTATCCAGCATCTTTTTTAGTACTGTTGTCGGGGTATAATTGACCTACCATAGAGGAAATATTAGGTTTAAACATCCCATTTCCTAAAATCATCAGACCTAGACCGATGTAGAAAAAATTAGGATTGATCGTTTCAAGTGCCATGGAAGCATGTCCCAATGTCATAATAACGGCACCCCAAACTATTGCTTTTCTAAACCCCGTAAATCTATCGGCTATAATGCCACCTAACAACGGTGTAAAATAAACCAACATGGTATAAAGTCCAAAGAGATTCATGGCTTCTGATCGGGACCATTCCCATCCTCCATCAGCCACCTGACTAACCAAAAATATAACGAGCAACGCACGCATTCCATAATAACTAAAACGCTCCCACATTTCAGTGAAAAACAACACGAACAATCCTGCTGGATGCCCCATTACCATTTTGTCATCTATACCACGTTTGGCAAGATGCGTGATTAATCCGAGATCTTTCTCTTGACTCATAAAATCTAATTTTTATAGGTTATCTTTAATATAGTTAGTCATTTTGGTGTATAAATGCAGTCGGGTATTCCCACCGTAAATACCGTGATTTTTATCTGGATATATCATCCATTCAAACTGTTTATTGGCCT
This sequence comes from Gelidibacter pelagius, assembly GCF_017581925.1. Classification (GTDB taxonomy): domain Bacteria; phylum Bacteroidota; class Bacteroidia; order Flavobacteriales; family Flavobacteriaceae; genus Gelidibacter; species Gelidibacter pelagius. The sequence continues at coordinate 45,480 of NZ_JAGEVG010000019.1, read as the reverse complement.
GTATTAACGCTTCTACCATCTGCATGGTATTTTGAACATGGACGTTATCATCGGCTGATCCATGGATCAATAAGAAATTTCCTTTCAATTTGTCCACATGAAATATTGGAGAGTTGTCATCGTAACCTGAAGGATTTTCCTGAGGTGTGGTCATATAACGTTCCGTATAGATCGTGTCGTAATATCTCCAGCTGGTTACCGGTGCTACCGCAATGGCCATTTTAAAGACATCATTACCTTTAAATAATGCGTTGCTGCTCATGAATCCGCCGTAACTCCATCCCCAAATACCCATTCGGTTTTGATCGATATAATTCAGAGCGCCTAATTGTTTTGCTGCTTGGATTTGATCTTCAACTTCATATTTGCCCAATTCATTCTGCGTCACTTTTTTGAAATCGGCTCCTTTAAATCCGGTTCCTCTGCCATCTACACACGCAACGATATATCCTTTTTGAGCTAAAAAGTAATACCAATAATCATTGGCGTTATTCCATGAGTTCTTAACAGATTGAGAACCTGGCCCAGAGTATTGGAACATAAATAAAGGATAAGTTTTGGAGGCATCAAAATCGGTTGGCTTGATCATCCACATATTCAAGTCGTTACCGTTAACGGCTATGGTGCTGAACTCCTTTTTTGGGAGATCATAGGCTTCCAAATTCTTCTCTAAAGCAGAATTCTCTTTGATTACCTTAACCAATTTTCCGTCTTTTGCGGTATGCAAGGTGTATTCCGGAGCCTTGGTTGCACTTGAAAATGTATTAATGAAGTAGGTAAAATCTGCACTAAAATCGGCTGAGTTGGTACCTTCATTTTGAGTGAGGCGCTTTTTGCTCTTCCCGTTAATACTAATGGAGTAGACATCCCTATTAATGGAACCGTTTTCTACAGATTGATAAAATACCGTATTGTTCTTTTCGTCAAAACCATAGTAATTGGTCACTTCCCATGGCCCTTTGGTCACCTGGTTGATCAATTTGCCGTCTTTCGAATAATGATAGATATGATTGTAGCCATCGGCTTCTGAAGTCCAAATAAAACTGTTATCCTTTAAAAAAGTCAGATTATCAGTCACATCGATGTAAGCTTTATCTTTTTCTGCAAGTACCAATTTAGAACTCATGTCATTGGCGCTGATCATCCATAAATCAAGTTCGTTTTGATGTCTGTTGGTGTATTGCGCACTAAGTACGTTGGCGTCATTGGTCCATTCAATACGAGGAATATAAAAATCCGAATAAGGCTTTGACAGCTTCACATCATTAATCTTTCTCGATTTCAAATCGTAAATATGAAGCGAGACAAGCGCATTGGCTTCACCTGCTTTCGGATATTTGAAAACTTCTTGTTCAGGATATAACCCCTGTCCATACACGTCCATTGAAAACTCTGGCACTTCGGTCTCATCAAAACGGATGAACGCTAAATAGCTGCCATCGGCATTCCATTCAAAGGCGCGGACAAAAGCAAATTCTTCTTCGTAAACCCAATCCGTAATACCGTTGATGATTTTATTCTTCTCTCCATCAAAAGTAATCTGAGTGGTTTGGTTGCTCTCAAAATCTTTGATGTAAAGATTGTTATTAAACCCATAGGCTACCTTCTTTCCATCTGGAGATAAGGTTGGTTCCTGTATTTTTTCATCGGCAATCTTAACCAATGATTTCGTTTTGAGGTCATAAACGTAGAATATCCCTAAAGTCGAGCGGCGGAAGATGGGTTCAACCTCAGTGGCCAAAACGATTTTACTTTCGTCTGCACTAAAAGTGTAATCAGAAAAGTACTTTACGGCATCCAAATCTGATGAATTCACCAAAGTCTCAACTTTTGACAAGGTTTTATAATCGTAGACATCTATTGCTGTCGAACCTTGTTCAAAATTTAAAACGGCGTACTGTTTTCCGTTATTCATTGAATGCAAAGACTGCATTCCTTCGGTTCTAAAGGTGCCATTCCAGATGGCATCGAGGGTGATCTCCTTGTTTTGGGCTGAGGTTAAAACAGTTACCAAAAGACAGACTAACAAGGAACTTTTCAAATACTTCATTAAGGGATTTGTTTTGATAAAATGCTGTCAAGTTTAGTAAAAATAATGCAAAAACACTAACCTTTAATAGTTAAAAGCGCAAAGCTAAAATTTGTGACTTTATATTCATGGCAAGAATAGTATCTTTGCATTTATAAACACACCTTATGCGTAAACCAATTAACGGCTTCTCAAAACTATCCAAATTAGACAAAATTGAATGGATTACCGCCACTTATTTTAAAGATTCAGATGCCGCAAAACAAGCCATTAAACAATATTGGAATACCGATCAAAAGCTACAACAGCTTCATGATGAGTTTATCGAAAACACCATCACCAATTACTATTTGCCTTTTGGGGTCGCACCCAACTTTTTAATCAATGGTAAACTATATACCATTCCCATGGCCATTGAAGAAAGCTCAGTTGTGGCCGCGGCGAGTAATGCTGCCAAGTTTTGGTTGGATCGTGGTGGATTTAAAACGGAAGTCATTTCAACCACAAAAATTGGCCAAGTCCATTTTATGTACAACGGAAGTCTAGACAAGCTTCAAAAGTTCTTTGCAACCGTAAAACCTAAACTCATTGAAGACACCCAGCAAATCACTAAAAGCATGGAAAAACGTGGTGGCGGCATTCTGGATATTGAGCTAAAGGACAAAACTAAAGATTTAAAGGATTATTATCAGCTTCATGCCACCTTTGAAACGTTGGATGCCATGGGCGCCAATTTCATCAACTCATGCTTGGAACAGTTTGCAAAAACCTTTAGAACTGAAGCACTTCATTTTGAGGATTTTTCAGAGGCAGAAAGACATATCCAAATAGTGATGAGTATTTTGTCCAACTATGTACCCGATTGTTTGGTAAAGGTCGAGGTGTCATGTCCTGTTGATGATCTGATTCAAAATTCATCAGAAGGGTCACAAGAATTTGCCCACAAATTTGTACAAGCCATTAAGATTGCTGAAATAGAGCCCTACAGAGCTGTCACACACAACAAAGGCATCATGAATGGTATTGATGCGGTTGTTCTTGCCACGGGCAATGACTTTAGAGCTGTAGAAGCTGGAGTACATGCTTACGCGGCAAGACATGGGAATTATAGTAGTTTGTCTCATGCTGAAATAAAAGATGGCGTGTTTAAGTTTTGGATGGAAATTCCTTTAGCCCTTGGTACTGTAGGTGGATTGACCAATTTACATCCTTTGGTAAAAGTGGCCTTGGAGATGCTGGGGCACCCATCGGCCAAAGAGTTGATGCAAATTGTAGCCGCAGCCGGCTTGGCACAGAACTTCGCCGCTATACGCTCCTTGACCACCACAGGAATTCAAGAAGGCCACATGAAGATGCACTTGATGAATATGCTTAATCAACTCAATGCTACCATCACCGAAAAGGAGAAAATGGTCGCGCATTTTAAAAACAATACCGTAACCCATAGTGCGGTTGAAGCAGCTTTGAGCAACTTGAGATTGTTAAGCAACGAATCCTAAATAATCAAAATACCACGTATCAAATACCAAATTTAAAAATCCAACGATCAAAAATTGAATCCTCAAAAATTTTATAGCAACGGAAAACTACTGATTACGGGAGAATATCTTGTTCTTGATGGTGCACTTGCTTTGGCCATTCCAACCAAATACGGACAATCGCTTACGGTAGAACCTTTTGAAGAGTCGCTTGTAAAGTGGGAAAGTTTTGACGCTGACGGAAAATTATGGTTTGAAACTGAGATTCTCAAACATCATGGGTTTCAATCTGCAAAAGCAGTTGATGATTCTATTGCGAATCGGTTGTTGCAAATTCTAAAGGCTACAAAAAATCAAAATCCAATTTTCTTAATGGGAGAAACGGGATTGAAAGTAAAGACCCAACTGGACTTTCCAAGAAACTGGGGACTTGGAACCTCCTCTACTTTGATCAATAATATAGCACAATGGGCAACAATTGATCCCTATAAATTGCTGGAGGACACCTTTGGTGGTAGCGGGTATGACATTGCATGTGCCATGCACAATGTGCCCATTACCTATCAGCTTGAGCAAAATGGAAGAACGGTTATTGAAAGAAATTTTAATCCAGCATTCAAAGAACACTTATATTTTGTTTTTCTCAACAAAAAGCAGAACAGTAGAGATGGGATTGCAACCTACCAACAAAATAAAAACAATACCAATCAGGCACTTTCTGAAATCAACGCCATTACCAACGATATGCTTAGCTGCACGAGTTTAGAGGCCTTTCAGTTTTTAATGCAATGCCATGAAAGCATTATCTCAAAAATAATTAAGCAGCAACCGGTCAAAGAAAGTCTGTTTAGAGACTTTAAAGGCAGCATTAAAAGCCTTGGTGCTTGGGGCGGTGATTTCGTATTGGCAGCGTCTGAAGATCAACCTGAGGCCTATTTTAAGGAGCGAGGGTTCGATATTATCATTCCTTATGTAGATATGGCATTGTAAGAAAGGGAATCAAGATTTAAAATTTAAATATTAAGACTAAAACCGTGAAACACTGAATACTCGAGGTTTATTGTAAATCTGGATTATAAATATGGGCCATTACCCCAAGTCTCCAGAAATATTTTATGAAAGTCTTCTTTGTGTCTTTTGTGACTTCTTTGTGAGTTTTGTGAAATAACAATGAAGCATAAAACACCAATAGATATTCACTGAGTAATAATAATAATAATAATAATAATAATAATGCTCGCCCTCTCCTTGCAATTCACTTGAAATATTTCTCACAGTTTTAATTTCTAAAGCGGTTTTGATTTGAATCAGAAAATCAGACAATCACAATCAGATTCTTTACAATAACCATAATTTTGATGATTGATAAGCTCTGACACTAAGTTCCACAAAACAGACTCAATGGAAATTCCAAACGAATTGAATTTTTTGGATTTACGATGGAAAATTTACGATTTACGAAAAATCAATTACACAAAAAACCCTATCCATTTAATAAACCTTTGCTTGTACAAAACATTGAACTCGCTATTTAGTGAAAATTTCGACTTAATAAAATTATAGACTTCTAAAAATCTGTGTAATCCATGAAATTCGTAACTAAAAAAATAAGAGCAATTGTTTTGAATGTGCTCAGTGTCGGCCACTAGCTTAAACAAACTAGTAGAAAGAGGAACTAAGCTTTCATGGAGGAAACAAACTAACAACGAAGAAAAATAGGACAAAATCAAAAAGAGGTCTTAATATTTTAAGACCTCTTTTTATTATATGTAATATGTATTTAAAAACTACTAATAAAACGTAGCTCTATTGTCAACAATATCTGCTGCTTCTTTCAGGGCTTCATAAGAACTAATCTGTGCAGAATTCAATCGTGAACTGTTCAAACGGTTGGCAATAGCTTGATAATTATCCAATTTTGGAGCGGCTGTCTTCTTGGTCACTTCCACCATAAACACGCCTTTATTACCATCGATTAGTTTAGAAGTTTCGCCTTCTTTCAAACCGAAAGCTACACCTACTACTTTAGGCTCCAAACCAGCACCTGATAAGGTTGGGTTTTTCATATTGATACCGTTTACAGTTGATGCTGCTATATTCTGACTTTGCGCTACTGCATCTACAGTGGAACCAGAAATTTTTTCACGGATCATCTTTGCTTTTTTCTCTTTCCTGATTTCAGGGATAACAGTCGCTGAGGCTGCCTCAGGAGTCATCAATCCTTTTTTGTTGACACCGGTTACCTGAACAACGGCATATCCAACACCTGGAATTGAAAAACGCTTGTAATCTCCAACTTTCGTTCCTTTTTCAAAAGCCCAACGTACAATAGTTCGTTGGCTTCCCAATCCAGGAATATTCTCATCAAGTTCCTTGATATTGTTCACAGGTCTAACCTGAACATCATTTTCTTTGGCTACGTCTTGAAAGTCATTTTTCTGAAGGGCAATTTCAAACTTAGAAGTTCTGTTGAACACATCGTCAATCGTTTTTTCAGAAGGTTCGATCTTTTGAGCGAGCGTGGCCACTTTAACCATACGCTTCTTAGCTTTTTGATCTAAGATTTCAATCACGTGAAAACCAAAATCAGTTTTCACAACACCCATATCACCTTTATTGTTTTCAAAAGTATAGTCTCTAAATTCAGGCACCATAGAATTGTACTCATACCAATCTAAAACACCTTCTTTTTCATTACTGACTTTATCGATAGAGAAATCCAATAAATCGACAAACTTAGAACGGTCCCTTTTGATGATATTCAACAAACTATCCGCAGTAGCTTTTGCTTCTTCCTCAGTTTGTGTCGTTTCCATATCTGCAGCACGAGACCCTACAAATGGAATCAATAAATGTCTTGACTTAACCGAGTCTGGCATAAACCTTTCTTCAACCACCTTAGTGATTTTAAACATGCCATTATCTTTGTAAGGACCATAATACTGACCTACGCTTAGATTAAAAATACTGTCCTGGGCTACATCTGGCAAACTTGTTTTCGTCACAAAACTATTTGTGTACTTCACATCGGAGTTTGAGTTAATAAAACCTTCTATATCCTTAGTAGCTTTCAAACCCACGATAGTATCAGTCAATTTAGATACTTCATTATACTCCACTCTCGTATTTAATAGAGCAGCCACATTATCTCTAACCGCGTTTTCATCATCTAAAGATGCAGACTCTTGAAATAGAACAAAATTAATATCTCTTGAAGCCTCAACTTCAAATTTCTTTTTATGCTTACTGATATAATCTGAAATTTCCGATTTGGACACCTTAACCAAGCTGTCTGAAATTGAAGCGTAAGGTACATTTACAAATTTCACATCAACACTGGCACTTTCCATATTATATTCCACTTCTGCTTCAGCAAGTGTTGCACCAACACCAGCTTTAACGAGATTAAAATAGGTTTGCTCTTGTGCTCCAACAGCAATAGCAGCTTCATTATTAACCCACTCAAAATAGTTGATCTGGAAGTTTCCAAGCTGAGCTCTCTCAGGTGAGATGGCCTTTAAATTAGCTATAAACTCATTCAATCTGTTCTCGTCGAAGATTCCGGCTTCATTCATGAATTCTGGAAACTCTGCGAAATTGTTTCTCAAAAGATTTCTCATTTGATCTTTTTCTACAGAAAGTCCCAATCCTTCAAACTGATTCTCCATTACAGCACGTCTTAACTCCTGGTCCCAAACCCTGTTCATGGTTTGTGTTGTAGTACTGCTAGGCCCCATTTGGCGTTGCATGTTGTCAACACGACTCATGAAATCCTCACGACTAATGTCGTTGCCATTAATAGTAGCGATAGTATCCTGTGTATCCCCAAAAGCACTACTGTTTTGGAACAAATCAGAAAGCACAAAAGCGAATAAGGCTAATGCGATAATTACAATGAGGAAAATAGAACGTTGCCTAATTTTATTTAAAACTGCCATTTTATTGTATAAGTTAGAAAATATAAGTGCGCGAAAATACCAATTTCTATCAAATAATAAAAGTAGAACTCCATTTTATTAAATTAATCTTGAATAGTTTGTGATTGTTGGGATATGAAAGGCCATTAATCTGAAAGAAAGGGCATTTTTGGGATGGGTAGCAGAAAATTATTGATTGATGATTGATGATTGATGATTGATAAAGAAATTTAAACTTAAAATCTTGAATTTTAAACTGAAGACTGCCGACTAAAACCTAATCCTCATCCAGAACTTTTAACGCCACCAAATCAATCTTTGTGGTAGAGACTTCTAAAATTGTGAAAAGATAATTTTCTATTTGGATTTGGTCATTTACGTGTGGAATCTCTTCGGTTTCATCAACAATCAATCCGCCCAAAGTTTCATAATTCTCTCCTTCAGGAAGGTCTAACTTATATACTTCATTGATATAATCGACTTCCAATCGTGCTGAAAACTTATAATTGTCATCATCTATTTTCTCCTCGATCAATTCCATGGTGTCATGTTCGTCTTCTATCTCTCCAAACAATTCCTCAATAATATCTTCTACGGTGATAATTCCTGAAGTCCCACCATACTCATCAATGACCACGGAAATACTTTTTCGCTTTTTGGTAAGTACGTTCAATACATCCTTGACCAACATGGTTTCTGGTACAAATTCCACACCTCTGACTACAGATTTGATGTCTTTAGGCTTTTTGAACAGTTCAAAGGAATGAACATATCCAACAATATCATCCACCGAATCTTTATAAACCAAAATCTTGGACAAGCCAGAAGATGTGAACAGAGCTTTCAAGTTTTTAATCGGTTCGCTAATATCTACGGCAATAATCTCGGTACGTGGCAACATGACTTCTCTGGCTTTTACCTCAGAAAAATCAAGCGCATTCTGAAAAATCTGAATTTCACTGTCCACCTCATCATGTTCTTCTACAGACTCCATCTGTTCGCTGATATAGTTTCCCAACTCCACCTTGGTCATTACCAATTGCACGTCCTCCTTGCCTGTTTTAAAGAAGCGTTTGAGGATCATATTAGAAATCCAAATGACGAGATCAGAAACCCAAGAGAATAATCCATAAAAAAAGTAAGCAGGCACTGCCAATATTTTAAGGAGCGAATTCGCATAAATTTGAAAGAATACTTTTGGAAGGAATTCGGCGGTAAACAATATCAATAATGTGGAAATAACGGTTTGCGTAAGCAGACTCAAATCATGCAACATATAATTCAAGAAACCGTAATCTGTTGGCAAAATCTCTTTGAACCATGTCACCAATTTGTCGCCCATTAAAAACCCATACACCACCAAGGCAATATTATTACCAATAAGCATTGTGGCAATAAATTTGGAAGGTTTTGCGGTGAGTTTTGTGAGGGTTTTGGCTAAGAAATCATTCTGCTTTTTGGCAATTTCTATGTGAATCTTATTCGACGACACATAGGCAATTTCCATACCCGAAAAAAAAGCCGATAAAATAAGTGACAGAATAATGATAAGCGCATTACTGTCCATAAATTACTGGTTATTGTTCATTTTTTTTCTGAAATGCTTTTTGAAGAAATACATTCCGACAGCCATAAGGGCGAAAACCAATAGCATAATTGCTTTACCGTTCTCTACATTCCACAATCTCACTGCCTCATATATAAAAAACACAGCGATGAATAAGTAAGCGTATTGAATAACTTTATGAATCGTTTTCATGGGTCATTTTAATTTAGCGACAAAGATAATCAATTATTTATCTGAACTTGAAGTTTTCGTTCATTTAGAAATAATCAGTTTCAGGATTAAACTTATCAACTACCAGAAACGACAGGTCTAAGGAATCGACAATATACCCCCTTCAGAATTAGAACGAATCATCGTCATCAAAGTACTGTACACCTGTCACCTCACTAACGCCATAACTACTGAAATCCTGATTAGAATCGAAAGCGTTTCCGGTCACTATACTAGTAGGCGACACATATCTTACAGGTTTATTTGAAAACACCCAATCGCGTTTTTGATCATAAAACAACTGTTCTGCAAAAATACTATCCTTAGTTTCTGTCGTTATAAGAACGTTGCCCCTTAAATCTATCAAGTCTGTATTATTATACGATATCGCATAATCTGCAACAATAGTGCTTCTTTTATTCCGTTCGTCATATATATAAAGGGTGACGCCATCTGGGAACTCGTTATAAGAGAATTCCCTATTGGAGAAATCCAGCATTTTCGGACTGATTAGATTGGCTTTCAAGCGCCCTGAATCAGTGTATTTAAGATTCATGTTTTCAGCGACACCAATAGGTTCATTTTGCTTAATGCCAATTTGCTGTACTTCCTTAAAGTTATTTTTACATGAAAAAAACATAGTCACAGCAAACGCTGTGACTATGTAGAATAAATTATATGATGATTTATAGTTCATTTATATTTTTGGAACGGTAACACTTAACCCAATCCAGCATCCAATTCTTATGGTTTCTCCGCTATTCCCCTCAGTAAAAATATCAGATCTTTGAGGTGCTTTTCCTTCGTAATTCGCAGCTAAACCTTCAGCATACGATCTTAAATTGGCGTCTACTCTACCTGCTTTTCTAGCTTCTGCAGCGGCCAACCAGAACACTGCTCTTTTGTTGAACGTAGTGTCTCCACAATTGTTTGCACTGGCGGCATACATTTGAGCAATTTCAATATGCGCTCTACCATTTGATGGATTCAATTCCACTGATCTTTGGTAATAGTTCCTGGCCGCACCATAATTACCTTGAGATTTCAAGCTATTGCCAAAACGCATAGCCAACCTTGATTTTTTCAATGGATCTTTTTCAAGATCATACGATTGGTCCAAATATGGTTTTGCCTCTTTTTCCTTGCCTTGTTTCATCAACAAATTGTAAACAAAGAATTTTGTATCCGCAGAAGGTGATGACTCATCATATGCCTTAACCAACTTGGTGTATAGTGCATCATCCGTACATTCTTTATTATACATTCTGCTTACCGCACGTTTTAACCATTCCGCATCAGTTTTAAACTTCTCAAAATCTCTTGTATACAACGGAACCAACACCTCACAATTGGCCAAAATACCAAGCTTGCTATCAATACTCCCTGAGATCTTAGCATAGTTCTCCAAGTAGTTTTCATATTGTCTCTTATACTGTGCTTCTTTTTTATCTAATTCAGTCCCATCTTCTTCTTTCTCAATAAGTGGATTCAGCTTTTCAGTGTAGTTATCAATCTCTTGATTGATTTTATCCGTGACATCGTCATATTTATTAAAAACATCCAACACCTCTACCTCTTTAGCATCATGCATATCAACTATAGTAGAGAAATAAACATATAACCCTTTTGGATTGGTAAAACTTGCAGGTTCCTTTTTATAAAGATTATCAAAAGCATCATACACCTGTTTATTATTTAAGCCTAAAGCTTCTCTATGGTCATATTTCAACAAGGCTTTATCTTGCAGAATATCTCCAGCAGTGTACTTATTTGGGAAATTTACAATCCCTTCATCCCACACCTTCATCAGATCATTGATGTAATTCACTTTTTCAGCTCCAGAAGCTCTCTCAATTTTGTCTTTTAGAATTCTATCACCATAAAAATAAATGGCATAATTGAATTTAGGACATTTGTTACGAAGCTTCATAAATGGTTCATAAGCTTCGTCAAATTTTTTGCTCTTCGCATAATCACTCATTAATGTCAAGTTAAGCATGCATTCTTCATCTTGCTGAGCAAAACTGACATTGAACCCCATGAACAAAGCAAGAAGTAATAAAGTAAATCGTGTTTTCATCGTATTAAATTTATTCTGTTAATTATATTTTCGTTTTTGGAACCATCTATCGTTTAAAGATAAACTAATTTGCAAATTCATAAAGTTTTCTTGAATTAAATTTGCTTTCGTAGTTCCCCTTTTACCAAACTCGAAACCAATATTGGCATTTGAGAAGAAGTCGGCTCCAACCGGTAACCCAATCCCAAAAGACATGCCAAACTCATTAATCGTTTGATTATTTATCTCAAGGCCCGTGTTCTCAAACCTTACACCTGCCCTATAAACAATTCGTTTCCAGTAATTTGAGAACGATTTGTAGTCTGGAATATAAAATCCACCAATTGCAATTGTAGAGGCATCAACAAATTCAGCATTTCCTATGGTAAAAATAGGATTGTCGAATTCGCTGGTTTTCTGAAAGGTATATTCGGCACCTGCAAACCATTTTTGCGGTTTACCAATACCTGCACCTAAAGAGAACAGGGATGGCAAAGTCAAATCTGTTGTTCTCAAATTTTGACCGTCCAAATCAGCTTCAACAGTGTTTATTATTAATTCTTGATTTGAGAAAGGATCCACAACTACCGTAGAGAAGTAGCGCTCATTATCAGAGTTGATCTTACTTTTTGGCATAAAGGTCAATCCTGTAGTCAGTTCGAGCTTTTCAGTAATCATGGTTTTATAATTCATTCCAAAGTTAAGATTGATACCGCTCAAATTAGAACGATTATTCTCTTTAGAATGGTATTGAAGTGACTCTCCATCTTGATATCTGAACTGGAGCGCACTATTTTGAATGTTTCCGAAGTTATAGCTCGCGTCAACACCAATGCCTAATTTAGGTGTGATTTGATATCCCAACCCTATAAATGCCTTGTTCATTCCGCCTTCGCCTCTAAAACGTTGATCAAGGTCGCCAGCTGTATTGGACGATTCCAATTTATAGCCTACTGATGAGTAAGGAATCAATCCGAAACCCAATCCGAATTTACCCATCGGTACAGCAAGAACCAAATAATCAAAGGTTGTTGAGTTCGCTTTTTGGCTCTCCTCCTCTGTTTTTAAATTTAAGTGACTTGAACTTCCGCCTACCGTGAATTTTACAGGTCTACTTTCATTGTTCCATATCTTAAGGTTATTACCTGCATAACCGGACGGATTACGTAAATTGACGTGGATGCTGTCTGTAAAGAAACTTAGGCCTCCCATACTCCTGTTTTCTACTGTTCCTTTAAATTTTAGACTTCCAATGCCGTAAAAAGAATAAGGGGATGCTGAGCCGTCTTGCGCTTGCGCCTGAAATGCGAAAACGACGATGAAAACTATTACAAGTTTTTTTATCATTAGTGTGTATTATATTCTAAAATAAAGTTCAAACCCTCTAAAAGAAAATTCGAGTTGGCAAATATGCTATTTTTTAATTGCTTTGACAAGAAATTGGCATCACCTCCTGTTAAAATAACTGTTAAATCTGAATACTTCTCTAGATATTCATCAATTACCCCATCAATTTCCTTGATTATTCCATTGACCACACCAGAATGAATTGCACCTACAGTGCTGTCTCCAATGAGGGCTTCTGGGATTTCAGTATCTAATAACGGGAGATTTGCCGTGAAATTATGCAAACTCTTATAACGCAAGCGGATTCCTGGAGAAATAGCACCTCCTAAATACTCATTTTGTTGCGTTATGAAGTCGTAAGTAATACAACTACCCGCATCAATTATCAATACATTGTCATTTGGATATTGATTTACCGACGCAGAAACGAGCGCCATGCGATCTACTCCCAAAGTAGTGGGTGTTTTATAGCGGTTGTGAAATGGAAATTTTAAATTAGAATCTAAAATGAGCACTTTGTATTGTTTTTCGAGCTCAGAAACCATCTCTTTTGACAATTTTCCCACCGATGCGAGGATGCATTTCTGGATTTTTGGATGATTTATTGAAATATTTTTTTGTGTTTTTCCAAACTCAAAAAGCTCCACAATAATTTTCTCCACAAGTTCATCTTCTTGAAAAACAGCAAATTTGACAAGCGTGTTGCCGACATCAACAATTAAATTCATAGCTTAATTATAAGCTGCAAATTTACAAAAGCAATTTTTATATCTTTTAGTTTTGCGAATAATAAAAATGCTTCTATATTTGCAACCTCGTTTTAAACGACTGGTGCCTTAGCTCAGTTGGTAGAGCAAAGGACTGAAAATCCTTGTGTCCCTGGTTCGATTCCTGGAGGCACCACCATCAAAAACCCGAACATTTGTTCGGGTTTTTTGGTTTTTAATGGTGGCAGAGACGCAATGCATTGCGTCTCCGCCAAAAAAACAATGCATTGCGTCTATGTTTATAAATTTATTTTACTTCCAACATCCTAAGAATCCCAGGATAATAAAGCCCCAAGGCAAACCCTCTTACCACCACATAAAAGATAAACGATACCCATAAACCAGTATTGCCATAATACTGCACCAATATCATTCCCAAACCAATAAATGCGACCATGGATAACAGGGTTGCATTACGCATATCCTTACTTCGGGTCACCCCAATAAAAACACCATCCAACTGGAACGCTATAAAAGAAAACAAGATATAAAACACCGCATAATTCTTATAATTAGAGGCTATGGTTTGCACTTGAAGATCTTTAGTCAATAAGGGAATAATGGTATCGCTCGATACAAATACTATCAACGCAAGCAAAACCGCAGTACCACCGGCCAAAACCGTTGATTGCTTAACCTGAAGCATGAAAAGCGATTTGTTTTTAGCGCCAAAAGCTTTTCCCGCCAGCATTTCCACCACGTGCGCGTAGCCATCCAAAAAGAACGCTGATAAAGTCACAAATTGCAGCAACACGTGATTGGCAGCAAGCGTATGATCTCCAAACTTTGCGCCTTGATTAGCAAACCAAGCAAAGCCGCTCAGTAATGCCAAAGTGCGAATCATAATGTCCGAATTCACCTTAAATAAAGCGATTAACTTAGGCATGTCGAAAATGAGCGCTTTCAATTCCCGAACCCGTTCCCAAGGTCGGTTAATTTCAAGCCTTTTAAACAAGATATACCCTGCAAAAAACAAAGTTAGCCATTCTGCCAAGACCGTTCCGAGTGCGATGCCCTTCACTCCCATTCCAAATCCGACGACAAAAGTGACATTAAACGCAATATTTAAACCGTTCAGAAACAATTGTACCCATAGCAATCGCTTCGTCCACCCCATACCGATGAGCGTTCCCAATAATGAAAATGTAATCAAGGTTGCAGGTGCACCCCAAATTCGGATGTAGAAATAATCTTTGACCAATTCCTTGATTTCATCACTTGCACTCAGTAAATAAACCGACAGCTCTCCAATTAATTTCTGCAAGACAACAAGCACCAAACCTATGGCTGCTCCGAGAAAAACAGATCGGAATACTAAAGCGTGCAGCTCATCATTATCTTCAGCTCCTGAAGCTTGGGCGATAAACCCAGTGGTTCCCATTCTAAGAAAACCAAACCCCCAATACACAAAACTAAAAATCAGTGCGGCAAGGGCAATTGCACCTAAATCGGAAGCGGATGCGGTTTGACCTATCGCCGCAGTATCTACCAACCCCAATAAGGGCACGGAGGCATTGGCAATGATGATTGGGATTGCCAATTTGATGATATAGAGGTAATTGTTCTGTTTCATTAAAAGATAATGGTTGTGAATAAAAATCGCATCCGATTTAAACCTCAACAAACCTACTTAACTTTTTAGGAAACACTTTAAAGAATTTTGATTTTTTGAGTCGATCAAATGCTATGACTACAATCAAATAAGTATTATTTTGTTCCCATGTTAAAGCGTCAATGAATTTGTAAATTTGCATCTATGAGGATTTTAATTATTGAAGACGATTTACGTGTTGCCGAGCTTTTGCAAAGAGGTCTGGAAGAACACGGCTTTATACCAACCTTGGCGTATGATGGCGTTTCAGGTAAAAAATTGGCATTACAAAATGATTACGACCTCATCATCACGGATATTATCCTACCAAAAATGGATGGTATCGATTTGTGTAAATTTATTAGACAATCCAAACCGAATATGCCCATCATCATGTTGACCGCGTTGGGCACCACCGATGATAAAGTAGATGGTTTTGATGCCGGTGCAGATGATTATCTGGTCAAACCCTTTGAAATGCGCGAACTTGTAGCACGAATCCGAGCGTTGCTCAACAGACGGACTAACAGCAATAACAATTCCATCACCATTCTCAATTATGCCGATCTTGAAATGAATCTGCATACAAAAATGGTCAAGCGTAACGACCAGGATATCAGTTTAACGCCGAAAGAATTCAAGCTGTTGGAATATATGCTTCAAAATCCGGAGCGTGTGCTATCACGTATAGAAATTGCCGAAAAAGTCTGGGATACGCATTTTGATACCGGCACGAATTTTATCGATGTCTATATCAATTATTTACGCAGGAAAATAGACCGAGAATTTGAACACAAACTCATCCACACCAAACCCGGAATGGGTTTCGTATTGAAACGGGAAGATGTATAGTCGGTATTATTCGTGAAATGAATAGTATTTCATATTAAAGAAGCGAATAGATTCGTGACAATTAGTGAAATTAGTGTCTTAAATTTTTAATCAATATTTTGAAAACCAGAACACGACTCGCCTTATTATTTACAGTAATCACTGCCACCATTCTATTGGCGTTTGCGGCTGTCATTTATTATTCCACTCAGGAAAGTCGCGAACGTGAATTTTATACACTACTTAAAAAAGAAGCAGTCACGAAAGCCAATTTGTTTTTTAATGCAAAAGTTAATCCACAGACCCTACAGGATATCTACCGTAGCAACCGGCAAATCTTAAACGAAGTTGAAGTTGCTATCTACGATCAGGATTTCAATTTGTTGTACCATGATGCGGTGGATATCGACTTTGTCAAAGAAACCAAACCGATGATTGACGACATCTACAAAAAAGGCGAAATTAAATTCTACCAAGAAGGTTGGCAAGTGGTGGGAATGCGATTTGAGTTTGAAGACCAAACCTATATCATTACCGCTACATCGTATGACCAATACGGCTATAACAAATTGAACAGCTTGCTTAAAACAAGTATTTTTGTTTTCGTTATTTCCATTGTATTTATTTATATCGCTGGGGTTTTCTTTTCAAAAAAAGCGTTTGAGCCGATTAGTAAGATGACCGAAAAAGCACAGGACATCACCGCAACAAATCTGGATTTACGATTGCCTTCCAAGGACAATAAAGATGAATTATCCGAACTCGCACAAACTTTTAATGCGATGTTGGATCGGCTGGAACAATCCTTTGATGCCCAGAAACATTTTGTTTCGAACATTTCACATGAACTCCGAACGCCTTTAGCGGCAATCATTACGGAGTTGGAATTATCGCTTGGAAAAGAGCGGCAAAGTGAAGATTACAAACTCGCCATCCAAAACAGTTTAAAAGATGCCAAAAAAATTGTTCGGCTTTCCAACAGTCTTTTGGATATGGCAAAAGCGAGTTACGATCCTTCTGAAATATCTTTTAAATCTGTACGCATTGACGAAGTCTTATTGGATGCCAGACAGCAAGTGCAACAAGCCAATCCAAATTATAAAATAGACATTCACTTTGAAAACGATTTTGAAAACGATGCGCAAATCTCCATCAACGGGAATGAATATCTTTTAAAAGTCGCTTTTGCAAATCTCTTTGAAAATGGCTGTAAATTCTCGAAAGATCATCATTCAAAAGCATCCATTCTTTTTAAAGACCACAACATCCAACTGCAATTTTCAGATCATGGGATTGGGATTTCAGAAATTGATCTGAAAAACATCTTCAAACCATTCTATCGAGGCGACAATCAGAAATTTGCCGATGGAAACGGGATTGGGTTACCATTGACCCAGAAAATAATCCTGCTGCATAAAGGGACAATTTCAGTGACTTCTAAGTTAGGTGAAGGGACGGATTTCTATGTTAGTTTTCCAAATTAGAATTAAGACCGCTTCGCTGTTAGAATCAAGAATCAAGACTTAGATTGTGAAGATTTCAGAACACTTCATTTTTATTCCAAAAACTGCTGGAATCGGTATGTTTCAATAGCATTCAAAAGCAAGACCACTACAGACTAAAGTACTATCTCCGTCCTCCCGATACGGACTACAAGTCTGTTATAATTCGTGTCATTAAGAATCAGGTTAAAAAGTATATTCATTTAATAATGAGCGGATTTGTGTAATTCGTGTAATCCGTGTCTAAAAATCAACTTAAACAAAGAGATCGTACTTTTTTGCCCATTGAACTTTTCGCAATGATGTTTAATAATCTTGTATTAATACCTCTGTCGGAATATTCAAATTGGTGTTCAATTTTCTAATCATTTCTAAAGTCAATTTACGTTTTCTATTCATTATTTCGCTCACTCGACTTTTAAACCCAATCATATCAACTAAATCTTTTTGTTTCAAGCCCATTTGCTCCATTCTAAAAGAAATGGCTGAAATAGGATCTGGCATTCCAATTGGAAAATTCTCATTTTCGTAGTTATCAATTAGGATGGCAAGGATTTCCAATTCGTCTCCATTGTCAGTTCCTTTTTTTGCATCAAAGATGACTTCCAAACGCTCAAGTGCATTTTGGTAATCCTTTTCGTTTCTAATCGGTTTTATTTTCATCCTAAATTTCGTTTGCGTTAATTTTATCGTATTCAGCGTGCGTTCCGATAAAACGGATCCACGCAAGTTGATACTCAAAATTGAATTTAACAATCAGTCGATAATCGTTGCCTTTAATGTTAAATACAATTCGATTATCTTTCAAAATACTTGCGTTCGGATAATTCGATTTAAGGTCATTAATGGATGACCAATTTGATTTTTCGATTTCACGATACCACGTCTTCAATTGCAATTCGCAATTGCCATGTTTTTCCCAAAAATCTCGTAATGTTCCTCTTGAAAAAATTTTCACATCAAGCTATTTGTAGCAAACATACAAAAAAAGTTACCAAAACGATAACTTTTAATGAGTTTTTAGCATTATGGATAACTAATAAAACTAACCGTAAATTGTAAAATCAATATACGAAAATTCGATATTGCAACTTACAGATTGCTTCGTCGTGCCTCCTCGCAATGACGCTTTTAACTCGACACCTTTCCTTTTTCTAATGAAATTCTAATATTTTTCTATGACTTCTCTAACTGACAAATAGATAAAGTAGGTCAATCTTTGTAATTCTATGCAAACCGCAGAACAATTCATTAAAAAGCTGACATGAAGTTCATTTTTAAAACATTTCTCTATTTAGCTCTCGCTGTCGGATTATTACAGCCTGTAAATGCGCAAACACCGTTCACTTTAGAACAAGTTTTGAAAACGGCAAAACGCAATAATCCGGTTTTAAAGTCGGAGCATTATAATATTGCCATTGCCGAAAGCGATATCCTTAGTGCTGAATTGCGCCCGAATTTGGTGTTGAGTAATGAAACCATTCAAATCGCCAATTCATCAGATTTTGAGAATAGCACGAATTGGGGAAATCCTGAAAATCGCGAAGTGCTTTGGCAGTTGTCGAAAACCTTCCAAATTATGGGGCAGCGCAAAAATAAAATTGATGTCGCTCAAAAAAGTGCCCAATTATCTCAAAAAGAATACACGGAAATAGAAAGTGATATTCTTTTTGAGGTCGCCGAAAAATGGAACGAAGTCTGGACCGCCCAAAAGCAATTGGAACTCATTAAATCTGCAAAAGATAATATTGACAGTTTAGTGATCACCAATCAACATCGATACAGAAATCAAGTCATCACCCAAACCGATGTATTCCGAACGGAACTATTAGCCAAACAATATGCGTTGCAATACACAACAGAGCGTCAAGAATTAGCAAACAGAAAAAAGGAACTTCAGTTTCTAATGGGGATTCAAGATACTATTCAAATTGATACTTCAGAAGATCTTGGAAGCTACGGTCTGACTTCTTTAAATGAATTGCAAGAACAATCTTTAGCATTTCGAAGTGCCATACAATCCGCAAAATCCATGGTTGACGTTTCTGAAAGTAACATCCATCTGCAAAAAAGCATGGCTTATCCGCAACCTGAAATAGGCGTAATTTACAACGTACAGCACAAAATTCCTCATGTTGGATTCGTCGCGTCCATAGATTTGCCATTTTTTGATCGGAATCAAGGTGAAATCAAAAAATCCCTCATCCAAAGAGACCAGGCTGAGCAGCAACTTCACACTTTGCAGGCACAGCTTGAAACTGAAATCACCACGGCTTATGAAAGTCATCAAGTTCAGTTACAAAATATAGAAAATTATCAATCGGTTTTGGAACAATCCCAAACCATTTTAGATAACATTAAGTATGCCTATCTCAGAGGTGGCACCAGCATCATCGATTTCTTGGAAGCCCAAAGTAGTTGGCTGGAAACCCAGGAAGAATACAACGACGTTTTAGAGCAATACCGTCAAAGTCATATACAACTGCTGTACGTAGCAGGTTTAATCAATCAATTAGCCCAATAATGAAACACGCAATTTTCACAGCTTTTGTTTTACTCCTGTTGTCATCTTGTGGCAGTGAAACCAAAACAGAACAGACCCATAGAGCCTCCCCCATTATCACCAATGGCGGGACAACCATTCAGTTTCCAGAAACTGCACACTTGGATTTTTTCAAGACTGAGCATCTCAATAACGATACGCTTTCGGCGAAATTTACCGCACCGGCAAACGTCGCTGCCACCGTATTACCATCACGCGAAGGTGCGAGACAGAATCTGATTTTGTTCGAAAACCCTGAACTGTCCAGCCATTATACACAGCTGAATCAATTACAGATCAGCATCAATCAAATTGCCAACGTCAACCTCAAGCAGCGTCAGTTGGAATTGGAACGCACCAAGGATCTGAGTGCCCACGGCGTCGCCACAGGTCAGGATCTGATGGATGCTGAAAGCGCTTTGACGATGGAACAAAGTTTACTTTCCAATGAAAAGGCAGCTTTGACCGAACACGAATCCAAATTAATTTCCGAAGGGTTTTCACCGGATGTTTTGCGAAAAGCAAAAGCGGGAACAGCATTCCTCATCTGTGATATTCCGGAAAATCAAATTGGAAATATAGAAGAAGGTGACACGTGCGATATTCGATTCAATGCCTTCCCAAACACCGAATTCACCGGAAAAGTGGATGCCATTGCCGACGTTGTCGATCACAGCACACGAATGGTCAAAGCGCGAATTATCGTCAACAATTCCTCGAAGAAACTGAAATCGGGCATGTTTGCCAATGTGAGTTTTGACCTGAGCGACGACCATAATGTAAGTGTCAACAAAAATGCACTGGTGACCGTTCAAGGCAAGCATTATGTATTTATAAAAACTTCCGAAAATGAATTTGAGCGTAAGGAAGTCAAAATCGGTCAACATATTGGCGATCGGATCATCATTTTTGATGGGATTTCTGCTGATGATGAAGTTGCCATCGAAGGCGTTTTACAACTCAAAGGTCTATCGTTCGGATATTAAAAAATAAAAACATGTTACAAGCACAAATTTTCATCGATAAAGACGAACTCAAAGGCGTCAAACCTTTACATGAGTTTATTATGAATTTACTCATCGACAATGGGATTGCAGGTGCAACCTCCGTGATGGGATATTCTGGTTTCGGCAGACATCATCGACTGAAACAACCTTCCCGACTATTTTCTTTTGATGAAGCGTCCATGCTGATCACCTTTGTTGATTCTGAAGAAAAAGTAAAAACAACCTTAAGTGTTCTAAGAGAACAGTATCGCGGCGGATTCATCATCACCCATCGGGTCGATCTTTGGTAAGTAAAATCATTGACTTCCGCTTTAAATCTAATATCTATAATTTATAAATCATATGTCCTGTGATTAAAAATCTTCTCATATTTTCACATAAAAACCGCCCATTGGTAGTAGGTCTCAGCTTACTCATCATGGCTATCGGGTATTATAGTTTCACAGAGCTCAAAATAGAAGCCTATCCGGATATTGCCGACACCAACGTGATTGTGGTGGCGCAATACCAAGGTCGTGCTGCCGAAGAAGTGGAGCAGCAAGTCACCATTCCTTTAGAAAGGGTGCTGCAAGATGTACCAAATGTCATTGACCGAAGAAGCCGAACTATTTTTGGACTTTCTGTGGTACAACTGACGTTTAAAGATGATACGGACGATTATTTTGCCCGTCAACAAGTGATGGAGCGACTCGCAAGCGCCGAATTACCCGAAGGCGTGATCTCTGAATTGGCGCCTCTTTCCACCGCCGTGGGTGAGATTTTTAGATATGTTGTAGAAGCACCACCAAGCTATTCCCCTACGGAATTAAGGGATTTACAGGATTGGGTGATTGAGCCCTATTTACTTCAGACCAATGGCGTAGCCGACATTACCACTTTTGGAGGTCCGTTAAAACAGTTTCATATTCTTATTGATCCGGATAAACTCCGCAAGTACGATCTGTCATTTTCTGACATTGAAGAGGCGGTGGTTGCCAACAACCTTAACACCGGAGGAAACATCATGGAACGTGGTGGTCAAGGTTTTGCCGTGCGTGGTTTGGGTGCCATCAAAAACGAAAAAGACATTGAAAATATCGTCTTAAAAGCGGTTAAAGGCGTTCCGATATTTATCCGTGATGTGGCGAGTGTAGAAATTGCCCCACCACCACCGAGTGGCGTTTTAGGCTATTCGGTACCTGATGAAAATATCGAGGTGAATAATGGCGTAGAAGGTATTATTTTACTTCGGAAATTTGAAAACCCAAGTGAAGTTCTTGTAGAACTTAAACAGCGCATTGCCGACTTACAAGCCAACGAACTTCCGCAAGATGTGACCATCCGAACGCTTTACGACCGCGGATTTTTAATTGATCACTCTTTGAATACTGTGGGTTGGACCTTGTTTGAAGGCGTGAGTATTGTGGTCATCATCCTAATTTTCTTTTTGGGAAGTGTCCGAAGTGCTTTGGTGGTGGCTTTGACGATTCCGTTTTCGATGTTATTCGCCTTTATTATCATGCGATTTACAGGCATCCCAGCCAACCTCCTATCGTTGGGAGCCATTGATTTCGGAATTATTGTGGATGGTGCCGTGGTCATGACCGAACATCTCATTCGGAAATATCGCACCTCAACCCCAGAAGAACGGAAAAGTGGAATTGTTAGAATTACCCTATTGTCTGCCCAAGAAGTTGGTCGTGAAATCTTTTTCTCAGTAACGATTATCATTTTGGCTTATCTACCAATTTTGTTGATGACCCGTGTAGAAGGCAAACTGTTTTCGCCCATGGCATTAACGCTTTCCTTTGCCGTTTTAGGGTCTATGCTGGCAGCACTGACTTTCATTCCCGTGGTTATTTCATATGTGTACAGCAAAACCATGTCCCAACCCGACAAGAAATTTAAAGAACCTAAAAACTTTGTCTTGACGTTTTTAGAGAAACAATATGTCAAGGTTTTGAATGTTTTTACAACACATTACAAAAAAACCGTGGTGATTGGATTCGCCATCGTCCTTGTTTTGATTTCTTTTGGAACGAAATTAGGTTCGGAATTTTTACCGGAATTAGATGAAGGGTCGATTTTCTTACAAGCCAACTTCCCAGCAGGAATCACCATTACTGAAAATGCGAAATACGCGCCTAAAATCCGAGAAGTAATTTCCAAATTCCCGCAAGTGTCTTATGTCATTACACAAACCGGACGGAACGATGATGGTACGGATCCGTTTCCTGCCAATAGAAACGAGATTTTAGTCGGCTTAAAGGATTATTCTACATGGAGTGATACGCTTTCAAAGAAACAATTGGTGCAAAAAATGCGCAGCGATCTGGAGCATGAATTCCCAGGAGTTGCCTTTGCTTCCGGACAACCTATTATTGACCAAGTGATGGAAATTGTGACGGGCAGTGCTGCCGATTTAGCCGTTTCCATTGTTGGTGACGATTTGATCATGATGCGTGAAAAAGCCGAACTTATTTCGGGAATCATGAGTGAGATGGAGGGCAGTGAAGGTGTCGATATTGAACAAGAGAATGTTCAAGATCAATTAACCATTGACATCAATCGGGAGCAAGCAGCACGGTATGGGATTAACGTAGCGGATATTCAAGATATGATTGAAGCCGCAATTGGTGGTAAAGAAATCTCGGTTTTGTATGACGGTGCCAAACGCTATGATATTGTGGTACGCTACCTCCCGGAATTTAGAGAAAACATCAATGATCTAAAAACACTGCTGATTCCTTCGGCTACTGGAGCATTGGTGCCTATGGATCAATTGGCAGACATTGGTTATGTGGAAGGACAAACCAACATTTACCGACTTAACAATAAACGTATGGTGACGGTTCGTGCCAATATCCAAGGCAGGGATCAAGGTGGTTATGTGCGGGAATTACAAGATAAAATTGACGAGCAAATAGAGATTCCCAAAGGTTATGAAATTGTTTATGGCGGACAATATGAAAACTTGGAACGTGCCGGAAAGCAGTTGGCGTTTACCATTCCGCTGACCTTAGTTCTGGTGATTGCATTCCTATTTATGTTATACAGAAATTTCAAACATACGTTAATTACCGCCAGTAGTATTCTTTTTGCCTTGGGTGGAGGTGTAATGGCACTGTTGCTTAGAGGCTATTATTTTAACGTCTCTGCTGGTGTTGGCTTTGTTTCTATTTTGGGGATTTCTGTAATGGCAGCCGTATTATTGGTATCCGCATTAAACAGAGCCTCCGCAAAAGATCCATTGAGCAAAACCATGATTACGGCAACCTCAAAGGAGCAATTGCGAGCGGTATTGACCATTCTTGTTTTGGCTATCTTCGGATTGGTGCCAGCAGCTACTTCAAGCGGGATCGGATCAGATGTTCAAAGACCTTTGGCAACGGTAATTATTGGAGGATTGACGAGCACGTTATTGTTTGCGCCACTTATAATTCCACCTTTGTATTGGTGGGTGAATAAGCCAAAGAAGGATGCCCGCCTGACGGACGGGCAGGAAGATGAAGATGGATCTCGATAGCTATCGGAAGAAATTGAAACGGAATCTTTTTAAAGATCTTTCAGGCTTTAAAAACCTGAAAGGTCTTAATCATAGGTGCGACCCCGCTGGGGTCGGGAGCAATCCACATACTAAATTCCTATAAATGTTTGAATCCTGCGGATTCAGGATATTGGCTTTTTCAGCTGCTGGGATTTAAAATGGTTTTGATTTGTTTCGTAAAATGCAAGTGCTTTTAATATAAAATATTGTTGGTAGAAAACACCAACAACGGCATAAATAAAAACAGCCAAACAAAGGAAGCTAAATCCAATCTTCACAAAATCATCAACAAATCCCGTAGGGATGGAATCTTTGAAGCAAAATAGAAATTACATGCGACCCCAGCGGGGTCGAACCAAATAGCAAGAAACGTATGAATCCAATGGATTCATGAGAATGGCATGAAATTTCAGACATAATTTAATTTTTGAGCTTGTTTTACCGGAGTAGTTCTTAATTTTACCAAAACACATCCACTATATTACTACATTTCAATTATGAAAAAATCGATATACACTTTACTTTTTATCTTCGGATTAACACATTTTTTGAATGCGCAATCAGAGACACTGGAACAACTCCTTTACGAATTGCCTGATGTTATTTTCACAAAAATTGAAACTCCCCATAATTATAAAGCGGCTTATGAATTAAAGATTAAACAGCCTCTTGATCACAAAGATCCCTCCAAAGGCCATTTTTATCAAAGAGCCTATTTGTCACACAAAGATTTTAAGCTACCCACAGTGATGATCACGGAAGGTTACACTGCTGTCAGAAATAGAGTTGATGAGTTAACGCATTTTATCGATGCTAACCAACTCAGGATTGAGCATCGCTATTTTGGAAAAAGCAATCCCGCCGAAATCGATTATCAATACCTGACCTTAGAACAAGTTGCCGCCGATTTACATCATATCAACACCCTATTCCGAAATTTGTATCCGACAAAGTGGGTCTCTACAGGGCGTAGCAAAGGCGGTGCAACGACCTTGTTTTATCGCTATTTTTATCCAGAAGATGTAGATGTTAGTGTCAATTATGTGGGGCCAATCAATACGTCGTTTGAAGAACAGCGTATTTATAAGTTTTTGGACACTGTAGGGACAGCAGATTGTCGCAAAAAAATCGAAAAATTCCAAAGACATGTTTTAGAAAATAAAGCTGAGATCCTACCGCTTATGAAAGCTTACAGCGTGGGTGCTAAAGCGAGTTTCACCTATCAAAACATCGAAAAAGCCTTCGAGTTTTCAGTGATGGAATATCCATTTTCATTTTGGCAATACGGCTCAGACTGCGATTCAATTCCTGATGAAACCGCTTCTGCCTATGAATCATTTTTATACTTGACTAAAGTGTCTGACATCACGTTTTTTAGTGACCAGACGATGACGGATTATGCATCCCATTATTACCAATCCGCCAACGAATTTGGTTATTACGGCTATGACACCAGTAAATTCAAAGGACTTTTGGACGAATTGCCTACGGATACAAATCCGCATGCTGCTTTCACACCTAATCAGATGAAAGTTCCATTTAACGATAAATCTTTAAAAGCCCTAAATGCTTGGCTTCCTAAACACGGTAATAAAATCATACACATTTATGGAACTTTAGACACCTGGTCTGCTTCAGCTGTACCAAAATCTGATAAAGTAGATGCTTTATGGTTTATGATGAACGGAAAACATCATGGCACGGCAAACATCACAGAAATGACACCAAGTGAGAGAGAAAAGCTTAAAAAAGCATTAGAACGTTGGCTTTCCATTAAAATAGGAAGTTAAAATGCTTTATCCAAAAGTGATTTTCGTGTTTATTTCGCCACAATAGATGTTGTTATGGTGATGGTTGATGTTGGGAAACAGCGGCAATTTAAGGAAGAAAACATGATGAATTATATGATTCAAAACACAAAATTCACAGCATCAAAACCCATAATAGCGACACATGAACTCCAAATTGAAAAAGGTTGAAAGCACGCCTGAAAAAAGCGTCGCACTCACAAATAGTGTAGCGAGAATCACAATCTTTCTTTGAGAACGGAAATTGACATAATTCAGCACCAATTGAAAAATCAAGGCAATAGATTGGGCGACCAAGATTCGTTTTGCGCAGTCTATGAAAGGATCTTTAAAGTACAAAAAATAAGTGGCTAACATTAAAATCAGGTAGAGTGCGGTAATTACAAACACCACTGTCTTCGGGAACCTAAATCTGTGAGGGTTTGTCATGATATCCAACTTTACTCCAAAGATAGCCAATTGGGAAACACACATTACGTATTAAACCGTTCGAAAACGTAAAAACTTGTAAGAATTCACAAAAAGAACCATAATATTTCCTTAGTTTGAAATCAAATATCAGATAAAATGAATATCCTATATATCCACGGTCTCAATGGCAGTCTAATTCCCGAAAAACGAGAAATTTTAGAACGCCACGGCACCGTTGAAGCACCATCCATCGATTATGAAAACAATCCAGATAGCATTTTATGGCTGTACAACCAATATAAGGACACCAAAACAGATGTGGTCATGGGCAGCAGTATGGGCGGATTCGCGGGCTATTATCTATCAAAACTACTACAACTACCAGCGTTGGTATTCAATCCTGCGTTGGCTGAGAGAAGCGTGGTTCAAAATGTACCTGACACACCAGAAACCAACAATGGCAAGATCCATATCGTATTAGGTTCAAAAGACAGAGTCGTGGACCCTAAAGATACGCTTCATTTTTTGGGCGATTTATTAATGCAGAAACAGGATTATAACATCAGCATTCGGCACGACTTGGAACATCGGATTCCTTTGGATGTTTTTGAGGAAGAAGTGGTAAGGTTTATGAGTAGCCTGTAGAGAGGTTTTTAAATTTAACAAGTTTTCCTACTGCTAAAATATCGCTCACAAACCCTCTGAATCTTTAGTTTTTTTTCCGACTATAACCTCTATGCTCGTTATATTTGCACTAAACCGAATGTCTCAAATGCTCAAAAAATCACCAATAGACACCTTTGTCATCGCCATTGTCATTAGTATTGTCATTGCCTATTTCTTTCCGCAACTCGGGGCTTCGGACAGTCCCGTGCCGATGAACCTCATCAGCAGTCTGGGCATCTCTTTTATCTTCTTTTTCTATGGCTTGAGCCTAAGTTCAGAAGCGATTAGAAACGGACTAAAAAACTGGAAACTGCACGTCTCTGTTCAAGCCTCAACCTTTGTATTATTTCCATTGCTGATTTTGCCGTTTTTCCCGTTCGTGAAAGACACCTCCTACGAATTGCTTTGGTTGGCCTTCTTATTTATGGCAGCTTTGCCTTCTACCGTATCTTCTTCTGTGGTGATGGTCTCTATGGCCAAAGGAAACTTACCTGGCGCCATCTTTAATGCCAGTATTTCGGGAATTATCGGTATTATTTTAACGCCTCTATGGATGTTGTCCTTTGTGAAACAAACGGATGTTGCTTTTGACTTCTCTGCAATTTATTTCCAACTGATCACCGAAATTGTCATTCCACTGGCACTGGGATTGTTGCTCAGACGTTTTCTTGGAGCGTGGGCATTAAAAAACAAACGCACTCTTAACAAGTTCGATAAATTTATCATTTTACTCATCATTTATAAAAGTTTCGTTAAGTCTTTTGAAGATGAGATTTTCAGCAGTGTCACTCTCCTTGAAATGGCAGCAATGGTCGTCTTGGTACTGATTTTATTTTTCCTGGTGTATTCGTTGACCGGCTGGATTGGGAAACTCTTAAAATTCAATCATGCGGATCAAATCACCAATCAATTTTGTGGCACTAAAAAGTCACTGGTTCACGGTACGGTTTTCTCTGAAGCTTTATTTGGACAAACGAGTATTGTCGGTATTATGTTATTACCGTTGATGTTTTACCATGCCCTTCAGATTCTGATCATTAGTGTGATTGCTACGAATAAGGGGAGGGAACAGTTGGAACGTGAGGAAGTGTTATAGGCATTAGGGATGAGGGATTGGGGATTAGGGTACACTGTTAACAAGTAACGACTTGCCCGAACGTACCTTCTTAGTTAGGGGCGGGTTGAAAAATGTTGATTTTTGATTTTTGATTTTTGAAGATGGACTAATGTTCAGTGTTCAGTGTTCAGTGTTCTAAGCAATCATTAATAGTCACAACAAATAACATTTAGTGAATCTAAAACAGATTAACTTTAATGCTGATAACAGCGCCCGTTCTCGCTTTTGGTCATTCGTTTACAGCGTGCTCCGGCTTTCGTTTTTCCAGTGCATTGCGTGCTTGTGGTAGTTTTAATGGTTGGTGAGGTGGTAGATTTTATCGATGTAGATCTAATACTTAACGGACTCCACTGTGCATTTGGCTTGCATACAGAACAGGCCGTATAACGAAGTTCAATAGCTTTTTTGTAATCGATTTCCTTTTTGGAGTTTTTCAGGTAATGACAGGTGTTTTTATGATATTTTTCTCCAGTTTTGGTTACATAAACAGTTTGTGCCGAGAGGTCACAAGCAAAGGCCATTACCCCGACAAACAGGAAAAGTCTAAATAATTTCATTCTAATTTTACTTTTTTCTTCTTTTTGGAACTCCGCCATTCCCAAGGTGCTGTGGGGTGAGAGTCTTGCCAGAGGCCTACTTTGGCAGCTTTGGCCTTGTCCTCCATTTCCTGCAAGGTTTTATCTTTTGAATATTTCACATAATGCCAAGCCAGACCATTTTTAACCAGTTCATGACACAAACTTAAAGAGTCATTATAAGTTACGTTACTGATATAACGTTTGTATCGGTCTGTCTTTTGGATATTGATAGTCACCATCTTCCCGAAAATGGCATCGGCGGTAAATTGGGTAGCCTTGGCAGAAAAAGGCTGCTTTTTTTCTGGGCAGTCAATATTGGCCAATCGCACTCTAACTACTGTCGAATCAAGCGTGAGGAGTTTAAAACTGTCGCCATCCATGATGCCTACCACTTTTCCGGTTAGGGATTGGGAGAAGGCAATTGAAATAATGAATTGGAAAACAACGAATAGTGAGATATGCTTAATCAATGAGATATGCTTAGTCAAGAAGAGGTCTTTTAATTTCTCACAAGATACATTATTCTTTGAATCTTAATCTTTGTTTCCACAACACTCATTTCCATCGTCAGGATTTAATTCATTATCCACTATCCAAAACTTGAATTTTATGAATTTAATATTTCAGCTTTTAAAAAAGTTTAATCACCATACCATTCACCCGCCAAAACACTTCATAAAAAAAGACCTAACTTCACGTTAGGTCTTTATCTATAAAAAATAAAATAAGTATTATTTCTTAGCCATCAATACGGTGTCAATAATATAAATGATACCGTTTGAAGCTGGCACATTTCCTAAAATAACTTGTGCTTTCTTACCAGAGCCATCTTTAATCACAAATTGATCTCCGCTCATTGAAGCCGTCAATTCTTCTCCGGTTACCGTTTTAAACGTATAGGATCCGTTGGCGCCTTTAATAGCTGCTGCTAATTTTTCAGAATTAATTACTCCAGGAACCACGTGATAGGTCAAGACCTCGCTCAACATTTCCTTATTTTCCGGTAGCATTAATTCATCGCGCTTTTTTTGTGATAATTTCTCAAAAGCTTGATTTGATGGTGCAAATACTGTGTACTCGCCTGGTTCAGACAACATAGTAGACAAATCAGCAGCTTGCAAAGCACCCGCCAAAGTGGTCAAATTCTCATTCGTCATGGCTTGTCCGGCAACACTATTGGCTCTCGCCTCTTCTTTAATTTTAGCTTCTTTCGCTTTTTCAGCTTCCAATTCTATTTTAGCGTTTTCAGCAGCCTCCATTTCCACTCGTTCGGTTTCAATTCTCATCTGCTCTTCTTTCTTTTTACCATCTTCACAAGACGACATAAAAACAAATGCTGTCAAGGCAGCGGCAAATAATATACTCGATTTTTTAATCATCATAATTCAATTATTTATTGGTTTATATTTATATATACGTATGAAACGAGCTGATGTAGTATAATTTGTACAACTTTAACATAAAACCTCCAAAACGAAAAAAAGATGTTAATTTTACCCAATTTTAAGATTAGAGTCACTAATAATCGTGTTTAGAGACACGTCACAACCTCTAATATGATAAATTTGTACTCCTAGATCATATTTATTGGAAGAGAACGACAGCGATAAAAAAAAACCTACAAAAAGAAAATATAGGGCCCTCAGAATAATTGGAAGAATTATTCTCGGCGTTCTTATATTCTTATTCCTGTTGATATTATTTATCAGAAGTCCGTGGGGCCAAGGTATCATTGTTGACAAGGCTACATCTTACATTTCCAATAAAACCAATACCAAAGTTGAAATTGAGCGTCTATTTCTCACATTTGACGGCAACCTTCAAATTGATGGTTTATTTCTGGAAGATACCAAAGGTGACACTTTAGTTTATTCAAAATCGCTGGAAGCCAATGTGCCTCTTTGGGCTATGATTCGTGGTGAAGGCATTGGTGTTGATACCTTGCATTGGGAAGGGCTTCGTGCCAATATCATCCGAAAAGATTCTATCGCTGGTTATAATTTCCAATTTTTGATTGACGCATTTGCTGCTGAAGACACCACAACTGTTGTAGCAGATACCACCGCAGCACCTTTAAATATTGTTATAGGAAAACTGAATTTCAAGGATTTCGACATTGTTTTTGACGATGCTGTTGCCGGAATTGACAGCCGATTTAAAATAGGGACGCTCAATGCCGCTATGAAAACCACCGATTTGGAAAATATGTTATTTGAAGCTTCAGCATTGGAACTATCTGACGCCCGGATCAAATTTATCCAAACCCCAGTACCCATTATTCCTGAAGAAGATCCTGCGCCCTTACCGTCACTTTCTGTAGAAAGTTTAACCTTGAACAATGTGTTTGCCGACTACCAATCGTATGGCGATCGGATTGCTGCAGAAATTGATATCGAAGAATTATTCGCTAAAATCCCGAAGGTAGATTTAGCAAATAGCGATTTTGAAGTGGACAGCTTTCGTCTAAAAAACTCATCCATCGTACTAAATACTGAAACCGAGACCAATGCCGTTACCCAAAAAGTGGTGGAAGTCACTCAGGACATCAAGCAGGATATTCAAACCTTTGAATGGCCAGAACTAAGACTTGCCATTGGGGCTGTCGATTTCCAAAATAATAAGTTCAGTTATTTTGTCGCTTCCGCGGAAGCAAAATCTGGCAGTTTCAATCCGAATGCGATTGTTTTAGACGATTTGAATCTTCAAGCCAACAGCATCAACCTGAAGGATAAAAAAGCCGAACTTCATATTGAAAACTCTACGTTCAAAGAGATTTCTGGATTTAATTTAAAAGAACTGAGCCTTAAGTTCAGCGCTGATGATAACATCTTGAAAGTGTCTGATTTGAGGACTGCTTTAAACAACAACAGTTTAAACGCCAATTTACGACTCGATTACCCTAAATTATCGGCATTGATCGAATCGCCTGAAAAATCAAAGATTGCTATTGATATTCCCACATTTCGAGTGTCTTTGAAAGATGTATTTCTCATTCAACCAGAACTGAAAAAAAATCCATATCTCAATGCCTTAAGTCAACATTTGCTCTCCGGAAACACCACGGCGAATGGTTATTTGTCCGATGTCAACCTTAACCGCATGAATGTCAATTGGGCAAACACGCACATTTCGGCAAACGGAAAAATTCAAAATATTACGGATCCAGAGAACATTCAATTTAACATCCCTAATTTTTCGGCCATTTCAGCCCGTGCTGATATTGTTCAATTTGTTGATGAAAAAGACTTGGGTGTGAGCCTGCCCGAAGAGGTTAAATTAGCAGGAAACATTAAAGGAAACCCCAACGATATTTACGCCAATGCAACCTTGACCACCACACAAGGCATCGCTTCTGTAGATGGACATTTTAAAAGCGGAAAAACGTTAGAGTTTGATGCGGATCTTTCCATTGAAGATTACAAACTGAACGAGTTGCTACAAAATGAACAATTGGGCACTTTGAGTTTATCTGTAAAAGCCAACGGGAAGGGAAAAAACATAAATGATCTCGACGCCCATATTGAAGCGACTGTGTCCAGTTTTAAATACAATAATTATGATATCAACGACTTAAAACTTATTGGGGATATCAAAAATGGGAGCGGAAAAGTGACCTCAAAATATAAGGACTATAACCTTGACATGGATTTATATGCCACCGTTGTATTAGATTCTGTCTCCCCTGAAGCCAACGTAGAATTGAATATTATTGGTGCCGACCTAAAGGCTCTGGGACTCATGCAACGTGACGTCAAAACGGGCATGAAAATCTATGCCGATTTTAAGGGTAATGCTATCAATTATGATGTGGCGGCCATTGTAGACGAAGGTGTGGTAGTGTACGATAACAAAACCTATTTGTTGGGAGATCTCAATGCACTTGCCCACGTCAGAAAAGATACGACGTCAGTGTCCATTAAAAATAAATTGGTGGATGTCTTGCTGCAATCCAATACGGATCCTGAAACGTTTAGCAAATCCATAAGGCGCCATCTGCTGAGCTATTTCTATAATGATGAGAAGGTTCCGGACAGCATTGCCAATCCTGTCAATTTAAAATTACGGGCAAAGATCATTGAAGCCCCAATATTGAACGACGTCTTTTTGGTGAATGTAAAGAAATTGGACACCGTTAAATTTGACGTTGATTATAAAGAAAAAGAACGACAATTAACGGCCAGGATTACTGCGCCACATATCAATTATAGTGGATATGAATTGGACAGCTTGGCATTTTCAATGGATACGGACAAGGATAAATTTATCTTTGATTTAGGTTTTAACAGAATTAAGGCGGGGCCATTAAACATACAGAAAACAAAAATGACTGGAGATCAATCTAATAATGAGCTTTCTCTGGCATTCATCGCTTATCATAAAGATGAGATATTAACGCAGATCACCAGTAAAATCACGGGAAATCGACAACTCTTACGTTTTCATGTCAATCCTGAAGATTTGGTCTTAAACAAGACTCCTTGGAACACTCCAGAAAACAACGAAATTCTGATTAGTGACAAAAAAATGGAATTTAATGACTTCGTTTTCAGTCGTGAGAACCAATCTTTTGAGATTACTGACGACCTGCCATCTGTTTCTAAGGAACATATTGCCGTAGATTTTAAGAATTTTAAATTGAGCGAGTTTTTAAATTACCTTAACCCTGATGAGGAATTGGCAACGGGCAACCTCAACGGCGATTTTGTCTTGGTAGAACCTTTTAAAAACACCGGAATTATTGCCGATTTAGACATCTCGAAATTGAGTTTTATGCAAGTTGATATGGGCAATTTAAGTCTTGATGCAAAATCTCTTGGAAGCGATAGCTATGATTTTAATGTAGACATGAACGGTGGTGAGATTGACTTAGATTTAAAAGGTGATTATGTTGCATTTCCAGGAGGCGCCACCCTCGATTTGGATTTGGACATCAACCAATTCAATATGAAAGCACTTACCGGGTTGTCGCAAGGCGAAATCACAGAAACCGATGGCAGTTTTTCTGGAAAATTCAAATTGGAAGGAACATTGGACAAGCCAAAATATGAAGGTAGTTTGACTTTCAATGAAGCCGATTTTAAGATAAAGAAGTTTAATTCAGCATTCTCACTTGCCAAAGAAACATTAAACATCAACAACGATGGTCTTTCTGTAAATAGTTTCACCATTAGGGATGAAAATGAAAACACCCTGATAGCTTCGGGTAAGATCGGAACACAATCGTTCATCAATCCCACATTTGACTTACAGATCAGCGCTGATAATTTTCAAGTACTCAACGCCACAAAAGAAGATAATGATTTCCTTTACGGAAAAGTCACCTTTGACGCCGATGCAAAAATCACTGGCGATCTGCAGATTCCAAAAATAGATCTTAAGGCAACCGTTGGGTCAGATACAGATGTAACTTATGTGATGCCTTCGGCCACCGTAAATATTGAAGAACGAGATGGTGTGGTCATTTTTGTGAATCGTGAAAATCCTGACGCCATCTTAACCAGAACGGAAGAAAAAACGGCAACCATAACTGGCTTTGACATGAACGCCTTGTTGAAGATTGGTCAAGATGCAGCAGTAACCATCATTATTGATGAGTCCACTGGAGATAACTTTAATGTGTCTGGCGAAGGGGATTTGAACTTTACCATGAAACCTAACGGAAACATCTCTCTTTCGGGTATTTATGAAGTACAGAGTGGTCATTATGAATTGAATTTATACAATCTTGTCAACAGAAAATTCAATCTTGTTTCAGGAAGTCGTATCACCTGGTCTGGCGACCCATTTGATGCAAAACTGGATGTTACGGCGCTCTATGATGTCAAAACCTCAGCATCGGCCTTGATGGCGCCAACCACGTCAAACTTGGATCCATCCGCTAAAGGAAAATTCCGTCAGGTGCTTCCTTTTTATGTGTATCTCAATATTGACGGACAATTGATGGAGCCAAAAATAAATTTTAATTTAGACATGCCAAAAGACGAACAAGGTGCTATTGGCGGGCAAGTATACGGCAGGGTACAGCAACTCAATCAACAGGAAGATGAACTGAACAGACAAGTGTTTTCATTATTGGTATTGAACCGATTTTATCCTGATCCCGGAAGTGATGGGAGTACTGGTGGTGTGGCGTCCATTGCACGAGATAATTTAAATGATGCCGTGTCTGACCAACTTAATATGTTCTCTGATAAGTTGTTGGGCAACTCTGGTTTTGAACTTAATTTCGGACTGGACAGTTATACAGATTACCAAGGAAGTACGCCTACAGATCGGACACAATTGGATATTGCAGCTCAGAAGAAAATGTTCAATGACCGATTGATTGTCAGTGTTGGTAGCGAAGTAGACGTTGAAGGGAGCAGCCCAACTGGCGAAGAGACACCAATTATTGGTAATGTGAGTATTGAATACCTCCTGACTGAAAACGGACGTTATAGATTAAAAGGTTTCCATAGAAATGAGTTTGAAAACGTCATTGACGGACAGATTATTGTGAGTGGGATTGCTGTGATTTTCACTCAAGAGTTCAACAAGTTTAATGAACTTTGGGATGCGTTGGTAAAATCAACAACTAAAGCAGAAAAGGAAGAAAAAGCCAAATTAAAGGCTGCAAGAGAAGCGCAAAAAGCAAAAGAAGACACCATTGATGATAGCATCGAAAAGAAGAAGAATTAAAAAATAACATCTGTTCTAATAATCAAACAAGCTATCAAAAGCAGATTCAAATCATATTAGGAACTGAGAAAACCATAAACAAAGAACACCTTGAAATTCTATTTAAAATACATCCTTTTTTCACTCTTCATATTCGGAAGTTTTTACTCCTGCAGTATTGCCAAGTACATTCCTGAAAACGAACGCTTGTACACTGGCGCAGAACTGACCATTGTCTCTGATTCTGTCATTAGAAATGAAGCGGGTTTAAGAACAGAACTGGAATCGGTAATGCTTCCTGAACCCAATTCAAAACTGTTGGGCATGTATCCTGGACTCTACTATTACTATAAAAATCAAAAGGAAAAGCCAGGATTCATCAACCGTTGGTTATACAAAAAACTTGGAGAAAAACCGGTATATCAATCGGATGTGGAAACCTTTGAAGTTCAAGATCTACTCCTTAATCGTCTTGAAAACAGAGGCTTTTTCTATAGCAGAGCATCCTCAGAGTTTGAAGAATCAGATAAAAGAGCATCAGTTGTTTACACTGTAAAAGTACCTAAGCCTTACCGGATGGAAACCTACCAATTGGACTCCTTACCTGCTCCAATCCACAAAGAAATTGACTCCTTGGTTACCGAGTCACCTTTAAGTAAAGGGATGCGCTTTGATTTGAATAAGATGAAACTGGAACGTCTTCGCATTGATGCAAATCTTAAGAGGCTAGGCTATTACAATTTCAACGAAAGTTTTTTGATTTTTGAAGCAGATACCAATCGTTATGACAACAAACACTTCGATTTGTTCCTCAAATTAAAGAAGGCAGTACCCAAAAAATCTATAGTTCCTTATAGAATTTCTCGGGTCAACGTATACCCAAATTATGAAACGGGCGATTCAATCCAAGTCGATACGATTCGCTTTAAAGAGAAAAATTTCATTCAGAAAGAAGTTTTTTTCAAGCCAAAGCACTTAGATCCCTTTATAAAATTAGAAGAGGGTGAGCTTTACAACCCAGAAACCTCACGAAATACGGCAAGACGATTATCAACCATTGGTGCCTACAAATTTGTCAACATACAATATAGAGAAGTTGATACCTTGGTAACGGACAGTTTAGGGCTTTTGGAAGCCAATATTTATTTATCGCCATTAAACAAACGCGCTTTTTCGGCGGCGTTACAGGTAGTGACTAAATCCAACAGCTTTACAGGGCCAGCATTGGAATTAACCTATAGCAATCGCAATGTATTTGGAGGTGGCGAAACTTATAATACAACAGCAAAAATAGGATATGAAGCCCAATTGGGAGGCGGAAAAACATCAGGAGACAGTAGCTTGGAACTTGGTTTGAAGAACGAATTAATTTTTCCGAGGGTCATTTTCCCTATAAAAATCAATGATGATTTTTTCAAGTATTCCATTCCAAAAACAAAAACTTCAGTGAGCATTGATTTCCAAGATCGGAGAAAATTATATACCCTGCTATCAGGAACCGCATTATTTGGTTACGTGTGGGATGCCAACAGATATGTGACCCATGAAATCAACCCGATCTCCGTGAGTTATACGGATCTTATGAAGACCACTCCTGAGTTTGAGGTTATTTTAAATGACAATCCCTTTTTGAAACGCAGTTTTGAACAGCAGTTTATTTCAGGTCTGACCTATTCGTTCACTTATAATGAGATGATCGATAAACAAAAAACGCATCAAAAATATCTGAACTTTATGTTGGATGTGGCCGGAAACTCTATCAGCCTATTTGGAAAAGATGAAGGTCCTGACGCCCCAAAAACATTCCTTGGTATGGAATATGCACAATATGCCAAAGCAGATATCGACGTGCGTTATCACTTCAACTTCGGAAAAGAACAAACTATTGCCGCCCGTATCTTTGGTGGCTACGGAATGGCTTATGGCAACTCTGATGTGATCCCTTTTGTAAAACAATATTATGCCGGTGGACCTTATAGCGTTAGAGCTTTCAGGATCCGCTCTTTGGGTCCTGGGACTTATAATGCTGAAGAAGACCCTAACAATACCAGCGAGAACTTCTTCGACAAAACAGGCAATATCAGATTAGAAGCCAATCTTGAATATCGTTTCCCAATAGTTTCTTTCTTAAAAGGTGCCGTTTTTGCTGATGCAGGAAATATTTGGAACACCAAAGAAAATCCAACATTTGGAGGGAAGGACAAATTCTCTAAAGATTTTATAAGTGAACTAGGCATGGGAGCCGGTGTCGGACTTCGTGTGGACATCCAGAGCTTTGTGATCCGTTTTGATTTGGCGGCGCCTTTCCATGATCCTTCACTCAAAAAAGGAGAACGTTTTAACTTTGACGTGAGTAATCCTATCTTGAACTTTGCGATTGGATATCCGTTTTAATATCGTCCATAAGTGTTGCTTTACGATTTAATATGTAATAACTTTGTAACTACATTTTAAAGTTATGGAAGCAGCAATCATAAAAATTGGAAATTCAAAAGGACTTCGTTTGAGCAAGACCATCCTGGAAAAATATAATATTCAGGACAAAGTGCAATTGATCCTTGAGGATGACCAAATAATTTTAAGACCAATTGAAGCGCCACGAAAGGGATGGGAGAAAGCATTTAAAGAAATGAATGCTCAAGGTGGCGACAAGCTGTTAATCGACGATGTTTTTGAGGACGAAAATTTTGAAGAATGGAACTAAATCAATATCGGATTGTTTTGGTCAATTTGGATCCATCAATTGGAAGTAAAATTCAGAAAACCAGACCTTGCGTTATTATTTCACCTAATGAAATGAATACCTATTTGAATACCATCGCTATTGCTCCAATAACCACAAGTTTAAAAAAATACCCCACAAGAGTTTCGGTAAAACACAATGAAAAAAAAGGAATGATTGCCATTGATCAAATCAGAACTATTGATAAAATTAGAATCATCAAGACCTTTGAAACGTTGACCTCAATAGAAATCACCAAGTGTAAAGCCATTATTAAGGAGACTTTTGTAGATTAATAAGCCAATATATGAACAAAGAAAACAAAAATAAATTTATGCTTGAAGCGGTTAATGCCGCACTTAAAGGCATGGATAATAACGAAGGCGGTCCGTTTGGGTGTGTCATCGTAAAGGACGGAAAAATCATAGGTCGCGGTAACAATAAGGTTACTTCCCATAACGATCCTACCGCACATGCAGAGATTATCGCCATTCGGGATGCCTGCAAAAACCTCAATTCCTTTCAATTGGAAGGTTGCGAGATTTACACCTCCTGCGAGCCTTGCCCGATGTGTTTTGGTGCCATCTATTGGGCCAGACCAGACAAAGTTTTTTATGGGTGCAGTCACCAAGATGCAGCAGATATTGATTTTGATGACGCATTTATTTATAAGGAAATTGAATTACCCTATAATAAACGGAGTATTCCTTTTGAACAAATAGCACGAGATATAGCCTTGGAACCGTTTCAGAAATGGAGTTCCAAAGACGATAAAACCGTCTATTGATTCCCTAAGCTTAGATTTAAAAATTAAATAGTTGAAGATGTAATCATAAGTGATGTTCTTCGACTTAAACTGGTAACTTATACTTTTTCATAAGTTCAACTAACAACTCAACAGATGCAAAAAACCTATTACGATCCCGCAGATTTAAAGAAATTTGGAAAGATTACTGAATGGAGTGAAGAACTTGGCAACAAATTTTTCGATTACTATGCTAAGGTTTTCGAAGAAGGAAAACTCTCCGCTCGTGAAAAATCATTGATTGCTTTAGCGGTCGCCCATACCGAGCAATGTCCTTACTGTATTGACGCCTACACTCAAGATGGCTTGCAACGCGGTATTACCAAAGAAGAAATGATGGAGGCCTTACATGTTGGCGCTGCTATTAAAGGTGGTGCAACCTTGGTGCATGGTGTGCAAATGATGAATAAAGTCAACAAATTAGAGATGTGAGCAGAGAACCAATCCCGATATTTTATCGGATTGTGTGAATCGCTCATCCCGATGTTTCATCGGGATCTTTAAAAAAAAGTCTTAAGACAGATGACGATGGACAGAATTTCTAAGTTAAAGAACTTCGAATTTTGACGCCTTGAACATTGTACCTTGAATTGTTAACTTTGGACAAACTTGAACTCTGAATCTTGAATTTGGAACTTTAAATTTAGAACTTAAAAATGATTAAATCCCTACATAAAAGAAATAGCGAATTAGCAAATAGTAAAAGACAGCTCGAAATCTTATCCAATGGAATTTTTCAAAATGGAGATTTACCAAAATTCAAGGATAAAATCGCTGAGACGGGACAATTTCCGTTAAAAGCAAAAAAACTTGAAATTCTACAAATCAACGTTGGTTATATGTGCAACCAAGTTTGTGAGCATTGCCACGTGGATGCCGGTCCAGACCGTAAGGAAATCATGACCAGGCAAACCATGCAACAATGTCTCGAAGTCATCAAAAACACGGGAGCTCATACCTTAGATTTGACCGGAGGCGCACCCGAAATGAATCCTGACTTCAGATGGTTTGTAGAAGAAGCTTCAAAAGTTGGCGTTAAGGATTTTATTGTGCGTTCCAATTTGACCATCATCAGAGCCAATAAAAAATACTACGATTTACCAGAGTTTTTCAAAAAGCACAACGTCCATGTCATTTCTTCCATGCCACACTGGACTAGAGGAAAAACGGACAAACAACGTGGTACTGGTGTTTTTGACAAATCAATAAAAGCCTTACAAGAACTCAATGCCGTTGGTTATGGGATGCCAGATAGTAGCTTGCGACTGGATTTGGTTTATAATCCGTCTGGGGCATTTTTACCGGGCAATCAAGCCAGTATGGAGAAAGACTTTAAAAAAGCCTTATTGGACGATTTCGAAATCAATTTTCATAATTTATTTACCATCACCAATTTACCAATCAGCCGATTTTTGGATTATTTGATAGCTTCTGAAAACTACGAAGATTATATGTACGCTTTGATAGAAGCTTACAATCCGCAAACCGTAAAAAGTGTGATGTGTACCAATACCCTCTCCATTTCTTGGGATGGTTATTTGTATGATTGCGATTTCAACCAGATGCTGAATTTGCCAGTAAACAGCAAAGTCAAACATATATCAGACTATAACGAAGAACTTTTAGAAGGAAGAACGATTATGATTTCTCAACATTGCTATGGTTGCACGGCTGGTGCAGGAAGTAGTTGTCAGGGGAGTGTGACGTAGGTTTTAGTGGGTAGTGAGTAGAGGATAGAGACGAAGTTTGATTAACGATTAACGATTGGAGAATGTTGATTTTTGAAGAATAACGGTCAACGCTAATCAGGGAAATTTAAAGTGCTTAAAAATTTATTTAGGAACAAACACTTTACAAACATTTTGAACTTCATTTTCAACATCCTTCCCATCTCTTTTCAACCATTTTTCCCGAACTTTGTTTTCCCGTCTACATCGAAGCAAAGGCGTGAACTCTGAATTCTGAACATTAAATTTTGAACTCCCACACATGGCATTACTTTCCAAAAAAGATACGGATGGCGATAATGAAATGGTCACCGATTTCCATTTTCCAACCTCTAAAAAAGCACTGATCATTTTCACCCGCAATCCAGAATTGGG
Organism: Gelidibacter pelagius; assembly: GCF_017581925.1. GTDB lineage: Bacteria > Bacteroidota > Bacteroidia > Flavobacteriales > Flavobacteriaceae > Gelidibacter > Gelidibacter pelagius. The sequence continues at coordinate 4,241 of NZ_JAGEVG010000019.1, read as the reverse complement.
TAAATGCAAAACGCGATTGGCAAAAACTATTGGAGATGAAAATGCTTTGGAAGTCTATAAGTTTCTTTTAAATCATACCGCTTCAATTGCAAAAGAGGTCAAAGCTGATCGCTATGTCTTCTATTCTGAAAATATAATAAAGGACGACCTTTGGGACATTGGAACTTTTCGTAAAAAACTGCAAAATGGCGACGATTTAGGTCAACGGATGGAAAATGCCTTTGTAGAATTGTTTGGAATGGGCTACGAAAAAGTCGCTATTATCGGCAGTGATCTTTTGGACTTGGATGCCGAAATCGTCCATACTGCATTTGTACAACTCGATTTTAATGATGTGGTCATTGGACCAGCATTAGACGGTGGGTATTATCTCTTGGGAATGAAAAACCTGTATCACCAAGTTTTTAAAAATAAAGAATGGGGAACTTCGACAGTTCTGAAAAACACATTGAATGACCTTCAAAATTGCACCGTCCATTTGTTGAAAGAATTGAATGATATCGATACCTTTGAAGACATGAGACATTATAAACAACTTAAAAAATTTCACAATATAAAATGATAAAATTCATCAACGAAACTACAGAGTACTTACAAAAGAAGGGCTTTGAAAATCCAGAAATCGGCATTATCCTCGGTACCGGATTGGGTCAATTGATCGATGCCGTAGAAATCCTTCACGAAGTCAGCTACAACCATATTCCGAATTTCCCCACGGCAACGGTTGAATTTCACAAAGGAAAGTTGATTTACGGAATTATAGAAGATAAAAAAGCCATCATCATGCAAGGGCGTTTTCATATATATGAAGGCTATTCACTGCAAGATGTGACTTACCCTGTTCGCATTATGGAAAAACTGGGCATTCATACGCTTTTGGTATCCAATGCATCCGGAGCGATCAATCTCAATTTCAAGAAAGGAGAATTGATGCTCATTGAAGATCACATTAATTTGCAAGGAAGTTCACCTTTGGCGTTTAAAGGTGTAGAACATTTGGGTGAGCGCTTTACGGATATGAGTGCTCCTTATGATGCGGAAATCAATTCCAAATTTGAGCAAATTGCCAAAAACCACAACATCACGCTTCACAAAGGTGTTTATGCAAGTGTAGTCGGACCTCAGTTGGAAACAAGAGCAGAGTACCGCATGTTAAAAATCATAGGTGCGGATGCCGTTGGAATGAGTACGGTCCCTGAAATTATTGTGGCCAATCATTTAAAATTAAAAGTAGCAGCAGTGTCAGTTTTGACCGATGAATGTGATCCAAGCAATCTGAAACCTGTAGATATTTCGGAAATTATTGCCATGGCGGAAAAAGCAGAGCCTGATATGATTGTATTGTTTCGAGAGTTGATTAAAAATTTGTAAAATATCCGAGACAGAGACCTTTCAGGTTTCAAAAACCTGAAAGGTTTATCGGCTGAATGCAAACAGCATTTCGCAAACTCCGTAAAAGCGAAAAACAGAATTCATATTTTTGGAAAAAGGGAATAGACGTAAGTAAGTAATTATTAAAAACACAACTATAATACTAACCATGTGAGATTTGCCTTTTAGAAGAAAGTCGTTTTAATCGTTTGAATTATGAGATTCCTGCCTGCGCAGGAATTTACGGAACCGGATATGATTGTGTTGTTTCGAGAGTTGATTAAAAATTTGTAAAATATCCGAGACAGAGACCTTTCAGGTTTCAAAAACCTGAAAGGTATCCCAATTAAACTTTGTTAAAATTTGGGTGAAGCCTGAAGGCTTTGCCGTCAATAATTTTTTTCAAATGAAGATTCAGAGATTTTATTTAGAGCAGAAAGCGCTGTGAAATCAGCAAACGACATTCATATTTTGGGACAAGGAAATATGCGTAAGCATTTATTAAAAATACGACTATAATACAAGTTATATGGAATTTATCTTTCAAACGAAAGGTATTTTTAACGTTTGAACTATGAGATTCCTGCCTGCGCAGGAATTTACGGAACCGGCTATGATTGTGTTGTTTCGTGAGTTGATTAAGAGTTTGTAAAATATTTAAGGCAGAGACCTTTCAGGTTTTAAAAACCTGAAAGGTTTATCGGCTGAATTCAAACAGCATTTCGCAAACTCCGTAAAATCGAAAAACAAAATTCATATTTTTGGAAAAGGGAATATGTGTAAGTAGTTATTAAAAATACAACTATAATACTAACCATATGAGATTTACCTTTTAGAAGAAAGTCGTTTTAATCGTTTGAATTATGAGATTCCTGCCTGCGCAGGAATTTACGGAACCGGATATGATTTTATTGTTTAGGAAATCGATTAAGAGTTTGTAAAGTATTTTCAGGTTTACCTTTCAGGTTTTCAAAACCTGAAAGGTCTTGTTTAATTAAATCTTTCATAATGGAAAAAATTGAAGCATAATGGAAAGAATTGAAGAGAGTCATTACTATCACATTTATAATAGAGGAAATAATCGAGAAGACATTTTTTTTGAACATGCTAACTATTTGTATTTTCTAAAACTTCTTAAAAAACACATAGAGCCAAATTGTAGTATATTTTGTTATTGTCTTCTCCCTAATCATTTCCATTTGTTATTGAGAATTAATGACAATTTATCATACCCTTCACAGCAGTTTTCAAATTTATTTAACGCTTATACCAAAGCCATGAATTTAAAATATCATCGAACTGGAAGTATATTTCAAAAACCATTTAAAAGAATCAAGATAAATAAAGAAGATTATTTAAGATCACTTGTTTTATATATTCATCTGAATCCTGAGCATCATAATAAGAACATTGATTTCTCAAAGTATCCATATTCTTCTTACAATTCATTTTTATCAAATTCAGCGACTAAACTGAAAAGAGAAGAGGTAATTTCTTGGTTCGACAACCTCAAAAATTTTGAATATGTTCATAAACAAAGAAAGCTTTTGATGAATAAAGACATCGAAAAATTATATATAGAATAGAATTATGACGTGTCAGGTTTTGAAAACCTGAAAGGTTTCCCAACTAAACTTGTTAAAACTATGGTGAAACCTGAAAGCTTCAATAAGCCATCAATAATTTTTTCAAATGAAAATTCAGAGATTTTATTTAGAGCAGAAAGCGCTGTGAAGTCAGCAAACGACATTCATATTTTGGGACAAGGAAATATGCGTAAGCAATTATTAAAAATACGACTATAGTATAAGTTATTTGGAATTTGCCTTTCAGAAGAAAGGTGTTTTTAACGTTTAAATTATGAGATTCCTGCTTTCGCAGGAATGAGGTATGGAAAAATACATCGACATTATTTTAAAATCCTACTCTGGATATTGGCGTTATCTCAAATATGAGTTAACGCACGTTTACCATTGGGACAATTATTTTTATGGTTTAATCGTGATTTCCTTAGTGGTTTGGCTATTGGAAATTATGTTTCCGTGGCGCAAAAACCAATCCATATTCAGAAAGGATTTTTGGTTGGATACCTTTTATATGTTCTTCAATTTCTTCTTACTGAATTTGATTGTACTCATTGCTCTCTCCAATACTACGGCAGAGTTCTTCAATGATATCCTTGGCCTTTTTGGTTGGCATGTAGATAGTTTACAGATTTTTAGTGTGAGCGAATTACCAAAATGGTTGGGGTTACTGATCTTCTTTTTGATCATCGACTTTGTTCAATGGAATACTCATATCTTATTGCATCGTGTACCGTGGTTGTGGAATTTCCATAAAGTACATCACAGCGTTAAAGAAATGGGATTTGCCGCACATTTGCGCTACCATTGGATGGAACCAGTGGTCTATAATTCTATATTATACATCCCTGTTGCCATAATTGGAGGTTTCAATGTACAGGATGTTTCCATTGTTTACTTTTTCTCCATCGTGATTGGACATTTGAACCACGCCAATTTAGGATGGAATTACGGGCCGTTGAAATACATTTTCAACAATCCGAAAATGCATATCTGGCATCATGTTAAAGAATTACCAGAGCATAAAAAGTATGGTATGAACTACGGATTAACTTTAAGCCTGTGGGATTATATTTTCAACACACATCATGTACCACATGATGGAAGGGATATTGAACTTGGATTTCATGACGAAGACGATTTTCCAAAAACATTTGTCAAGCAAACCATGTATCCGATAAAACCAGGAAGTAAAAAGGAATAGACTTACCACACCTTTAATTTCTCGCTTATTTTGGAGTTTTTTTACTCTTCCAAACCCTTGTCAACATTCAGTGTTAAGGTTTT
>NZ_JAGEVG010000018.1 GCF_017581925.1 Gelidibacter pelagius | reverse complement strand
ATTTTAGCGCAATTAGAATGAATTTTCGCTAAAATGATGATCAAAATACTTAGGTCGCCGGTTTATAGTCCTTCTTATCGATCACCATTTTAGCGATGATTTCTCTCAAAATCTCAGAAGTGCCTCCGCCGATAGGGCCCAACCTGCTATCTCTTAGCAATCGCGCCATCGGATAGTCCTCCATATACCCATATCCACCTAGAAACTGAAGACAGCCATATATCACCTCATCAGCCATTTTGGTAGAATGCAATTTGGACATGGTCGCTTCTTTAACCACATATTCTCCTTTGTTTAAACGATAAGCTACAGAATAATTAAATTCCTTGCATATTTCCATATCGGTATAAAAATCCGCTACTTTATGGCGTAAGGCCTGAAATTTATCTATGGTTCTACCAAAAGCGGTACGCTCAGACATATACTTAACGGCATATTCAAGTGCAAATTCTGCCCTTGCATGAGAATTGATACCCATAATCAATCTTTCTAAAGCGAAGTGCTGCATGATATATGGAAAGCCTTTGCCTTCTTCTCCCATAAGTTGATCTGCAGGAATGACGACATTATCAAAAGCGATTTCTCCAGTGTCTGACGCCCTCCATCCTAATTTATCAAGTTTGGTGGCTGAGATTCCAGGCGTATCTCTGTCCATTACAAAAATACTCATTCCGTTATGGCCAGCTTCAGGATCAGTTTTGGCAGCAACCACTAAATAATCACTATAGATGCCATTCGTAATAAACGTTTTTGAACCATTAATCACATAGGTATCGCCTTTTTTTTCAGCAGTGGTGCGCATGCCTGCAACGTCACTTCCACCAAACGGCTCCGTAATGCACAAACAGCCAATTTTATCACCAGTAATACTTGGCGCTAAATATTTTTCCTTTATTTCATGACTGCCTTCCTTATTGAGATGTGTCATGGCAAGATACGCATGTGCCCACATGGCAGCAGCAAAGCCACCGGAATTTACTTTTTGTAACTCTTCAAGAAAAATAACGGTATAGAATAAATCGAGATCCATTCCGCCATAAGCTTCAGGATAATTAATTCCGAAAAAACCCATGTCGCCAAACTTTTTCCATATAAAGCGTTCAATGGTTCCTGTCTTTTCCCATTTATCAACATGGGGAACGACTTCCTTCTTTAAAAAATCCTGTAAACTTTGTCTAAAAAGTTGATGTTCTTCTGTGAAGTACATGCTGTTCATATATTTTTATTTTTCATTTAATTCAGGGTCAAATATAACCTAATTATCTCGAATTTTTGGATTGGAAACTTTTTAACTTTCAACAGTTCATCAAATGATTTAAACCCATCTCTCAGAGTTCTCTGCTCAATAATATAGTGTGCAATTTCATAATCAATATGCTGAATAGTGACCAGTTCGTCCTTTGTAGCACTATTGAGATTTATCTTCTCGACCTGCCTCGGTGTTTTTACTGCAAAATCATTTGTGATACGTTCTATTACTTCTGGCGTCAACCCGTAAATATCCTGAAGTTGGACTTCTGAAATAAAACCACCTTTAAACCTATTTCTATATTTGATAATATTATCAGACAGCTTTTCGCCGATACCATTGACCTTCTGCAACTCTTGAGTTGAGGCGCTGTTTAAATCGATTTTTTGGTCATAGGTCTTTAAACCAAATACTGTCTGAGATTGAATCTTAGAATTATTTACCCGACTGACCTTAGGCTTTGGATCAGTAACCCAGTTTGGAAATTGAAATAATGGTGAAATAACATCAAGCAAAGAATCTGAAACCTTGGTCACCTCTTGAAATTGTTTGATTGAATTGACCCATTGATCTTTCCCTCTAAATTCCAGTAAGCGGTCAATTTCTTCCGTGGTCATGCCAAGCGTATAACCTTTAAAATCCGTGATATAATTTGGATTGAATGGATAGACTTTCGGTTTGTTCTTATCTATCTCTATTCTTTTTAATGAATCGACTTGTTGTCGAAACCTTTCCAAAGCTATTTTGTCAGGTCTTACGCTTTCCGAAGAAAAATCTACAAAGGCATAGACACATTGAAAAACAATGATGAGTATAGCCAACAAAAAAATCCCATTCCGTTGACTGTTAGAAAACTTGAAATGGGATTTATATGCCATATTGTTTTTTATTTATTAGGCTCCTGCTTTTTATAAAGCAAATTCGCCTTTAATTTTTGAATATAGGAATCCAGATCGATTTTGACTTCTTTTGACATAATGTACAATCCGATAATATTAGGAAAAGACATAGCGAGAATCATCATATCAGAGAAATCGAGAACAGCACCTAAACTAACTGAAGCACCGATGACCACAAAAACCAAGAATAACATTTTATAGATGAATTCGATTCTTTTACTCTTTCCGAATAAGTAAGTCCAAGCTCTCATACCGTAATAAGACCAAGAAATCATTGTTGAAAATGCAAATAAGAAAACAGCCAAAGCCAATACATAAGGGAACCAAGAAATTTGACTTCCAAATGCATCCGAGGTCAATTGTGCTCCTGCCATACCTTCTACTTCATGCATTCCCGTAAATATCAATACCAATGCCGTTAATGTACATACCACGACCGTGTCAATAAATGGCTCCAATAAAGCTACGAAACCTTCTGATGGCGGATGGTTAGTTTTTGCTGTACTGTGGGCTATTGCTGCCGAACCAACACCGGCCTCATTTGAGAATGCCGCACGCTGGAAGCCAATCACTAAAACACCTATAACACCACCTTTTAAAGCTGATGCATTAAAAGCACCATCGTAAATAGCAGCGAATGCAGGACCTACGTTTTGGATGTTCATAATGATTACTGCCAATGCTGCAACAATATAAATAGAAGCCATAATTGGCACTACCTTTCCTGTTACTTTAGCAATACTACTGATACCACCTATAATAACTACGCCCACCAAAATAGCCGTAACAATTCCAAACCAAAATCCGTGACCTGCCAACATTGGAAATTGACCAGCTAACTGTTCAAAAGATTGATTGGCCTGAAACATATTCCCTCCTCCAAAAGAGGCACCAACAGCTAAAACTGCAAACAAACCAGCCAAAACTTTACCAAGACCTTTCATTTGTCTTTTCTCAAGTCCATAGCGCAAATAATTCATCGGACCACCAAACACGCGACCATCTGGTAAGATGTCCCTATACTTCACTCCTAAGGTACATTCTACAAATTTCGTGGACATCCCCAAAAGCCCACAGACAATCATCCAAAATGTTGCTCCCGCACCACCTAAAGAAATTGCCACTGCGACTCCTGCGATATTCCCCAAACCAACGGTACCAGAAACTGCTGTAGCCAAGGCCTGAAAATGGGTTACTTGACCAGGTGCGTCTGGGTCATCATATTTTCCTCTCGCTAAATCAATGGCGTGTCTAAAGCCTCTAAAATTTATAAAGCCCATTCTCAAAGTAAAAAATAAAGCTCCCAAAACCAGCCATATAACAATGAATGGAATCGGTTTTGTCAATGGATCGCCATTTGGATGTGTTAAGACCAAGGGTTTATCATATACAATTTGACCGAAAAAATGGGCACCTTGCTCAATGACATGTTTTTGATTTTCAGAATTATAAATAGTTTCTCCCGCAGCCGTAAGGTGTTTTAGTTCTCCCCTGGCAGAAGCGGTTATGGTCATCTCCTTTCCCTCTTGGTCCGTTATAATTGCGATTGGAACATCTTTAGACACTCGAGCGCCTTCAGGCTGTAGCCATTCCTTAAGAACATATTTGTTTTCTACCTCATTTGTCCAACCTGGAATACCTATTTGTTTCGCATCGGCATAAACAACGGGGTCATAAATACCTATTGTGGCAAATGGATCCCAAAATAAAACGGCCCCTAAAGTAGCTACTGCAGGGGTCATTGTACCATTAAATACTTCTGTAATTGCCTGGGTCTTTACCGTATATACAACCGTTTTTGTATCTCCTACCGCATCCGTTATGACCACAGTGTAAGGAATTCCTTCAGTCAAACCGACAGCTTCATTGGAATTTAAAGGTGTGCTTTGATTACTCCATCGGTAAGTGTAAGGCGGGACACCGCCAGAGGCACTGACTTTGATAACCCCATCATTAATATTATCTGAAGGATTAAATGCTTCGCCTTTAACATCAAAATCTTGGGCGAAAAATAAAATTGGTAATAATGTACTAAATAGGGTAAGAAGACACTTCTTCATAGGTGGATTTTAGTTAGTTATTAATAATCGGTTAAAAAACATCACAAGATGCTAAAAAAAAATGATTTTATAAAGATTTGGTTGTTAAAATGAAAAACAGAACAATCTATCTTAATATTGAGAAGGAGTTTTGAGTTTAGCCGTTTTATAAATAGCCTATTATCGAAATCAAGAACCTCAGGATCCGTCCGATCGCCACGGATGGGCAAGCCTACAAGGTATGAATCAGAAATCATATTTTCGATCGAGGTGAGTCTCTGGGAATTAACACCCACTGATGGGAATAAAAAACGTTTTAAGTTGTACATCAAACACTAAATAATATCAAATCATTTCGACTTTTTGATGATTATGCCTTAACCAATAATCCATATTATAGATCAAAAACAGAAGAACGCTTTGTGTAAATTAAATCTTTAATTCGCATCCAGAATGCAATGAACAGATACAAAGCAAATCCAAAGCCAAGTGTTACAAAAGTGAGGTACATGAACGAGGTCCTTACAACCTTGGCTCGAATACCCAATCGGTCGGCAATGCGCTGACAAACGTAGTAACCACGTTTTTGAAAATAAAGTAAGGATCTATAAAAAATGTTCATATTGCAAATTACTATTTTTTTCTATTAAACCCAGTTCTTATCTGACCAAAAGTGAATTGCCAATGGCACAGCTCATACAGCGATTCTTATCACAATATTCTGTTTTAAGCTGAATCAAAGCCTGAGACGTCAAAGCAGAATCTGAAACAGGTTTAAGATGATTAAAAGCTTTGATGATTGCATTTTGTTCAGAAGCAATTTCTTGCGCCATCACAAGACAAGATTCCGAGGCGTTTTTTCCTTGATATTGTAAATAACAAAACCTTAGCGGAAGGACGGTATTAATCAACAATAAATCAATGAAACTTTTGGTTAATAATTTCTTTGAACCCCGCGATGTTTTTTCAAAAGTGAAATGGGTCTGCCAAAAGTCAGAAGTGCCAACTTGAAACAATGCGTATAAATCATGGATGGTATCTGCGGCCATTAATTTTGTAAACAAATTAGCATGCTCGTGGTAAAGCATTGCCAATTGCGATAATCTTATGGTTGGGAAATTTGGTGGACGCAGTCTAAAAAACTGAAGTGGAACGACTTCATCGTTTGACAGATTGAACTTCTGTCTTATAAATTGGTATTCATTAGATAGGTTCTGAAAATATCCATTTTCAACTTCTGTATCCAATAATCCCGATTGACCAAAAAACAATGCTTCCAATTGAATAGGTTGCGATTGCATTTTTCTGACCACTGAAAAATCAAAAGAATTCGCCATGCTAAAAAACGCATCACCGTTTACCTTTAACCCGAAGTTTTTAGCCAAAAGCTTAAACAACACGCCTTCCCAATCATTTTTTGATGCATTTAATAGAACTTCAATAGTTTTCGATTTTCGCTCAAGTCGTTCAATATACAAGCGTTCCAACCAATTGGAAATCAAAAAATCATCAACTTCAGCAAAATCGGATTCGCAATTGATCCATTTATGTGGTGACATTAACAACTTTTGATAATTCTTAAACACATTGGCGTGTATTAAACTCTTTAATTCCAAAGTGGGAATTATGGAATTATCTTTTCTGAAGATATTCGTGTCATGTTCATATACTACATGTAAGATGACATTATCATACGCGCAATCAATTTCATGATTATGCACATACCAATCACTCGATTTTATGTGGATTTCAACGTTTCCCGCCCATAATTGTCCATCTATTTCAAGCTGGGCATTGAAAAAATCTGGACCGCTATTTAAATTATGCTGCCCATTGTTATGCAGAGCAATAGCTTCACCTGCCGTTGTTTTTAATTTGGAGGTATCAAACTTTTTAAATTGCCACACGTAATGTAAAAAAGCCTCTTGCATATCCCTAAAAATAAGACATTTACGAATAACTTTTACATAGACATACGGAAATTTTTATACCGTAAAAATTTGAAATATCATAGAGAAATCATTGCTCAATATTTTCAGCATTGAAGCCAACAAGTTCACCTTCAGAAATGGACACGGTTACCTGAATGGGATTGCAACATACCTCACAGTCTTCCACGTAACTTTGATGTGGAACAGAATAATCTATAAGCATTGAAATATCTTCCCAACAATGCGGACATTGAAAAAAATGTTCTTCCATGGTAGTTTTTAACTTAAGTGCTCAAGTTCTTCATGCACGGACTCCCATTCAGTCATCAACTTTGAAAGTTTTTTCTTTTTTGTTTCGTAGTGATCAAAAAACTTAGGATCAGCAACTGTTTTATCGTAGTCACTGGCAAGGGCGACATCCATAGTTTTGATATCTTTTTCGTGTTGGCTTATCTTGGCCTCTACATTGCTCAACCTATTATTCAAGGATTTTAATTTCTTTTGATCTTCATAGGTCTGTTTATTGGTCTCTTTAGGTTCAACTTTAACGACATCGCGTTTTTCAACCTCTCTTAAATTTTCAACATTCCGCTGATCTAAATAAAAATCAATATCACCTAAATACTCCTTGATTTTCTGATCCTTAAATTCGTACACACTTTTAGTCAAGCCTTGGAGAAAATCCCTATCATGGGATACTAAAATCAAAGTGCCTTCAAATCTCTTCAAGGCCTCCTTCAATACATTCTTAGACTTAATGTCCAAGTGGTTGGTAGGTTCATCCATCACCAACACATTAAAAGGTTGCAATAATAATTTTGCCAGAGCTAAACGATTACGCTCACCTCCTGAAAGGACGCGCACGTATTTTTCAGCCTCCTCACCTCTAAAAAGAAAAGACCCTAAAATATCACGTACTTTACTTCTATTCTTCTCATTGGCGGCATCAATCATGGTATCCAATACTGTTTTGCTCCCATCTAAATATTCTGCCTGATTTTGGGCAAAATAGCCAATTTGCACATTATGGCCGAGTTTCAAATGGCCCTCATGCTTCAATTCTCCAACAATAATCTTGGCTAAGGTGGACTTTCCTTGACCGTTCTGCCCGACAAAAGCTATTTTGCTCCCACGTTCAACATTCAGGTCTATGTTTTTAAGCACTTGTAAGTCGCCGTATTTTTTTGATATTTGATGCGCTTCAACCACCACCTTACCCGGAACTACCGAAACTGGGAAGTTAAGAGTCATCACGCTATTGTCATCCTCATCCACTTCAATTCGGTCCATACGATCCAATTTCTTGATGAGCGATTGGGCCATAGTTGCTTTAGAAGCCTTAGCCCGAAACTTTTCGATCAACTTTTCCGTCTGCTCAATCTGTTTTTGTTGATTTTTTTGTGATGCCAATTGTTGTGTCTTCAGCTCATTCCGAAGCACTAAGTATTGAGAATATGGCTTTTTATAATCGTAAATTCGTCCAAGGGAAATTTCAATGGTACGATTGGTCACATTATCCAAGAACATTTTATCATGCGATACAATGACTACGGCTCCAACATAATTCTTTAAAAAACTTTCCAGCCAAATGATCGATTCAATATCCAAATGGTTGGTAGGCTCATCTAAAAGGAGGATGTCATTGTTTTGAAGTAATAATTTGGCCAGTTCAATCCGCATACGCCATCCACCGGAGAAGGTATCGGTAAGTTTATTAAAATCCTCACGTTTAAAACCCAAACCTTGAAGAATCTTTTCAGTTTCTCCTTGATAATTATAGCCTCCACTGATTTCGTATTGGTGTTGGATATCGCTGACATCGACCATCAACTGATGATAAATTTCACTTTCATAATCGGTACGCTCCACCAGTTGATGGTTGATATCATCAATCTTGGCCTCCAACTCCTTAATTTCCTTGAAAGCCTCATAAGCTTCTTCAAGTACGGTCCTGCCCAAAACAAAATCAATGTCCTGTTTCAAGAATCCAATACTCAGATTCTTGTCGGCAGCAATTTGGCCAGAATCCGGTTCCATTTCCTTAGAAAGAATTTTGAGCATGGTCGATTTACCCGCTCCATTTTTGCCGATGAGACCGATTCTGTCGCCAGCACCGAGCATAAATGTGAGGTCTTCAAAAAGGTATTCGCCCTGGAAAGAAATAGAAAGATTGTGTACGTTGAGCATTATTTGTAAGGATTGTTACAAAACATTGGTTTTAAAAACCTTAATTTTGTTTTTTATTTGAAAATGCAAAAGTAATCAATTACCATGATAAAAAAAGGAAGTAAGTTGTATAGTATTTTAACTGGCAAATGTCCAAAATGCCATGAAGAATCTATGTACGTTAATCCAAACCCTTTCGCTTTGATGGACATTTTAAAAATTCGTGAAAGATGCAGTAACTGCAACACGAGATATCGTATGGAACCGTCATTTTTCTTTGGGGCCATGTACGTTAGTTATGGTGTTGGAGTAGCTTTTTCAGTTGCGGCATTCGTCATCAGCTTTCTTATTTTAGGATTGAGCTTGACCACTTCGTTTGTTACAATCATAGTAACACTTATCGTTTTTATGCCATTTATCATGCGCGTCTCACGAAATATATGGATTAATCTTTTTATGAATTACGATGAGAGTTTGACTAAAAAAGCTAAGAAATAGTTCCATATTTGCTTTTCATCAGCAATCTCAATCCTCTTCTGAAAACAATTAAGATTGAAAGCGTTTGATGTCTATTTCATCATCCAAAGGCCATCCTTTTTCTAAATGTAGAAATAATTGTTTCGCCACATAAGGTCCAATCATCACGCCACGCGTTCCCAATCCATTTAAAATGGCCATGTTTTTGTACTCTGAATGTGTACCAATAAGAGGTCTTCTGTCCTTAACCGTAGGCCGAATACCCGCCACTTGATTGACCACTTCATATTCACAACTGATGAGACTTTTTAATTTATCAAGCAATTCATTTTTTGCTTCTTCGGTGATGTTGTGGGTCTTGTCTTCCCAATTATAGGTCGCACCCACAGAATAACAATCGTCAAGTTCAGGAACCACAAAGATTGAAGATTTCAAAATAAATTTCATTTTTAAGTCGGGTGCTTTGATGGTCAACACTTCACCTTTCGCTACATTCAATGGAAGATCTCCAAAAAACGGATTTTTAACCATCCCAAATCCCTCAGCAAAAACAATAAATTTAGCCTTTACATTTTTATAAGAAATATGGTTTTCTTGCATGGACACCGACGAATAATCAAAGGTTTCATGACTATAGCTGCTGATTGTTTTTAAAAATAATTTGTAATGCTTCAATAAGGTCGAGGTGTCAATACGACCGGTGTTATGGACTTCGCCAAAACCATAAAGTGCATCTATGGCAGCGTTTTCATTTTTTATAACTTTTGGAGAGAGATAATTTTTCAGTGCAGGTTTATCAGAAGCATTAAACCAATCATTCTGTTCTTCAACGGATGCAAACCTTCTATAAACTGGTAGCTCATAGTCTAATTTTACACCTAAAAGATTTTCTAAATCCTCATAAAAATGCCCCGCCATTTCTAATTGCTCCTTGGCCTTCCAAACACCCGTAAAACGCTTTAGAATAACCGGGTTGTACAAACCTGCTGCAACTATTGAAGATTGTTGGGATTGATCATCAAACACCATAAATGATTTGTCATGAGCCCGCAGTTCCTCACAAAAGGAGATTCCGGCAAGTCCACAACCTACAATGATATAATCGACTTCTTTCATAGTGGTAAAAATAGGGATGTTTTAGGATAAAAGATAATATTACGAAGTGTACACCCTTTATGCTGTTCCAATGTTGTCAGACTTGAAGTTTTTGCCGACCATGTTTTTAAATTGGTATAATACCAATCAAATATTCAAATGTCGCATAAAAATCTAATTGGTAATAAATCCCGCTAAAAAGCGGATTATACCGACAGCTATCGGGACACAACCATCAAAACTGAATGCGCTGCGCTTAAAGGTTTCATCAAGCTTAAGATCCCGCTAAAAAGCGGGATTAGTTCAACCATCAAAACTTAATGCGCTGCGCTTTTAAGTTTTGGGTTTCACTAAAAAAAACGCCCACTTAAAAAAGTGAGCGCTATATTTATACTATTGGACATTTATTAATAGGCCCACATATCTTGTTCAAAATCTCTAATCTTATCCTTGATACGATCAGACTCCAAGAGCTGCATTAGTGCGTTGTCAGCAACGTACGTATTAACTTCTCTATCTCCATAAACGTTTTCTTCTTTATACATATAACCATTAAAACGTCTTGAATTCAACAAATGGTCAAACGAAAAAGGCATCGCGCTATTTTTGTTATTGAAGGCTTTAGCTTCATGCAAAATATTTCTTGCTTCTGGATAAAACACCCAAAACAGTGCAATAGGTTCTTTGTTTGCCTCATCATCAGAGTCAATAAAGTTAACATCAGGTGCCGCAGGTGCAATTCCTAAAAGTCTGTATTTCAATTCTCCTTGACGCTTATCAAAATACCACAATCCTTTAATTAGGTAAGCAGTGATATCATAAGATTGAATATCTCTATTAATGATATATTCTGGAGATACAAATCCTTCTGAATTGTACTGTTGGTATCCAATATCCAAAGTGTCTGTTTTTGACATAATGGATTGAATGTCTCTTGGCTGACGTTTTGTGGTAAAATATGAATCGTCATAAACGTTCTCAATTTTTCCTTCTCTTACGTTTTTCCATAATACGTCAAACAAAGAGCGTCTATTGGTACCAATATTATTGGTATCTATAGGATAATATAGTGGAAAGTTGACACGCTCATCAAGAACAACTTTTTCCCAAGTCATTTTTGAAAACATGATATCCCTATCATCAACATAACCGTATTCAAGCGGTCTGTCATTATCCAATGCCTTTTGAGCTTCAGATTTTACACCAATTTCGTCGGGCGTCTTTGCGTTGAGCAAATTGGTTTGACCAACTGAACTCATAGCCAACCCCATACTTAAAACGGTTAATAAACAATATTTTAATTTCATCTTTTTAATTATTATTTGGGACATTAATATCTTGATGTATTCAACGTGATAACTGTTCCTAAATTATATTTAGTTTGATATTTCTATAAATACTGGTGACGCAGGAAGCAATTTGATACTGCTATTTCCTTTAATCTCTGATTTAATTTCAAAGATCTGTACACCATCACCTCTAGAAGCTTTACGCAATGCACTTCGTGCTTGGTCATTCATTCTGTTTCCATTAACGGTAACCGTTGGTTGACCTGGTACTTTAATTTTGAATGACGTTACATTGATGTCTAAATCAAAATCAAAATCGAATAGTTTAGCGTTAACAGTCGCGATTTCCACATTGGATTTCGGCAAACTTACATTATCCGCTTGACCAGCAATAGTACCTGAAGGTTTTGGAATGTCTTTGATTCTAAAAGTAGATCTATCACTCACTTTAGTTCCATCAGGAAGTGTTCCTGTAACATTAATGGTCACATCTTTTCCTGAACTTGGTCTCATTACATATTTGCCAGCACCTGAAAGTTTGTTTAAACCTGGGGCTGATGCAGAAACATTGTTATCTGATACACCAGCAAATGAAATGGTCATTGGGTTATCTACACCTCTATATACCACATTCATCTTATCTGCTGAAATAGTCGCAGAATTTGGTTTAGGAACTACAGCGTATTTACTTGTGATAGGAATCTCAACGATCTCATTACCTTCCTTAAACTGCATTGTCCCAGTAATATCACGCTCACCTACAGCACCTGCAGGGAAATCAAGCATGACTTTTCCTTGTTCGATATTATCTAATTCTCTACCATTAATAACAATCTTCTCAAAATTAAGAGTATTGTCAAAACGACCTAAAACAACTTTTCCTTTGAAGTTTTCTCCACTAAAGAATGCAGTTTTATCAGGAATTACAATCGCTGAATAGTTCCTCATCGACAATTGTTTTACTTGCTCGCCTGCCAACATATTGGATAACACTTCAGACTCTATTGTTTTCACATCGGCCTGCATTTGTGTTAGCTTAGTTAAAGAGGCTACCATTGGGAATCCTTCAAAATGATAAGTTAACCATCCTTTTTTGATACCTTCATTGGTCGTTTCGTCATTGGTTGAGAATTTCTTAGTGATATCATTCTGGATATCCTTATTGCCCTCACCCAATATCTGAATGACACCTTCTCTATAGGTTTTGATGTTATCTATAAACTCCTGACCAGCTTTCGTCATTTTGTCTCCGTTGAACCATTGCTCATCAAGAAAATCGGTTCTATCCATTTCCTCGTAATTTTTTGGATCTTTAACGGATTTTAATAACCCACCTTTAACGGATTCTATATAAGAATAGAAATCTGTTGAAAGTTTATCAATGGCATCTGCCTTTGCTTTTATTGGTTGATATTTAGCTGGTTGCTCTTCAGCCTTTGCCGCTAAACCTTCCATAAATGCAGCGTTGCGAACCGCAGCCGATGCATTAGAATCAGTGATTCTTTCGTTCATTAACCCAAATGCTGAAAGCACTTCTTTGGACATATTAAGTGCCATCATTGCGATAAACACCAAATACATAAGGTTAATCATTTTTTGTCTTGGGGATAATTTTCCTCCTGCCATTTCTAAATAGTTTTTAGTTGTTGATTTGGTTAAACTCTACTAATTACTAATTAGTTCTGTTCATTGCAGATAACATTCCACCATAAACACCATTTAATGATGATAGGTTAGATGCTAAGGATTGCATTTGATCTTTTAGCTTAGTGGCATTTTCAACAGCTTCCTCGTTGATTGCTGCTTGACGACTTGCAGAATCCATCTGAACTTTATAAAGACTGTTCAATGATTCCATTTGTGCTGCAGCCAATGACATTTCTTCACCGTACTTTCTTGTAGCAGCCATAGAATCTACAGTTGGACTGATTCCTTTTGCAGCACCTTCAAAATTTTTGATACTGTTTCCTAAACTTGCCATTAACTCGCCATCAATTTTTGCATCTTTAAGTAATTCATCTAATTTTTTAGATAAAAGACCTTCAGCATCTTTTGGTTGCTCTTTCTTTAAGTTTAGTGTTTGACTTTGACCTCCTGCCAATTCAGGGTATACCAACGACCAGTCTAAATCGTCATCGATAGGTTCGAAAGCTGAAACTGCGAATACAATGGACTCTGTTATCAGACCGAAGATCAACATTTCATTACCATAAGGCCAGTGCATGATCTTAAAAAGTGCGCCAAGGATTACAATTGCAGCTCCTAAGCCGTAAGTCATGACCATAATTCTTTTTCGTGTTCTTGATGATTGTGCCATAATGTTTGTTTTTAGTTAAGTTAAAATAAGTAGATTAATATTTAGTTTTGGTTGTTAAATTTTTAATTTTTATTGGTTGCGGCATTTGCAGTAATATCTGTACCCATATAATCCTGTACAGTTCTGAAACCGATATAGCTACGTGCCGAGTCAGCATACTCATAATCCCTAGAACTTACCTGTAAGAAATACGCGACGTCTTTCCAAGAGCCACCTCTTACAACTTTACGTTGGTTGTTTGGGTCATTGACGTTAGGGTTAATGGTAGACATATATTCATAAGATGCAGGATCATAAGATCCTTGTACCCATTCTGAAACGTTACCAGCCATATTATATAAGTTATAATCATTTGGCTCATAAGATTTTGCCTCAACAGTATACAATGCCATATCTGCAGCATAATCACCACGTAAGGGTTTAAAGTTTGCTAAGAAACAGCCTCTATCGTTCATAGCATAAGGACCACCCCAAGGGTATGTTGCTCCTTGCAGACCACCTCTAGCGGCATATTCCCACTCCGCCTCTGACGGCAATCTAAAGGAATTCACGTTAGGTTTACCTTTACTTTTTTGATGTGCATTTTTATACAATGTTCTCCAATTACAGAAAGCATTCGCCTGTTTCCAAGACACACCAACAACAGGGTAGGCACCGTAAGCCTCGTGCCAGAAATAATCGTTATGCATTGGTTCATTATATGAGTAAGCGAAATCTCTGATCCACGTTGTGGTATCTGGATAAATTTCAATTTCTTCAGTGATCAGAACATCTTTACGCTTCAAGTTTCTGTTCTTGGCAGCCTTTTGGATATCCATATAGGTGTATTGGAACTTAAATTTCTTAACATCCCAAGTACGTTGTCCATTGTAGGATTCCTCAATAGGTAAATACATAGTGTCCATAACCTCAGCATAGTACTCGTCTGGATACTTGTTGGTGTCAAAAATCAACTTAACATTTTTGTTCAGCGGTCGACCTTCATAACCTGTAGGACCTAAGCCACTATAGTTATCGTACATGTACTTTTCATACACAGTCATGTTATCTGGATCAGCATCTTTAAATGCAAATTCTCCAGTACCTCCATCTCCTGGAGTCAGACCAAAATCATCTGCGATAATCGCTAGTTTTGTTCTAATTGTAGAATCTCTTACCCAATTGACAAACTGACGATACTCACTATTCGTGATTTCAGTTTCGTCCATGTAAAAGGCTCTTACTGTGGCAGTCTTGGTTGGGGCATCTTGAATTCCAGCCAAATCATCATCAGATTTACCCATAATGAAAGACCCACCAGGGACAAGTGTCATTCCATAAGGTTTTTCTGGATGCCATTTCTTTCCTTTAACTCCTACCAGTTCTCCTCTGTCTCCAGAATTACAACTAGCCAATAGAGCTAAAACAGCGGTTAATAAAGCGAACTTCTTCATATTCATATAAACTCGAGGTTAAATTATTTAGTCTTTAATGTTCAGTTTGATATTTTTGAGGGAGTAAACATATCTATATATTTTTTAAAAAACAATTTTTTTTGCATTTTTTTTGCATTTCATCCCAAAAAGGATGCGTTTCATCGAGGAAACGAGCGTTTGTGAAACCAATTAAAAACTATTCTTTCTGTAGGCTTTATACCATCTCTCGGGTGTTTTCCCTTGGGTAGCCTCCTTGTAATCCTCATACATACAAGGTAATAACGTATGTTTTTTTAATTTATTATTAACCTCTGGTAAAAAGGGAATTTCAATCCACCAGCGGCCAGTTTTGATACTTTTATAGAAAATCAGCTCATCATCCTCAATTAGCACGTTAAACTTCTGATAGTTGACTTCATCGTTTAAGGGATCTTCATTGACTCTACAGTTGACACCTTCAATAAAATACCATAACATTTGAGCTACGAGCATCGCAGTAATATGATCGTCTTTGGAATGATGGTATTCATAAACACCAAAAGACGATACCTTATTACTGATGCCTGCGTATCTTGCAATAGCACATATTTCCTTTCCGTCCAATCCGTTTGGCGAAAATTTTTGTTTTGCGGATAGTTCAGAGCCTTTTACCGACTTTAAATCGACACTCACAATGTGGGCATCTCTCATAACCGGTTCTACCAAATTGATGGACTTTGAAACTTCGCCTAAACGATAGGCTTCAAAATGCAATTTCTCCATCAAGTCTATTTCCTCTTGCGAATTGAAATAAGTTTGGTATCCAACAGTGGAATAATTGAACAGATTATAAGGTTGTTCTAAAATGATCTTTCCCAAATAACTATTGTTCTTTATAGGTAGGGTAGAATCTCCCAAATCAAAATTACTATCCACATTCACAATATTGACCATTGGCAAGATGCCATCATAGGCTCTATAATTAGGATAGGTCAAATCTTGACTTCCACCCAATATAATAGGAATGATCTGCTTCTCGAGCAGAATACTAATTGTGGTGCGCAGGGCAAAGTAAGTATCTTCAACACTATCACCCTTAAGAATATCACCTAAGTCGGCCAAAGTGGTATGCCAGTTGCCTGGAAACAAATTGTATAACACCTTCCTTATATTATCCAACTGGACGTCAGACCCCATATAATTGACATCGTTTCTATTTTCAAGAACACCTATAATAGCAATCTTTACATTGTCGAGATCTGGAAGGCCATTCTTACTTGAATGGATCTTCAACTTCTTACCTAATGCTTGTGGCGACAATAGCTCGTTGTGAGCTAAAACCTCATCAGAAACTGGCGACAAAAAATTAAAAGTCATCGATTACTTCTTTTTTGTAGTTGTTTTTTTCTTGGTTGCTTTTCTAGCAACTTTCTTTTTGGGTGCCTTCGCTTCAATCATCTCCTTTACCTTCTCCAAAGTCAACTTTGTAACATCCACGGTTTTAGCTAATTCTATTTTAGTTTTACCTTTTATGATATTATGTCGGCCCCAACGTGCCTTTTCAACACGAATGCCTTCATCTTCCCAATTATGGATGACCTTATCTATTTCCTTTTGGATTTTATCTTTAATCAATTCTACAATATCTTCATCAGATAAATTGTCCCAATCATATTTTTTGTTGACGTTAATAAACATATTGTTCCATTTAATAAATGGTCCAAAACGTCCTTTACCTTTTTGCACAGGTAAATCATCATACATATATATAGGAGCATCTGCCTTTTCTTTTTCCTTAATTAGATCAATCGCCACATCAAGCTCAACGTTTAGGGCCTCCATCCCCTTGGGAAGCGACACGAAATTATCACCATATTTAACGTATGGTCCATAACGACCATTGTTAACTTCAACCGTCTCTCCTTTATATTCACCCAACGTTTTTGGAAGTTGGAAAAGATCCATAGCCTCTTCATAAGTAATGTTGGACAATTGTTGGTCAGGAGACAAGCTTGCAAATAAGGGTTTATCTTCATCATCAACAGTTCCTATTTGAACCATCGGACCGAATTTGCCCAAACGCACACTCACCTGACGTCCTGTTTTAGGGTCTTTACCCAAGATACGTTCACCAGATTCACGCTCAGCATTTTCCTGTACATCTTCAACTTGCGGATGAAAGTCTTTGTAAAAATCCTTCATCATTTTTTTCCAATCCTCTTTTCCTTCGGCTATTTCGTCAAAATCAGCCTCCATCTTTGCAGTAAAGTTGTAATCCAAAATACTTCCAAAATGGTTGACCAAAAAGTCGGTGACAATCATTCCAATATCTGTTGGAACCAATTTTCCTTTATCTGAGCCTACTTTTTCTGTCAGTTCCTTATCTTTTACTTTCCCGCTCTTTAGGGTCAATTGTGTATAATTACGTTCAACGCCTTCTATAGCGCCTTTTTCCACATAATTTCTATTCTGGATGGTTGAGATCGTAGGTGCGTAAGTAGATGGACGTCCAATGCCCAATTCCTCCAATTGTTTCACCAAAGAAGCTTCCGTATATCTGTAAGGTGGTCTTGTGTAGCGTTCAGTAGCCGTAATGTATGAGTTTAGAAGAGTTTCATTGGTTCTCATTGCAGGCAACATCCCGTCCTGTTCAGAATCTTCATCATCAGTACCTTCTAAATATACTTTTAAAAAGCCGTCAAATGTGATGACTTCTCCATTGGCGCTAAACAATTCCTTATGGGTTGAAGCACTAACTTTAACATTGGTTCGCTCTAATTCTGCTTCACTCATTTGTGAGGCGATAGCACGTTTCCAAATCAGATCATAAAGTCTTGCCTGATCCCTATCAATATTTACAGTATGAACTGCAAAATCAGTAGGTCTAATGGCCTCATGCGCTTCTTGTGCACCTTTTGATTTCCCTTTATAATTACGTGGTTTACTATATTTAGAACCATAAGCTTCTTTAATTTCTGCTTGTGCACCTTTACGCGCCTCATCAGATAAATTAACACTATCCGTTCTCATATAGGTAATCAAACCAGCTTCGTACAAACGTTGCGCCATGGTCATGGTTTTGGAAACCGAAAAATAAAGCTTACGAGACGCCTCTTGTTGTAAAGTAGAGGTTGTAAATGGTGCTGCTGGTGATTTTTTAGCTGGTTTTTTGTCCAACTCAGCTACTTTAAAAGCCGCAGATGCATTAGATTCTAAAAACTTATAAGCTTCTTCCTTAGTTGCAAAATTTTTAGGAAGTTTTGCCTTAAAGCTCTGCCCTGCTTCATTAGAAAATTCGGCATCAATTCTATAAGATGCTTCTGGATTGAACTCTTGAATGTCTCTTTCGCGTTCTACAATAAGTCGCACTGCAACAGACTGTACACGACCGGCCGAAAGTCCACCTTTCACCTTACGCCATAATACAGGAGATAGCTCATAACCAACAATCCTATCCAATACCCGGCGTGCTTGCTGTGCATCTACCAAATGGTAGTCAATGTCACGCGGATTTTCAATTGCTTTTTGAATGGCTGTTTTTGTAATCTCATGAAAAACAATACGTTTGGTCTTTGCTTTATCTAACTTTAAGGTTTCAGCTAAATGCCATGCAATAGCCTCACCCTCGCGATCCTCATCACTTGCCAACCAAACCATATCGGCTCCCTTTGCTAAGTCTTTCAGTTTTTTTACAACCGCTTTTTTATCTTTAGAAACTTCATATTTCGGATTAAAATCACCATCAACATCTACTCCCAACTCATTTGAAGGCAAATCGGCAATATGTCCAAAACTGGACTCTACCTTATACTCTTTTCCTAAAAATTTCTCAATAGTTTTAGCCTTTGCAGGGGACTCGACAATTACTAAATTCTTCGCCATATTAATTTTTTTGTGGCTACAAATGTATATGAAAAATAATTATTCAACCTACTTTAAAAAATTTAACCCTATTTATCTGCTGTTAATCGGGAAATAAACGAACAAAAAAAGCCTGAAAATTCAGGCCTTTTAAAAATATAACTATGTTTTTTAATTTAATGAATAGGTACTCAACAGCTGCAATCCATTATCATCATATTGATATTGATACATGACGCCATCACCTATCATCAATAAACTATTATTTAAAGGAATGACATCTTTAGCGTGAACATTAGGGAAAGCCTGTATTTGCTGCAGTTCTAACGGATTGGTTTTATCAAACACTTTTAATCCCGAAGTGCCATCACAAACAAATAGGCTGTTATTCTTAAAACCTAAACCATACGGATTATCCAAAGTATGTCTGGCCGCTAAAGTGGGGTTCGCTTTATCAGAAATATCGATCACTTCCAGTACACTTTCCAATTGCCCACAGGCATTTCCGCCTCTTAAGGTAAGATAAGCATAATTACCATCGACAACAACAGGATCACAGCCTTCCCAATGGGTAAATTGAGACACGTAGCTGGGGCTTGCGGGATTTTCCATACTGAAGATATACATCCCATTAGTACCACCCAAATAAAGGTAATCGTCTGCATAAAACATGGTTTCTATATTCCATCCTGAAGGTTGTACAGTTTCCAAAACTGGCGCAGACAACTGAGAGATGTTAAAAATCGACATCTCATGAGAGCCGACTGTATATAAATAGTCCTGAACAATTTGAAAACGCGCCAACGAGCCTCCTACTCCAACACTGGAACTTTCAGCTGAAGATGAATTTGACAAAGCAGCATCGTTAAAAACCAATTCACTGTTGCGAATGATCTCGCGTCGTTCCTGTACAATTTTCCAACCTACCACAATTTGATTTTCAAAGTCAAAATTATTGAAATCAGCATATTCTGCTTCATTGGGAATTTGATAATCATAGGCTGAGAATACATCTTCTAAGCGTTCAATAAATGTAATGTTCAAAATATCTGAAATATCAAAAACGAGTAAATCCGTGGCACTGTCAGCGTACAGGTAATTATTCTTGATGGACATATCCTCATTACCTGGAATTTTCAAATATGAAATGGTCTTAGGTGCTTTTGGTTTTGAATTATCAATGACATGGACCCCAACATCTTTATCGGAAATAAAGATATAATCGTCATAGGCATAAATTTTACCAGCTTCAACTATTGGTTTTGCCGATTGTATCTCGACTGAATTTCTAAACTCAGTTTTGGACATCATTTCAGGGATGGCAACGTTGATTATCTCGTAACCATTGTCATCATCTTGACAGGACCAGAGACAAACAAAGGCGAAAATAAAGATTATCTGCTTCATAATGTGTTGGTTTTTAAAAAGTAGATGCAGAATTATTTAAAAGGTTGCGTTAAAAGAAGTCCCTTTCACCTATTTTGTTCATTTCACTCACATCTTCAAAACCCACCACTCCCTTATAGATAAAATAAGTAGGATGATACATAAATGGCGCAAGAAACAAGCTTCCAAGTCCGCAGGTTACCATTGTCAAGATCATGATTGCTGCATAAGAAACCACAAACAAACCAAAAGTCAACAACCATTTTTTATTTCCCAATCGGAATGCCGATCCAACAATGTCACCAATGGACCATTCTGGATTGAATGCGAAAATTATTGTAAAGAATGACATTGGCACAAGTACATAGATAAATGGT
Source organism: Gelidibacter pelagius (assembly GCF_017581925.1). Taxonomy (GTDB): domain Bacteria; phylum Bacteroidota; class Bacteroidia; order Flavobacteriales; family Flavobacteriaceae; genus Gelidibacter; species Gelidibacter pelagius. The sequence continues at coordinate 76,904 of NZ_JAGEVG010000018.1, read as the reverse complement.
ATGTAGAAGAATAAGGCGGCAGGAATTGCTATTAAAATAGTGACCAGCATTAACAACACTATTTTACCAAAATACTGCGCTTTCATAAAATAAAACAAATCCGAAGTTTTCACTTCACGACCTTCATCCAAACTTCTTAAAACTCTAAAAAAAGCTGCGTTAAGTGCCATTTGAATGGCAGCGATGACCAACATACCTACCATAAATAAAATGATGTAGACTATTGAAAATCCTGCAAAAAAACCATCCATTGAATTTGGATCGAATTGACCCGATTCTGACTGGTTAATAATCGCGAGGATAAACGGCACATATAATATGATCATAAATGGCAGCATCAAAACTATCACAAACAACTGCATCAAAAAACCTTGAAGCCAACTCTTTTTAAACAGTTCAATGGATTGATTGAAAATTGTTCCGAAATCCAAATCTTTCGCATTGGCTACTTTGGACTGAAATTCTGATGGTATCATTGGTTGAGTTTTTAATTGATTAAAATCAAAGAAACCATAAATTTTTAACATAATCAAAACATTTTTATACACTGTCACTTTGTCACAATCATTAAATTAATCCTATCTTTGCAGCTGCTTTTTAAGCTAAGACAAAAAAACCAGCAACAGACGTTTCAAGAAACTTATGGAGAAAATTATTGACGAAAGCCAGCAAGGAAAAAGTCTCGTACTCGAACAAAAAACAGAGAACACCCGCAAACTTTTTATTGAAAGTTATGGCTGTGCTATGAATTTTAGTGACAGTGAAATTGTAGCTGCAATCCTACTTAAAGAAGGTTATAATACGACTCAAACATTAGAAGAGGCTGATCTGGTCTTGGTAAACACCTGTTCTATTAGAGATAAAGCAGAACAGACCGTTCGAAAAAGATTGGAAAAATACAATGCTGTAAAACGTATCAACCCAAAAATGAAGGTTGGTGTTTTAGGCTGTATGGCAGAACGCTTGAAAAGCAAATTGCTTGATGAAGAAAAAATTGTGGATCTTGTTGTCGGTCCTGATGCCTATAAAGACCTTCCTAACTTATTGGCTGAAGTTGAAGACGGTAGAGATGCCATCAACGTCCTTTTAAGTAAAGATGAAACTTATGGTGATATTTCACCAGTCAGATTGAATACCAATGGCGTTTCTGCCTATGTTTCCATCACTCGTGGTTGTGACAATATGTGTACATTTTGTGTGGTTCCTTTTACCCGCGGACGCGAACGCAGCCGTGATCCTCAAAGTATATTAGAGGAAGTCAATGATCTTTGGAGCAAAGGTTATAAGGAAATTACATTGTTGGGCCAAAACGTGGATAGTTATTTATGGTATGGCGGCGGATTGAAAAAGGATTTTGAAAAAGCCAGCGACATCCAAAAGGCAACAGCAGTCAATTTTTCTAAATTATTGGAACTATGCGCAAAAGCACAACCCAAAATGCGCATCCGCTTCTCAACATCCAACCCACAAGATCTAACCTTGGACGTGATTGAAACCATGGCCAGGTATAAAAATATTTGTGACCATATCCATTTGCCAGTTCAAAGTGGCAGCAATCGGATTTTAAAAGAAATGAATAGATTGCACACTCGTGAGGAATATTTTGAGCTCATCGATAATATCAGACGCATTCTTCCTACCTGTTCTATTTCTCAAGATATGATTTCAGGTTTCCCGACAGAAACAGAAGCTGATCATCAGGATACATTAAGTTTAATGGAGTATGTGAAATATAATTTTGGATATATGTTTACCTATTCAGAACGCCCTGGAACTTTAGCGGAGCGCAAAATGGAAGATGATGTTCCTGAAGAGATCAAAAAACGACGTTTGGATGATATCGTCCAGTTACAAAGACAACATAGCGAAATAAGAACCAAAGCCTATTTAAACACTACTGTAGAGGTTTTGATTGAGCGAGAGTCAAAAAAATCAGATAAAGAATGGTCCGGAAGAACCTCACAGAATATCGTGGCCGTTTTTCCTAAAGCACATTATAAAATTGGCGATTTGGTAAATGTCAATATAACAGATTGTACCAGTGCCACCTTGATCGGTGAAGCCATCGATTACGCAGTCAATTAATAACAACCTTTCATTTCCTATTATGTCGATAAAGCCCACAGTCTTAATTCTTAATTCTTAATTCTCAATTCTTAAATGGAATCAATTCAAGCCATAAAACAACGTTTCGGAATTATTGGGAATGACCCAAAACTCAACCGATCCATAGAAAAAGCGATTCAAGTTGCACCCACAGATATTTCAGTGTTGGTCACAGGGGAAAGTGGTGTTGGTAAGGAGAGCATTCCTAAAATCATACATCAATTATCCCACCGCAAACACGGTAAATATATAGCGGTAAACTGTGGTGCCATACCTGAAGGTACTATTGACAGTGAACTTTTTGGTCATGAAAAGGGTGCATTTACAGGAGCCACAAATACGCGTGAAGGGTATTTTGAAGTGGCCGATGGAGGGACAATTTTTTTGGATGAAGTAGGCGAACTCCCTTTAACAACGCAGGTTCGCTTACTCCGGGTCTTGGAAAATGGCGAATTCATAAAAGTAGGTTCCAGTAAGGTGCAAAAAACAGATGTCAGGATTGTTGCTGCTACCAACGTCAATATGTTTGAGGCCATTAAAAAAGAGAAATTTCGTGAAGATCTTTATTATAGATTGAGTACGATAGACATCCATTTGCCACCTTTACGCGAGCGCAAAGAGGATATTCATTTATTGTTCCGAAAATTCGCTAGTGACTTTGCACTTAAATATAAGATGCCAACCATCAAATTGACGGATGATGCCGTAGAAGTTCTTTTAAAACATAGATGGAATGGAAACATTAGGCAGTTACGAAACGCTGCAGAACAAATCTCAGTCTTAGAGCATACCAGAACCATTAGTGCCGCAACCTTAAAAGGATATCTTCCAAGTCAAGGTGACAACCTTCCCGCAGTAATCAAAACTTCAAAAAGTGATAGCGATTTCAGCAGTGAGCGCGAAATTCTCTACAAAGTACTTTTTGATATGAAAAGTGATTTGAACGACTTAAAGAAGCTCACCATGGAACTCATGAAAAATGAGAATGTGCATGATGTGCAAAAGAAAAACGAAGGCTTGATCCAAAAGATTTATGGCGATGAGGAAGCAGAAGATTATGAAGATACCATTGAAGACATGGAAGTATTGTCTATTCCTGAAAAAATGAGCCAGTTATCAGATGCCATTGATGAATCGAATGATAAGTATCATTTCGCAGAAGAAGTTGAAGAAGAAGAAACATTATCTTTACACGACAAGGAGCTGGAATTGATTAAAAAATCATTGGAGCGTCATCAGGGAAAACGTAAATTGGCTGCCGCTGAACTCGGCATTAGCGAACGTACCTTATATAGGAAAATCAAACAATTCGATTTATAATTCAACGTTATACAATAAAGATAAACGTGAAAAAGTTTAAAATTTTAGTTCTTGTTTTTGGCCTTGGTCTATTTTTTAATTGCGGCTATTACTCATTTACGGGAATCTCATTACCAGCAGGAACCACAACCTATCAGGTAAATTATTTTCAAAATGACGCCCCGTTAATTGAACCAGGTCTGGAGCGAACATTCACAAATTCATTGGCTGATTTAATTCAAAATCAAACCAGTCTACAATTAGTAACTTCAGGAGGAGATATTACTTATGAAGGTGAAATTACAGAATACCGTATTTCCCCAACCACGGCCACTGCTGATAACACAGCTGCCCAGAACCGCCTGACCATTGGCGTACGTGTACGATATTATGAAAAAAATAATCCAGACAACGATCTGAGCCAACAATTTTCTTTCTTTTACGATTACCCAGGGCAAGCACAATTGGTAGGCGCACAAAAAGACACCGCAATCGCTGAGATTTTTGAACGTATTACGCAAGACATTTTAAATGCCACCCTTGGCAAATGGTAACTTTATAAAGTGAATAAACAGGAACTTACATATCTACTCGCCCACCCAGAACAATTGACTGTTGCTCACACTTCAACGGTAGGAGAGATTGTTGCACATTATCCGTATTTTCAATCTGCAAGAGCCTTGTACTTAAAAGGTTTAAAAGCTAAGGAAAGTTTTAAATACAATCAAGAACTTAGAGTTACTGCAGCCTACACCACAGACAGAAGTATTTTATTTGATTTTATAACCTCAGAGGAATTCAATCAAAACGAAATTTCAAAACTGATCAGACAGAATACAGAACTACTCAAAGACATTCAGGTAAACGAAGCCGATGATATTTCTGTAAATAAAAGCGTAACGATAGACGACGCCCTAAAACAACACATTAAAGACAGTGAGGGAGTTTTGGATCCTGAATTATTTCAACAAAAAGCACCGTTTCAGACCACTCCGAATGTGGAATCACCGGCGCCTATCATCGATGTGGACGTCAAAAACATTAAACCGTCCCCTGAAGAGCAATTGAATATCGGCAAACCCTTGGATTTTGATAAAAGCGAAACCCATTCGTTTACACAGTGGTTAAAGATGACCAGCTTCAAGCCTATCGAAAGAACTCCAGAAGAGACTATAACAGAAAAACCACTTCAAGAACCTCTGAGTAAGGAGACCAAACCAGAATCAGGACTTGAAAAGAAGCTGGATATAATAGATAGATTTATAACTGCCAATCCAAAAATCTCTCCAATCAAAGAAAAAGCGCCTTCAATAAACTTGGCACAAACTCAGCTTGTACAGAATGACAGCTTGATGACAGAGACCTTGGCCCGAATTTATTTGGAGCAGAAAAACTATCAGAAAGCAATTCAATCTTATAAGATTTTAATTTTGAAATATCCAGAAAAAAGTGGTTTCTTTGCAGACCAAATTAAAGCAGTAAAACAATTACAAGAAAATAATACCAAATAGCACATGAGTACGTTTACAATATTTTTAGTTCTTATCATCATCGTATCCTTTTTATTGGTGGTAGTCATCATGGTTCAAAATCCAAAAGGTGGCGGCTTGTCTTCGTCATTTGGTGGCGGTGGTACACAACAATTAGGTGGTGTTAAAAAAACAACCGACTTTTTAGATAAAAGTACTTGGGTTTTAGCAACCGTGCTATTGGCATTGATATTAGTATCAAATATTGCCATTGATGGAGCAACTGGCACAACAGAATCGAAAGCTCTGGACACTGATGCCGCAACAAGTATTCCTGCGCCGACAATGCCCGCAACGGACAATGCAGTAACTCCAACTGACACAACGAACAACTAATATAGTTCGACTTAAAATAATTAAAATGCCAACAAATTTTGTTGGCATTTTTTTGTTACTGAAACTTTGTCAGTTAACTACCCGTGGCACATTTTTCGCACCTATCTAATTCATTAAACAAAATCAATTAACCCGTCATGCTCTGGCATGATTAAAACAAAAAATACAACTATGGGATTAAACATTAAACCATTGGCAGACCGTGTTCTTATTGAACCAGTAGAAGCTGAAACAAAAACTGCTTCAGGAATTATTATTCCAGACAACGCTAAAGAAAAGCCTCAAAAAGGTAAAGTTGTGGCCGTTGGTGCAGGTACCAAAAAAAATCCAATGACTGTAAAAGTCGGCGAAACCGTTCTTTACGGAAAATATGCAGGAACAGAACTAAAACTTGAAGGCAAAGATTACTTGATCATGCGTGAAAGCGACGTCCTTGCAATCATCTAATCAAATTCCTGCGAAGGCAGGAATCTCTATTAAAATAAAATCATTCACAGAATAAAAGATTCCTGTTTTCACAGGAATATAAAAATTTTTCATTATGGCAAAACATATATTATTTGATATTGAAGCTCGCGACGGAATTAGACGTGGTGTGGACGCATTGGCAAATGCAGTAAAAGTAACTTTAGGTCCTAAAGGCCGTAACGTTATTATTGGTAAATCTTTTGGTGCGCCTCAAGTGACCAAGGATGGTGTAACTGTTGCAAAAGAAATAGAATTAGAAGATGCTCTCGAAAACATGGGTGCTCAAATGGTGAAGGAGGTTGCTTCCAGAACCAATGATTTAGCAGGTGACGGTACTACAACTGCAACTGTTTTGGCACAGGCCATCGTAAAGGAAGGTTTAAGAAACGTTGCTGCAGGTGCAAATCCTATGGACTTGAAACGTGGTATTGATAAAGCGGTTGCAGCTATTGTTGCAGATCTTGAAAAACAAACCAAACAAGTTGGTAATTCTTCAGAAATGATTAAGCAAGTGGCTTCTATTTCTGCTAACAACGATGATACCATTGGCGAATTGGTAGCCAAAGCCTTCAATAAAGTTGGCAAAGAAGGCGTCATCACTGTCGAAGAAGCAAAAGGATTAGAAACCTATGTAGATGTTGTTGAAGGAATGCAGTTTGACAGAGGTTACCTCTCTCCTTATTTTGTTACCGATGCTGACAAAATGATTGCTGATTTAGAAAATCCTTATGTTTTATTATTTGACAAAAAGATTTCAAATCTTCAAGAGATCCTTCCAATTTTGGAACCAGTAGCACAATCTGGCCGTCCATTATTGATTATAGCAGAAGATGTTGAAGGTCAAGCCTTAGCTACGCTAGTTGTGAACAAATTACGTGGTGGATTAAAAATTGCTGCAGTTAAAGCACCAGGATTTGGTGACAGACGTAAAGCGATGTTAGAAGATATTGCCATCTTAACTGGTGGTGTAGTCATTTCAGAAGAAAGAGGCTTCTCTCTTGAAAACGCTGATTTAACTATGTTAGGTTCTGCAGAAACCATTACTATCGACAAAGACAATACGACAATTGTAAATGGTTCAGGAAAAGCAGAAGACATTAAAGCTCGAGTTAGCCAAATAAAAGCGCAAATCGAAACAACAACGTCTGATTATGACAAAGAAAAACTTCAAGAACGTTTGGCTAAATTAGCTGGTGGTGTGGCTGTACTTTATGTAGGTGCTGCAAGTGAAGTTGAAATGAAAGAGAAAAAAGACCGTGTTGACGATGCATTGCATGCAACAAGAGCTGCTGTTGAAGAAGGTATTGTTGCCGGAGGTGGTGTTGCACTTGTGAGAGCAAAATCAGTATTGGAGAAATTGACCACAGAAAATTTGGATGAAACTACAGGTGTTCAAATTGTAGCACGTGCCATCGAAGCCCCTTTACGTACCATCGTTGAAAATGCTGGTGGTGAAGGTAGTGTTGTGGTTGCAAAAGTTATGGAAGGCAAGAAAGACTTCGGTTTTGATGCTAAAACAGAAACTTATGTGGACATGCTAAAAGCTGGAATTATTGATCCAAAGAAGGTAACACGTATCGCGTTGGAAAATGCAGCCTCAGTTGCCGGAATGATCCTAACAACGGAATGTGCTTTGGTTGATGTCAAAGAAGATGCTCCGTCAATGCCAATGGGTGGCGGCGGCATGCCAGGAATGATGTAATAATCACATCCTTAAAAAGGATTTATTTAAAAAACGCCTCAAATTTTTTGAGGCGTTTTTGTTTTATCTCAATAAACTTCTGATAAGAAATAGATCATCTCTAAATGTTGACCTTAAAAAAGGCAAAATAAAAAGAACTCAATTTTTTATTTTGTAATTTTCGAAACGTTTATTTCATTCGGAAATTCAAAAAGAACATCTGAAAAAATTCTACAAAAAATCATCATAAATGAAAAATTATCTCCTGACCGGAATCCTTATTGTAGCCTTTATTAGCCTTACAATGGCACAAAACAAGCCCGCATATCAACTCTTTAAAAGCAATGGAAAAGCTGCCAAGTATGAAAAGATGATTAAGGATTTGGCGGACAGCGATATGGTTTTTTTCGGAGAATATCATGACAATCCCATTTCTCACTGGCTCCAACTAGAAATGAGCAAAAGTTTCTTCGACATTAAAGGTCAGAAACTCTTTTTTGGTGCAGAGATGTTTGAGAACGGCAATCAATTAGTTTTAAACGAATACCTGCAAGATTTCTACCCTGAAGATAAGATGTTGCCAGAAATCACGCAATTATGGGGGAATTACAAAACGGATTATAAACCTTTAGTCAATTTCGCAAAAGAAAACCACCTGCGTTTTATTGCCACGAACATCCCACGAAGATATGCGTCTATGTTGTACAAGAAAGGGATGGAGGCTTTAAAGGAATTAAGTTCCGAAGCGCTCGAAATGATCAGTCCTGAATTAGAAAACCTTTTCGATCCAACCGTAAAAGCGTATGCAGATATGGCAGATAAAATGGGCAGCCATGTCCCTCAAAACATGCTAAACATTCAACTTTCCCAAGCTTCCAAGGATGCCACTATGGCGCATTTCTCTCTTAAGAATTTCAATCCTGGCGATTTATTATTTCATTTTCAAGGCTCCTACCATTCCAATTACAATCAAGGTATTATTTGGTGGATCCAAAAAATCCAACCGGGAATAAATATTAAATCTATTACCACGGTTATGCAATCGGAATGGGATAAGATGAGCAAAGAAGACAAATCTGAAATAGCCAATTATATTATCGTGGTCCCAAATGACATGACACGAACCAAAGGTTAATTTGAAAGGTTCTCTCTAATTTAGTTTTTGTCGTCTTTATGATCCTCAATTACCGCCTCATCTCTATACAAGCAACAGGCATGCAATTTATGGTAAGCTTCGTCAGTGGCTTTGATTTCCTTGGTGTCATGACCCGCATCAGCAATACTTTGCTTGATGACCTTCATACTGGTTTTTCGTTCGTCATAAATTAATTTCAGCTCGTGGGTATTGACATCCCAATTGGCAACTTTTACCCCTTTGGCCTTAATGGCTGCCTTTTCAATACGTTCTTTACACATATTACATACCCCATCCACTTCAAAAGTGGCTTTGGCATTCTTATTCTGCGCGAAGGTTACGCCTCCAACTAATACTATTAATACGAATACAATTTTTTTCATAATGTTTGATTTTAATTCCCACGAAGGTGAGAACCTGTTAATTGTTCTTTTATTCCTTCAGAAAAAGGAATCTATTAGTAATTGTTTGATTCTTGTTATTTTCCACTAATGAAGGCATACTTTAAACGTGATTAAGTTGTTCTTGATTGTTAATATTATCTTCTATTCACGAGATTAGCTTCGCTGAACCTTAAGGTTTCCTGCCTTCACAGGAATGGGTTACTTAATTTTAAATCTCAGGCCTGCATAATACATACTCCCAAAGATTGGACCATAAACAAATGTCGTGTCAAAATTTGCTCCAAAGGGATCATCTGCTCCCAAAATCGGATTGTTCTGTCTCACATTGGTCATGTTTTCTCCGCCTAAATATACTTCAAATTTCTCAGAAAATACTTTTGTAACCTGAGCATTCAACGTGCCAACGGTTGGTGTATATTCCGGCAATTGGTATTGAATAGGATTTGATGAAGTTGACGTAAATCGTTGTTCGCCCAACCAATTATAAGTAACATCAAATTTCCAATGTGAAAAACTCTCAGTCTTCTTTGTTTCGTAAGACATGTTTGCAAAAATGCGATGTTTGGATGTCAATGGCTTCTCCAACTTTCCAGAATTGTATTGGGTCTTGATATCATAAAACTTATAGGCGGTTCTAAAATCAAATCCTTCGAAGACATTATAATTCAATTCCACCTGAAAACTGTTAGCATAGCTGTCACCATCAAGATTATAGAAATTTATCTGTTGTGGATTTTCATAATCAACCACAATTTGATTTTGGAAATCAGTTCTATAATAATCAAATGTGATGTCAGCCTTATTTCCAAAGAGATTAAAGCCCTGCAAAAATGAAATACCATAATTCCACGCAATTTCGGGATCGAGCCCATAAGCTCCTTTCAAGCTGCCCAAAGGCGCAGTGCCATCAATTAATAACGTTCTTGATGTGGCAAAAATATTCTGGTTTTCCGCAAAGATGCTTGCGCTACGCTTACCTCGCCCAAAAGACGCTCTTAACGCCGATTTCTCCCATGGCGTATAACGTGCGTGCACTCTCGGCGTAACAAATGTTCCAAGCACATTATGTCTATCGATACGAAGACCAGCGGTCAAATTTAAATCTTCTAAATTATCAAAATTGTATTCAAAAAAAGCACCTACAGAACTTTCTGTCCGTTCAAAATCTTCAGTGACCACCAATTCATCATAATGATCATAAGTATAACTGATTCCCGTTTTAATTTTATGTCTTGAATCACTGATAATCGAATTGTAGATCCCGTTGATATATATGCTATTGTGTAAAATATCATAAAGATTCAAACCAAAATAAGAGTTCTGTTTATGGCTGCTAAAGGCCGTTTGAAACCCAATACTTTGCCAAGGAATATTAGGATTGACATAACCCGATTTCACAGAAATATCAAACCTCCTTGTATCAATTTCACTTCCCCAGGCATTGGTTGTCAATTTATCCGTATCAGGATTAAAATTTAACTGCCCGGTTTGTTTCGAATCGTCCAAATAACTTAAGTTGATAAAACTCACAAAGCCCTTTTCAGGATTGGTATATTGCCAGCGATTCATGAAATTTATTTGTTTGTAGATGGGCATATCCATAAATCCATCATCATTAACATCATGCTTTTTATCGTGCGTATTTCCATGGAGATATAAACCCGTGCTCCATTTTTCACTGACTTTGGTATTCAAATGTACGTTAGCTTCCAAGCGTTCACTGCTTGCGCCATAAAGGTTGACAAAGAGTTTATTGTCAGTTGTTGGCTTAACCAACTCCGTATTGATCTGTCCAGCAATGCTTTCAAAACCATTGACCACACTTCCAGCGCCTTTGGTAATTTGTATACTTTCAACCCAAGTCCCAGGTGTAAAACTCAACCCATAAGCTTGAGATGCACCACGTATCGTAGGGATGTTTTCTGCAGTTATCAGAATATACGGACTGGTCAATCCCAGCATTTTTATCTGTCGGGTGCCAGTTACGGCATCGGCAAAATTAACGTCAATAGACGGATTGGTTTCAAAACTCTCTGATAGATTGCAACAAGCCGCTTTCAGCAATTCATCGCTACTCACAAACATGACGTTGGCGGATTGCATATAAGATTTTGAAGTGGCTTGTTTACGAGATGTGACCGTAATCTCGTCCAATTCACTCGTCGATTTTAGTGCATGCTTGATATATTTTGAAGAGCTAACCGTTAAGGTGTCCGTTTTATAACCCACATAACTAATTACCAACTTTGTATATCCTTTTTGGTACGAAATACTGAACTTGCCATCGATATCTGTGGTCGCTCCAATAGTAGAATCCAACCAATATACATTGGCACCAGGTAGTGGAATGGTGTTTTTTTGATCGGTTATTTCAATAATGATCCCTTCAATTTTTTCTTGTGAAAGCACAAGCGTTGGTAGGAACATGAGAATGTAAAATATGTTTTTCATTTATAAATTAATAGTGTTGTTTTTAAATCTTAGAGCCAGATTATTCAGAAAAACAAGCACCGTATAAAGACGTTCTGAAACAAATAAGATTTCCTGAAGTCGAGGGTGCGCTAGTTATCCGTATTAATAAAGGAGCAATAAGCCTAAAATAAAGTTTCATTTTAAAAAATAGTTGATATCAAAATTCATAAAATAATGAGCGCAAGAATACGCACCACTACATATTGAATTGAGGAATCAAATGATGAAAACTTGGTCTAAAACCTGTATGTCAGTAACCAAATTGGGTGGAGAATAATCTTTATGTGGAATGATTTGCTGTGGCAAACCTTCAAAAAGATTAAGATAAGAATAATATAAAGTAGATATAAAAATTTGTTGGTCGAAGTTCAGGTCTTCAAAAGTTACTTTTTTGAGATTAACCTGACCTTTGACAACTTCCATCTCCTCTTTGCAGCAGGATTTTTTTTCTGCAACAGTTATGGCCTTTATTTCAAGATCACAACAAGATTCGGCCTTAGAAAAAATGGCAGTATCAATCAAAACGTCTCCACAGAAATGCTTTTCCATAGTAAAAGAAATGGTGGACAACAGCACTAACAATGCCATTGCTATAGAAAAAGTTTTATGGATGTTTTCTTGATACATTGCTGCGAAATTACAAAAAAATGTATTCATCTCCGCAAATTATAAAAACTTAACCTCTCTTCGATTTCAATTTATGATAGTAGAATGCCGGCAGCAATAACAATAACAGTAATGGTTGAATTAAAAACCGTCTGATATTGAAAAAGATGTAATAATCTTCTTGCTTTGGGTTCACTACAAAATATAAGAAAAATGCCAAGAGAATAAAAAATGAAATGACATAGATAAGTGCTGAAAACTTGACCACACTCCAGTCCTTAAAGAAAATATAGATAATTCCTAATGAAATTGCCGAATTAAGGAAGTATCTAAGCGCCGTAAACAAGGTCAGCTTTAAAACTTCGCGACGCGGATTATCTATATAAAGGTAATCATTCTTAAAAAACGTCAAATAAGGATCGTAGAACAGTTCGTTCTCAAAAGCGCGTATGAGGATCAATAACCCAAATAGCACTAAAAGTCCGATCATTTTTACCACATTACTCATCTGCCTTGCTTAAATTTGAAAACCTATTGACCCAAAACATCCAAAGCAAAAATACTATCCCATAAATAATCAACGGAAAAATCACGGTATGCAGTTCCTCCCTCCGCCATGGGTAATGGTATAATCCCACCGATAAAATCACAATTCTAAAGAGATTCACTACATAAATAAGTACGCTACCCGCAAAAATATAGAAAAAGGTAGTTTTAAACTTCCCTGCAAAAGCAATCACAAAAGAGACAAACAAAATAATAATGCTAATAGAATTGCAGCCTTCAACCACGCGCGCCACATATTTGCCATTTATTATAAGCTTCATTGAAGGCTCAGCAGAATGTTTTGCTATTTGAGAATCATATCCAAATGTATGTAGCAGTTCATCACTTTGTTTGGCTACTAAATTGGTAAGATAATCGGGATAATATTCTGAACCGTCAGAATAATCTAAGTACAGCATATAAGCCAAAGTCAACACGCCATAAACCAAGAGAAAGGTCAAGATAAACTTAATAACCGATTTGTACTTTATGACCAGATCCTTCAAGAATTCAAGTTTTTGTTCAGAATGTTAAAAATATATAAAAAGCCGATTGAAGCAGCACATTTTAGATACTTTTACCAAAACTTTTAAACAATGACCTTAGACCAACTTAAACCGCAAATAACTTCGATAGTTTCTGACACCAATAAAGACGTCAATGAACGTCTGCTATCCATCTGTGAGGTTCTCGAGTCGAACATCCCTTATTATAACTGGGTTGGGTTTTACTTTAGAAATGGCGATAAAGAAGAATTAAAATTGGGACCTTATGTTGGCGCGCCAACTGATCATACAATCATTCCATTTGGAAAGGGTATTTGCGGACAGGTGGCGGTCAGCAATCAGAATTTTGTAGTTCCAGATGTCTCGGCACAGGATAATTATATTGCCTGCAGCATTACGGTTAAGGCTGAAATTGTCGTTCCCATTTTTGTGAATGGTGAAAATATTGGTCAAATTGATATCGATTCCAATACGATAGACCCATTTACCGAAGCTGATGAGCGCTTTTTGGAGTTTGTTTGTTCTCAAGTGTCTTCAATACTTTAATATTCTCGCAAGGCCGTAAAGATTCAAGTCTGCAAGATTTAATCATCGCAATTTTCTGATTACATCCCCGTTCGGATTGCCTCGACCGGATCTAGTCGTGATGCAGAAATAGCCGGAATTACACCGGAAATCAATCCGATGATGGTCGATAGAATAAACCCTAAAAACATATTTCCTGCGGAGAGGACAAATTCGAAATCGCCCGTAAATTGCGAAGCAATCAAAGAACCAATCCACACAAATAACAGCCCCACGAGTCCACCAATGACCGCTAAAATGACCGCTTCAAACAAAAACTGAAACAAAATAAATCGGTTTTTGGCACCTAACGATTTTTGTATCCCAATAAGGTTTGTACGTTCCTTTACGCTCACAAACATGATGTTTGCAATTCCAAAGCCGCCAACCAATAAAGAAAAGCCACTGATAATCCAGCCCATGATATTCATTGTGCCGATAATTCCATCAATCGCATCCGTAAATCCCGACATTTTATTTACAAAGAAATTATCCGGCTCTCCAGCTTTCAAACCTCTATAAATTCTAAATCTTTGTTTTAAGACGGCTTCAAAAGCACCCATATCGACACCTTTTTCGGGTTTGATTATTACTGCTCCAGGAATACCGCCAACACCACCAGTTTGAAAACGTCTCACAAAATTGGCTGGCACATAAGCTTTATCATCTGGACTTCCACCAAGTCCTGCGCCCAGTTTTTTCATGACACCAATGACAGTCAATCTGCGACCATAAACTCTAATTTGCTTCCCAATAGGATCTGAATTCCCAAATAGATTTTCAGCAAGGGAATGCCCCAAAACAATAACAGGAGCTCCATTTATAGACTCTGATTCTGTATAAAACCGTCCCTTCTCGATTTTTACGTTCTCAATCTCGTAAATCTCATTGGACACCGGCGTGATATCAACTCCAGATATGGTTTCTGCGCCATATCTCACTGTTTGCGGGCTTCCAAATATAACATAGGCGGAAGCTGCAATGTCAGGCACATTTCGTCTTATAAAATCAAAGTCACTGTATTCAGTTTGAGGGAAATTGTCCCGTTGCCATCGAGGTATATCCGTTGGACCAAAGGAAAACTTGGTTAAATACATCGTGTTTTTATCCAATCCTGAGAGCTGATCCTGGATGTTTCTATCTAAAGAATCTACCGCCGCCAGAACTGCAATAATGGAAAAAATACCAATAGTAACGCCCAATAAGGATAAAAACGTGCGTAGTTTATTGTTGGTAAGCGCATTGATGGCAAATGAAAAACTCTCTTTAAATAAGCGTAAGTAAAGCAGCATCTATTTTTTTGATGTTTTAAAACGACTTAAAGATAAGGTGTTTTTCTGCAAAAATTATTTTTCAATTGAAAAATAATTGCATTGAAGACATCCGTACTCAAAAATCTATTCAGAAGTCATTACCTCCCCCTCAGTTCAACAAGACCTAAAGAGCGCTATAAATAAAACTCTTGATTTGAAAAACCTTCCTTACAGAAGCAATTAGAAACAACCCAAGAAGAATTTTCATACCCATTGGCATTTGGAATGTGTTTTTTGGAGATTTTTAATAACCATTTACATTCCCGTTCTTATAGCCTCAACAGGATCCAAGCGTGATGCAGAAATTGCAGGAATCACTCCAGATACCAGTCCGATAATGGTCGACAGCATAAACCCTAAAAACATATTTCCTGCGGAAAGGACAAATTCGAAATCACCCGTAAATTGGGAAGCAATCAAAGAAACAATCCACACAAAGAAAAGCCCAATAAGACCTCCAATAACTGCCAAAATCACAGCTTCAAACAAAAATTGAAATAAGATAAAACGATTTTTGGCTCCCAGTGATTTTTGTATCCCAATAAGGTTTGTACGTTCCTTTACGCTAACGAACATAATATTCGCAATACCGAACCCACCCACCAAAAGTGAAAAGCCACTGATGATCCATCCCATCAGGTTCATGGTACCGATAATAGCGTCAATTTGATCAGTTTGACCAGACATTTTGTTGACAAAAAAATTATCAGGATCTCCTGCTTTCAATCCTCTATATGCCCTGAATTTCTGTTTTAAGGCACCTTCAAAAGCACCTAAATCTATATCTTTTTCTGGTTTGATCATTATAGCCCCTGGAATACCATTAACACCACCACTTTGAAAACGTCTGACAAAGTTGGCCGGCACATAGGCACTGTCATCAGAATTTCCAGCAAGGCCGCCCATTTTTTTAATGACGCCAATCACTGTCAATTTACGACCATAAGCCCTGATTTGCTTTCCCAAAGGATTGACATTCCCAAATAAGTTTTTTGCCACTGAATGACCTAAAACAACTACAGGAGCACCGTTCATAGATTCGGGTTCCGTATAGAAACGACCCTCTTCTATTTTGATATTGTCAATATCGTAAATTCCATTCGAAGCTGGAGTAATAGTGACTCCAGAAATGGTTTCCGCTTCATACTTGACCGTTTGCGAACTTCCAAAAATCATATAGGCAGAGGCTGCAATGTCCGGCACATTCCGTCTTATAAAATCAAAATCATTATAATCAGTTTGTGGAAAATTATCACGTTGCCATCTTGGAACATCGGTTGTTAAAAATGAGAATTTTGTCAAGTACATGGTGTTTTTATCCAATCCAGAAAGTTGATCTTGGATATTTCTATCTAACGAATCTACTGCCGCCAAAACGGCAATAATGGAAAAAATACCAATGGTAACGCCCAATAAGGATAAAAACGTACGCAACTTATTGTTGGTAAGTGCATTTATGGCAAATGAAAAACTTTCTTTAAATAAGCGTAAGTACAGTAACATCTAAATTTTGTGGTTTTAGGACGATTTTAAGGATAGGACGTTGGCAACAATTATTTGTTACAAAAAACATAAATAAACAGCCGCTTGTTCCCTTAAATTGTCTTCAATAATATGTATTTTTGCGCTTTAAAAAATAGCATTTAATTAAATTTTCATTTTCCCATAGCATTCATTATCAAATGAGGCCAAACCAAACACACAACACAATGCAAAACAAAACTATTTCATCTGCCTTGATTTCTGTTTTCAGTAAGGACGGATTAGAACCTATTGTAAAAGAATTAAGCCAGTTAGGCGTTACTATTTACTCCACTGGCGGTACCGAAAAATTCATAAAAGATTTAGGTGTTAACGTCATTCCTGTAGAAGATGTGACTTCTTATCCTTCTATTTTGGGCGGACGTGTCAAAACTTTGCATCCAAAAGTTTTTGGAGGCATATTAAACCGGCAAAATAACACTCAAGACGTGGCTGAATTGGCTGAGTTTTCAATCCCGCAAATTGATTTGGTAATTGTGGATTTATATCCCTTTGAAAAAACAGTGGCTTCTGACTCAAGCCATGAAGATATTATCGAAAAAATCGATATTGGAGGAATTTCCCTGATCAGAGCTGCAGCAAAAAACTATTCAGATGTGGTTTGTGTCTCTTCTGTTGACGATTACAGTGAGTTTTTGGAACTCTTGAAAAACAAAAAAGGTGAAACATCGGATGAAGATAGAAAACGTTTTGCAGCTAAGGCTTTCAATGTATCGTCGCATTATGACACTGCTATTTTCAATTATTTCAACAAAAATCACGAGGAAACTGTTTTAAAAATCAGTGAAACCAACGGCAAAGTGTTGCGATATGGAGAAAACCCACACCAAAAAGGTTTTTTCTTCGGAAATTTTGAAGCCATGTTCACTCAATTTCATGGTAAGGAATTAAGCTATAACAACCTTTTAGACGTTGATGCCGCGGTCAATTTGATGAATGAATTTAAAGCTGAGTCACCAACTTTCGCCATTTTAAAACATAATAATGCCTGCGGATTTGCACAAAGAGATACGTTGCACCAAGCCTATGTTGATGCTTTGGCAGGCGACCCTGTTTCGGCTTTTGGCGGCATCTTAATTGCAAACACAGAAATCGACAAGGCCACAGCCGAGGAAATCCACAGTTTATTCTGTGAAGTGGTCATAGCGCCAAGTTATTCCGCGGAAGCGAAAGAAATTTTAAAGGGTAAGAAAAACAGAATTCTTTTAATCCAAAAAGAGATAGAACTTCCACAAACAACGGTAAGAACTTGTTTGAACGGAGTATTGGTACAGGACAAAGACAATAAAACAGATGCCTTATCAGATTTAAGTTATACCACCAACAATAAACCTTCACAAAATGAGTTAGAAGATTTGATCTTTGCTTCCAAGATTTGCAAGCACACCAAATCCAACACTATTGTATTGGCAAAAAACAAACAATTGTTTGCGAGTGGAACCGGACAGACCAGTCGTGTGGACGCTCTTAACCAAGCCATTCATAAAGCACAGTCTTTTAATTTTGATCTGAAAGGAGCCGTTATGGCCAGTGATGCATTTTTCCCGTTTCCTGACTGTGTCGAAATTGCAAAAGATGCTGGGATTACCGCTGTAATTCAACCAGGAGGCTCTATCAAAGATGAATTGAGCATTGATTATTGCAACCAAAATAATGTGTCCATGGTATTTACCGGTACACGTCATTTTAAGCACTAAATAGAATTGAATCTAAGCAACCGATAAGCGATCCTCCAAAATGAACAAATACCGATGTAATATAACCTTTGATATTTATGAAGTTTTATTACATTTACAACATTATCAACAAACAAACTAATATCAACCTAAATAATCAACAATACGCATGGGATTTTTTGATTTCTTAACAGAAGAAATAGCCATAGATTTAGGAACCGCAAACACCTTAATTATCCACAATGATAAAGTCGTTGTAGATAGCCCTTCAATAGTTGCAAGAGACCGAATTTCAGGAAAAATAATTGCCGTTGGAAAAGAAGCCAACATGATGCAAGGTAAAACGCATGAAAACATCAAAACGATCAGACCTCTAAAAGATGGGGTTATTGCCGATTTTGATGCCTCAGAACAAATGATCAGTTTGTTCATAAAAAACATTCCCGCTTTAAAGAAAAAACTCTTCTCCCCTGCTTTACGCATGGTAGTTTGTATTCCTTCGGGAATTACTGAAGTGGAGATGCGGGCAGTAAAAGAATCCTGTGAGCGCGTTAATGGTAAAGAAGTTTATCTCATCCACGAACCAATGGCTGCGGCTATTGGTATCGGCATCGACATCATGCAACCAAAAGGGAATATGATTGTGGATATAGGTGGTGGAACTACAGAGATTGCAGTCATTGCTTTAGGTGGTATAGTTTGCGACAAATCAGTTAAAGTTGCCGGTGATGTATTTACCAACGACATTGTGTATTATATGCGTACACAACATAACTTATATGTTGGTGAACGTACTGCAGAAAAAATTAAGATACAGATTGGTGCCGCAACTGAAGATTTAGAATTACCTCCAGAAGAAATGAGCGTTCAAGGGCGTGATCTTTTAACTGGGAAGCCTAAACAGGTTCAAATTTCTTACCGAGAAATTGCAAAAGCACTGGACAAATCCATCTTGCGAATAGAAGATTCTGTGATGGAAACCTTATCTCAAACACCGCCAGAATTGGCTGCAGATATTTACAATACTGGTATTTATCTTGCAGGTGGAGGCTCTATGCTCCGAGGCTTAGACAAACGTTTGTCCCAAAAGACAGATTTGCCTGTGTATATTGCTGAAGATCCTTTAAGAGCAGTGGTTAGAGGAACGGGAATTGTATTAAAAAACCTCCCTAAATTCAAAAGTATATTGATAAAATAGTAAGTCAGAATGCAACAAATCATAAACTTTGTACTTAGGAACAAAACTTTTCTTGTGTTTTTGTTGCTTTTTGGCTTGTCTTTGTTTTTCACAATCCAATCGCATTCCTATCACAAAAGTAAATTCATAAACTCTTCGAACGTAGTTACCGGTACTGTATACAAAACAGCAAACAGTGTTGGCCAATATTTCAATTTGGCCAAGGAAAACAAAGCCCTGTTGGAAGAAAACCGGATGTTAAAATCCATAGTTCACAATTTGGATGTAGATACTATGAAACCTGCCTTCAAAGACAGTCTTAAATTGGATACACATTATAAGTTCAGGACTGCAAGTGTTTATAAGAACAGTTACTCACAATCCACTAACTATTTGACCATAAACAAAGGAAAAAAAGATAGTATCAAAGTTGATTATGGCGTGATAACCTCTCAGGGTATTGTTGGTATTGTTGAAAACACCTCTCAAAATTTTTCTTCCGTATTATCAATTTTAAACACCCGAAGCCGAATCAATGCCCAACTTAAAAAGACCAATCATATTGGATCTTTAGTATGGAATACAGAATCCCCAGAATATGCACAACTCATTGATATTTCAAAATTCGCACCCGTAGCCATCGGTGACACGATTATTACGGGAGGCCAATCGACTATTTTTCCGAAAGGTATTTTAATTGGTACGGTTAACTCGTATAAAATTGACAGTGGTGGTGACTCGTATGTTGTAAATGTCAAATTGTTTAATGACATGACCAATATTGGACATGTTTTTGTGATTGAAAATCTGCAGGCTTCTGAAATAAAATCTCTACAAAAACCAAAAGATGACTAAGGTGACCTTAAATTTAGCCGTTAGGTTTATCGTATTGGTTTTGGTTCAAGTATTAATCTTTATCCATATCAATTTTCTGGGGTACATTAATCCGTATATTTATATCCTATTTATCATTTTATTTCCGGCAAACAATAACCGAACACTATTTGTATTCTTAGCATTTTTACTCGGTTTTAGTGTGGATATTTTTTCAGATTCAGGAGGCGTCCATGCTGCTGCCTGTGTGACTTTAGCTTATATAAGACCCATTTTCCTAAAGTTTTCCTTTGGAACGGTTTATGACTACCAATCCATAAAATTCAACCAAACAGATTTTAGCAGCAAATTTACCTATTTTTCAGCCTTGACATTTATCCATCACCTGATTATGTATTCATTAGAAATATTTAACATTTCTAAAATAATTTTAATACTTCAAAAAACGTTATTCTCAGGGATTTTCACTATAATACTTTGTTTGATTATCACAATACTTTTTAGCCAAAAACGTAAATGAGAAAACTGCTACTCCTTTCAATTATAACTGTTGTAGGTTTGGTTTTTATTGCACGCTTATTTTACCTACAAGTGTACAATGAAGATCCTTACAGTCTACTTGATGATAATGCCATCAGAAAGGTACGCGACTATCCAAAACGAGGATACATCTATGACAGAAATGGCAAATTACTGGTGGCCAACCAACCGTCCTATGATGTGATGTTCATTCCGCGGGAAGTGAAATCCTTAGACACATTAGAGTTTTGTAATCTTTTGAAGATTACCAAGGAAGATTTTATCAATTTTTATAATAAGGCATACCGCTATTCGCCTCGATTACCTTCTGTTTTTATTCCTCAACTTTCGAGAATGGAATATGCTGTTCTACAAGAAAAAATCAGGAAATACGAAGGGTTTTATATTCAAAAACGATCGTTAAGAGATTATCAAACAACTATTGGCGCTAACGTTTTGGGAGATATTGGAGAAGTCAACAATTATATTATTGAAAACGACCCTTACTACAAAAGTGGTGATTTAATTGGTAAACAAGGTGTCGAATTATCTTATGAGGAAGAGTTACGAGGTGTAAAAGGAATAAAATTTATCCAAAAAGACCGATTCAATAGAGATATTGGCGCCTATAAAGATGGTATTTATGATACTTTGCCCGAACCCGGAAAGGATATTACGATCACTATCGATTCTAAACTTCAGGAATATGGTGAGCTTTTAATGCGACATAAACATGGTGGCATCATTGCTATAGAACCGAGTTCAGGTGAAATCCTCGCTATGGTTTCTGCCCCTTCCTACAATCCAAATTTATTGGTTGGCAGACAGCGTTCTCGAAATTTCACTAAACTTTACAACGATACCATTGCAAAACCATTATTTGATAGAAGTCTAAAAGCACAATATCCTCCAGGGTCACCATTTAAGGTGATAAGCGCCTTGATAGGCCTCCAAGAGAAAGTTGTGACGACTCAGGATCAATTCTCATGTAGGCATGGCTATTATTTAGGTAGCCGACGATTGACAGGCTGCCATAGCCATGTTAGTCCACTTTCTATGAACCAAGGTATTGCACAGTCTTGTAATGCTTATTTTGTGAATGTCTACAGACGAATTATCGATAAGTATGATAAACCGGCTGAAGGGATGGATGTTTGGAGCAACCACGTCAAAAGTTTTGGACTTGGTGACTATTTAGGATATGATCTTAAGATTGGAAACAAAGGTCGTGTACCGGACGGCGCATTCTATGATAAATGGTATGGTAAAAACCGCTGGTCTTCTACCTATAATATTTCTAATTCCATTGGACAAGGTGAGGTGGAGACTACGCCTATCCAATTGGCTAATATGGTGGCCGCCATTAGCAATAGAGGTTTTTATTATACACCGCACATCATTAAAAACATTGAAGGAGCTGAAATAGACGAAAAATACACCACCCCCAATTATACCACCATTGATAAGGAGCATTTTGAACCCGTGGTGCAGGGCATGTTTGATGTTTATAACGGCGGAACGGCTTACAGCCTTCGCGTGCCTGGGATTGATATCTGTGGTAAAACAGGGACGGCCGAAAACTTTATGAGAATAGATGGTAAGCGTACACAATTGACAGATCACTCTATTTTTGTGGCTTTTGCTCCGAAGGACAACCCGAAAATTGCGATTGCTGTTTTTGTTGAAAATGGCTATTGGGGCAGTCGCTTTGCAGGTCGTATTGCAAGTTTAATGATTGAAAAATATATTAGAGGAGAAATCACAATGACCGCTATGGAAAATTGGATTCTCACACACAGCTTGGAGAACGAATATGCAAAACCATATTCAGGAAAAGAATTTGGCATCAACAGGCAATCTGCATTGCAAGTTATTGAAAAAATAACCAGAGACACCATTGTAAACCCTGAGAGCACACGGACATCATCGTTTAATTTACAATAAATGCAAAGAGATTTTAGAGGATTAAACTTTGACTGGATCACCATTGCATTATTCTTATTGCTGGTGGGTTTTGGGTGGCTTAACATTATGTCAGCCTCTCACACCGGGGAGATTGTGAGCTATTTTGACATGAACCATCCTTACGGAAAGCAATCCGTGTTTATTATTTTCACATTTGTATTAATCATTCTAATTCTCGCCTTAGACGCTAAGTTTTACGAACGTTTTACCAGTGTTATCTATTTTTTATCTATTGTCTCTTTATTGGGTTTGTTTCTTTTCGGGAAAAATGTCAATGGTGCCCTAGGTTGGTATGGTATAGGCGGAATGACATTACAACCGAGTGAATTCGCAAAATTTGCAACCTCGTTAGCCGTGGCAAAATATATCAGCGACCTTCAAACCAATATGAAAACGTTTAAAGATCAGGTTAAGGCGGCGGGTATCATTGTACTTCCTGCAATTATAATCGTGTTGCAAAACGATACAGGGAGCGCCCTCGTTTATGTTGCTTTCTTTTTTGTTTTTTATAGAGAGGGATTGCAGCAAATATACCTTGTCGTTGCCGTTTTTCTTGTTTTATTGGCCGTATTGGCACTTAAATTTAATGTCGTTGTTGCTGTACTTGTAGCTGGGCTATTAATTTTCGGACATCACTTTTTTGGACAGAAGAAAAGACCACAAATCATACAGCCTATCGCCATTCTTTTAGTCTGTATGGCCGTATCCTTTGGCATCAAATATTTTTATAATAATATCTTGCAGTTTCACCAAAAAGACAGAATTAGCTTATGGTTGCGCTTGGAAAACGACCCCCAAAAGCTTCATGAATTGAAACAAACTATTCTATATAATCTGCACGAATCTGAAAAAGCAATCAGTTCTGGAGGATTGACAGGAAAAGGCTTCATGCAAGGTACGAGAACTACTGGTAAGTTTGTACCTGAACAGCATACCGATTATATCTTTAGTACCGTTGGAGAAGAATGGGGATTTCTGGGAAGCGCTCTCGTTGTACTTCTTTTTGTGGCGCTGCTGCTTCGAATATTATATTTAGCCGAATTACAAAAATCCCAGTTCAGCAGAGTTTATGGGTATTGCGTAGCCTCTATCCTGTTTTTCCATTTCTTGATTAATATTGGCATGGTGATGGGCTTGATCCCAACCATAGGGATACCACTTCCGTTCTTCAGTTATGGTGGTTCTGCACTTTGGGCATTTACTATTTTACTGTTTATTTTTGTAAAATTAGACTCGAATAGGATTAATGAATGGTAGACTACTGCAATTCTAAGTTTTAAATTCAAAGTTCAAAACTACACAGCCCAAAATCAAAGTACCAAATTCCAAATCATAAAATCCACAAGTTATTACACGGAGATTCACAGAGATGAGAGTTTCACAGAGAGTTTTTGAAAACAATCTTAGATATTTCGTTTTAAAGAAACTTCAGGTATAGAAAACTAAATATCCATGACTACCCACTAATCTCTACCGACTAATCACTGATAAGCTGTTACAAAGAGTTTCACAAAAGAGCACAAAGTTTCGCAGAGCATTAGTTTATAGCTTTCAGATCTTATCTAATAAATAAGGTAGCGCAAGCTAACAGTCCAAATCATTATGATTATTACTAACTTAAAGCGTAAACTCTGAATGAACAATTCATGCTAATTAGTACAACCCGCCTGAAAGGACTGGCAGGTTCGTATCTAAAAGAAGGATCTGCCAATTCACATCTACTTCAAATTCGCCAAACTCGATTTAATCGTCTCTATTTTAGCCAAAGCGTCTCCTTCCTTATTGCGTTCGTTTTGCAAAACCTGTGCAGGTGCGTTGTTAACGAAACGCTCATTGGATAGTTTAGTTTGTACGGATTTTAGAAAACCCTCGGTATATTTTAATTCGTCATTTAATTTTTTAATTTCTTCTTCCACGTTAATGGCTCCGGAAATAGGAATAAAATACTCGTTGGAATGTACTCTAAAACTTAAGGCGCCATCAACGGCATCTGCAACTGATTCCATTTTAGAAATATTTCCCATCTTTTCAATAACGGAGTTATATCGTTCTGATAATTTCTCATTATTGATGACTGATAGCTCAATACTATCCTTAAACGAAATGTTTTTGTTTTTTCTAATGGTTCTAATTCCTGAAACCACCTCTTTGACCATTTCAAAATCTGAAATTAATTGAGTATCAAAAGATTCAAGTTTTGGGTATTCTGCAACGATCAGAGCTCCTTCAGCACTTCGCTCTGCAATGAAATGCCAGATTTCTTCGGTCAAAAATGGCATAAAAGGGTGTAATATCTTTAAATTCGATTCAAAGATGTCAATCACACTTTTAAATGTTTTCGAATCGATAGGCTGTTGATATTCTGGTTTGATCATTTCCAAGAGCCATGAGCAGAAATCATCCCAAATCAGCTTGTATATGCCCATTAAAGCATCAGACAGGCGATACTTGCTATAATGATCTTCTATTTCGACCAAGGCTTGTTGAAACTTCGATTGATACCACTCTATTGCAATTTTAGAGGCCTCGGGTTGTTCTATTTCGGCGACTTCCCAACCTGTGACCAACCTGAAGGCATTCCATATTTTATTGGCAAAACCTTTTCCTTGGTTGCACAATTCTTCATCAAACATCAAATCATTTCCAGCAGCGGAGCTCAACAACAATCCAACGCGCACGCCATCCGCACCATAATCGTCAATCAATTGTAGAGCATCGGGAGAGTTCCCTAAGGACTTACTCATTTTTCGACGTTGTTTATCCCGCACTAATCCTGTGAGATAGACATTTTCAAAAGGTTTTTGATCTCTGTATTCGTAGCCTGCAACAATCATACGTGCTACCCAAAAAAACAGGATATCCGGACCTGTCACCAAATCATTGGTTGGATAATAATATTCAATTTCAGGGTTATTCGGATTCCGAATTCCATCAAAAACACTTATAGGCCATAACCAAGATGAAAACCAAGTGTCTAAAGCGTCTTTATCTTGAGTTAAATCTGCTATTGTGAGTTGAGAATTATTCGATTTTTGTTGGGCCAACTTCAGGGCTTCCTCGCGACTTTCAGCCACTACAAAATCGTCTTTTCCGTCGCCATAGAAATAGGCAGGGATTTGTTGTCCCCAAAGTAACTGACGCGAAATATTCCAATCGCGGATATTTTCCATCCAATGGCGGTACGTATTATTAAAACGTTTTGGGAACAACTTCACTTCCTCATCTTCCAAGACCGCTTTAATAGCTGGTTTTGCAAGTTCTTCCATTTTCAAAAACCATTGATCAGAAAGTCTCGGTTCTATCACTGCTTTGGTGCGTTCACTTGTCCCAACCTTATGTGTAATATCTTCAGTTTTATCTAGAATTCCCAAATCCTTCAGTTCTTGGGTCACATCTTTTCTTGCTACTTCCCTATCTTTCCCTTGATGATGAAGACCAAAACTATTTAAAGTCGCATCATCATTAAGGATATCGACCACTTGTAATTGATGTCTGTCCCCAATTTCCTTATCATTGACATCATGTGCAGGAGTGATTTTCAAACAGCCCGTACCAAATTCCATATCAACATAATCATCAGCAATTATCGGTACGATTCTATTACATATTGGCACAATAACGTTTTTGCCGATAAGGTGCTGAAAGCGTTCATCCTTAGAATTTACGCAGACGGCAGTATCACCCAAAATAGTTTCAGGACGTGTGGTGGCAATGGTTACAAAATCATCTTGGTTTTCAATTTGATACTTTACATAGTACAATTTGTCAGTGCGTTCTACATGGATCACTTCTTCATCAGACAACGTAGTTTTAGCTTCTGGATCCCAATTGACCATCCGATAACCGCGATAAATTAAGCCTTTGTTGTAAAGATCCACAAAAACTTTAATGACGGACTCACTCATCTCATCATCCATGGTAAACTTCGTTCGATCCCAATCGCAGGAACAACCCAATTTCTTTAACTGCTCCAAGATGACCCCACCATATTCATGGGTCCAATCCCACGCGTGGCTTAAGAATTCTTCCCTGGTTAATTTATTCTTATCGATGCCTTGTTCTTTCAACTTAGCCACAACTTTAGCTTCAGTAGCAATTGACGCATGATCGGTACCCGGAACCCAACAGGCGTTTTTACCCTGTAAACGAGCGCGACGAATGAGCACATCTTGAATGGTATTGTTCAACATATGTCCCATGTGCAAAACCCCAGTAACGTTGGGAGGTGGAATGACAATGGTATAGGGCTCTCGCCCATCAGGAATGGACTTGAAATACTTGTGTTCCATCCAATAGGAATACCACTTATCTTCTACATTGTTAGCGGAATATTTTGCTGGGATCTGCATACTTTGGTACTGTTTTTGTATCATAACAGGCAAAGTTACTTATAATTCTGTTTTTGTGAAATTATAAAATCAAATATTAACCCAAATAAAGACTTCTATTTAAACAGTTTTTTACCGTTCAACTAATATATTTTGTGAAATGGTGGAAAGTAAGTAATTTTGACCCTATCAATTTTAAAAAATTAAAATGATGAAAAATTTAATAGCAATTTTATTTGTAGGAATGTTAAGCATTTCTGCTTTTGCGCAAGACAAAGTAGCCAAGATCGAATTTAAGACTGACGTCATTGATTACGGTACCATTGAGAAAGGCGCGGACGGCGTTCGTGTTTTTGAATTTACAAACACGGGTAATGCCCCATTAATTATTACTAGAGTAACCTCAACTTGTGGATGTACAGTACCAAAGCGACCTGAGGGACCAATCCTACCAGGACAAACAGGCGAAATACAAGTGAAATATGATACCCAACGTGTCAACCCTATTAGAAAGACCATTACGGTCTTATCAAATGCGGACACACCTACTGTTGCCCTTAAAATTAAAGGCGAGGTTGTTGACCCAAGTAAAACAAGTGTTTTAGATAAAAGAGAGAGAAGCATAATGGAACAATAGTTTCTCCGCTTTTTACAGTTTAAAAGCTCTCATTTTTTGAGGGCTTTTTTTTACAATAAACTTTTCAATTTAAATTGAAAACTCATAATCACACCATCCCTCTCAATTTTAAGCCTTATGAGTTTTCCATCTTGAGCCCTAAAAAACGTATTGACCTCTTGAAGTTTTAAGTTATGGACTTCCTTATTATTAATTTTAAGAATAATATCTCCGAACATCAAACCTGCTCTTTCTGCGGGTGAATCGAGTCTCAGTTCTACAATTCTAAAAGCCGGTTTTAGAGTATATTTATAAGCTTCGATAACTGAAAGCCTGGACAGCTCTTCATTTGACTGATCATTTTTATATGGAGAACCCTGATCTCTTTCCTTAACGATCCTAACGCCATCCTGTTCCAAGACGATGCCGCTTTTATTATATTCAAAGGAATCATTAAAATGTTTGTTCTTTTTAAAAGTAACTTTTGAACCCTCATAATCCATAATGATGTTAAAACGTTTCATTAATTCCCCACCCATACTACCGCTCCGGGCCTTAAACTTTCTAGCAAAACTAACTGCTGCAGAATCAGGATAGGCAACGTTCAAATCGTTGATATGGAAATCATTTATGGAAAACCGCTTTAATTTTGCTCGTTTTCCATGTACACTTCCACTTAATCCTTTACCTAAAAAATCGATAAAGAAGTTATCATCTTCCGGGACCAATCCCAATGAATCATTTTCAAACAACCACAAAGCATCACTTCCTCCCGAGTCCATCAATAATTTTACAGGAATACTTTCTCCTTTCACTTCAATTATGGCATCAATAAATGGCTTGTTGTTATACAAAGTCAGTTTTAAAGTTTCACAACTTCTACATGTCTTATATCTATAAGTTTGAGGATTATTCAACCGAATAAACTTTGAACCATAATTTATTTCCACAATAAAATCCTTAAATATGTCATAGCCAATAATTCCATGGACAGGAATGCCCAATCTAGGTGTGAAATTTATAGTCTCATCAGAAATTATAAACACATCCTGATTGACATTTATAGCGTCGCCAATTTTAAAAACATTTTTTCTTGATTTTAAAGCTTCAGTGGACTCTCCATCTCCCAAGCCCCTTAAATAAATACTTTCTATGTTCTTGAACTTCAACGAATCTGAAGAATTTATAATATTGAACAAAATTGGTTTACTAACTCCTGAATCTAAAATAAAAGAAAACTTCCCTCCGTTTATTTCCACAGGAATAATAATAAGATTGTCAATATGTTGAAATTTAATCTTTGTACGTTCCGTTTGAACCAAATGAAAACCACTCTGCGAAAACGACGGTCCGCAAATGAACATAATGCAAAAAAAAGTAAAAAATCTCCTAATCATCCTAAACGAAGCTAGAGTAATAACAATTTACAAATCTTTAAGTCTACTTTCCTTTTTTTTAGATGACGATTTTCAAAAATCTTTGAGATAATTTTCAGAACTTTACCCTCTTAAACATTAAGCTCATGCCAAAAATTTCAAAAAAGGGACAGATGATGCCATCATCTCCAATTAGAAAGTTAGTTCCGTACGCGGAACAAGCCTACAAAGAAGGAAAAACCGTCTATCATTTAAACATTGGACAACCTGACATCAAAACTCCAGAAATTGCTCTAGATGCCGTTAGAGTACATTCTTTGGATATTTTAGCATATACGCGATCTGAAGGTTCTGAAGGGTATAGAAAAAAAATAGCGCAATACTACGCCAAAAACAATATCAATGTTGACCATAGTGATATTATTGTCACCACGGGCGGCAGTGAAGCTTTATTGTTCGCATTTGGAAGTGTAATGGATTCTGATGATGAAATTATAATCCCGGAACCATTTTACGCGAATTATAACGGTTTTTCCACAGCTTCTGATATTAAAGTGGTTCCGGTCATTTCAAAAATTGACGATAATTTTGCTTTGCCGGCCATTGAAGAATTTGAAAAACTGATTACAGATAAAACGAAAGCGATTTTAATTTGTAACCCAGGAAATCCCACTGGATACCTTTATTCCAAGGAAGAAATCAGACAACTGGCTGCTGTTGTAAAGAAACACGACCTATTCTTGATAGCGGATGAAGTTTATAGAGAATTTGTATATGATGGCAATGAGTTTTATTCCATTATGCAAGAAGAAGGACTCGAAGACCATGCTATAATTATCGACTCAGTGTCAAAACGCTATAGTATGTGTGGTGCACGAATTGGTTATTTGGTCTCTAAAAACAAGGAAGTTATCTCAACCGCTTTAAAATTCGCACAGGCACGATTGAGTCCTCCTACATTGGCACAAATTGCTAGTGAGGCTGCATTGGATACGCCCCAAAGTTATTTTGATGACGTAATTAAAGAGTATGGAAAAAGGAGAAATATCCTCATCAGGGAATTGAAAAAAATTGATGGTCTGAAGATTGCTGAGCCAAAAGGTGCGTTCTATTGCATTGTGGAATTACCAGTTAAAAGTGCTGACCATTTTGCACAATGGTTATTGGAAAGCTACGACTACAATAAGGAAACAGTCATGGTAGCTCCGGCCGCAGGTTTTTATTCGACTCCAAATGTCGGATTAAATCAAATTAGAATAGCCTATGTACTTAATGAAGAAAGCTTGATCAGAGCCGTTTATATTTTAAAAGAAGCCTTAAAAGTTTACCCAAATTAGTGCATATTCAAGAAAATATATCATTAAAGCCTTATAATACTTTTGGGCTGGAGGCCCGTGCAAGATATTTTGTGAAGGTTGAAACTATCCAAGACTTAAAAGAGGCCTTAAGTTTGGATGCCTATCCCGAAAAATTTATTCTGGGTGGCGGCAGTAATATGCTGCTCACAAAAGATTTGGATTGTTTAGTAATTCATTTGGTTCTTAAAGGCATCGAAATTACTGACCAAGACGAAGACGTAGTCTTTGTCAAGGCCTATGCTGGTGAAAATTGGCATCAGTTTGTTTTATGGTGTTTGGAACATAACTTTGGAGGTATAGAAAATTTGTCGCTAATTCCAGGTAATGTTGGGACTGCTCCCATTCAAAATATTGGTGCTTATGGAGTAGAACTAAAAGATGTTTTCGAATCTTGTGATGCGCTGAATATAAAAACTAAAGTGATTGAAACGTTTACGAAAGACGCATGTCAATTTGGATATCGGGAATCCGTGTTTAAACAAGACAAAAAGCACCACTATGTTATCGTAAGCACCACTTTGAGATTGAGCAAGCATCAGCATCAATTGCATACAGAATACGGTGCTATAACTAAAGAATTAGAAACCATGGGCGTGATAGACCCGACGATTCAGGACATTTCGAAAGCGGTGATCTCAATCAGGGAAAGCAAACTTCCTAATCCTAAAGAGATTGGCAATAGTGGCAGTTTTTTTAAAAATCCCGTAATTTCTAACATTCTCTTCGAAGAACTTAAAATCAACTTTCCTGATATACCAAGTTATATTGTATCTCCAAATGAAGTGAAAGTACCCGCAGGCTGGCTGATTGAAAAATCAGGCTTCAAAGGCAAGACCTTTAACAATTACGGTGTACATAAAAAACAAGCCTTGGTATTGGTCAATTATGGAAATGCCAAAGGGTCGGATATACTTGGTTTAGCGAAACTAATTCAAAAAACTATAAAGCAGATTTTTGGAATTACCATAGAAACTGAAGTAAATATTATATAAAAAGGCTCCAACAAATATGAAGGAGCCTTGAAGTAATTACTGCAGTGTCAAATGAAAAAGCTATTAATCAATTTTCTTAAAAAGAAGAAATTTCGACACTACCGATATAAAAGCAATATTTTAATAATAAAGTAGTTTATTTGTAATTTCACTATCTTAATATGATATACGTCCAAAAAACATATTTGGACTTTTTAAACCTTACATTAAATTAAATTTTAACTTTTTGAGCTATTCATTAGAAGAACATATAGTCCAACTTCTTGAAAAAGGAGACAAAGCTGCCATAAATTTGCTTTATGAAAATTATTCTGATAGCCTCTATGGCGTTATTTTAAAAATAACCAGGAACGAAGAACTCGCGCAGGACGCCTTGCAGGAAAGTTTTGTGAAGATCTGGAAAAACTC
The DNA here is from genome assembly GCF_017581925.1 of Gelidibacter pelagius. GTDB lineage: Bacteria > Bacteroidota > Bacteroidia > Flavobacteriales > Flavobacteriaceae > Gelidibacter > Gelidibacter pelagius. Next base: position 45,148 of record NZ_JAGEVG010000018.1, on the reverse strand, counting down.
GAAAAAATACGATTCAAAAAAAGCAAAACTTTTTACTTGGCTCTATAGAATTGCACGCAATACTGCCATTGATAAACTTAGAAGTTTCAATAATCGTTTTAATAAAGAAGTCCAAATTGACAAATCAGACGTATATATTCTACCAACCTCAAGTTTAAATCAAGATGTCATCGATTTAAAAGAGCACGTTGCCAAACTAGAAGAGAAGTATCAAATCGTTTTAAATGCCTTATTTTTTGAAGGCATGACACAACAAGAAGCTAGTGACGAATTAGACATTCCTTTAGGTACTATAAAATCTAGGTTGAAAATTGGTTTGAGAGATTTACGAAAACTCTTCAACTAAAGTATAGTATAAAGCATATAAAAAATGGAAAAAAATTTACAAATTTTTATGGATTCGGGCCTATTGGATAGCTATATCTTAGGCACCACAACTCCTAATGAAAATTTAGAAGTTGAAAGCTACATTGCTGAATTTCCTGAAGTAAAAGCTGAGTATGAGAGACTTCAAGATAATTTAGAAATTCTAGCGAAAGCTAATGCGGTAGAAGCTCCAAAATATATTTTGAATGCCGTTATTAAAGATATTACTGAGGATGCACCTGTCATACAAATGCACTCATCTCCTACTCATAGACGAACGCCATGGTTTAGCATTGCAGCAAGTATCGCTGCCTTTATTTTTGCTGGTACGGCATTTTTACTTTACGAACAAAATGTATCACTAAGTCATGAAAACCAAGTGGTTGTAGAAGAGATTTTTGATCTTAGAAGTGATATAGAGGACAACAATAAGAGACTTGAGAACGTAATGCTTCAGTTTATGAAATTAAACAACCCAGAAACTGAAAAGTATGTTTTAAGAGGAAATGCAAGAGCTAAAGACCTTAAGACAGTGGCATATATAAATGCAGTCGATAAAACATCTATGATTGATGTCGTCTCACTACCTAAACTTCCTGAAAATCAGACCTATCAAATTTGGGCCGAATTACAAGACAGGATGGTAAATCTTGGTATTTTAGATGAGTCAGAGCGCAATTTAAAGACCATACCTTATATGGAGGACGCACTTGGTTTGAGTATTACAATTGAACAAAAAGTAGGCTCTAAAATCAACAAGGCACATGCTGAGAACTCAGTAGCGGAAATCACACTGAAGAACAATTAACTTTATAGATAGGTTACAACGGAAATAACCTGATGTGTTAATCTATTATAAATTACAAAGAGGCTACCTGAAAAGGCAGCCTCTTTTTTTATCACGCTTTAATGTTTACTGAAAAATATTTTGTGCAGAACACCTGCAACTAATGCTCCAGCAATAGGTGCTAACCAAAAAAGCCAAAGTTGGGGCATTTAGTCTCCGCCAGCAAATAACGCCTGACTAGTTGATCTCGCAGGATTTACTGAGGTATTTAAAATTGGAATACTGATCAAATGTGTTAAAGTCAATGCGAGTCCAATTGCGAATCTTGCAAATTCGGCCGGTGCTTTGGGCTAGGTTCTTACTAAAATAACAAGTAAAAAAACATACTTAAAACAAACTCTGTTATCAGGACAGACAGAAACCATTCCGTAACCTCCTGGAGATAGTTCGCCATAGCCATTTGCCGCAAAACCACCAATATCCACAAAATCTGATTTCCCAGAAACAATAAGATACAGCACTCCTACAGCGGCAATAGCACCTACGAGCTGAGAAATAATATAACCCAGCAACTCCTTTGCAGGAATCATCCCTCCTGCCCATAAACCTATGGTTACGGTTGGATTGAAGTGCGCACCAAAAATATGGCCAACCGCGTAAGCCTTGGTAAGCTACAGCCAGACCAAATGCCGAAGCAAGGCATAAAAACCCCATTCCAAACTCACGATAACCTCCGCAAAGATTACAATCCCAAACCCGCCGAAAACGAGCCAAAAAGTTTTGCTAATAGTTTTTTTGATAATTTAACTTTGACTGGTTAGTATCCTATAAAATGAATGATGTTTTTATATTTTTTAGAGAGCATTATTTCCCCCAAACCAAAATAAGTGTCTTCTAAAGTTATAAAAGATGAAGTGATCAGATATCTGAAAATATTCCAAAAAACCTGTATCTTTGTATAAATTTATAATAGATGAAACTTTTATTCATAACACTCATCCTTTTAGGTCTTGGAGTTGCTGGTATTACTATAAAAATATGGGCTAAAAAAGACGGTAAATTTGCCGGTACTTGTGCAAGTCAGAATCCTATGCTTAATAAAGATGGCGACTCTTGCGGGTTCTGTGGAAAATCACCTGATCAATTTGAAAACTGTAACGAACCTCAACACTCTTAGCGGTTAATGATTATTTTACATGTGCTTTTCTACATCTTTATTGTAGTCATTATTGTTCAATTATTTTTTTACGCTTATGTCTTCTCTAAGGTCAAACAGAAAAGCCATAGTAATCTTACCTCCAACAAACCAAATATATCTGTAATTGTCTGCGCTAAAAATGAAGCCAACAATTTAGAAATGTTTTTGCCTTCAATTTTAAATCAAGATTATCCAAACTTCGAATTGGTATTGATCAACGACAGTTCTACCGACACCACATTGAAAGTCATGGAGCGTTTTAAGACGAGTCATAACAATATAAAAATTGTCAATGTAAAAAACATCGAAGCGTTCTGGGGTAACAAAAAATACGCACTTACCTTAGGTATTAAAGCGGCAACGCACAATCACCTTTTGTTTACTGATGCCGATTCCAAACCTGTTTCCAACCAGTGGATCAACGAGATGAGCAGTTGCTTTTCAAATGATCATCAGATTGTTTTAGGTTATGGTTCTTACGCAAAAGTCAAAAAATCGTTTCTGAATAAATTGATCCGCTTTGAAACTTTAATAACTGCTGTTCAATATTTCTCTTATTCCAAATTAGGACAACCCTATATGGGTGTTGGACGAAACCTGGCGTATACCAAAGATTTATTTTTTGAAGCACGTGGGTTTATGGACCACATGCACATCAAGTCAGGAGATGATGATCTTTTTGTAAATCAAATTGCCACCGCTGAGAACACAGTGATTTGTTTATCCAAAAACAGCTTTACGGAGTCTCTTCCTAAAAAATCTTATGGCGATTGGATCATTCAGAAACGTAGACATATTACCACCGCTAAGCACTACAAAACAAGACACAAGGCCATGTTGTCTTTGTTTTATATATCACAATTTTTATTTTTCATATTAAGCATCGTTCTGATTAGCACTCTTTTTTATTGGGAGATTGTAGTTGGATTAATAGGCTTGAGATATTTAGCATTGTTCATCAACTTAACCTTGGCCGCCAAAAAATTAGAAGAGAAGGATTTAATTCCCTTTTTTCCCATACTTGAAATATTTTTAATTGTGACCCAATTTTCTATCTTTATAAAAAATCTCATCTCAAAACCTAATCGTTGGAAATAAAGGAAATCATTAAAAAAGCAAAAACAAATGACCAATCAGCATTTAACGCCTTGTTGGATTTTTTTTGGAATGATGTCTACGGTTTTCAATTGAAGCGCACTGAAAATGAAAATGACGCTGAGGATATCGCAATCCAAACATTCTCAAAGGCCTTCGACAAAATTGGAACTTATAATGAGGATTATGAATTTAAAACATGGTTGATTACCATATCTAAAAACATTCATATTGATTTATTGAGAAAGAGAAAATCCTCTATCCAAAATAGAGCAAACCAGAGTGATAATGACCATTTTCATAATATTATTGACGAATCGCCTTCGCCTGAGGATAAACTTATTACTGAACAGAATTTAGCCAAATTACTTCGGGACATTAAGAAACTAAAACCACATTATCAGGAAGTTATCAATTTGAGATACTTTCAGGAATTAACCTATAAGGAAATATCTGAAGAACTTAATGAACCCATAAATAACGTTAAGGTCAAGCTTTTAAGAGCAAAAAAATTACTGGCAGAAATAATTATTAAATAGCAGTGAAAATCAGTTTCAAAAAATTAGGCCCCGGTTTATTGTTTGCCGGTGCTGCTATTGGTGTTTCCCATTTAGTGCAATCAACTCGGGCTGGTGCCGATTTTGGCTATGGTCTAATTTGGGCTTTGCTTTTGGTCCATATTTTTAAATATCCATTTTTCCAATTTGCACCGAGATATGCATTAGCAACAGGAGAAAGTCTTTTGGATGGCTATAAGAAAATGGGAAAGGGCGTTTTAATTGCTTATTTCATTCTCACATTCACTACAATGTTTACCATCCAAACAACGGTAACCATTGTTACCGCAGGCATTGCTTCTTCTCTTTTTGGAAATTTCCTTTCGCCAGAAATATGGGCCGTTATTATCCTCTCTATCTGTGCACTCATTTTGATCAAAGGCAAGTACAGCTTTCTTGATCGAATTATGAAAATCATTGTCATTACATTAACAATAAGCACCATAATTGCCGTTGTTCTCGCGTTAAACACAAGTCCGCAGCCACTTTCATTCGTTCAAAAATTACCAGAGAATACTTTAGAAATCGGATTTTTAATCGCATTTATGGGCTGGATGCCTGCACCTTTAGATATTTCAATATGGCAATCCCTTTGGGCTTTAGAAAAACGTAAAGTGATCAAAAATTATGATGTAAAATCATCGCTCTTCGATTTTAATGTGGGTTATTTGGCCACCATTATTATCGGACTCGGATTTATGGCACTTGGCGCATTGGTCATGTTTCAAAGCGGTTCCACTTTTAGTGATAAAGCCAGTGAGTTTTCTAATCAACTGATTTCAATGTACACCAAAAGCTTAGGCAACTGGTCCTACCTTATCATCGGTATTGCCGCGTTCACTACGATGTTCAGTACCACATTAACGACTTTGGACGCTTCACCAAGAACAATGGCCAGAACAACAGAGTTACTTTTTGGCCATTTTTCGAAACAGAATTATTTGTTATGGATTGGTATTTTGATTGCTGGAACCGTCTCTATTTTCTTCTTTTTGGGTTCAGGGATGGGCTTGCTCATAAAGGTGGCCACCATCATATCATTTTTGACCGCTCCATTCTATGCCATTATAAATTACAAACTCATCAGCAGTAAACACACCCCTGTTGAATGGCGACCATCTCTGAAAATGCACGTCCTAAGCTGGTTAGGAATTCTATTTTTAATTGGATTTAGCATTTGGTATCTGACCACGCTATAATATATATTTTCAAATTTACTTTGTACCTTTGTAGTTGTAAACTTCCTAACAAATGAGTGCAGAAACTATTTCAAAAATAATTCCAGAACGTCAACCAAAACCGAAATGGCTAAGAGTAAAACTCCCTACTGGTAAAAAATACACAGAACTTAGAAGCCTAGTTGACAAATATAATTTAAACACTATTTGTGCGTCAGGAAGTTGTCCAAACATGGGTGAATGCTGGGGAGAAGGAACAGCTACATTTATGATTTTAGGCAATATTTGTACACGTTCATGTGGGTTCTGCGGGGTGAAAACTGGACGTCCCGAAACCTTGGATTGGGATGAACCCGAAAAAGTAGCACGTTCCATAAAAATCATGAATATAAAGCATGCGGTTTTGACCAGTGTAGATAGAGATGATTTAAAAGATATGGGAAGTATCATGTGGTCAGAAACCGTGAAGGCTGTACGACGTATGAATCCTGAAATAACATTAGAAACCCTAATTCCGGATTTTCAAGGAATAGAAAAACATATTGATCGGATTGTCGAGGTGGCCCCAGAAGTGGTTTCCCATAACATTGAAACCGTCAAAAGATTGACACGAGAAGTAAGAATTCAAGCAAAATATGAGCGCAGTTTAGGAGTTCTCAAATACTTAAAAGCCCAGGGACAACGCCGGACAAAATCGGGCATCATGCTGGGTCTAGGCGAAACTCGTGAAGAAGTTATTGAAACCCTCCACGACTTAAGAGAAAATAATGTTGATGTGGTGACTATTGGACAATACTTACAACCAAGTAAGAAGCATTTGCCAGTAAAACAGTTCATTCTTCCTGACCAGTTTAAGGAGTACGAAACCATAGGATTGGATCTTGGCTTCCGACACGTAGAAAGTAGCGCCTTGGTAAGATCTTCTTACAAAGCTCAAAAACACATACACTAATGATCCGGGTCGCTATCAACGGCTTTGGACGAATTGGTCGACGGGTATTCAGACTTATTCACGAACGCGAGGGCATTCAGGTGGTCGCAATTAATGATTTGGCAGATCCCAGAACTTTAAGTCACTTGTTAAAATACGACAGTATTCATGGGGTTTTAAAAAACGAGATCACGTTTGAGGATACTACTATCGTTTTTGACGAGCAACAAATTCCTTTGCTTAATCACAAACAGATTGAAGATATTGATTGGACACCTTATAACGTCGATTTCGTGATTGAAGCCACAGGGAAATTTAAAACCTTAGAAGTTTTAGAGAACCATCTGAAAAACGGCGCAAAAAAGGTTATTCTATCCGTTCCTCCTCTAGATGATTCCATAAAAACCATCGTCTTGGGAGTCAATGATAACATCTTGACAGGAGCAGAAACCATCATCTCCAATGCCTCCTGTACCACGAACAATGCAGCGCCCATGCTTGCTGTCATTGACGATCTTTGCGGCATAAAACAGGCGTACATTACCACAGTACATTCGTATACCACAGATCAAAGCTTACATGACCAACCGCATAAAGATTTAAGACGTGCTCGAGCCGCCGGTCAATCTATTGTCCCAACTACAACTGGAGCAGCAAAAGCACTGACCAAAATTTTCCCTAAACTGAGTGATGTTATTGGGGGTTGTGGGATTCGCGTTCCTGTGCCCAATGGCTCCTTAACCGACATCACTTTAAACGTGATAAACACAGTGTCCATTGAAGATATCAACGAAGCCTTCAAAAAAGCTTCAGAAACGCATCTAAAAGGTATTTTAGAATATACAGAAGATCCTATTGTATCCATTGATATTGTCGGTAATCCGCACTCTTGTATTTTCGATTCCCAGATGACTTCAGTTATTGGCAACATGATCAAAATTGTGGGATGGTACGATAATGAAACTGGATATTCAAGTAGAATTATAGATTTAATTTGCAATTTGTCGAAGAAATAGTCGCTTTAGTCGAATAAATAATTATATTTGTTTCCATAAAGTGACCAAAAATGTCCCAACCTAAATACCATATAGTTGCTTTTCTTGTCCTAATATCCATGACATTATTTGCACAGAATAATGCTACTGAAGATATTGACATTCTTAAGATGCGCGTTGAAAACTACATTACCCAATCTGGTTTTGAAACGGAGCGTGGTGATTATTATAACGCTAAAGAAAATCTCGAAAAAGCTTTGGCTATTGCCAAACAAATTGGTGATAAAAAAAGTGAGGGCAGCATCCATACCAAAATTGCAAAAGTTCAATTCATTGTTGAAGAACCAGAAAATGCGCTTGTGTCATTAACAAAGGCCGCTGAGCTGCAGAGAGAGACCAACGACTATGCTAATTTGGCTATTACCTATAATATACGAGGCATTCTACATACGAGTAAAAAAGAATATCCAATCGCTTTGGATTACTTTAATTCTGCCAAAACCAAATTTGAAGAAGAAGGTTTAGAGCGACTCATTGCCGATGTCAACCTGAATGAAGCCAAGGTTTATATTGAATTGGGAGACTATAAAACCGCCAAGGCAAAGCTTGAAAAAACAATAATTTTAGCCAAAAAGCATGACCAGATAGGTGTTTTAAGCAGTGCCTACATTAACAGCGGAAAGGCACTTCATAAGCTGGACAATGAGGATTTAGCTCTTTCTATGGCTAAAAAAGGATTGGAACTTGCCATAACAAACAATATTCCCGAATACATCAATGATGGTTATTTGACATTGAGCGATATATATCAGGCAAATGAGGATTATAAACTCTCCAATGAGTATTTAAGAAAACACATCCAATTATCAGATTCACTATTAGACATTAAACGCGAAAATTTATCGCCAGAAAAAAAAGCACAATTCATAACAGAATATAAGGATTCTGAGCGTAAGCAAATGGAAGTAAAGCTTGAAGAAGCTGATGCCTCAAATAACTTGACCCGGATTACTACCATCTTGAGTATCGCCTTAATTACTATTCTATCCTTATTGACATTATCGCTATACAAAAACAACAACATAAGGCTTAAAACCAACAATATGCTCCATAAAAAAAATGACGAGCTCATTGTTGCAAAGGAAAAAGCTGAATTGGCATCCAAAACAAAAGCCAACTTTCTATCAACGGTCACACACGAATTAAGAACGCCACTTTACGCTGTTACAGGTTTGACCAATATGCTTTTGGATGAAGAGCCAAAACCAGATCAACTGCCCCATTTGAAATCTCTCAAATTTTCCGGAGATTATTTATTGACGTTTATCAATGATATTCTTCAGATCAATAAAATTGAAGCCAATAAAGTTGATTTAGATCCTGAAGTCTTCAATTTGCAGAAAAAGGTTGAAAACGTGGTTTCGGCCTTGAGCAATTCCGCAATGGACAACAATGTCCAACTCCACTACGAATACGACGACAGTTTGCCTTCAACGTTTATAGCAGACCAATTGAAGATTTCGCAAATACTGATCAACCTCATCGGTAATGCGATTAAATTTACCAAAGACGGCGATATTTGGGTCCGATTAAAGAAGCACTCACAAACAGAAGACAAGTATATCATAAGATTTGAAATAGAAGATAATGGCATCGGAATTACCAAAGAGAAACAAGAAAACATGTTTGAAAGCTTCTCCCAAGGTTCCATACAAATCAACAGAAAATATGGAGGTACAGGACTTGGTCTTTCCATTGTAAAAGGACTTATTGAAATTTTAAAAGGAAAAATTTATTTAAAAAGTGAACTCGGAAAAGGATCCACCTTCGTTTTTGAAATCCCTCTACTCTATGCACCTGAACCAGTAATAACTACAAAACCTAAAACCCTTAACGAATTTAATACATTGGACTTAACAAATATCAAAATTTTGGTTGTTGAAGACAACAAGATCAACCAAATGATAACCCGTAAGATTTTAAACAAGATGAACCTTTATTGTGATGTTGTCGATAATGGTGAAGATGCGGTGGATCGCGTCCAGCAAGAGCAATATGACGTTGTTTTGATGGACATCCACATGCCTGGGATAAGCGGAATTGAAGCTACAAAGATTATTAGAACCTTTGATAAGGAACTCACTATTTTTGCGCTTACAGCCGTAACTATAGAAGATAAAATGCAAGAATTTGACGAAGCCGGATTTGATGATATTATTTCAAAACCATTCAAGCAGGAAGATTTCGAAAAGAAACTTTACAACGAATTAAAATCAAACCAAAAATCAGCAACGTCTATTTAACAAAATTACTTATCAAAGTATCAAATTCTGGTTGTCTATCAATTCTTATTTCAATAGGCAAATAATATAACAATCCTCTTTCCTTAAAGTGGGGTTGCAAACGTACCATGTCTTTTTCGGTGGTGACGATTAACGGTTTTTGTTTTAACCCCGCGATATCATTTTCACTAAAATCATGATGGTCTTTAAATTTTAAATGATCAAAGTCCAATCCCAATGATTTTAAATGGGCCACTAAAGGCTTTGGATTGGCAATTCCAGTAACCAAGGTGAACGGTCGACTTTTAAGTGTTTCCAAGTCCAACTGATCTCCATTGTTTCTAACAGACTTAGAATAGACAATTCTCCCAAAAAACACTTCTTGACGCGCTAAAGGATTTATATCATTCTCGATTTGGCGTTTCCTTTCTTCCGATAAATTTTCCGGACACTTGGTCACCACAATTATGTCGGCACGTTTTGCACCTTGTCTTGGTTCTCTTAGGTTTCCTGTAGGTAATAATATATCATCTGTATAAAGATCATCAAAAGCGGTCAATAAGATATTAAATCCAGCCTTGACCTTTCGGTGTTGGAAAGCATCATCAAGCAAAATAATTTCCGGAGGCTTTCCTAAAGCGGTCAACTGGGAGATGCCGTGCACTCTATCTCCATCCACACTTACTATGATATCGTCAAATTTTTGATGAAACTGAAATGGTTCGTCACCAATAGAACTTGCTGTTGCGGTTTCATCGGCGATTACAAATCCTTCTGTTTGTCTTTTATAACCTCTACTAAGGGTCGCTAGATCGTGTTCAGATTTCAATAATCGGATTAAATATTCAATCATTGGTGACTTTCCCGTACCTCCTACACTCAAGTTTCCGACACAGATTACAGGAAAATTATAGGATGTGGATTTTTTAATTCCCCAATCATATAGTTTATTCCTGAGCCAAGTTACTATGTAGTAAATGGGGACAATCGGGAAAAGAAGATATCTTAATAATTTCATCATAAACTATATATAGCTGGTCGGAGAAAACACGGTTAATTATTTTCTACAAAAAAACCGCCTTCACAATTTTATCGTTCAACACGCTTATTTTTAGGCATATTCACAATTCCGCAGCCGTCCACTAATATATGACCATCTTCTTTGACCAATTGCATTGCCACTTTAAAGTCTTCCCAATCTATCCCTTTAACAATGACGTAGCCCGTTGGTGAATTAAACTCATGCAGCTCAAAGCCATTAGGTGGATAATCCTGTGCATCAAACAGAGGATCCGCCAACAACCCAATTTTAGGATTTTCTTCCCAAGCCAGAATAACGATATTCTCTAATTCTGATTTCAATCTGTCGGTAGCAAGAGGAGAATTTCTCACAAATTCAAGAATTTCAACTTGATCTTTACTTTCGATATATGAGTTGATAAAATCGATAGCAGCCTGATAATTTTCATCTTCGGAAGACGCTTCGCTTTCAAGCGGTTCGTATAAATCGGTGTTGGGAAGTTCCGGTTCTGAAGCCTCGGAAGGATTTTTCTTTACGGATTGACAGGCGAAAAAGCTAAGAGCAAAAACAAGGGTAAGCAAATGTTTCATAATTACGGAAAGACATGTTTACAACGAAAATATAATATTTTATCTTTGCAAGTAACCTAAAAGCTAAAAATAACATGATAATACAAGATGTCATCACTCATCTCGAAAAATTGGCACCTTTAGCTTATGCTGAGGATTTTGATAATGTTGGCCTGTTAGTTGGCAAGAAGCACCAGCCTCTTACAGGAGTTCTTGTAACCTTAGACACTTTAGAAAGTATTGTAGATGAAGCCATAGAGAACAACTGCAACTTGATTGTCAGTTTTCATCCCATCATTTTTAAAGGGTTAAAAAAACTCAATGGCTCTAATTATGTCGAGCGCGTCGTCTTAAAAGCCATCAAACATGATATTGCCATTTACGCCATTCATACGGCCTTGGACAACAGCTTACAAGGCGTCAATGACATTATTTGCAATACCTTAGGCATAGAAAATAAAAAAATACTGTTGCCACAGCAAGGCACCATTAAAAAGCTGACCACTTACGTGCCACACAAGGATGCCGATGCTTTACGTCTCGCGTTGTTCAATTCAGGAGCTGGCACCATCGGCAACTATGAAAATTGTAGTTTCAATACCGAAGGCACTGGTACTTTTAAGGGCAATGAGGCCTCCGATCCGAAAGTTGGGGAACGAGGAGAATATCGCCAAGAGCAGGAAACACAAATTTCAGTGACTTTTCAAAAGCATTTAGAACGTCAGATTCTCAATGCGCTCGTTGAAAGCCATCCGTATGAAGAAGTTGCATTTGAAATCACCACATTAGACAATTACAACCAGCATATTGGTATGGGAATGGTAGGTGAACTTCCAAATGAGATGAAAACTGAAGATTTTCTACAGTTTGTAAAGCAAAAAATGAATGTTTCTTGTATAAAACATTCGAACTTAATCAAGGATAAAGTGAAGCGAATTGCAGTACTTGGTGGTTCGGGTAGTTTTGCAATTGCCGCAGCAAAGTCCGCAAAAGCTGACATTTTCATAACGGCGGACTTGAAATATCACGATTTTTTCTCAGCGGAAGATCAAATAATTTTAGCAGATATTGGCCATTATGAAAGCGAACAGTTCACAAAAACGTTTTTAGCTAACTATCTCTCAAAAAAAATTACTAATTTTGCAGTCGTTTTATCGAAGATAAACACCAATCCTGTAAAGTATTTATAATTATGGCAAAAAAAGCTGAACTTTCTGTTGAAGACCGATTAAGAGCGTTGTATGATTTACAACTTATTGATTCAAGAGTTGACGAGATCAGAAATATTCGAGGTGAACTTCCTTTGGAAGTAAGAGATTTAGAAGATGAAGTTGAAGGACTTAATACGAGACTTGAAAAATTAAATGGCGGGCTTGCCCTGGTTGATGATGACATCAAATCTAAAAAGAATTTGATTGAAGAGGCTAAAGCCCTGATCAAAAAATACGCTGAACAGCAAAAGAATGTTAGAAATAACAGAGAGTTCAATTCAATTACCAAAGAAATCGAATATCAAGATTTAGAAATTGAATTGGCGGAAAAGCACATTAAAGAATTTAAAGCTCAGATTGAGCAGAAAAAAGAAGTAGTTGCTGAAACCAAAGAGCGTTTGAAAGAGCGTCAGGCACATTTAAAGCACAAAAAAAGTGAGTTAAATGCTATTTTGGCCGAAACTGAAAAAGAGGAAGCGGCACTGATTAAAAAATCGCAAGAATATCAAGAAACCATTGATAAACGCTTAGTGAGTGCTTACCAAAGAATTAGAGCAAACGTAAAAAACGGATTGGCTGTTGTTGCTATTGAAAGAGGCGCTTCAGGCGGGTCTTTCTTCACCATTCCACCGCAAGTGCAAGTAGAGATTGCTTCGCGTAAAAAAGTGATTACAGACGAGCATAGTGGACGTATTTTGGTTGATGCAGAATTAGCTGAAGAACAAAAAGCTAAAATGGAGAAAATGTTTGCGAAATTAAGCTAAACAGATCTTCAGATATATAGTTGGAAAGCCTTTACATTTAGTGAAGGCTTTTTATTTTAACACAACTTTCTAATTTTACTTTTTAAGGTTTAACACTACAGAACGACTACTTACAAAATCAAACTTATGAAATCTCTCGTTTTCTCATTATCACTTATAGTTTTATTTAGTTGCCAAAACAAGGCACAAACCAACCCCAATCAGGAAGCAATTAAAATAGCAGAACCCGTTGAAGTCCCTATAAAGGATGGAAAAGCAAAAGCTTATTTTGCCAGTGGTTGTTTCTGGTGTGTGGAAAATATTTATGAGCATGTTAAAGGTGTTGAAGAAGCCATCAGCGGTTATGCTGGCGGTCATACCAAAAACCCAACTTACGAATCCAGCAATACAGGTAAAACAGGCCATGCAGAAGCCGTGGAAGTCATTTACGACCCTAATGTTGTGAGTTTCGCAACTCTGGTAGATGTATATTTCGGTTCCCAGAACCCAACCCAAGTCAATGGTCAAGGTGGTGATAGAGGTTCACAATACCGCTCAATTATTTTTTATCAAAATGATGAGCAGAAAAAAATTATAGAAGAAAAAAAATCTGAGTTGGCTAAAAAACTAGATGCAACCATAGCTGCAGAAGTTTATCCCTTTCAGAAATTCTGGATTGCCGAAGACTACCATCAGGATTATGAGAAAAAAAATCCCCAAAACCCTTATATCCAAAACGTATCCATCCCGAGATATGAACGTTTTAAAGCGAAGTTTCCAGAGTTGATCAAAGATTAAAAATTGCAACCAAACCTGACAGGTTTTTGAAACCTTGCAGGTTTTATCAGTTGATTTTAGTCGCTTTCAGTGTAAAAATCAACGGATAAAGTCTGTCTTTAGTAACGTACATTCCCGAATCTGTTTGTAATAAATCTGGCAATACATTGTACGGACTTTCATCATTTTCTTTCAAATACTCAATATGCAATCCCGCTTTGGATAATGCGGAAACCACTTCGCCCAAACCATGGTTCCATCCATATTCTTTGCTTATCATTTTTGAATTGGTATCGGCATACGTTCCTTCATACTCTTCATAAATCGCCTCTTTCTGCATATATCCATATTTTAAATTTGGCTTGCCTTCCAAATAATCGAACATCCAAACGATAGGATGAAATTCGGCCATAAAAAAAGTACCCCCTTTTTTTAAGCGTTCCGCAATCATTTGTCCCCAAGGTTTTAAATCGGGCAACCAACCTATCACACCATAACTTGTAAATACGATATCAAAACTATCTTTAATATATCTTGAAGTATCAAGCACGTTGCAACAGAAAAAGTCAGCATCCAAGCCTAATTCCTCATTCAACTTCTGAGCTAACTTTATCCCTTCATCACTTATATCAACACCCACACATTTCGCTCCCATCCTACTCCAACTCAAGGTATCCTGACCAAAATGGCATTGCAAATGCAATAGGCTTTTCCCGTTCACATTACCAAGAGCCTCCAATTCATAAGGCATTAAAGATGATTTACCATTCTTAAAAGCTACCAAATCATACATTTCACTTACCGCATGAACTTCAACCTTGTTATTCCAAGTCGCTTTGTTTATTTCAAAATAACGGTCATTTGGATTCATAATTTCTGATTTAAAACCTAAAATTAAAACTTCTGAATCATTCTTCCGTATCTTTATAAAAAGATTTAAAATGAAAAAAACACTCATAGTATTCACGTTAATCGCTCTCATTTTTTCTTGTAAACAAAAAGAAGAAACAAAAACCGACGAAAAAGAATGGTCAACAGCCGAAAAAATAGCCATCACCAATGGTATAGAAAACTGGAAAGATGTATCGGAATTACAATTTACCTTCAACGTCGATAAGGATACGACGCATTTTGAGCGTTCTTGGACCTGGAATCCTATAACAGAAGATGTCATTATGGTTTCAGGAAAAGATACCGTAGCCTACAATCGGAAATCGGTGGATAGTACCTCAATGAATGCCGATAAAGGCTTTGTAAATGATAAATATTGGCTTTTGGCTCCTTTTCAATTGGTTTGGGACACTTCTGCCAGCATTTCTGAAGTTACAGTAGTCGAATCTCCAATCAGCAAAGTGCAACTAAATAAAATAACGATTACCTATCCTGATGACGGTGGATATACGCCTGGTGATGCCTATGATCTATTTTATGATGATGACTTTATGCTTAAAGAATGGATCTATAGAAAAGGGAATTCTAAAGAACCTTCCATGATGACCACTTGGGAAAATTACGAAGATTTCAACGGCATTAAAATTGCAAAAACCCATAAACGACCAAACGAGGACTGGACGCTTCATTTTACCGACATTAAAGTTCTGAAGTAATAATCCTGTTAAATAAATAGCCTAGGTATTAAAACGCACTGGTTGGAAAAAGCACTAAAATTTACGTTGTCGTAATCCAAACTATTGATATAGGACGTATATAAGATATATCGAAAAGAGTATTCCGCAGTATGCGCCTATATATATTCAAAGAGCTTCCACTATTAAAGTTGAAGCTCTTTTTTTTAGTGAAACTACAATTTCAAAAGTCTTTTCTCTAGTAAATCCTAAACTTATAATTCTTATTTTTGTGTGAAACCCAAAATCAATTCACCTTGTCAAACTATCAATTAGGATTAGAATACGCCAAACAACAAGACCAAAATGACGATTTAGCATCTTATAGAAATCGATTTCATATTCCAAAAGACGAACAAGGGAACGAGATGATTTATATGACTGGGAATTCACTTGGACTCCAACCAAAATCAGTAAAAGACTATATCCATCAGGAATTGGAAGACTGGGCCAATTTAGGTGTTGAAGGCCATACTGATGCCAAACATCCTTGGCTTCATTACCACGAATTCCTGACAGAGAACATGGCAAAAGTAGTTGGTGCCAAACCCATCGAAGTGGTGGTCATGAATACCTTGACGGCCAACCTCCATTTGATGATGGTCTCCTTTTATAAACCGACTTCAAAACGCTATAAAATTCTGATTGAGGCTGATGCGTTTCCATCAGACAAATACGCTGTGGAATCGCAATTGCGTCATCACGGAATCGATCCGAAAGATGGATTGGTGCTTTGGAAGGCCAGAAAAGGTGAAGAATTAGCCAATTATGACGATTTGGAAGCTATTTTGATAGCGCAGGGACATGAAATCGCTTTGGTGATGATTGGTGGCGTCAACTATTATACAGGACAGTTTTTCGATTTGAAACGCATAACCCAACTTGGACATAAATACGGATGCATGGTCGGCTTCGACTGTGCCCATGGGGCGGGAAATGTGGAATTAAATCTTCACGATTCAGGTGCCGATTTTGCGGTTTGGTGTACCTACAAATATTTAAATTCTGGACCAGGAAGTTTAGGTGGCTGTTTTGTGCATGAACGCCATGCACACAATAAAGACCTCAACCGGTTTGCAGGTTGGTGGAGCCATAATAAAGAAACACGTTTTAAAATGCGTGACGAATTTGACCAACTTCCAGGGGCAGAAGGTTGGCAATTGAGCAATCCACCAATCCTATCAATGGCAGCAATCAGAGCATCATTGGATATGTTTTCAGAAGTAGGCATGGAAAGGTTGACTGAAAAATCAAAACATCTTACAGGGTATTTTGAATTTTTAATCAATAACCTGAACAATAACAACATCAAAATCATCACCCCATCAAATCCAGAAGAACGCGGATGCCAACTCTCCATTCAGGTGAAAAATGCCGATAAAAATTTACACCATCAATTAACCGAAGCTGGCGTTATCAGTGATTGGCGCGAACCAGACGTCATACGATGTGCGCCAGTGCCGCTATATAATTCGTATCAGGATGTTTACGAATTAGTAAAACGCCTGAAGTCCATCCTAACTTTCTTAAAGGGAATGAACCGATAATTGAAAATATTACGAACTGTAAAGAATGAAAGAAGACACTAAAAAAGTCCTCTCCTTTGGAGAGGATTTAGGAGAGGCCAAACAAAACATACTCATCATCGGCGCAGGTCTTTGCGGAAGCTTGCTCGCTTTACGCCTGGGGCAACGTGGATTTAACGTCTCGCTATACGAAATGCGTCCAGATATACGGACGGCCAATATTAGCGCAGGACGTTCCATCAATTTAGCCCTTTCTGATCGGGGCATTAAAGCCATGAAACTAGCGGGCATTGAAGATAAAGTCCGAGAATTATGCATTCCCATGAATGGTCGTATGTTGCATGACATTGAAGGCAATATGGTCATGGCGCCTTACAGCGGAAGAGAACATGAATACATCAACTCCATCTCTCGAGGTCTTTTAAATGGTTTATTGTTGGATGAAGCTGAAAAGCACGACAACGTCAAAATTTATTTCAACAAAAGATGTAAATCTGTCGATTTCGAAAAAACCACGGCCTTATTTAAGGATTATGAGTCCAATACCGAATTTGTAGAAGATGCTGATGTCATAATCGCTACAGATGGTGCCGGCTCGGCGTTACGGAAAAGTTATTTTTTAGGCAAAAAGTTTTTGTTCAGCTTTTCGCAAGATTGGCTGTCTCATGGGTATAAGGAATTAAGTTTTCATCCTACAGAAGACGGTGGCTTTAAAACGTACAAAAATGCTTTACATATTTGGGGACGCGATAGTTTTATGCTGATTGCCTTACCGAACTTGGACGGCAGTTTTACGGTGACCTTGTTTTTAAGTTATGAAGATGGCGAATACAATTTCGGTAATTTGACTACAGAAGAAAAGGTGATTGAATTTTTTCAAAAATATTTTAAAGACGCTTTGGAATTAATGCCCAACCTGATCGAAGACTTCTTTACCAATCCAACCTCGCCGTTAGGAACCGTAAAGTGTTCACCTTGGCATTATAAAGGCAATACCCTATTGATGGGTGATGCCGCACACGCCATTGTGCCGTTTTACGGACAAGGAATGAACGCCTCCTTTGAAGATGTCACCGTATTTGATCAAGTTTTGGATGAAGGTCATAAAGACTGGGAGACCATATTCAAAACTTATGAGAAGAAACGAAAAAGGGATACCGATGCCATTGCAGATTTAGCCATCGATAATTTTCATGAAATGAAAGGCCATGTAAACAATGCCATTTTCAGAGAAAAGCGTAACTTAGAAATGGCATTGGAAAAGAATTTCCCGAATGACTATTCCTCAAAATATTCATTGGTCACCTTTAATGAGGAGATCAGTTATTATGAAGCCATGTTGAGAGGTAGAGCGCAAGACAAAGCGATTTTGAATATGTTGGCGGACAAAGAACTCGACCTCAACGACGATTTAAAAACGAATTTAGAAAAAGTTAAAGCTGCCACCGAAGAGATTTTGGAAGACGATCGGGTGGCGAAGGATTTTAAACATTAGATAGTAACCTGACAGGTTTTAAAAACCTGTCAGGTTTAAAAAGAAGAAAAAGATTATGAGTAAAGATAACAATGAGGTTCCTGCCTTCGCAGGAACGGGGGTGAAACCAAGAGGCAACTATCCACTCACCAGACGTGCTGGCGATTTTATTTATGTTTCAGGAACTAGCTCAAGACGCGCCGACAATACGATTGCTGGGGTTGACATTATTGATGAATTGGGCACTAAGCATTTAAATGCCGAAGTCCAAACCCGTGAGGTCATTAAAAACATTGAAAAAAATCTCGCTAAGGAAGGCGCCACGCTTAAAGACGTGGTAGACGTGACCTCATTTTTGGTAAATATGAATGATTTTGCTGGCTATAATAAAGCCTATGCTGAATTCTTTGATCAGGAAACCGGGCCGACAAGAACCACTGTAGCTGTGCATCAATTACCAAATCCTGATTTGGTGGTGGAAATTAAGGTCGTCGCATTCCTGCGGAAGCAGGAATCTCATGATTAAAGGTCGTATTTTGAGACAAAAGCCAAATCAAACCTCTCAGGTTATACTTGTCCGCCGAAGCGTCAATGTAGGCAGAAAACCTGAGAGGTTGCGGGAGCGGAAACACTCCTAAAATATTCGTGATCCCAATAATAATCGGGACGTGGCAAATAAAACAATACGGGAATCCAGTCTGACTATCTACTGTAATAGATGGCGCAAGATTTTCTAATCGAAGCTTTCAGTTTAAAAAACTTGAAAGAACTCAAAAAAATTCGTGAATTCGTGGTAAATAAGGCAATTCAAGATGAGATTCCTGCCTTCGCAGGAATTAGGAACTACATCAACGGAGAATATATCAATCCAATTCAAGACCAATGGATAGACAACTATTGTCCAGCCAATGGGGAAGTATACGGACAGATCCCAAACTCCACCAAGGAAGATGTAGAGAACGCCTATATTGCCGCAAAATCAGCATTTCCTATTTGGTCGCAGACCACATTGGAAGAACGCAGTAGGATTCTTATTAGAATATCGGAATTATTAGAGGATAATTTAAGTCGTTTTGCTGAAGCTGAAAGTAAGGACAATGGGAAACCAGTTTCATTGGCCACGCAAGTTGACATTCCAAGAGCAGCTAGTAATTTTCGCTTTTTCGGTAATGCTATCACGCAATTCGCCAGTGAAAGTCATGAAAGTGTTGGTCAAGATACCATTAACTTTACCTTACGTCAACCTATCGGTGTGGTGGGTTGTATCTCACCCTGGAACCTTCCGCTTTACCTCTTTACCTGGAAAATTGCTCCAGCCATTGCGGCCGGAAACTGTGTGGTGGCCAAACCAAGTGAAATCACACCGATGACCGCTTATTTACTTGGCGAAATCTGTAAAGAAGCCGGATTGCCTAATGGCGTTCTCAATATTGTACACGGATTGGGTACAACAGCAGGACAGGCCATTATCGATCATCCAGACATCAATGCGATCAGTTTTACGGGAGGTACTGCTACTGGCGCCCATATTGCAAGGGTGGCAGCTCCATTATTCAAAAAGCTATCTTTGGAATTGGGAGGAAAAAATCCAAACATCATTTTTGCCGATTGCGATTATGACAATATGCTTGATACTACGGTACGTTCTTCATTTTCCAATCAAGGGCAGATTTGTTTGTGTGGGAGCAGAATTTTTGTGGAAGCTTCTATTTATGAAAAGTTCAAAAAGGATTTCGTAACTAAAGTAAAAGCGCTTAAAGTTGGGCATCCATCTGACGCAGCAACCGATATCGGTGCTTTGGTATCAAAAACACATCTCGAAAAAGTGATGGCGTATATCGAAATCGCCAAAAAAGAAAAGGGAACCATACTTTGTGGCGGCAATAAAGTGGTGGTTGAAAATTTTGAAAACGGTTATTATCTCGAGCCAACCGTCATTGAAGTTGTATCGAATGACTGCCGAGTGAACCAAGAAGAAATTTTTGGACCTGTGGTAACTATCATGTCCTTTGAAAGTGAAGACGAAGTATTGGAAATGGCCAACAAAGTAAAATACGGTTTATCAGCAACACTTTGGACCAACGATTTAAAACGAACCATGCGAATGAGCAGTCAATTACAAGCCGGAATTGTTTGGGTGAACACTTGGATGATGCGCGATTTACGGACGCCATTTGGAGGCATAAAAGCTTCTGGCGTAGGTCGTGAGGGCGGATTTGAAGCGCTGCGATTTTTTACGGAGGCGAAGAATGTTTGTATAAAATATTGATCCCAGCCCTCCCGAAGGGAGGGAGTTAGATGGTGACTTAATTTAAAATTGTAGAATAAAATTATAAACTCATTATCCCGTTAAGAGTTCCTCCCCTTTGGGGAGGTTAGGAGGGGCTGATAATTATGGATTTAAAACTAAACAACAAATACGCATTAGTTTGCGGAAGTACAGCAGGAATAGGAAAGGCAACAGCCATATCCTTAGCTTCAGAAGACGCCAAGGTCACTTTGGTGGCGAGAAATGAGGAAAAATTGAAACAGGTAATGGCCGAACTCCCTAATTCAAAAAACCACAGTTATATTGTGGCGGATTTTTCAAACCCTGAAGAATTGCAACACAAGGTTTCTGAGTTTATCAAAAAGCATCATGGCTTCCATATTTTGGTCAACAATACAGGTGGCCCCGCGGCTGGACCCGTTTTTTCGGCAAAGCTTGAAGAATTTGATAAAGCTTTTACCCAACATTTAAAATGCAATCATATTTTGGCCCAAACTGTCGTTCCTTTTATGAAGGATGAAGGATATGGTCGTATCATTAACATTATTTCTACCTCAGTAAAACAACCTTTGGATGGATTGGGTGTGAGCAATACCATTCGTGGTGCCGTTGGCAATTGGAGTAAAACATTAGCAAATGAACTTGGACAATTTGGAATAACGGTCAACAATGTACTCCCAGGAGCAACGGCAACAGATCGACTGACGGAAATCATCAAAAACAAATCGGCTAAAACTGGTCACAGTGAAGAAGAATCTGCTAATGCCATGAAAAGTACAGTTCCTGCAAAACGTTTTGCCAGACCAGAGGAATTGGCTTATGCCGTGACTTTTTTGGCGAGTGAATGTGCCAGTTATATTAATGGCATCAATTTGCCTGTTGATGGTGGACGAACAAAATGCTTATAAAAAGTACGTATTTGTAAATAAGAACCGAGAGGAAGACTTTTTGTTCTGCAGTTTTATACTTAATTTTAAGAGCGAAATCTCGCGTTAAGGATGGAGGCTTTGTGGAGCTCCTCGAAGAGAGCGACTGCCGACAGCCTGACCTGAAAGGGAACGCCCAAAAAACTAAAAAAGATGAACTTAGTATCTCCCATAAATTTTAAGGAATGGATTGAAGAAAACCGTCATTTATTAAAACCTCCTGTAGGAAATAAAGTGGTTTGGAAGGACGGCGATTTCATCGTTATGGTGGTTGGTGGCCCTAATAATCGGAAAGATTATCATTACAATGAAACCCCTGAGTTTTTCTATCAGGTTGAAGGTGACATTGTCTTGAAAATCATTGATAATGGCACCCCAAAAGACGTGCATATCAGAGAAGGTGATATTTATTTATTACCTCCAAAAGTACCACATTCCCCGCAACGAGGCGCAAATACCGTAGGTTTGGTGATAGAGTATAAACGACCAGAAGGCATGCGTGACGCACTACTTTGGTTTTGTGAAAATTGTACCACAAAACTGTATGAAGAGGATTTTACGGTTGAAAATATTGAAACGGATATGCCTAAAATTTTCGATAAATATTACAACGATAAAGACAAACGCAAATGTCCTAATTGTGGTGAACTGATGGAACCACCAAAAAAGGTGAAAATAGATTAATACATCACCTTCCACCCGTTAGCCAAAGTGATTTAAGAAAAGTGGATTCATCCAGGTCATCTAGACAAAAGCGCAAGGATTATAAACCATATTATAAATTATTAAAAAGATTTCCATTTTAGATGGAACGCAAATATGACAAAACGTAAACTTCGTATCAACGGCCATTCGCATCTTCTTCCCTACCCGGAGGAAATCCCTCAATTCATGAAGGATAAAGAAATTTTTTGGGTGGATAAAGACCGAAAATTTATGCTTCAGAAGGATTGGAGCCGTCCGGTAACGGATTCGAGCTTCTTTTTGGATGACAAATTGCTGTGGATGGAACGTTTTAAAATTGACCATGCGGTTGTTTTAAATCTTTCACAATTGTACGGCAACGGACTGCGCGTTGAGGAAATGAAACAAGCCCTGCGTTTTCAGAATGACTTTAATGCGAAAGTCCAAAGGGAAAATCCGAGCAAGTTTACTTGCGGATTTGTGGTGCATCCTGGGTTTGTACGTGGCGCTTGTTGGGAAATACAACGCTGTGTTGAAGAATTGGGAATGCAATTGTTGTGCTTACCAACTCATTATATGGACACCATTGGTACTTGGCGATGTATTTTTGATGAAGAAAATGAGCCTATTTTTGAAATGGCAAACAAATACAATTTGGCCGTCGAAATCCATCCTTATGATGGTGAAAAGTTCATCAAATTAGAAAATACGTCATGGCGCTTCCACTTAATTTGGATGTTGGCACAATGTGCCGATGCCTATCACTTTTTGACTTTAAATGGCTACCAAGAAAAATATCCAAATATGCGCACCTGTTTTGCCCATGGCGGACAATTGGCACAAATCAACTTAGGACGACGCATCCAAGGTTTTGATGGCCGCCCAGATTTATTCGAAGGAAAAACCCATCCAAGAAGAGCTGTAGGTCATAAGAATATTTTCTTTGATACTTTGGTACATGATACCGGAGGTTTGCAATTACTGATCAAAAACCAAGGTTCAAAACAAGTGATTATGGGCTTGGATGATCCTTATCCTTTGGGAGAGATGGAAAGTGCACAACAATCGTCCTATCCTGGGAAAATCTTGGACTTGGCCATAAAGCGTGAAATTATTACCGAAGAAGAACGTGATGCTATTTGGGAAGATAATGTGATCAGGTGGCTGTGCGGTGATGATGAGAAAGCGAAGCAAAAATTAGTCAATAGGATATTAGGCTAAGTGGTGTTTTAAGAGTTCTTCGTTGCTTACAAATTTTACAAAAAATCGTTCATAAGATCTTTGCAATGGCTCGATGTGGAGGGAGTTACTGTACCAAATCAAACACCCCGAGGCATTAAAACTCATGGAAACAAACACGACATCAAAAAATTAAATTGGAATAACAAGTCGATCAAAATCGACCAAAAATAAAATCATGCATTTTATATCAGATCAATTAGAGAATTATATCGAAAATCATTCTGAAAACGAACCAGAATTATTACAACAACTTTCCAGGGAAACACATCAAAAGATATTACAACCACGCATGCTCAGCGGCCATTATCAAGGTCGTGTCTTGAGTATGATATCAAAATTAGTGAATCCACAATACATATTGGAGATTGGCACCTACACGGGGTATTCTGCATTATGTATGGCTGAAGGACTTCAAAAAGACGGTGAACTTCACACCATTGACACCAATGAAGAATTGGTCGATTTTCAGCGCAGATATTTTGATAAATCAGGGTTCGGAGATCAGATCCACCAGCATTTAGGGAATGCTTTAGATATCATTCCACGATTTAAAACCAATTTTGACATTGTCTTTATAGATGCAGATAAAGAAAATTACAGCAATTATTTTCATCTCATTATTGACAAACTCAATCCCGGAGGCATCATTCTTTCCGATAATGTACTGTGGAGTGGAAAAGTACTTGAACCACTAAGGAAAGATGATATTTCAACAGAAGCTATTGTGGCCTATAATAAACTGCTTAAAGACGATGATCGTGTTGAAACCGTTCTGCTTCCTATCCGTGATGGCTTGACAATCAGCAGAAAAAAGTAAAAGTAATCTTAACACACATTGCTAATCGATTAGCTAAATAAAGCTTCCAAAATACATTTTATGACATTTAAAAACATTGCGACATCATTCTTACTTTTATGTTTTACTTCCTTATTTTCCATAACCACACTTTATGCTCAAGAAGCAAAAGTGGCTCGTTCCAATACTGAAGAGTTATTCGTAGGAGTTGCCGGTAATGAACCGTTTGTGTTTGCACAAAATTCGTCAACCAAAGGGATTGCCATAGAAATATGGGAAGAACTGGCCAAAAAGAAATCTTGGGATTACACATACAAAACTTTCGACACTGTGGAAGATGCCTTATACGCATTGAATAAAGGCGAATTGGATGTCGTTGTTGGCCCCATAAGCATTACCTCGCAACGTCTCGAATACATGAACTTTTCACAACCCTTTTATAATTCAAGTTTGGCGATTGTCTCTCGGGTTGACGAACTTACACTTTGGCAAAAAGTCAAGCCACTTTTTAGCATCAAATTATTATTTGCGGTTGGAATCTTCTTAATTATTTTGGCTATTGTAGGCGCCTTGCTATGGTTGGCAGAGAGAAAAAGATCACCAGAACAGTTTCCTTCAAAAATTGCCGATGGTATTGGCACAGGCATGTGGCTTGCCATTGTAACCATGAGTACAACTGGCTATGGCGATAAAGCACCAATTACTTTATGGGGACGGATTATTGCAGGAAGCTGGATGATCATTTCTATTATTTTCGCAACGTCAATGGTGGCAGGTATTGCGAGCACACTCACTTTGTCATCATTGGGCACCTCTACATATTCCAATGTGGAACAATTGGCAGGGCGTAAAGTTGCGACTATTTCGGCTTCACCTTCAGAGGCTTTTCTAAAAGAATATAAAGCCAAAATCACAGGCGTTGACAACATCAACGAAGCCATGTCAAAATTGGTGAACAAAGAGGTAGATGCCGTGGTCTATGACCGACCTCAATTATTATACTATATGAAGAACCATAAGGATGAAGAATTGTTTATCGCCAAAGCTGAATATTATAAACAAGGTTACGGATTCGCTTTTCCCGTGGATTCAAAACTGATTTATGATGTCAACAGGACCTTATTGGAGCTTGCAGAACATCAAGAAGTTTTAAATATTGTCCATCATTATTTAGATAAAGACGAATAAGAAAAATTTCAGATATAAAGATGATTACCTGAACAACTTGATTAAATCTCATTCCACCAATAAATGAACCTAAGACCGCTTCGCTAAATGAATCATGACTAATGTGGTAAAATGCTTTATATATCGTCTTTAAAGCCAGACATAGGTTGCATAATAGGGATTCCTTCCTGTTTTAAAAGACAAAAAGTTCATCATTGACATCAATGGTTAAAGATCTTGCATCTTGTTTTTTTACGGAATGATTTAAGTTTTGGTGGAACAATAGTGGGACCGGAACTAAAATAAGAAATAAATTTTCAAGGAAATCGCATTATAATTTGCGCTTCACTGACCCGATGGTCTCTTCCAACTCATCTTTTACCTTTTGTACTTCATCGGTAAAAGCCTTAGTATGTTCTGTGGTATTGATGCCATTCTTTTCTGTAGTTTTTGAGATCTCAGATTTGAGGTCATTGGTAGCGTCCCTTAGTGTACGCATGCCTTTGCCCATACCTCGCGCAATGTCGGGTATTTTATCTGCACCAAAAACCATGACGACTATAAATAGTATGAACATGACCTCAGTGGTGCCTATGAATAAGAATGTAGATTGTAGTATCACAATGCAAATATAGTGAGATGTTTTGAATCCAATAAAAAAGCCGACTGTTAAATTAATCGGCTCGTTGTGTTAAAGTTGTTTAGTCTTGAACTTTACTCTTAAAACTGTCAAATTGGCTTTGCTCTATCTTTTTTGGCCAAGCATTGTTTGAAGTATCAACATCGGCGGTTTCATTATTGGGATCTACTACGATAGCGCTAATCTCCTTTTGGGAAGGAATAGCCTTGCTGACTTGACGGTCATTTAATCTCCAGATTTCTGCAGGATAGGTTTCTGTCTTAGATGTGCCATCCACATAATTATATTGCACAATAATAGGCATGACCAATCCTCCCGGTTTTTCAAAAGTCACATTATAAAAATATTTTGGCGTGATGACATTTTTACGCTCTTCTTCTGTGAAATTGTCCATCAGATATTCTTTAAGCGTTGGAATGTCTTCGGCTTGAATACCATTTTTCATTGTTTCAGTAAGCTCATCAGTACCATCTTCAACCATAAATACCATAGGTGAAAGATTATTGACATCCAAACCTCTCCGTGCTGCCACATCTTTCATGTATTGGTTTGGTTCTGAAGACACATAAAACTTGGTGACCTCCTTAATGCCAATATCTACCCAATCGGTAGTATAAAACCAACCTCTCCAGAACCAATCCAAGTCAAAGGCTGAGGCATCTTCCATAGTTCTGAAAAAATCCTCCGGAGTCGGGTGCTTAAACATCCAACGGCGTGCATATTCTTTAAAGGCATAATCAAACAATTCACGCCCCATAACGGTTTCTCTTAAAATATTAAGGGCCGTTGCAGGTTTGCCGTAGGCGTTATTCCCAAATTGATACGTATTCAAACCCTTGCTCATGATGGGCGCAATATAATCTTGATTGCCCTCCATATAGGGAATGATGTTCGCCGCAGGTCCGCGACGGGAAGGGAATTTTTTATCATCTGGCGATAGGGCTTCTGGATAGGCTTCACCAAAATCCTGTTCGGCAACATATTGCAGAAACGTATTTAGTCCTTCATCCATCCAGGTCCATTGACGCTCATCACTGTTAACGATCATCGGGAAAAAGTTATGTCCAACTTCATGAATAATAACCCCCATCATGCCATATTTGACCCGGTCACTGTAAGTCCCATCTTTTTCGGGTCGTCCGTAGTTCCAGCAAATCATCGGATATTCCATCCCTTGTCGCTCGGCATGTACAGAAATAGCCTTGTGATAAGGATAGTCAAAAGTCATCTTTGAATAGGATTTTAAGGTACTTGCCACAACTTTGGTAGACCATTCTTCCCAAAGCGGATTTCCTTCTTTAGGATATAAAGATACCGCCATCACCTCTTTGTCACCCACTTTTACGGCCATCATGTCCCAGATGAATTTACGAGAGGTTGCAAATGCAAAATCCCGTACATTCTCAGCGTATAATTTCCAAGTTTTCTTCGCCTTTGAAAAGCCATTTTCAGCCTTTTCTGCCTCTTCCTGGGTCACAATAAGCACAGGTTTATCAAAAGATTTCTTCGCTTTTTCATAGCGTTGCATCATGTCTTTGGAAAATACTTCTTTTCTGTTCATCAATTTTCCTGTGGCGTCCAAAATATGGTCCGCCGGGACAGTAATATTCACTTCAAAATTTCCAAATGGCAAGGCAAATTCATCTCGTCCCCAAAACTGGGAGTTCTGCCAGCCTTCAACATCACTATAAACCGCCATACGTGGATGGAATTGTGCAATGACATAAGCTCTGTTCCCATCTTCAGGAAAATATTCATATCCAGAGCGTCCACCATCTTTAATATGATTATTGATATTGTACCACCACTTGATCCCAAAAGAAAACTTCTCTCCTGATTTTAATGGTTGTGGGAGTTCCACGCGCATCATGGTTTGATTGATGGTATATGGCAATGGCTTTCCGTTGATATCCTTTACTTCCAAAATATTGAATCCGCCGTCAAAATCTTCAGTTAAATAATCAGATGCGAACTGTGAAGTTGAAGTTGCTTTTGCTACGCCTCTACTTTCAATTAATGGCGATTTAGAGTCCTTTGCACGCACATTTTGGTCGAGTTGCAACCAAAGATAAGTCAACACATCTGGGGAGTTGTTGGTATAGGTAATGACTTCATCACCAGTAATTTTCGCATTTACATCATCCAATTCGATGTTCATCTTATAATCTGCCTGCTGCTGATAATAAGCTACACCTGGAGCTCCAGAAGCCGATCGGTACATATTTGGCGTAGAAAACTCATTGTACAACTGCCTGAATTTATTGGTATTGACATGTCCAGGTTTACGGTCTTGCTTAATGTCATTTTGTGCGAAAGTACTCATAGATGTAGACAGAAGCGCGAGACATAATAATTTGAATATTTTCATTGGAAACAGTTAGTTATCATTTCAATAAGTTAGCACTAATTCAATCGGAAGTATCTTCTAAAGAAAATTAAAATTTCAATAGCGCTTTATCCGACTGATTGATCAAAATAAAACTTTTGTTTTGATCATTTATTTTGAGTTTTACAATATTTTGTTGGTCGTCAAAACTTTCAAACAACACTTTATTTGAGATTTGAAAACTGTTGATTTCCCTGACCTCAGCAATTTCTAAATAACAGAAAACAATATCATTGTCATATTCTTTTCCGATGAATTTATAATCAACGAACTTCCCATTGATTTGGATAGAAATTTTATCTTTTAGATAGCGCTGTAAATAGGTTTCCACTTCCTTTGCTTCATTTTCTGGAGCGAAAGTTAAGTGTTTGTCATAACGTTCACGAAGTGTGTTCTCCAAATCGTCAATAAAAATCCTGGTAATTATCTGGACGGACTTCTTATCATTTACATACGCAACTTCAGTAACGCTCACATAAAATTTATGCACATTTACCGAAAGTAATAGTGGAAAAATAAGCCCTAAAACAAAAATCTTAATGGTTTTCATAGTGAATTTGAACTACAAAAATACTGTTTTGAAGTTTGCAAAAAACAATTGAAAAGATATTTCTACTCTTTTTGTGTTTGAAGAATGGCATTAAAGGCTTTCAATTTAGTCTCCAAAAACTCGAAAACTGCCATATCATTTTTAATTTTGCATAGATTTTCAAACTCGGGATCATCTTGACAATAGTAGAAGAATTCTGCCTTTTCTCCGTCTTCAAAGTCATAATTACTAAATAAATCTTCGGAAAAATCAGATTTCATTTTTTCGAGGCAAGTATTTAATTTCTCAAATTTCACATATTCTTTCAATCGTTTTGTCCGTCCCGTAATCGCATTAATAATTGGAAAAATGGGGATTAGACCTCCTCCTGAAGTAGCTTCGCGCAAACGTCTTTCTGTTTGAGTCATCAATTTTCCGGTATATCCTGGAATGCCCAAATCGTAAAAATCGAGATCACGCTTTAAATCAGCATTGGTAATGTCCGAGAACAAATCTCCTGTTAGCACCTTCCCTAAGACGACCTCATCCAAAACATTGACCAACTCTTCCAAATACACTGTAAATTCTTTAGATGCGATGATTAATTTGGTAACGATAATCTCTTTAGGTTGATATGAAATCCCCGAAAACAGAATAGTATCATTCAATTTCCCCTGGATAACAAATTCGCCATTACTATTGGAAATCGTGAATCTGCTGGCAGTTTTATTGATAATATGAATACCATCTACTTCGTGTGGTGCACTAATTTTCCCGGTGATATAATTAGATTGTGCATGAGTGTCCACCACACAACATAACAGCATCAAAATAAAAATAAAGCTACTTCTCACTCTTCCGGTTTTGTTTGGATATTAGTTTTGAAACTTATCAGTTTTCCTTTTAGAAATTCGAGTGTTTTAAAATCGTCATTAAAAGCACAAAGCGTGGCAAATTTAGGATCATCGGCGCAGTAATAAAAAAATTCTACTCTGTAGTCTTTATCCAACCCATTAAATTTGAACAGAATGTCTGAAAGATCGGACTTTATTTTGGTTATACATTCATCCATTTTCTCCAGCCTCACCTGTTCCTTTAGCCGTTTTGTACGTCCTGAGATACCATTAATAATTGGATTTATTGACATCCCTACACCTCCTCCACCTGTTGAACCTCCTAATGTCAAATCTAATCCTGAAGCTTCTTTTAAACGTCTTTCACTTTGTGTTAAAGGCTTACCAGTAAATCCCGGAATGCCTAGGTCAAAAAAATTAATATCGCGCTCTACTCCGGAATTGGCTATGTCTGAACTCAAATCGCCCGTCAATATTTTGCCCACTAAAACCTCATCCAAAACATTGACCAACTCTTCCAAATACACTGTAAACTCTTTAGATGCGATGATTAATTTGGTAATGATAATCTCTTTAGGCTGATAGGAAATCCCTGAAAACAGAATGGTATCGTTCAATTTTGCCTGGATAACAAATTCGCCATGATTATTGGAAATCGTGAATCGGTTAGCTGTTTTATTGATAATATGAATGCCATCCACTTCGTGCGGTGCATTAATTTTCCCTTTGATATCCACAGATTGTGAATGCGCATTTATCACAAAAAAAAGTGATAGAATGATAAAAGTTGGATCTATTCTCACTCTTCAATTGTTAATTGTAGAATGGATTTGAAGCTCACCAGTTTTTCTTTCAGAAACTCGAGCGTTTTAAAATCGTCATTAATAATACATAGACTGTCAAATTGATCATCATCAGCACAGAAATAAAAGAACTCATTCCTATAGCGTTCCTTTAAAGGATGGGCCGTAAATAAGATTTGAGAAAGATTTGATTTGGTTCTATCAATGCATTTATCCTTATTTTCAAGATGGATCCTGTGCTTTAATAATTTAGTTCTTCCAGAAATGGCATTCAAGATAGGATCTACTTCAAGAGAACCAGCCAATAAGCCGAGCAAATGAATAGGTTTGAAGTCTCCTGCGGTATACAAGCGTCTCTCACTTTGCGTTTTGGGCTTCCCTGCATATCCAGGAATTCCCAAATCGAAGAAATTGATACTGCGTTCTACTCCTGAATTAGCTAAGTCTGAACTCAAATCGCCCGTCAATATTTTTCCCACAACAACTTCAGCCAAAGCAGTTACTTTTTCAGTAAGGTAAACAGTCAATGCTTTTGAATTGATCATATCTTTGCCCACTACAACTTTTTTCAATAGGTACGAAACTCCTAAAAATGCTAAGGTATCATTCAGTTTAACTGGGATGGAAAATTCGCCTTTGCTGTTAGAAATGGTAAAGGTGCTGGACGTATTATTAAGAATATGAATCCCTTCCACATCGTCATTAGCAATAATCCTGCCTTTGACATCAACGGTTTGTCCCATCATAAAGTGAATTCCAAAGACCATAAAAAAAGGAAGGACGTAATTACTTTTTTCCACTTTCTTTGGCTAAGAATTCTTTACTTTTAACGCTTATAAATTCTAAAAAGTGAAATTCATTTCCTGAATTCAAGAGGGAGAAATCAACGCCTTGATCTTCTACGTAATCTACAAAATCGTTCACCTTGTTTTCAGGAATATTAAAGTTTTCCACTAAAAACTTAGTACTGTATAGGTCAGTAAACGCCTTATAGGAGTCTTCAGGTCCCATGACTTCAATATCTTTATTCTTTTTAGATTTAAAAATAGGTCTTAGGAACAGGTCCACAATCCCGATAACATCTAAACCATAAGGAATATGATTTCCTGTTCCCGGCATGGCCACATTTACTACCTTGGATTTGTAATCATCTGGAAATTCGTACTCATTCATGTTTGCCAGACCAAAATAAATGGCATCTAAATCGGGATTAAAAGTTTTCACACTTTCAATATCTACAAGTAGATTCCCAGAAAGATCGTAAGGCAGGATGACCACTTCATCCAACCTATTGATTTTCTCCACCAAGAACACTGTCATTCTTTTAGTTTTAATGATATTATCGTCAATGGTCACTGTAAAATCTTGAAATTGTAAAGCTCTAAACTCAATAATATCATTTACGGCAACACTAATCTTAAACAAACCATTTTCGTCCGTGAGCACACCTTTCTTAGCGGAAGTATTATAAACCGTGATCCCTTCCAAATCATCACTGTCCACCACAATTTTTCCTGAAATTTCCACACGGTTGATATTTTGTGCAGTCAATAAGAAGAAAGGTGAAATGAGAAATAGATAAAGTAAAGCTGTTTTCATAAGATTAGATTTTTAGTTAGACCGATAAAGAAAGTACGAACTCTCTTAATTAAACTCTAAAGCCTGATTAAACTTTTGTTAAATTGGCAGATTACTTAAATTTACAACAAAATATTTGAGAATACAGCTATTGCGAACAAATTTCAGGATGTTTCCTACAGCGATCCATTCTGCAGTAAATACATAAGACAAAATATCTTTTTATGAAACAAATGATAATTGCCAGCACCTCAACTTTACACGGGAGTGGTTATCTAAACTATCTTTTAGAAGAATTGACGTTCTTTTTTAAAGATACCGATACTATTTTATTTATCCCTTACGCCCGTCCAGGTGGGATAAGCCATGATGAATACACCGAAAAAGCCCAAGAAGCATTTTCAGAAATCGGAAAAAAAGTAAAGGGCATTCACGAGTTTGATAATCCTAAAGAGGCCTTAAAGAATGCCAAAGGGATTTTTGTTGGCGGTGGCAATACGTTTGTATTGGTCAATCAGCTATATAAAAACGATTTGATCAGCACCATGCAAGACGTTATTCATGGTGGAACGCCTTATTTGGGTACAAGTGCAGGGAGTAATATCTGCGGACTTACTATCAACACAACCAATGACATGCCTATTGTCTATCCTTCAAGTTTTAAGACTTTGGCGATGGTACCATTTAATATCAATCCGCATTATTTAGATCCAGATAAGAAAAGTAAACACATGGGCGAAACCCGAGAAACCAGGATTCAAGAGTTTCATGCGTTCAACTCGCAACCTGTTGTCGGACTTAGAGAAGGCAGTTGGTTGGAGGTGAATGGTGATCATATTGTATTGGAAGGTGAATTGGATGCGCGTATTTTTGAATACAACAAAGCGCCTTATGAAGTGGAAACAGGAACGGATTTGAGTGGGTTGAAGTAGTTTTCAGTGGGCAGTTTTCAGTCAGCAGTCAGCAGTCAGCAGTCAGCAGTCAGCAGTCAGCAGTCGCAGAAGTTTAGAAAAAAGTTATTCTTTTAATCCTTGAGAAAAAAGAAAGATGTGATAATTCTTGATGCAATACCAACCACCTCGTCTTCAGCTTCTCCTTTGAAGCAGAAGCCACTCCTCCTTCAAAAGGAGGAGAATTTTAGTTTGCTGCTGACTTTTAAAATCCATCTAATAAATTCGTGTAATGTCATTGAATGTAAATCTCCTAAAAATAAATTACAGCCTATGTAACCATTCGAGACATTCGTGCAATTCGTGTCTAAAAAATAAAGCTGTATAGGTGACTAGTGGAATTATTGAATAGTAGTAATTCGTGTCATCCGTGTAATCCGTGTAATCCGTGTAATCCGTGTAATCCGTGTCTAAAAAACAAAAAATGCGTTAATCGCCCCTAAAGCTTCTTCAAAAAATGATAGCCCAAAATCTCAAACCCTTCATTCATATAGAACTTATGTGATGGATGATTTTGCACATAAGTATTGAGTTCTACCGCTTGGAAACCCTTTTGCGTTGCATAATCATAGATACATTTCATAAACTGTTTGCCCAAGCCTTTCTTTCTATAGCCGTCCTCAATAATCACATGATCCAATTCTACACTTCTCCCCGAATAATGACGGGTACAAAACCACATGCCTGCTATTCCGATGAGCTTATCTCGATCATAAAGCGCAGCGCATTCATAATTTTGGGTGACCATTTCAGCAAAGCGTTGTTTGAGCACCGCTTCAGAAATTTTATGATTGTTCAATTTTAGCATTAATGGAATGATCGAATTGATCTGGGTAGGTTCTAATATTTTAAAGGAAATGGGCATACTCTAAATTTTGAGTAAAAATAAATAAATTACTTCAAAAGTAAATTGGTTAATTTTGATAGATTTAGCAAAAAAACATGAATAGAAAAGATTTCATCAAAACCATAGCTCTTAGCAGTGTCGCCATGGGCATATTGCCACAATTATCATTTCAGCATTCTGATTTGAGTTATGAGGAACTAATAGGAAAAGGGAACCCAACACTATATGGCAACGGATTCCAAATAAGAAAAGAAGCTTTTGATGCGTTTACAAAAATGAGAAATGCCGCTTTAAAGGATAATATCTCGATTCAAGTCGTCTCGAGTTATCGGAATTTTGCCCATCAAAATCGGATTTGGGAACGCAAATACAAAAACAACACCCATCAAGGTTTATCTCCAGAGAAAGCAATTCAAAAAATCATAGAATATTCGACCATTCCGGGAACATCTCGGCATCATTGGGGTACTGATATGGACATTATTGATGCCAATGTTAGCCAACCCAAAAACGTATTGAGTCCGAGTCATTTTGAAGGCAACGGAAGTTATGTCAAACTTAAAAAATGGATGGACGCGAACTCTAAAGATTATGGCTTTTATTTGGTGTACACCGATAAGCCTGGACGGAAAGGTTTTAAATATGAACCTTGGCATTATAGTTACAAAGCATTGTCATGTGGCTATCTTGATGCCTACAGGAAATTAAATTTGAAGGACATTCTCAGTAAAGAATCGCTATTGGGACATGAACACCTCACCGATTCATTCTTGGATAGCTATTACACTGAAAACATTCTGGACATTAATCCTGAACTGTTGTAAATTTAGGTTTCAAACTCCTAACTCATGAGAAACCGTAGTTTTAAACTCAAACTGATTCTTGTAGCTGCCATTGTGCTGTTTGTGGTTTTCAAATACTGCTCTAATGGTGACACCAATCCTTATACCAATCAAAAACAACATATTGGACTTTCAGAAGCAGAAGAAATTGCCATCGGTTTGCAAAGCGTAGCCGCAATGACAGCACAATATGGCGGATTGCACCCTAATGCACAGTTTCAGACTAAAGTGGACGAAGTGGGATCCCGACTAGTCAATACCAGTATCGTCAAGAAATCCAATTACCAATATGACTTCCATTTGTTGGCAGACTCCAAATCCATTAATGCTCTTGCACTTCCAGGAGGTCAGATATTTATTACTTATGCACTTTTCGCACAATTGGAAAACGAAGACCAACTCGCTGCTATTTTAGGCCATGAAATAGGGCATGTTCTGGGTAGACACAGTGCTGAAAGACTTACAAAACAAGGACTTACTGAACGTATTTTAAAAGCTATTGCCGTAGATTCCGAAACAAACACTGCCCAAGGAACAGCTTTAATTGATAGTATCATAAATATAAAATACGAAGTGAAAGAGGAATTGCAAAGTGACGTTTTAGGTGTTCGTTTTATGATTGATGCTGGTTACGTGCCAGAAGAAATGATTAATGTAATGAAAATTCTAAAACTCACCGTGGAGCCAAATAAATCGTCCCAATTTCAAAGTACGCATCCAGTTCCTGAAAATAGGATTGACAATATTAAAGCGGCGATTGAGAACCATAAAAAAGCCTCTTAAAAATAAGAAGCTTTCTCAAACACTAACTCAACTTTCATTTTATGAAAGATTTTTCAAATACACTAAAGCATTTTCAGCGTGAGATCGTTTGGCATAGTCCATAGCGTTCAAGCCTTTTTCTGTTTTCTTTTTAAGTTCAGCGCCGTGTTTTACGAGCAATTTCAAAATTTCTACTCGGTTATATTTGGCAGCGTACATTGCAGGTGTCATGCCATTTGATGCTGCATTGACATCAGCACCCAATTCAATTAATTTTTTAACCGTTTCGAGATCGCCCTTTACAATGGACATGCAAAAAGGGCTGACAGAGACTTTTGTTTTCACAATACTTGAGGATTTTGAAGTTTCAATTGTTGTGTTTGCATTAGAGGTATAAAAAGCAAAACCTAATGCAATTGCGGAAATAATGATTGTTTTTTTCATGATGAATGATTTTTGATCCGCCTGAACCTACTTTTTCGGTACGGGCAGGTTAATGATTAATGAATATTTTGTGATTATATAAAAAAGACGACTTAAAACCATTACTGTTACAGTATTTACACAGAAACAGCTTAATTTTAACATTATTTAAACAAAACACCTTTATCGCTAAGAATATCATAACCATCGCTCAATGCCGATCTCACTTGACTTCTGTCCAATAAATTTATCAGTATTTTAAGACCTAATCATACGCTTTGATTCTTTAAACTTTTATCTTTGAAACTCAAAACTAATCACCATGAACAAAAAAGTCATCCTTATGATTCTTGACGGATGGGGAAAATCTCCAGACCCAAAAGTTTCAGCCATAGATAATGCCCATACGCCATTTATTGATTCGCTATACACCAAATACCCCAATGCTTCCCTAAGAACTGACGGTCTCCACGTAGGATTGCCAGAAGGTCAAATGGGCAATAGCGAAGTGGGGCACATGAATTTAGGTGCGGGCAGAATTGTATATCAAGATTTGGCAAAAATCAATTTGGCGGTTCAGAACAATACGCTTGCGCAAGAGCAAGTATTGGTGGATGCTTTTAAATATGCCAAAGAAAACTATAAACCAGTGCACTTTTTAGGGTTGTTGAGTGATGGTGGCGTACATTCGCATATCAATCATTTATTTGGATTGTTGGATGCTGCAAAAACCTATGATCTTGATGATGTTTTTGTCCATGCCTTTACAGATGGACGTGATGTCGATCCGAAATCGGGTTTAGGCTTCGTGGCCCAACTTCAAAACCATTTTAAAGATAGTTCTGCAGAATTGGCCACGGTAACAGGACGCTATTATGCCATGGATCGTGATAAACGTTGGGAGCGTGTCAAACTAGCTTATGATGCTATAGTGAATGGCATTGGAGAACCTTCTACAGATGCGATTCAGACCATACAAAACAGTTATAATCAGGATGTGACGGATGAATTCATAAAACCAATTGTGATGACCGACCATGATGGTCATCCTAAAGCTAAAATTAAAGATGGTGATGTGGTTATTTTCTTCAATTTCAGAACCGATAGAGGAAGACAATTAACGCAAGCCTTGTCACAATACGATTTTCATGAGCAGAACATGCACAAACTCGACTTGTACTATGTAACCTTGACCAATTATGATGATGTTTTCACAAGAATTAAAGTCGTTTTCGAGAAAGATAATTTGACCGAAACCTTAGGCGAAGTCTTAGAAAAGCATCATAAAAAACAAATCCGAATTGCGGAAACAGAAAAATATCCGCATGTCACGTTTTTCTTTTCAGGAGGACGAGAAGTTCCTTTTGATGGGGAGAAGCGTATTTTACGAAATTCACCCAAAGTAGCCACCTACGATCTAAAGCCAGAAATGAGTGCCTTTGAACTACGTGATGCTTTAATTCCCGAGTTGGAAAGTGAAGAGGTCGATTTTGTCTGCCTCAATTTTGCCAATGGTGATATGGTGGGCCATACTGGCGTCATGCAGGCGGCAATTGAAGCTTGTGAAGCGGTTGACATTGTGGTGAAAGATGTTGTGACTACCGCTCTACAGCACGGCTATACGACATTATTGATTGCCGATCATGGCAACTGCGAAACCATGATCAATCCGGACGGTTCTCCAAACACGGCACATACCACCAATCCAGTGCCTATCATTTTAATCGATAAGGATTTGAAACATATCAGCGATGGAATTTTGGGCGATTTGGCACCCACAATTTTGAAATTGATGGGCGTTCCACAACCCAAAATCATGACCCAACATCCGTTGATATAATGATTTTGGACAAGCAGCTTATTTATTTGTATTTTTGCTCCCCAAAGCATTAACACATGAATTTTCAGAACAGACTCATTATCGCTGTAGATTTTGACGGCACCATTGTAGAAGATCGATATCCAGGAATTGGAAAAGCACGTATTTTTGCCTTTGAAACCTTGAAACGTCTTCAGGAAGATGGCCATCGATTGATTTTATGGACTTACAGATATGGTAAGACCCTTGATGAGGCTGTCGCCTTTTGTGAAGAGAACGGAATTACTTTTTATGCCGTCAACAAAAGTTTTCCAGAAGAGCAATTTGATAATACTAAAAGCCGTAAAATAAATGCCGACCTATTTATTGATGACCGAAATATCGGTGGTGTTCTAGGTTGGGGTGAAGTTTATCAAATAATCACCAAGGAAGAGCCAAATATTCCTGAGAAAAAAAGAGGGTTCTTTTCGCTTTTTAGATAAGAGTTAGTTGGTCATCAAATCATAATATTGCCTATCAATAGCTTCTCTATGATTGGGATGCGCAATATTCACTAAGGCTTTGACACGGTTTTTGATTGTTTTACCATACAATTCGGCAATTCCATATTCGGTTACCACATAATTGACGTGCGCCCTTGTAGTCACCACTCCAGCACCCGGTTTCAGACTTGGCACAATCCGGCTGATGCCCGAATTTGTTTCAGAAGGCAAAGCAATAATGGCCTTCCCACCCTCACTTAATGAAGCACCTCTGATAAAATCCATTTGTCCGCCTACACCTGAGTATATTTTAGGCCCAATTGAATCCGCACAAACCTGTCCAGTAAGATCAACTTCTATTGCTGAGTTAATAGCTACCATGCGGGGGTTTTGTTTGATGATGGACACATCATTGGTATAGTTTGAAGCCCGCATTTCAATAAACGGATTGTCATCGACATAATCATACAAGCGTTTTGAACCCATTAAAAAAGTGGCCAATGCCCTACCTCTATTGATGCCTTTGTAATTGCCGTTGATCACATTGCTCAAAATAAGGTCAATCACACCATCACTGAACATTTCGGTGTGCAACCCGAGGTCTTTATGGTTGGCCAATCGGGTCAATACGGCGTTTGGAATGCTCCCAATCCCCATTTGCAAAGTACTTCGATCCTCAATTAAACCCGCAACAAAATCGCCAATCCTACCTTCTATAGCCGTTGGCTCTGCCATTTCATGAATAGGCAATGGTTCATCGCACTCTACAAAGGCATCGATTTCAGAGATATGAATAATCCCGGCACCGTGCGTTCTCGGCATTTGCTTGTTAACTTGTGCAATCACATAGTTAGCATTGTCAATGGCTGCCAAGGTCGCTTCTACAGAAACTCCCAAGGAACAATAACCATGTCTATCAGGAATCGAAACGTGAATTAAAGCAACATCTAATGGGATGATGCGGCGCTTAAACAGCAAAGGCAATTCACTTAAAAAAACCGGCGTATATGAACCATTTCCAGCTTTTATGGTATGCCTTACGTTTTCACCAACGAAAAAACAATTGACATGGAAACTGTCTTTTAACTCGGGATTCGCATAAGGTGCCACCCCTTCTGTATGTAATTGACAGATCTCGACGTTTCTCAGTTCTTCATGTCGGTTGGCCAAAGCTTTTATCAACACTTGTGGCGCGGCCGCGGCTGCTTGTAAGTAAACACGGTCATTTGACTTCACTGCCTTTACGGCATCTTCTGCGGAAATTGCTTTGTACATAGTTCTACTATTTTGATTACAAAACTATTCAACAAAATCCATTTAAAAACTGTTATATGTCATGTTCGGGAAGAATGTCATCCCCATTTATTTTAATTATCTTTGCGCCATATTTTTTTACGATGATTATACAAAAAACAAGAGAAGAGATTGAATTAATGCGCGAAAGTGCCTTAATAGTTTCCAAAACTTTGGGCATGTTGGCCAAAGAAATAAAACCAGGCGTGACCACCATGCAGTTGGATAAAATGGCGGAAGAATTTATCCGCGAACAAGGTGCCATTCCAGGGTTTTTAGGACTTTATGATTGTCCGTCCACCCTACTTTGCAGCACTAATGAAGCAGTCGTTCATGGTTTGCCAACAAACGTTCCATTAAAAGAAGGTGATGTGGTGGCTGTGGATTGTGGTGCCTTAAAGAATGAGTTTTACGGTGACCATGCCTACACTTTTGAAATTGGTGAAGTGGCTCCAGAGGTGAAAAAACTCCTTCAAATCACCAAGGAGTCATTATACGTTGGGATAAGAGAGTTTAAAATTGGCAATCGCGTGGGTGATGTAGGTTATGCCATCCAGAACTATTGCGAAGCCGAAGGCTATGGTGTTGTGCGCGAATTGGTTGGACATGGCTTAGGTAAAAAAATGCATGAAGATCCTGAAATGCCTAACTATGGCAAACGCGGACGCGGAAAGAAATTCATTGAAGGCATGGTCGTGGCCATCGAACCTATGATCAATTTAGGAACACACAGAATCAAACAACTTGACGATGGGTGGACTATTGTAACCTTAGATGGAAAACCGAGTGCACATTTTGAACATGACGTGGC
Source organism: Gelidibacter pelagius (assembly GCF_017581925.1). Taxonomy (GTDB): domain Bacteria; phylum Bacteroidota; class Bacteroidia; order Flavobacteriales; family Flavobacteriaceae; genus Gelidibacter; species Gelidibacter pelagius. The sequence goes on along the minus strand of NZ_JAGEVG010000018.1, from coordinate 4,710 downwards.
TCTCGTGGATGGCAAACCTGAGATATTGTCAACCTTTGGGTATATTTATGAGGCTCTGGGGATTGTTTCTGATGAGGAGGATGAGTTTAGACAAAAAACTTTGGTGCTTTAACTATTTCACAGAGTTACACGGAGATTTCACAGAGACACACAGAGAAGTATGGATGATAAATTGACTGAACGAGTTATTGGAGCAGCGATTGAAGTTCACAAGGCCTTGGGACCAGGTTTATTGGAATCTGCTTATCAAAAGTGTTTATTTTATGAACTAGAATCTCAAGGTTTTGATGTGAAGCAAGAAATTCCTTTACCCATAACCTATAAAGATATCGTCTTAGACCATGGTTATCGGATTGATTTGCTGGTCGAAAACGAAGTCGTCATTGAAATAAAAACTGTAGAGAAATTTACAGATGTCCATACCGCCCAAATATTGACCTATTTAAAATTAGGTCAATTCCCGATAGGATTACTAATTAATTTTCACTCAAAACTACTAACATCAGGCATTAAACGCTTTATCAACACACCTCAATAAATCTCTGTGTAACTCTGCGTTTTCTCTGCGAATCTCTGTGATACAACTTGAAAAAACTCTTCAAATACATCCTCAACACCATCCCAAGGCCCATCCTTATCAGGCTGAGCTACGTAGCACGCCCGGTTTTGGCATTCTTCTTAAAAGGCGATCAATTCACCGATCCCATTGATGGTAGAAGTTTTAAATCGTTTTTACCTTACGGATATGGGAATCAGCGCAACAACGTTTTATCCCCTTCGACGCTGAGTTTAGAACGCCACAGATTGTTATGGTTGTATCTCAAAAATGAAACCGATTTCTTTACAGCTTCCAATAAGGTGTTGCATTTTGCGCCTGAACAGGCATTTTACAAACGTTTCCGGAAGATGAAGAATTTGGATTATGTCACTACCGACTTAAATTCGCCATTGGCAGATGTGAAAGCTGATATTTGTGATTTACCTTTTCAGGATAATGAATTTGATATCATATTATGTAATCACGTTTTAGAACATATTCCTGACGATACCAAAGCCATGCAGGAATTGTATCGAATTATGAAGCCTGGAGCTTATGGTATTTTTCAGATTCCGCAGGATCTATCAAGAGCCGAGACTTATGAAGATGATAGCATAACCGATAGAAAGGAACGCGCTCAAATATTTGGGCAATATGATCATGTTCGCATTTATGGGCGGGATTATTTTGATAAGCTTAGAAGTATTGGTTTTAAGGTTGAGGAAGTGGATTATACGACGAAATTATCTGACGTTGATGTCACTCGTTTCTGTTTGGCGAAGGGAGAGATTATTCCTTTGGTGAGGAAGTGAGCGGTTATTTAGCAGAGATGTTTTTTCACGGAAATACACAAAAAATCACGGAGGTTGCACGAAGTAAAAGAGGAAACACACAGAATATCTTTTGCAATCATGGATGCTAAAAATTTATTTCTGAATTTTTATTGATGATATCCACAATATAGAACCAGACCGAAAGGCTCCGTGAAACTCATTTAAAACTCCGCGTAACTAGGTGTAAAAAAACAACTCCTAATTAAAAACTCACTCTTCAGGGAAGCCATTCAAAGCAAGAGTCTCCAATTCTCTATCGTCATTTTCAAAAATCAAAAACACTTTTAATTCTGGGTGCGTAGCTAAAAAGGTCTTCACTTTCTCAAGTCCCATAGCTTTAAATGCCGTCGCATAAGCATCGGCAGTCATGCAATCCTTGGCAATAACTGAAATACTCAGCAAATTGGTTTTACTTGGGTAGCCTGTTTTAGGATCTAAGATATGCGAATAACGATTCCCTAAGCTATCAACTTTGAATTTCCGATACGTTCCTGATGTTGCCATGGCTTCATCATATAATGAAATGGTTTTTAAAAGGGATTGTTCTGCGTCAAAATGAGGCAGTTCAACCCCTACTTTCCATGGTTTTTGTTTTTCAAAATTCTGTCCCTTGCATCTGATTTCCCCACCAATTTCCACCAAATAATCGTTGATATTCTTGCTTTCCATGAAATCGGCAATGACATCCACTCCATAGCCCTTGGCAATAGCATTAAAATCAATGAACGTGTTTGGATTTTCTTTTTTAATCTTGCGGCCATCGAGTGTTACTTTATCCAATCCTACAGACAACATCAAACTATCAATTTTAAGACTATCTAAAGCCATGACTTTCCCCTCTGGCCCAAAATCCCATGCGTTGACTAAAACGCCTATGGTTGGATCAAAAACACCATCAGTGGCTTCATAAATCACTTTTGAAGCATGAAATACGTTTTTAAAATGCTCATCTACATTAAAAGCTTCGTTCCGATTTATTTTAGAAATGTCCGAGTCCTGTTGATAAGTAGACATAGAGGTGTTGATGATGTCAAATAAACTATCAAACTGTCGTTGGAAACTTTCATTTTGCTCTGAATAATATTGTACCCCATAGGAAGTTCCGAAAACTTCCCCAGACATTTTGGTGTTTGTAGGCTCTTGTTTGCATGAAAGTGTGCAAAAAATCAAGAGGATACCAACTACCGTTGCCTTGAATACATGAATGCTTTTGGAAAAAACACCAGTGAATTTCTGTGAACCTTTATGGTTCTCCTCGTAACTCTGTGTCATAGCGCTTTTCTAATTCAAATTGGTTTCTACCACCTGAATGCCGTTGTATTCAATCAAGTACTCTTCATTTAAATAGACTGGCAAATCCTCACCGTTGGGATTCCCTATGCCCACACCAGCATATAATACTTTCGCGTCATTTTCCCGGGCATGTTTTTTAAAGGTTTCCATCCAAATGACATCATAATTATTTGGGTTCTCAGGAAGAATCACGGTTCTGACGATGACAAAGAAATATTGTTTCGTTTGGTCCATACACACAAACTGTGGATGTCTTTTAAGCTTGCTGTTAATGGCGATAAATTCAAATCCACGAGCCTCCAAGTCCTTTCCGACGTGATTCATGCCGAGGTTGTGAATTTCTTGTTCTGTAAGTGCTTTGCTCATGTTGCAAAAATACAATATTACCTACGATCAGGCTCTTAAGAAAAATGAAAATTATTTGAATCTCACAAATTTAGAATCACCAAAAGTGTAATTTGACACTGGGATAACGGCATCCTTTTTTAATTGATACCAAGGTGAAATTCTATCATCTTCCAAATTTTTAACCAAATGAACGCTCTGGGCAGGGGTATTGCCCTGAAACAAAAGATAAAGTTTATCACCATTAGCATTGATCACCTCATCACAAATCATCGCAATATGACCTGGTGAACCTCCCTTGATCAGCATGTCTCCGATTTTCAAATCCTTTACATCATTTATTTTAGGTAACTCAGTGTATAATGACAAGGTTCCAGAATACGTGTAAATGAGGTTGAGATACTTATAGAAGTTTGTTTTTGAGTTGTCTTTCGAGACGGTTTTATGAAAACTTACACTGTTACCATTAATTTTAGGACGATAACCATCAGCATACGAATTCCATGAACAATAATCGCCACTGGTAAAGTTAAAGCCAATTTCATCCTTTCGATTGTTATTCCATAAATACTCACTTCTAATTCTTATCAACGCATCTGCACATTGTTGCAATCCGTTTTTTGGAACCGGAACCTCCAAAATACCAATATGCCCGTCTTGCCAAAAATAATCAGTCTCATCATAATTGATGATTTTTGAACCGTACGGTTTCAACCTATAGTTTCGTAAATACTGTTGAAAAGACCCCTCTGGATAACTCACCCGTTGGAAGCCTTCTGGCACAGTAACTCTCGATTTAATAGTCAAACTATCTTTATGAATGAGATCCGTCTTTTCAGCCGACGGCACCAGCATTTGTACGGTTTCTTTTATTGGTTCAAACTGTAATACCACCGGCTTAAATTGCAAAGCGACCAGCAAGATCATTACTACAATTAGAAGAAAGATTAAAATTCGTTTCATATCAAAGAAACGGGTGTTGAAGGTGTTTTCGTATAGAGGTTAAGACTTTATCTTTTGGAATGTTTATGTTAAAACCAGTGCTTTTTTTCATTCGAATTATCAATTTTAGTATCTTAATAGTCGTAAAACTCATGTTATGAAGACTTCACACCGATTAGATCAGGCCATTCAAAAATTATATTCAGCGTTTCATAATAATGAACTTCATCCTGAATGTTGTCAGCAATGTGCTGTCGGAAACATTTTAGACAACACCGATGCCTGGAAACATCTTTCCGATAGTCATGGCTCTTTACAGCTGAATTACGTTGGACTGGTCAATCAGAATTTGGGCCGAAAGTTCAACGGGTACTCACCTATAGAGCTATTGAGAATTGAAGCCAGTTTTCTTAAAGGATGTGGTTATTCCTTGCCTTTAAATCGCAAAGGAAAAAAACCTAAAAACCCTAAAGACAAGAACGTACTTTTCAATGGCCTGTGTGAAACGGTAGCATTTTTATGCGCTTTGGATGGTGTGGATAATGTGATGGATAATTCCAGACTTTTTGAAGTTGACAATGACCAACCGCGACACCAGCTGGATGAGATCTTAACTTAATCCAGTGTTAGGCAGGATATACGATTAAACCTTTCAGTCCCGATAGCTATCGCATAGGCGTCAACTTAAGAGATGTTAAAATAGATTGTTTCCATAGCATTTATGCGATCTTTCCTCGATTCATACATCGCATAATATTT
>NZ_JAGEVG010000017.1 GCF_017581925.1 Gelidibacter pelagius | reverse complement strand
AATTATGGAGAGTATTCCCCGATAATAAGTTAGTAATTAAATAGACAACTCAATCATAAATACCTCTATGAAAACTATTAATGTAAAACTAAGGGAATAGCAAGAGGATAACACGCTGCGCGATGTTATGAATTCCATTTTAATCTTAAAACACTGATAATTAGTTCGTTAATTATTTGATGTTTTTTTCTCCGTAACCAAATTGCGACAAACGGTGTTGAAACGCCCAATTTATGGGAAGAATTTGCGACAAAAGAGTAAATTATGGAATCATTTATTGGAATAAGGTTTAAACGGGAGACAGCCAAGCGCTTCCAGGAATTTTCAAGAACACACTTCAAATCACATACTGAGGCGATGGCTACCATGTTGGATTTTTTCTTTTACAACGAAATCTCGCCAAAGGAAAAACTGGGGCCAACTGGAAGAACCATTGAAGCCAATTTAAAGAAACGGATGAATGCGATTATAGCGATAATTAAAGCCATCGAAAAAGATCAGACCAAGCCAACCGTTGCTATGCTTCATTCCTTGTTTACAGAAATCCAACCAGTTAAAAAGCCGCGGCTGATTGCGAAAAGTCCTGAAGAATTTAGAGCACAATTTGAAGATAAAAAAACTGAATAAAATATAACTGTGCATTATCAATCGAGAAGTTGAACTATGTCATTTGAAAGATAATTATACTTATAGATTATATCTGTCTAATCCCTGAAATGAAAACATAAATAGATTTATTTCATGTTAAAATAGATTATCTCAAAACATATGGAACCTTGTTGGATTTGAAACGGGAAATAAGAGGCACCACATGCTTTTATATGCGGGTTTTTAGTTACAATGGATCGCTATAGTCCTTAATCTTGGAAGTATGAAGATAGTCCCGGTGTCTGGGCGGTATTTTAAATGGTTGGTTCTTTTTTATTTCATCAGCTTTTAATATCCATTTTTTTGCACAGGCATGCCAATTCACAATTGGATTTCCGTTCAGTTTCCAACCTATGGCTTCATAAAAATTATAGAACATCTGGGCTTCTAAAGAACTCCGTTTTTCCTTTTTAAAAAAATCTAAAACTATATGTTCATTTTCTGGTCTTGTTTGTTTAAGAGAGTTTTTAAATGTTTTTATTTTTTGTTTATTAAAAGGAACCATATTTTGGACAGAGGTCGCATCAAAAATTGAACAAGAGTTGTTCATTTTTTGATCAGGGTCAGTATCATATCTGAACAGCTCTATGATCGAGCCAATTTGAGGATTGCTAGAAGGATAGTATTGTAAATATCCTAATTTTTTTAGCTCTTGAAGCAATTTCAGGTAGGTGGTTCTCGAACGGATTTTTGCAATAGACATAATCAATTGACTATTGATCATTAATTTTTGTGGAAAATGCTTTTTGTTCCACAATTGAAAGAAAGCCAGATACAAGTTTCGATGACCTGGGCCGATTCCTGGATCTTTGTGAAATTTGCGCATTACGCCATTGAGATGTGTAATATAATTGACAGTAGACATAACATAAGGATTTTAAACATTATTTTGAAAATTAGAAAATTAATCAATTTAAATAGTTTATTACCAGTCATTTGCGATTTTATTTTTGAATAAAGTTTGCTATTGTTTAGGCTCTTTTGATAGCATAATGCATGTCTGATCATTTTGTTTAATGTATTTTGATGTCTATTGATAGAAGCCAAATTTTATAATAGAATAGGAGTTTTCAGATTTAAGACCATCGAAGCGCTTATCTCAGAAGAATTTTGAGAAATTGTTTAACTAAGTGCTCTATTTAATTTAGAAACGTAAAGATTTAAATTTTCGACTTTTTCCGACACCGATGAATGATGAGACCCGAAGAAATTATACATAATCGTAAAACATCCATAGGTAATTTGAAAGGCTCAAAGTGCTTCTGTATATTTTGAGGTAATCAATTCAAAGATTTGGCAATAATTACTTATATTGCCAAATCTTTGTGTAATAGAATTTTAAAAAAAACATAGCAACTATCGCTTCCGAAACGCTACATATCGATAACCTTATTAAGGAGTTTTCAGCTAAGGAGAATTTCAAAGTCAGTGATATTATGGCCTATTATCAAAAATTTGATAACGATGTTAAACGCGCCACAGTTGATTGGAGGATTTACGAATTGGTCAACAAGGGAGTACTTCACAGAGTAAGTAGAGGGTTGTACTCTTTATCAGAGAGCGAAGGAAAAGCGTATATTCCTGAAATTAATGAATCATTGAAATATCTATCGGGTAAAATTCATAATCAGTTTCCATTTATTGATATCTGTATATGGTCAACAAAATGGTTAAATGAGTTTATGTTGCATCAACCATTTCGATTTTATACCATAGTGGAAGTAGAAAAGGAAGTGATGGAATCGGTTTTTTATGCATTAAAAGAACAAGGAAAAGAAGTATTTCTGGACCCATCAGAAGGCATAATTAACAACTACGTTGTGAATGCTTCTGAGCCCGTCATCATTTCACGATTGACAACAGAAGCGCCTACCCAAAAAGTAAATACAGTAGTCACCCAAACCATAGAGAAATTACTGGTAGATATTTATTGTGACCCAATAATTTTCGCAGCACAACAGGGAGCGGAATTAAAACGGATATACAAAGCAGTATTTGACAAATATAATGTGAATAAGCCTAAAATGCTTCGCTACGCGAGTAGAAGAAATAAGCGAGATGAAATAGAGAATTTTATAAACAACCAAGTAAAGATATGGCAATAAAGCCTGTTTACTGCCAAATCTTTGAAATATGATTTACGACGATTCACTTAAAGAAAAATGGATAACAGATGTTGCTAAACAACATAAGTCCGACCCTATTCTCATTGAAAAGGTAGTTCGTGCATTGTCTTTATTGGAGCATCTTCAAAATAGTGGGTTAGAGTTTATTTTTAAAGGAGGTACCGCCTTGATGCTCTTGCTTAAAGAGCCGAAGCGATTCTCAATAGATATTGATATTATAGTTTCGAAGAAGCCTAAAGACATGAAAGTAATGTTGGATGCGGTTGTGGAAAGTTCAGATTTTATAGAATATAAAATTGACGAACGCCAATCAAAATCCAATATTGAAAAAGAACATTATAAATTCTATTACACGCCAGTAACAAATGCCAGAGCTGAGCAAGAATATATTTTATTGGATGTTCTTTATGAAGAAAGTCACTATGGAAAGCACACAAGTGAAATTGAAATAAAATCACCGTTTGTAAAATCAGACGGAAAGAATGTAAAAGTAACGGTCCCAATTTCCGAAGCCATATTGGGCGATAAGTTAACAGCTTTTGCACCCAACACAACAGGAGTGCCTTATGGACGTGAAAAGGAAGTGGAGATTATAAAACAGTTATTTGATGTAGGTAATTTGTTTGATATAGTAACAGACATGTCAATAGTTTCAGAGGTGTTTACCAGATTTGCGCAAACAGAGTTGGAGTATAGAGAGTTGAAGGGATTAAATAAAGACGATGTGCTAAATGATGTATTTCAAACAGCATTACTCATGGCTACAAGAGGAAAAAGCGGTACCGGTGATTTTACTGAACTTCAAAGAGGCGTTCAAAATATCAGAAATTTTATTTTTTCGGAAAACTTTCATATTGAGCGGGCTATGGTGCCAGTGGCAAAAGCAGCGTACATAGCAACCATGTTAAAGACAGGCACAACTAAAGTGTCTCACTTCGAAAATCCAATGGAAGTGGAAGACTGGATAATAGAACAGCCGTTTGAAACTCGTTTGAATAAGTTGAAAAAAAGTAATCCGGAAGCGTTTTTTTATTGGTATAAAATTTATCAGCTTAATAATAAAAATACCATTGTCAATGATTAAATGAGTTTAGCGTTGATTTGTTGTTAGAGATAGATCAATTGATGTTTTTGCTCAATATAGAATTTATTCAATTTGTAATTCCTAAAATAATAATTTCATAAATATTTAAATCTTCCTTTATCCGTTTTAACCCATACTTTAAAATACTATCTGCTTTTGCCTTACAGCATTTTTTGTATTTTCCAGTATTGCATATTGGGCATTGATCATTATTGCCAATTTTTATTCTACCAATTGCAGCTTCAATTATTTTTTTTGTGAATTTTAAATCATTGGTTTTAAGTTCTTCTCGGTAAAATTGTAAAATACCTTTTTCATGATGTTCGAATTCCCCATTAACGTATTTACCAGTTTTTAATTTATGCTGATGATTTACAAAAAATGGATAAATAAAATCTTGATAAAATTTGATTAAAACAATTCCGCTACGTTCAGCTAAAATTAATTTATGTGGAATTGCAAGGCAACAAATTCCATTTTCAGAAATATGAAAGTCCCAATCACGTTTAATGTTTTTGCTAACCTCTTTTACTTCTGGGATTGCGTTTGGATAATTAAGATGTGGAATTAAAATCTGTACTTTATAGCAAGTATCCCAAATGCTACCAAGAACATCTACGATGTTGATCTGGCCCTCTAAAATAACACTTCCATTTCTATTTATGTCTACGAGATTGAAGTTATAATATAGATTCAGAAATTCTGATACATCTCTTCTTAATCTCGAGTTCATTTAAAATCAAAATAAGGTTTACTGTTTTTTGCAATCGGAGATAAATTCACTGGATTGAGATGTTTTGAATTGTAGCCCACATTCAATAAAATATCACCAGTTTGGTTTTGAACAGCAAAATTATTGTCAACAAGATACCGTTCCCAATTAAAATCATAATGGTCATAAAATCTACCATCTTCATAATCCCAAATTGGTTTAGACTTTCGGTTGAAATACTTATCAACTGATGTCAATTGATTTATCAGATATTGCCCTACCACAATACCATTGCTTGAGGCTGTTGCTTGCATTTTCGGTGCTAAACTCGTATGTAAGCTACATGTGGTAACCTCTCCAGACTCTCCTATACCCGAATACATCCATAAGACTTGGTTGTCATGTCCTAAATCAATACCACTTCTTGTATAGATGTCTTTGATACCATTAGATTCAAAATAATCTTTAAGATCGTTTTTTACGAAGAATGAAATCATAGCAAATGCTTTCAAAGCATCCTTGGTAGCTTGGCTTTTTTCAATGTTTTTTCCACCAAAATAGACCATCAATCCATCCCCTTGAATTCTGTGCACATAACCACCACATAAATTAACAGCAAATATGGACGCTTTAACTATACCTTCTGTAATTAAGGCTACAGTGGCTAATGTGAAACGATTATGTAGTTGTGTACTTTTTTGCACATCAACAAAAGCAGAAATTATCCAGTGTTTTTCTGTAGCTGTAGTACTCCTTAAATGTGAAAAATCGGGATGATTGCCAAGTCGCGGTAAACTGGTTATCAATGGGGACCCTAGTCCTTTAATTAGTTGTCTTGATTCATTCAGGGTTTCTAATCCCGGAAGTTCATTTCGAAGTCCTTGAATGTAACTCAGGTCGTAAGATTCATCTGGTGCATTGCTGAAAAGTCGATTGCTGTTCTTTGGGTCTTGGTTAACAGCTTTTTTAATAACGTTTAAATAGGGCCTAAAAATATCCATGAAATTAGGGTTTTATAAATTAATTAATATTGTTAATAGTATGATGAGTAATAAAATAAATTGTATCACAAGAAATATTCCGGCTAATTTTAGCCATGTAAACTTCTTCGTTAAGCCTTTCGAAAGAATGTATGTTTGTGTTCTTAAATCTTGCAATCCGTCTTTTTCAGTATAACTTTTCGATGTTTTATTAAATTCAGATTGCTTCATTTTTGAAATCGATCCGAAATAATAAAGCGAATCTGGTTTTTTTGAAAAAAACGGAATACTGGCTACCGATAAAATAATTAAACTCAAAACACCCATTAGTAATAATGTTGCAACACCAAACTTTCCAATTTTGGACATATTATAAACAAAGTCCGTTTGAGTCAATAAAACTATGATTCCACCTGTTATAAACGTATTTATGGCTATGTAAACAGCAGATTTATTATTTACACTATCGAAATAATGATCAAATCTGTTTATGGTATATTTCAATCTATCTTTTTCCATTATTGATAATGAGTTTTACATATCATAAATAAATTTCACGTTATAAAATATTATTTCTCTTTCCGAACACCTTTAAATGGCGTTTTGCTTGATGTTTTGCCGTCCATAAAGCGTCCTGTTTCAGTATCACGTTTAACCCATATATTTGTTTTAGGGTTTTTTACTTGGGAGCGTCCTGTTACTGATCCATGTCTGCGATTATCTCCGCTTTTTCCGTTTGTTGCCATTTTTTGTTCTTTTTTAGTTAATTTAACTTCTCTTAAGTGCATATTTTTATGTGTGCTACAACTATATGTCTAAAGTGTGACAAAAACTTTTTGTCACAGATTTTTCATATATTAATAGACTATATGGATTTAGAATTTCATTTACTTACAATTTCAGAGAAAGGAGCTCACCCAAATGAAGCTTTGGCTTCATTTGAAAAAATCTATAATAACTACAGGATCTTTCTTTATAATGTTTTAATGAAGACTATTTCGTATAAATCTCATAAAGATGAATTTTCAAAATCTATTCTTAATGAAGTCTTTCAATTCATATGGCAAAATCCATTAGATTGGTCTTTTGATCCACAACGGCATAAGTCGATGGACTCTGCATTTAAGGCATATATTAGTACAATAGCACATTACAAAAAATTAGAATTTTTAAGGAAGAATGAACTTTATCTACATAGTGAAATACAATTACTAGATGATGAAAATAATGATTGGCTTTTTAATTTAACAGTTGAAGAATATGACGTTTTGGACAATGATTTGTCAAATAGAAATAATGTAATCGAGAAAGTGTTATTAAGCTTTGATGAAAAGAAACGAGATATATTACGTGTTTATTTTCAACATTATGAAGAAGGCAAGAAAATGCTTCCAGAAAATATTATTCTGATGACGCAGATGTTTGACACCACCTGGGATAATATTCGTCAAATAATTTCAAGAGCCAAAAGAGATATCAAAACGTTAATAGAAAAAGCAGAAAAAATTCAATAAAAATGGCAACTAACTATAAAAATGATATTGGAAAATTATTGAGTAAATATGGCTATTCGGCTCCCTTGTCGGAAGATGAAATTTTGTCTTTTGAAAAAAAATTCAAGAATGATTATGAAGTGCCTAAAAATTGGAGTTCAATTAATGAAATTATAAGTGGCGAAGTTTCTGAAACAAAAGATCGACGTTTTATGGAAAACAAAGAAAATAGTTCTATTTATCCACTTTCTATGGCGGCTAGGGAAGGAAATAAAATAACAGAAGAGACAAGAAAAAGAATGAATCAGGATAAGAAGGATGCGCAAAAATAATTTTCTTTCGGAATATGATACTTTTAGCCTCAACGAATTAGCAAGTGATATTTCTGATTACTATTTCCCAAATAGTCAAATTGATCCAATCTTAATTGCACAAAAGAAATACATCACTTATAGCTTTGGTAATTACTCCGATGCTTTTGATGGTTTATTGGAATGTGAAAATGGAAAATTCCATATTTACATCAATCTTGACAGAATGGAACATGCTTATTCTGAAAGATCTCGTTTTACTTTTGGTCATGAACTAGGGCATTATTTTATTGATGACCATAGAAATTCTTTAGCAAAAGGTTTATCACCGAGCCATTGTTCATTTACTGGTTTTCAAAGCAAAAATAAGGCAGAAAGACAAGCTGATTTTTTTTCATCTTGTTTGTTAATGCCAGAGAATCGATTTCGTCAATATTGTCATAAAAAGAAATTTGAATTTAGAGTCATTCAAGAATTAGCTAAAAAATTTGGCACGAGTATTTCTGCTACTTCATTGAGATTTTGTTCAATTGGTCCTCATCCAATAATGGTAGTTTATGCTTACGAAAACAACATAAAATGGTATTGGTCTTCTAGTGATTTTCCTTTTAAATATTTGAAATACGGAAAGGACAAATTGCCTGAAGATACAGTAGCAGGAGAATATTTTAATCTTGGAAAAAAGTTAAACACTACACAGCAAATTTTCGCTATGGATTGGTTTAATATTTGGAATGATAGTCAAGCGCAGAAACCGTTCTTTGAACATTGTCTAATAAATGGTCGACACACATTGAGTATAATTTGGGAGCACTAAATCGACACGGCTAAACTCTATTTTATTATGGTTAATCTTTTACGATATTTATAATAATTGAAGCAAAGTCATTTTAGATCAAATTGTTTTATCCGAGACAAATAACAAATCTTATCCTTCCATAAATAATATACTCTAAAAACAACTTGCACTATGTCAAAGAGCATAATTTTAGTAAGCTTCAAAACAATTTACTTTCCAAAGTAACCTCATTATTTTACTCAAATTATTTTATGGAATGAGGGCTTTGGATTCTTTCGAACGTTTGTTTTAGTTTAAGATTGTCTATCTTTACAATCAGATTGAAAGTCTAATCAAACAAAATGACAATCCTTCCGGTGGTAGCTATCAGGCTACCTCAGAAATAGGAAATTAGACAAAGCCTTTGTATAAGAGGATTTGCGCGACAGGGTTTGAATCCAGTCGAGGTCACTACTTTAGTCTAATAATGACGAAAGAAGACGCTAAAACCCCACTATTTGTGGGGTTTTTTAATTTAAGGGTTAATCAGATATACCCATTATTCCTCATTTTTACTATCCCTATTGCTGTCTCCTTAAAATTTGTAAGGTATTCCTTTGTTTTTTATTTGTAAAAATTACCATTATAAGAACTTGCTTAACTGTATAATAGTGAACACTTGTCCAAAAAAAGAGTGTACAAAAAAATGGTTTGTTAAAAACTTTATTATGGTGACCCAGTCCTGTTTTGTTATGGTTGTATTAATAATGTGTACAGTCATTGTGGTTCTGGAGGTGCCTAACTGAAGAACCTGAGCAGTTGAGGAAGGTGAGGTTTTTTTGAGTATGAAATGACTGAATTTACTTAGTTGAACGTGTTTTTATAATCGTTTAGCACGCTTCTTTGTTTTTCTCGACCGTCTTTTATCTGACTTTCATTCTTTTTTGTCAATTGGTTTCTTGCCTGCAAAGCTTTAGGAATGACATTCCTGAATCTGACTTCGGGAATGTCCAAGCGCTGCTTAATCGTGTTATCAATTAAATGGTTAGCAATACTTTTATGAATATATCCCATATTTCGTTTGATGATGTCTAATTTGAAAATAGTGATAGGTGTATTTTCATTTAATAATGATGATGTGAGTTTAAGGGCGTCCTGATCAGGTTGTGCCTGATACTTTGTCCAATAATGGAAAAAATTGAGTGCTTCCAATTTATCGTTAGGGATAATTTCTGCCGGCACACCCAAAAGATAAGTGACATATTTCCAAAGATGGAAAACACCTGATTCCTCATTTTCAGAAAACTTAAAATTCAATTTTTGTAGTCCGAATAAATAATAGACGGTGAAAGCGATGTTAGTGGCCACCGTATCGGCATAATTAATCGGAACGCCATAGGTTCCAACGTTCCAGTCAGGATGTTTGTTCTGTATCATCAATCGTGATGCCGAATGCACCAATCGTGTTCTGATACAGCTATTTAACCGCATTTCTTCTGTTTTTACGTGACTTCTGCTTACATCAACCCAGAAATTGAGCGTGTTGTAGAGACGATGGGCGGCTCCTTTTTCCAGGGAGCCAGTGGCTACTAATGGTTTGGTGAGGTTTGCAAAATTATAACCACCCAGTAAGGCGAAATTTCGCAAGACCAATAGTCCGGTCAATCCGCTTCTTTCCGAAAGTTGGCACCCTTCAAGTATTAAATCGGGATCTACCCACTCAGGAACTGCTTGCAAACTTTTTTTGAATTCGAGATAATCTTCTGGCAATGTCTTTCCATCATTATTGGAATGTAAGGACCTCATAATGGTTTTAAAATCGCCATTTCTTATCCATTGTTCTGTGAGTTTGTCAACCTCGCTGTCGTATGCTTCAAATAAGCTGACGCTGTAATCAGAAACCAATTCACTTTCACGAAGGTTGGCCCATTCAAGAAAATCCTTGCCATTGCCATTACTCCAAAAAGTTTTGTTGTTTTGATGTTCGACCATAATTCGTGTAGATGTAATAAATTTTTAATTCAAATATATTCTCAAGTTAACTCCTAAAAACCGTTTCCCTTTCAATTCCAAGTTTCTTCATTTTAGCAAAGAGCGTTTTTGCATTCATATCCAAAATCCCCGCAGCGCCATTAATGCCGCTTACTTTTCCTTTGGTGCGCTTTAGAACTTCAATGATATGTTGTTTTTGGATCTCTTCAAAAGTTAACAGCTTTTCGGACTTACTATTTTTGGATTTTGCAGGAATCCAGCTTCCTGGGAATAGGGTAGTTCCGTTTTCAATAATGACCGCTCTTTCTATCAAATTTTCCAGTTCCCTAATGTTTCCGGGAAAATCGTAAGCCATTAATTGTTCAATGGTTTGTTTGGAAAGACGCTTGAATGGTTTTCCTGCCCTGTTGGCATATTTCTCTAAAAAGAATTGAGCTAGAGGTGGAATATCCTCTTTTCTTTCACTCAAGGGAATGCTATGAATAGGAAAGACATTGAGACGGTAGTACAGATCTTCCCTAAATGTACCATCCGCAATCATTTCCTCCAATTTTCGATTCGTAGCAGCGACAATTCGAACATCAACCTTAATGGTTTTAGTGCCGCCAAGTTCATCAAATTCGCCTTCCTGGATGACGCGTAGTAATTTTGATTGAAGATCAATAGGCATTTCGCCTATTTCATCTAAAAATATCGTGCCACCATCTGCCATTGAAAATTTCCCGACTTTATCTGCTACCGCTCCTGTAAAGGCGCCTTTTTTATGTCCGAATAATTCACTTTCTATCAATTCTTTCGGAAGTGTGGCACTATTTATTTTTATTAAAGGCCTATCTTTTCTCGAACTATTATTGTGGATGGCGTGGGCCAATAATTCCTTTCCTGTCCCTGATTCGCCTGTTATTAAAACAGTGGTGGATGTAGGCGCCACTTGCTTTACTTGCTCCAAAACCTTTGCATAAGCAGCGCTTATGGAGATGATATTGTCCTTGTTGAAATTGACGTTTATTTCTTCTTGTAAGTATTCGTTTTCGATCTCTAATCTGTCCTTTAGAGCTTTTATTTCATCCAGCGCTTGAAACAATTTTAGGTCGCGTTCCTTCCGTAATGTGATATCTCTAACCACCACACAATTAATGTCCTGTCCTTCATAATTCATGTAATTGGATACAATGTCGGCAGGGAATTTACGTCCTCCTTTTTTGTTAACGAGCCATTCGGTGCGCAAAGAGCCATTCTTCTTGATTTCTTCAAAATGAGTTTGCCATACATCATCAGTCAGCCCAGATTCTAAATCAAATACGGTAAAATGGTCCAATTCTTTTTTTGAATATCCCAAAGTATCAGCTACTGAATTACTGAATTCCAATAATTTTCCTTCCCTGTCGTATATAAAAATTAAATCTTGGGCATTATCAATGATATCCTTAAAGAATTTGAGCCTAATTTCTTTTTTAGTCTGTTCGGTAATATCTTGGTAAACGCCCACAATTTTAAAAATTTTGTCGCCTTTTAAAACGGGCTTCACAATGGTTCTTATATAGCGACTTGGAGTTTCTTTTGTTTCAAATACGTGGTCAATAGGTATGGCGTTTTTGATGGTTTTAACAATGCTATTTCTAAATAAATCTTCGTCTTTAAAAAAATGAACGATTTTGCTTGGATGAAAATCTTCATTATTTTCTTTATTGAAAATGCATAAAGCTTCCTTTGTAACTAATATGGAGCCATCTTGAAGATTCAGCTTCCAACCGCCTACTTTTGCTATAGATTCTACATTGTCAATCAAGTTTTTATAAAAACTGGACGAGGTGATATCATTCATAATACCACAGATCATTTCTTTTCTGCCATTTGAGAAAAACTGCGCAAAAACTTCTACTTCATAAAATTTTCCTGACTTGTTTCGATGTACGGCTTTAAAGTTCTCAATCTTGTTTTTTTTAACGTTTTCCCAATGAATTTTCCAACTTTGGAGAGTGACTGTAGGATTGATATCGAAAATGGTAAGTTTGGTAAGCTCTTGTCGTGAATATTGAAGACGTTCACACAGTATTTTGTTTCCGTAAATAATAGCCCCAGCTTCATCTGCCCAAAATATTTCATAGGGCAATGCATCCACTAACCACTCTTTGGCCAATACAATCTCCGTTACTTCCGTCATATAAGTCATTATTTAGATGTTAAAATTAACTAAATATTTCTCAAATAATAGAAATTTCTTAAGAAATAGAATAATAGAGATGGTGTTATTTTTACTAATCAATTGATATATAGGCGGTTAGTTAATTGGCATAAGATTGGCTTATTAGTAATTGAAATTAAATATAAAAAGGATGAAACGTAAGGACTTCTTAAAAACTTCAGTAGTAGGCAGTATGGCAACTCTTTTTGGAGTTTCCGCCCTGCCTGTCCATCAGGCAGGTTTTGCGAAGTTAAAGAAAGAAGAACCAAACAATTCATTAATTAATAACAAGGTAGGGTATAACCATTTGCCCAATAAAGAACTAAAAACTATGAACACAATAATTCACAGATCAGACACAAGAGGAGATGCCAATCATGGCTGGCTCCATTCTAAACACACTTTCAGTTTTGCAAATTACCACAATCCAGAGCGAATGAACTTTGGGGTATTGCGAGTATTGAATGACGATACGGTTTCGGAAAGCAGAGGTTTTGGCACACACCCACATCAAGATATGGAGATTGTTTCCATCCCATTGGAAGGCGATTTAAAGCATGAAGATAATATGGGAAACAAAACCATTATCAGAGAAGGCGATATTCAAGTCATGAGCGCTGGAACTGGGGTGATGCATTCGGAGTACAACAACAATCCAGACAAGCCTGTAAAATTTCTACAGATTTGGGTTATACCAAACAAACGAAATGTTGAGCCACGTTACGACCAGATTTCACTTAAGGATATTGCAAAAGAGAACGAATTCTATCAAGTGCTTTCTCCAAACAAGGATGACCAAGGTGTTTGGGCACATCAAGATGCTTGGTTCAATATCGGGAAATTCACCAAAGGAAATTCTGATACTTACCAGATCAATAAAAAAGGGAATGGTGTCTATGCCTTTATCCTTGAAGGCGAAGTAGAACTCAATGGAGAAAAACTTTCAAAAAGAGACGGGATGGGCGTTTGGGACACAGACAGTTTTACCGTAAAAGCAACCGAAGACGCTCGCGTTCTCTTAATGGAAGTGCCAATGCAAATGAACTAATAAACATTATTAATGCATTAATAATAAACTAACTATAAACTTTAATTAGTATAAAAATAGTTTAACCGTCAGAAATGGCACAAAATCAAAAACAATGAAAAATAATAAAAGAATTAGTCCAGAACTTATAAGCAGAGACAATCACACTCTATTCATCATCGATCAAGAGAGTCAGATGGCTTTTGGAAACCATAGCCACAATCCTATGGAGTTGAGAAACAATATAGGTCTTGTTTGCGGAACCTCTAAAATCTTTAACATCCCTACGGTTGTCACAACCATTGCAAGAGATACGTTTACTGGCCCTGTATTTCCCGAAATACTTGAGGTTTTTCCTAACCAAGATGAGTATATCAATAGAACTACATTGAATGCTTGGGAAGATGACAAAACCCATAAAGCTGTAACTGGAAAAAACAAGAAAAAGATTGTAATGTCTGGTAGTTGGACAAGCGTATGTTTAGCACTTCCAGCGTTATCGGCATATAATGAAGGATATGAAGTTTATGTCATTAAGGATTCTTGTTGTGATATGACCAAAGAAGTACACGAAACAGCAATACAGAGATTGATACAAGCAGGAATCAGACCTATAACATCAATGCAATATTTGTTGGAGATACAACGTGATTGGGCGAATAAAGAGACTTATGATGATGTCATGAGTTTAATAAAACGCTTTGGAGGTACTTACGGAATTGGAGTACAATACGCAGAAGATATGGTACAGAAATAAATTAACAATGCTATTGTCAAGGCTATTTTACAAATAGTAAAGTAGCCTTTTTTTTATCTCCAATTCAATAAATTATCTCAAATAGCCAATTCAAAGAACTGATTGAAATTAAGATTTCCACAATAATTATTTAACCGTTACTAAACACAAAAAACAAACACTAAAAACAATTAAATTAATGAAAACAATTAAATTATCATTCGTATTATTCTTAGCAATTACTTTAAACACTTTTGCTCAAAAGCCAAGTCCAGAATTATTAGACCCTACTAACCACTCGTTAGTATTAATAGACCACGAAGGTCAAATGGGATTTGCTGTAAATGGAATTGACCCAGTACAGTTGCGTAACAACGTAGGATTAGTAGCAGGGGCTTCAAAGATTTTTAATATCCCAACAGTTGTTACAACCGTTGCCGCGGAATCTTTTAGCGGTCCAGTATTTCCAGAAATTATTGAATTTTATCCAAATGAAAGTGAATACGTTGACAGAACAACTATGAACACATGGGAAGATGTAAACGCCTACAAAGCTATTACAGGAAAAAACAAGAAAAAAATTGTTATGGCAGGTCTATGGACAAGCGTTTGTATAGTTGGTCCAGCAATGTCTGCAATCAGCGATGGCTATGAAGTATATGTAATTACAGATGCTTCTGGTGATATTTCTAAAGAAGCTCACGATGCTGCTATGCAGAGAATGATTCAAGTTGGTGTAAAGCCAATTACATCAATGCAATATTTATTAGAATTGCAACGTGACTGGGCAAGAAGCGAAACTTACGAGCCAGTAAACCAATTGGTTATGCGTTTTGGTGGTGGCTATGGTCTTGGAGTTCAGTATGCCAGAAAAATGTTGAAGCACTAAGAATAACTAACAAAGCTCTTTATTTAAATCTAAGTAAAGAGCTTTTAAAATTTAAATCAATGAAACAATTTATATTACTTTTTATAATGGTTGTAGCTTTTGTTTCTTGTAAAGAGGAACAAAAAACAAACACAGAATCAGCTGACCTAATTGTAACCAATGCAAAGGTTGCCGTTATGGACATCAATCGAACAATTACCGAGGCTATTGCCATAAAAGATGGCAAAGTATTAAAGACCGGTACAACAGAAGAAATTTTAAAATTGAAATCTGACAGTACTAAAGTCATAGATGCAAAGGGAAGAACACTCATTCCTGGACTTAATGATTCGCATTTACATCTTACAAGAGGTGGACGTTTTTACAATGCTGAATTACGTTGGGATGGTGTAAAAACCCTAAAGCGCGCTTTGGAAATGTTGAAAGAGCAAGCTGAACGTACACCAGAAGGCCAATGGGTGAGAGTGATTGGTGGATGGAGTCCATATCAATTTGAAGAAAACAGATTCCCAACTCCAGAAGAAATCAACGAAGCCACTGGAGACGTGCCAACATACGTACTCTATCTATACAGTAGAGGCTGGCTAAATCAGGCGGCTCTCAATACTTTAAATATTGATGAAAACAGCAAAGCTCCCGAAGGAAGTTCTTATGAAAAAGGGCCTGACGGAAAATTAACTGGCGTTCTTTTAGCTGAACCAAATCCAGGACTTTTGTATGCCAGAATTGGTTCTTTACCTCCTTTAAACGAGGAAGAAATGATCAATGGTTCTATACATTTCTACAGAGAGTTGAACAGATTTGGACTTACCAGCGGTATTGATGCTGGCGGTGGCGGTCATAAATTCCCAAAAGATTATGTGGGAACCAAAGCCATAGCCGAAAAAGGGGAGATGCCAATCAGGTTGTCCTACTATTTATTTCCACAGAATCAAGGCGATGAATATGCCGAGTTCCAAGAATGGATGGCAAACAATAAAATTGGTCAGAATGGCGAAATTCACTTAGATCACGGATACGAATTAGAAGGTGGCGGCGAATTTTTAGCTTGGAGCGCGGGAGATTTTGAAAATTTTCTTGCACCTCAACCAATGCTGGAAGATAGACCAACCTGGCGTGAAGATTTAAAGAAGATTTTAACCTTGCACGCTGATAATGGATGGCCTTTTAGAATTCACGCCACATATGGCGAAACCATCGAACATTTTCTTGATGTCATTGAAGAAGTAAATAAAGAAACCAACGGCAAATTAACTTCAAACAGATGGTTAATTGACCACGCTGAAACTATAAAAGATGCCGAATTAAAACGTATAAATGCTTTAAATGGCGGAATTGCCATTCAAGCGAGAATGGCGTATGCAGGAGAATATTTTGTAGAACGTTACGGAGCAGAAAAAGCGAAACAAGCACCACCTGTTAAGAAAATGATGGATGCAGGAATACCTGTAGGTGCAGGAACAGATGGTACACGTGTAGCAAGTTACAATCCTTGGCCAGCACTATATTGGTTGGTTTCTGGTAAAACTGTGGGAGGTTTGCAATTGGCTGAGCCTTCAAATAAATTAACAAGAGAAGAGGCTTTATACCTATACACAAATGGAAGTGCTTGGATGTCTAAAGAAGAAGATGTAAAAGGTACTTTGGAGGACGGAATGTATGCCGACTTCGCCATTCTTTCTGACGATTATTTTACGGTTCCGGAAGAACAAATCAGCTCTTTAGAAGCCGTACTTACCGTAGTTGATGGGAAAGTGGTTTATGGTAGCAAGGACTATCAAGAAATGAATCCACCATTACCGACCATCATTCCAGATTGGTCACCAATAAAATATTATGGTGGCTATCAGAATAAATAAATATTAATTATAAAAAATAAACAAAAAATGGAAACAGCAAAAAAAGCAAAATGGAACGTAGATGCATCTCACTCTGAAGTGGGCTTCAAAGTAAAACATATGATGATTTCAACCGTAAAAGGAGCATTTGAAAAATTCGATGCCTCTGTTGAAACCGAAAGCGATGACTTCAAAAATGCAAAATTCAGCTTTACAGCAAAAGTGGACTCTATCAATACTAAAAATGAAGATAGAGACACTCACTTAAAGTCGGAAGATTTTTTTAACGCAGATGAATATCCAGAAGTCACCTTTAAATCTACAGCGTTCGATGGCAACAAGATTGTAGGCGATTTAACCATAAAAGACGTGACCAAAGAAGTTACTCTGAATACAGATTTTAACGGTGTAGCCGTTGATCCTTATGGACAGACAAAAGCTGGTTTTGAAATTTCAGGAAAAATAAATCGAAAAGATTTTGGATTGACTTGGAATGCAGTCACCGAAGCGGGAAGTATCGTTGTAAGCGATACCATCCAATTCGAAATTAACCTTCAATTCATCAAGCAGTAATCCAACATTTAGGACAGAATTAATTGGGGTTGGTTGTGTTGAACGCCAATCCCATTTTTTAGATATAATTTAAAAAAAAACTTTTATAGAAACTGATTATTTAAAATTTTGGAAGATTATAGAAAGATGAAGTATTCGTTCAACGTGATATATTTATTTTGTTTTGCTCTTTTTTGTCAATTCACTTCAGCGCAAAATAACGAGCAATCAGAATCCGACATTTTTGAATTTCAATTGCTACGCCAAAACGATAGCATTGTGATTAATAATCCACAAAATTTCTATCAAAAAGTCAAATCAATTCCGTTAGGGAAAAATCATTCTTTGAGCTTGGGTGGAAGCTACCGCTTTCAGACGGAAGCCTTTATCAATGAACAATTTGATAAAAACCAAGACCAAAACGATTATTGGTTTTTACATCGAGGTATGTTTCACGCACACTTACAATTGGGTTCAAAATTTGAAATCTTCGGCGAATTAAATTCCAGCCCTGTTTCAAGTAAAGAAAACATTAGCCCTGTAGATAAGGATGAATTGAGCATCAACCAATTTTTTGCACGATACCAATTTAACGACAATTTCAACATGCTCGTAGGTCGCCAAAATATGCGCTTAGGAACTGGACGTTTGATAGACGTCCGCGAGGGGCCCAATGTGCGCCTCTCTTTTGATATGGCGCAGCTGCAATACGAAGACTTGAATACAAAAATATCAGGTTTTTATGCCATTCCAGTGCAACAGCAATTTGGTGTTTTTGATAATGATGCTTTTGAAACTGATGAAACACTTTCGGTATTGTATTGGACACAAAAATGGTCCGAGAAAACCAATACAGATTTTTACATTTTTTATAAGGAAGAAGCCGATAAAACTTGGAATTCCGAAACAGCAAATGACTATAGAACATCATTTGGTTTAAGACATTTTGGAACGTGGAAAGGTCTTAATTACAACAATGAATTTGTCTATCAATTAGGGGAGTTTGGTAGTGGAACTATTTCAGCTTGGACGGCATCTTTCATCATTAAAAAAGAATTTAGTGCGTCAACTCCGTTCACGCTTGGCATAAAAACGGAAGCTATAAGCGGAGATAAAAACAGCAACGATAAGAGCTTGAATACCTTTGATGCACTTTATCCACGAGGTGCTTATTTTGGGCGTGTCGCACGTTTTGGCCCTTCAAACCTGATAGATGTACATCCGTATTTCAAAAGTAAAATTGGCAAAGTAGCTATTGAATTTGACTATGTAGCCTTCTGGCGTTTTTCTGCGAATGACGGGGTCTACAATCCAGCCTTAATGATGGATTACCCGCCAGAAAATGATGAACGGTTTATTGGCAATCAAATCGGGGCAATTGCAGGATATCAACTCAACAATTTTATTAATTTTGAGTTAGAATCGAATGTGATTTTTCCAGGTACTTTTTTACAACACAATAATCAAGGAGATACCTTGTACCATTTTGTTTTTACAACGGAAATAAAATTTTAGACTTATAACAATAAAAAACTATATGATGGAACTACCAGGAAATTTAAAATGGATTTACGGAACAGATACCAATTGGGCTCAAACTATATGCAGAATTTTATTGGGTGCCGCACTCCTATTTGCAGGCATAAGTCACTTAACCTTTAATAGAGCGGAGTTTGTGGCTCAAGTGCCAATTTGGGTGCCAATGTCAACGGATCTGGTGGTCATTCTTTCTGGAATTATGGAAATTATGCTTGGTTTATCGCTAATTTTTCTATACAAATGGAAGGCTTTGGTAGGCTGGGCCACAGCACTATTTTTTGTATTGATATTTCCCGGAAACATAGCGCAATACGTTAATGAAGTAGATGCTTTTGGACTGGATACTGACAAAGCCCGATTGATAAGATTATTTTTTCAGCCAGTATTGGTTGTATGGGCATTATGGTCAACCGGGGCTTTTAAAGCATTTATAAATAGAAACAAATAAATATATAAGATTATGAAAACAGAATATATTGACATCCCATTAGTTAAAAACGAAGACAAAAAGCGTTTTGAAATAGAAATTGATGGACACTATGCATTTATCGATTATAAAGAACCTGGCGATAAAATCGCATTAATACACACCGAAACCGAACCAGAATTAGCAGGAAAAGGTGCTGCGGCTGCAGTGGTAGAGAAAACATTGCATTATCTTGATGATAAGAACATTGTATTGCTTCCTTTTTGTCCTTACGTATTTGCATATATTAAGAAACACCCAGAGTGGAAGCGCATTGTGAGTCCCAAGTTTAAAGGATATGATCAGCTTTAGATGACGTTTATGGCGTTTTATGAGAAAAAGAAATCGCTATTCTAAGTTTTAATTAACCTGCTAATGTTAGTCCGTTTTAGAATCGATCAAGAATTTTACCTTATGAGCTAAAGAAAAACAAGATTAAGTGATATTCTACATTGAGATAATTGTTTTTTTGAGGTTATCTCGGTTTCACATAGAAAAAGTAAAATAGAAAGACATGGCAAAAAAAATAGCAGATTTACTCGTAGAAAACTTAGTTAATGCGGGTGTTAAAAGATTATATGCAGTAACGGGAGATAGTTTAAATCCCATTAATGATGCAGTAAGACGGGATGGCAGACTGGAGTGGATTCACGTTCGTCATGAAGAAGCTGGAGCGTATGCAGCATCTATGGATGCAGAACTGGACGGAATAGGTTGCTGTATGGGCAGCAGTGGACCAGGTCACGTTCATTTGATCAACGGCCTGTATGACGCCAACCGTTCCGGCAATCCTGTAATTGCCATTGCTACGACTATAACTACCGACAAATTCGGAATGGATAATTTTCAGGAAACCAACATCGTGAAATTGTTTGATGATTGCAGTAAATATTGTGTGATGGCCAATACGCCAGAACAGGCCGCAAATGCATTTCAGTCCGCCATTCAACATGCCATCCATGACAGAGGCGTTGCGGTAGTGGGCTTACCTGGCGATGTGTCAGAGTCTGAGGTTGCACATATCGCGACTGCCAGTAAAAATTTCTACACAAATTCTAAACTCGTTCCAGGACAGAAAGAAATGGAAGAACTGGTAGAGGTTATCAATTCTAACAAAAAAGTCATGTTATTCTGTGGTTATGGCTGCAAAGATGCTCAAGAAGAGGCTATGCAGCTTTCCGAACAGCTAAACGCACCCATGGGCTATAGTTTTCGAGGTAAAATATTCTTTGATAAAACAAGCAATCCTTATGCTGTAGGCCTAAACGGTTTATTGGGAAGTAAGTCAGGATTTAAAGCGATGCAAGAAGCAGATCTTCTTATTTTATTGGGTACTGATTTTCCTTATACAGACTTTTTGCCGGAAGACAATACCATCATTCAAATAGATGATAAACCCGAACGCATCGGCAGACGTGCAAGAGTAGATTACGGTTATGCAGGGAAAATTAAAGACACTTTGGAAGTCTTAATCCCGATGCTTGATAGAAAATCAGACGACGGATTTTTAAAGGACATGCGAAAATTACATGATGCGCAAGAAGAAAAATATGCTTCTTATGTAGCGGCAAAATCCGAGGACAAAAATATTCATCCTGAATTTGTGGCGTCAGTAATTGATGATGTGGCTGCCGATGATGCTATTTTTACAGTAGATACCGGCATGTCAGCGGTTTGGGCCGCGCGATACATTAAAGGTAAACGCAATCGGTACCTCACTGGTTCGTTTAACCATGGCTCAATGGCCAATGCGATGCCAATGGCCATTGGTGCGGGATTATCCCGACCGGACAGGCAGGTCATTGCACTTTGTGGCGACGGTGGTATTAGCATGCTGTTGGGCGATTTGATGACCATAAGCCAATACAACATCCCTGTAAAAATAATTATTTTTAACAATCGGTCTTTGGGAATGGTCAAAGTGGAAATGTTGGTTGCCGGATATCCTGATTGGCAAACCGATATGAAAAACCCTGATTTTGCAAAGGTTGCAGAAGCAATGGATATTAAAGCTTGGAGTGTGGATGAATGTCAAAACGTAAAAAGCACCTTGCAAGAAGCTTTTGCACATGATGGTCCTGCGCTCATAAATATTTTTACCGACCCAGACGCTTTGGCCATGCCTCCGAAGGTTGAATTTGACCAAATAAAAGGATTCACAAAAAGTATGGGAAAATTGATGTTGAACGGCCAAGTTGCTGATGTTATTGATACAGCAAAATCTAATATGAAATACTTGAAGGAGTTGTTTTAGACATTATTGCTTAAGGATAATCGGTTTTTATTCAAATGCTTTTAAATTATAAATATGAAAACAGAATATATTGACATCCCATTAGTTAAAAACGAAGACAAAAAACGTTTTGAAATAGAAATTGACGGACACTTTTCTTTTATTGACTACAAAGAATTTGGCAGCCAAATGGCGTTAGTGCATACCGAAACTGAACCAGAACTTAGAGGAAAAGGTGCGGCAGCGGCCATAGTAGAGAAAACATTGCATTACCTTGACGATAAGAACGTCATGGTACTTCCTTTTTGTCCTTATGTATTTGCGTTTATAAAGAAACATCCAGAATGGAAACGCACTGTGAGTCCAAAATTTAAAGGATATGATAAGCTTTAAATCTATTTTTTAACCATGATTCATTAAGGACTCAAAATGGAATGGACAAAACTTGAGAAAATCGTGTGGTGCGAGAAATTGGTGCAGTTTCCATCTGGAATAACGACTGAGCACAAGTAAACGATGAGTTTGAAGAAGATGGATATAAGATGAGCGGATTGGGACGTCTAAACGAATTGACGACTATTCACGATTTTATTGAATACAAGCATATTTATCATAAATCGGGACCTATAAAAAGTGGTCAGTAAAAAAAGTTTGTAAAATTCTATGTTTCTTAGCCTAGAATTTATAACAATGTTACCGTATATATGGACGGTATACTGGCGATTAAATATAAGGTAAATCCTGATAAATTGGATGAATTTGAAGATTCGAAATCCAAAATGGAATCTGCCTCAGTTCGTTTCAAGGGTATAAAGACACTGTTCATATGTATCTAATTGAACCTAATGACTTTCGTCACTTTATTTTAAGATTTGATTCCAGAGGAAATTTGCAACGATGGGTAAATTCGGAGCATAGAAGAAATTTGCATAGCGCCTCCAAAGAGAAATGGCTAAGTGAAAAGGAAGAAGCCATACACGATTGGGATACCTTTTGGTTTTCCAGAATGAAATAGATGAATCAATAGAAGCATTGGGCTGTCACCTTTTTGGCGGTCTATCCGCTTACCGTTATCAATTCCCTTGGTTAATAATTATGGTGAATTTTCACCTCTTTCTTTTAGCAAGGGCATTCTAAGTGATATTTTTATTTCAGGGTTTATGACATTTCTTGTGATGCCATTTATGCTGAAGTTGTTCAAAAAGGGGTTACATCGTTAATCCAAATAAATCGGCTGATAATTTATTGTAAACCATAAATGAATAGAGAGAGAACATCAAAACGACACCGTTATGTTATGTCAAGGCATAGATATATCATCTTCTTTCTGATATGATAATTTTTAATTTTGAGCAACTTTAATTTTTCATCTTTTTAAACGTCACCTGTGGAATCAAATCCAGCGCCAAGTTAATTTCATAGAGCCTACCCAACCAATTTTTTTAAAATTCCAATTAAACTTTTTCGAGTCTAACTCAGATAATATCACATTTTCGCTTATCAATAATTTCTGAATGGCTAAATATTCATAGAAATATTTGTTTGTGAACTTTTATTATATATATTTGGTAAACCAATCTGGTAAACCAATTGTGTAATTTAACAGATCATTACAGTCTAAAACATGGCCAACAGAGCAAGTTTTTTATTTTTAAGTTTAATGATGTCTTTGCTGTTTGCCTGCAGTTCGTCCAGTGATGTTTCGGAAGAAATTGAACAGGAACAGCAGGAAGAATTCGAAGAAACACCAACTCCTGTTTTTGCTGACATTGATTTCTCCAATTGGAAAGTCACCCTTCCCGTAGACAGGGATAAAAATGGCAGTCCTGATGAATACCAACCCTCAAAACTTGTAAATTTTGGATATCAAACATTGGATGAGGTCAAGCCTTTTATGTATGATGATGTTTTGGATGCCTCCATTGTCTTTTACGCCTATCCTGATATTTCTACCACCAACAGTTCGTATTCCAGAACGGAATTGCGAGAGCTTATCAATCCATCCAATTCTCGTGAAAATTGGAATTTGTCTGAGGGTGGTACTATGAAAGGTCGTTTGAAAGTAGATAGCATTTCTGAAAACACGAAAAGCAGCGTAAAATATCATAGTGTGATTGTCATGCAAATACACGGCATAATCTCAATAGAAGATATGCAATTGCACGGTTTTTCTTCAAACAATGGACCTCCTTTATTAAAGATGTATTGGAAAGATGGATACTTATGGGCACACAAAAAGTCATTGGTAAACGAAGATACCCAAGGGGATGACCTTTTAAATGTCACTTCTTCTACCTGGACAGATATCAAACATAATTTTGGTTACGTAGGTTTTGAGCCTTTCGATTTTAAAATCACGGCTTCCACAGGAAGGTTAGAATTGCAATTGAATGATGCCCCACCTTTTATATATGAAGATGTCAGTTTGGCCAAGTGGCCATTTGAAAATTACTTTAAAGCAGGTAATTATTTGGTCACAACAGATGCCGATGCTTTTGCCTATATAAAATATTACAGTTTGAATGTCACGCATTAAGAGTTTTACCATTAATAACCATTACTAACCACTAAACACACAATTATGAAAACAAAATTACTTTTCCTTTTGACGGCTGCCCTATCTCTATATGGGCTTCAAGCTCAAGTATCGCTACCTTATTACGACGGCATTGATTATACCATTGGTGAAAAACTTATAACTGAAGGTACCAACACTGGTTTTGGAGACTGGATGATTCCAGCATTTCAAAGTGCGGGTTCAAGTGCAGATCCATTTATAGTGGCGTCACCAGTATGGTCCCTGCCTGCCGGTCTTCCAGCTGCAACTGGTAATGCCATGGAATTTGTTGGTGGGGGCGATGACCCGGTGATTCCAATACCTGATCAAGGTGATACGGGTGTAATCTATTCGTCATTTGTTTTTAGAGCCATAGATCAATCTGCTGTGAATACAAATAGTCCTGAGTACTTTTATTCTTTTGCGAAAACCTCAAGCAGCGGGACGTCCCTAAATTATACATCATGTGTCTACATTAGAAAAGTTGATGATGCGACATTTAATTTGGGAATCTCTGAAAACAATAACACAACCAACGCGGTTTGGGCACCTAATGCCTTTACAGTAGATCAAGACTTATTTGTGGTGATTTACTATGATATAGACAATGCAGTTTCAAAGATGTGGATTAACCCTGTGGTTGATGGTAATGAACCAACAACTACCTATATTACCGATGAAACCGCTACATCAACAAGAACAAACCTAGATAAAGTAAGAATTAATTTAGGGTCAAACTCTAAAACACCAGGAATCATATTGGACGAAGTAAGAATCGGTAATTCATGGCTGGCAGTCACCACAAACCCTACAGCAAGTGTATCAAAAAATGAGATTGCCAATAATGTTAGGGTCTATCCAAATCCATCTCGGAATTTTTTAAATGTGGAGACTAACAATATTACAGTAACATCATTACAGTTTTATAATATTTTGGGTGCTAACGTTTTTACACAAAACGGACTGCTCAATAATAAAGTAGATATATCAACATTGGCAAGTGGCGTTTATTTAATGAAAATAAATTCTGGTGACCAGTCGGTTACCAAAAAAATAATTAAAGAGTAATAACCAATTATCTAAATGAAAAAGCCTTTAATTTAAAGGCTTTTTCATTTAGATAATTTTGAACAAACCAAAATCATGAAAACATTCATTTCAATTTCATTCTGTCTAATCCTATTTTTTGGGTGTGAAAAACCCATATCATCAAATTCAATTTCTGTTAATGATATTGTGGAATTAAAGGAGGCCATAATAAATAGTAAAGCTGGCGATGACATCGTAATGGCAAATGGTATTTGGAAGGATGTTCAGATTGAGTTTTCCGGCCAGGGTACGGAAGATAAGCCAATTGTTTTAAGAGCAGAGACTCCTGGAAAGGTAACCATTGAAGGGGTGTCCAACTTGAAAATTGGTGGCCAATATCTTATAGTCAAAGATTTACACTTCAAAAACGGGCATACACCGACCAAAAATGTCATCCAATTTAAAATTGATGATCAAAATATCGCAATGCACAGCAAAGTGACCAATTGTGTGATTGAGGAATTCACACAACCCAATCGTGAGGATACAGACCAATGGATCGAATTCTGGGGCCGTCATAATGAATTGAGCAATTGTTATATTGCCGGAAAATCGAATTTTGGACCTACGGTCATGGTCCGATTGAGTGGTAATGAACATATCAAGAATTATCATAAAATCACGAATAACCATTTTGGACCAAGACCTCGAAAAGGAGGACCACATGGAGAGACTCTTCAGGTTGGGGACAGCTATACCTCTATGACGCCATCGCATACCATTGTGTCCAATAACCTTTTTGACCGTTGCAATGGTGAAGTTGAAATCATTTCAAGCAAATCGAATTTTAACGAGTTTACCAATAATGTGTTTTTTGAAAGTGAAGGGTCTTTGGTGTTACGTCATGGGAATTATGCCAAAATAGACGGGAATGTTTTTATAGGAAACGATAATTCAGAGTTTATCGGTGGCATTAGAGTGGTCAATACAGGTCATTGGATTACAAATAACTATTTCTACAAACTGAAAGGAAAAGTATTTAGAAGTCCACTTGCAGTGATGAACGGCATTCCAAGATCGCCATTGAACCGCTATAATCAGGTCACTGATGTGGTGGTGGCTTATAATACCTATATCGATTGTGAGTCGCCATTTCAATTTGGTGTGGGCTCAAATGTCAGTCAGAGTGAGGTTTTACCAGCATCGGAAATCCGTTCTGCAAGAGCTATCCGTACGATTGTTGCCAATAATTTGATATACAATCATAAGCCTGATGATCAGCCTATAGTGGCACACGATTCGGTGGATGGTGTTTTGTTTGAGAAAAACATTCTAAACAGTCCAAATCATAGTCCTGTCCAATCGGAGGGATTGATTACAAAAGATTTTAAGGTGAAAGAAGTGTCAGATGATCTCTTCATCCCAACCGAAAATTTTGAATCAGTTTATCCTAGTTTTGATTTCGAAACGATAACCGCAGATCTTTTCGGAAATGATCGGACGAAGCAAAATGCCGTGGGTGCTATCATCGTTCCTGTTAAAGATGGAGTAATTTTAGTGGATAAAAAGAACTATGGAACAGATTGGTTTTCTACAGAGAAACCAGCTTATGAAGCACAGACATTGATAGTCTCTAATGTTGAAGAGTTAGAAAGTCAACTCCAAAAAGCTAATTCTGGAGATGTTTTGGCTTTAAATCCTGGGCGCTATGATTTGAATGAAAAATTGATCATCAATAAAGATATTACAATCACTTCCTCGGATAAAAACAATAAAGCTGAATTGATCTTTAATTCCGATAGTATCGCCATTGAATTGCATCCTGCGGCAAGATTACAAATGGATGATGTCCTTTTAAAAGGTAATGGGACACAAGATGCGTTTTCAACCTTGGATAAGAACATGTCAAAAGCTTATGATTTGTTTTTGGAAAATGTTGAACTGGATAATTTCAAAAGCGTCTTACAAGTCAGTAAAGGATCTTTTGCAGATACCATTTCCGTGGTGAATTCAGTCATTAAGAACTCAAATCAAGGGTTTCAATTAAATACAGAAACAGATGACAAAGGCGATTATAATGCAGAGTTTGTCATCCTGAAGAATAATGAATTCACCAATATCAATGAAACCATCCTCGACTATCACCGCGGTGGCTATGACGAATCTACCATAGGCGGAAATTTAGTGTTTCAAAATAACACGGTCACCAATTCCGGGAAGCAGGAATCTAACCATATTCTTATAAAAAACAGAGGCATCATTAATGTTGATTTCTCCAATAATACCTTTAAGAACAATCCTGTAAAACTGATTGCAGTACTTTGGGGCGAGAAAGATCAAAAGCCTGTAGATAATACCATTGAAAAATCTGGTGAAATACAAGTGGTACAAAATTTAAAATTAAAACTAATGTACTAAGAGATTCTATTATGAACTTACGCAGCACTTATTTAGTTTTAATTTTATCCGTTTATACGGTTATTTTATTTGGACAAACCATCCCTTCAGATAAAATCATTCCAATTACAGAATTAGGGAATTATTTGAAAGAGGATGTTAAAACCAAAATTAACAGTACAGACACAGATGAGTTGGCATCCTATTTCAGGGAGAAGTTTTCTGAACGTTATTTCTTCGATTGGAAACAAATGGATGCCAGATTTGAAACCTACAATGATCTATATCCTAATGTAAAAGCGTCACATCAGGAGAGATCATTGGACCATAGGTCTAAGTTTTCAGCCAAAACCACCTGGAAATTACCTTTTAACTATACGGATGGATCTCCCGTAAATGCGTATGCGATAAGACATTTGGCGCGTCAGCATAAGATGGTGAATATTGCCTTCGACTATTTCTATGAGAAAAAAGACCCAAAACTCATAGACTATTTTAAAGAACAACAACAGTCCTTAAATGCTGCATTGATCGCCAATCAATTTGAAACGATTGAAGATGGGAATGGTGTTTATGAAGTGTTTCGGTCAGGGTATCGCATCTTAAATTGGTTGCAGATCCATAATATGTTCTTGGGTGAAAAGAATTATTCTGATGCCGATCAATTATATACAATTGCTACCTTATTGCAACATGGATCAGATTTGTTTGAAAATAACTCAGAATTTACTTCTGGAAATCACCAAACGCGTGGGATGTCTGCATTAGCCATGTTGTCCATTTTGTTTCAGGACTTTGAAGATGCCGATTTATGGTTTGAACGTTCCATATCGCTATTAAAAGTGCATTTGGAAAAGGAAATCAATGCCGATGGCTTTCAGTTTGAGCGTACCGTACATTATCACATGAGTGATATTGATAACTACTATTATGTTTATCAATTGGCGAAAAATAGCGGAATGACCTTGGATCCTTTTTGGGATACACAATTGGAATCTTTATTTACGACACTCATCAAAATTGCTTATCCTGATAAATCTGCACCTGTACTTTCCGATGATACTGATGCACCTTGGGCAGAAAAAAATGATATTTCTGGGGCGTTGACTTTGGGGTACGTGCTTTTTGGAAATCCTGAAATGGGATATTTTGCCAATGAAAAAGTAGAGTCTAAAATGTTTTGGTATTTAAATAACTCCCAATTGGAACTTTTAAAAGACATCACGTCCCAGAAACCTACCTATGGTTCTTTGGCTTTTGAGGACACAGGCTATTATGTGATGAGGGAAGGCTGGGACAAAAACGATCGAATGCTCATTGTTTCTGCTGGGTTGGATCCAGACAAACCCGACCATCAGCATGGTGATATGTTAGGGATTCAAGCCATGGCTAATGGCCACGTGTTATTGCCCAATTACCAAGTACGCTATTCCTTGGAAGATTTGGAGTTGTTCAAAAACTCCATGGTTAAAAACGTGGCCTTGGTCGATGATGAGTTACAAGGAAAAAAATACACTTCCAATAAAGGTGGAAGTGGATTTGGGAAATTTGGTAAGTTGCCAAATCCTAAAACCGTATTGTGGAAAACCAATGCGGATTTGGATTTGTATATTGGAACGCACGATGGTTTTCAGGATATTGGTGTTGATTACAGTAGACATGTAATTGATGCCAAGGATGGTTTTTGGATCGTGAAGGATAATTTTGAATCTAAACAACATCATACTTATAAACAAGTTTGGCAAGGCCATTACAGTTTTGAAAATGCACCGAATCTACTTCGTGCAACTTTTGACGATGGTTCTGGAGTTGATATTTTACAATTGCATAAAGTGGATGAGGTCTTAACGGACGGAGCGCGAGGAAAGCAATGGAGCGTCTTGTCCAAAAAAGACAAGAACAATTTTAGCTTTCTCACTATAATTTATCCTTTCTCAAAATATGATGAGCGTATTGACGAAAATTCAAAGGAATCTGTAATTAATGGCTGGACCGCAAATAAGTCCAGAGAAGTTGCAAACACCTCTGTTGCTACTATCATTTCGAAAAATGGGCAGTTCTATGCATTTGCAACATCTCATATCGCATACAAAAACGCTATCATAACCTTTGATGCCGAAGTGGATGTCTTTATCACTTTTAATGAACGTCAAATCCAGATCTTATCCCTAAGTGATCAAAATATTGTAATTAACGCTATTAATGGCAAAGCCATTCAAAAGGAATTATTACCGGGCGAGACCTATACTATTCATAATTAACAATTTCATTTTCTGTTAATTTCTTAATTTAACTCTTTTAAAATTGATGGATTAATAAATTTTTATATATTTGGTCAACCAGATTGGTCAACCAATTTAAAAAAAGAGCATGCAATCTCACTTACAGTTCAATTTAAAATACAGTTTTCTTTTTATCTTATCCATATTTTTTGGATGCCAACCTATGGCGCAACAGCGCATTCTGACACATAATGAAGTCAACCACCACCCAAAACTCATTCTCACTCAAAAAGGTGTCGCAGAAATAAAATCCAAACTTGGGAGTATTCCACTTTTTGATACTTCCTTAGAGGAGGCGAAGGCAGAAATAGATGCTGAAATCAGGTTGGGAATTGAAGTGCCTATTCCAAAGGACCTTTCTGGAGGTTATACCCACGAACGCCATAAAAGAAATTTTTTAATGATGCAAAAGGCGGGTGTCCTGTTTCAGATTTTGGAAGATGACACTTACGCTAAATACGTACGGGATATGTTGATGGCCTATGCCAAATTATACCCAACGCTTCCTATTCATCCACAAGAGCGATCATATGCACGTGGTAAACTCTTTTGGCAAGCATTGAATGACTCCAATTGGTTGGTTTATACAAGTCAAGCCTATGACTGTATTTATGATTGGTTATCTAAAGAGGAGCGCGATGTATTGGAAAACGATTTATTCCGTCCCTTTGCAGATTATATTTCTATAGGAAATCCGCAATTTTTTAATCGTGTACATAATCATAGCACCTGGGGCAATGTGGCCGTGGGGATGATTGCTGTGGTCATGGATGACGCTGAATTATTGGATAGGGCCTTACATGGCATTAAGGATGACAACTTGCCCAAAGGAATGAGGGACGATGATGGAGGAATGATTAAAAAAGAAGGTCAGAAAGTGGGCTTTTATGGAAATTTGGATGAACCATTTTCTCCAGATGGCTATTATACCGAAGGCCCTTATTACCAGCGCTACGCCATGTATCCATTTCTGATTTTTGCGCAAGCACTCCAAAATGTAAAACCTGAATTAAAAATTTTTGAATATAAGGATGGTGTACTCTTAAAAGCGGTGAATGCTTTATTGAATCTTACGGATGTGAATGGTGATTTTTTCCCCATCAACGATGCACAAAAAGGGATGTCTTATTATTCTCGGGAACTGGTGACCTGTGTGGATATCGCTTATTACTATGGTGGTCAAAATCCTGAATTGCTTGACATTGCCCAAAAACAGAACCGTGTGTCTTTAGACGATACCGGCCTGTCCGTAGCAGTGGCAATCAAAGAAGGAAAGGCTAAACCTTTTGTGAAAAAATCAATTGAATTACGAGATGGGCAAATGGGCGATGAGGGCGCTATAGGTATCTTAAGAAGCGATGACTTGGAACTGGTTTTCAAATATGCAGCCCAAGGCTTAAGCCATGGTCACTACGATAAATTGTCATTTTCATTATATAATGCAGGGCAAGAAGTATTACAGGATTACGGTTTGGCCAGATATGTCAACATTGAACAAAAAGGTGGCGGCAACTATTTGAAGGAGAACACCACTTGGGCAAAGCAAACCATCGCCCACAACACTTTAGTGCAAAATGAGACCTCGCACTTTAACGGCAATTACGAAACTGGAAGTCAACATCATTCTGAAAAATATCTATTTGATGTTGAGGATAAAAATCTTCAGGTGGTTAGTGCAATTGAGGAAAATGCCTATCCTGGAACCAAGATCCAGCGTACTATGGCGCTAATTAAGGATGCAGATTTTGAAAACCCTTTCGTTCTGGATATTGTGAAGGTTAATTCCGCCACTTCCAATAATTATGATTTACCTTTTTATTATTTGGGACAATTGTTACAGACAAATTTTAAATATGAAACACCTAAAACATTAACTCAATTAGGTGATTCAAATGGCTATCAACATTTATATAAAGAAGGATTTGGTATTTCTGATGGCAACAATACGAGTTTCAATTGGATGTTGGACAATACGTTTTATACGTTGACTTCGGTTACTTCTAAAGGTGATGAATTGGTACTGGCAAGAATAGGAGCAAATGACCCAGCGTTTAATCTGCGTCGAGAGCCAGCATTTATCATCAGAAAAAAAGATAAAAAGGACGCCATTTTTGTTTCCCTATTGGAAACGCATGGCTCATATAGTCCAGTGTCAGAATTGGCATTAAATGCCTATGGACAAATAAAGAACATAAGAGTGATTCTTAACGATGAGGCCTACACTGCAATTGAAATCACATCTAAAAATAATAAAAAATGGTTGTTTGCTATGGCCAACAACAACAGTTCAGATGATGGGCAACATCAACTATACATAAATGATACTACGGTCAAATGGGAAGGACCTTTTGTATTTAAACCTATTAATTAAATCTATTGGGATGAAAACAGTTAGAAGTAGTGAAGAATTTATTTTTGATGACCAAATTGAATGGGAAACAATTGGAAAAGGCATTAAAAGAAAAATAATGGGGTATGATGATAAAATCTTGCTGGCTAAAGTTCATTTTGAAACCGGAGCTGTCGGATCAATGCACAATCACGTCCATTCCCAAGTCACTTATGTTGAAAGAGGCGAATATGAACTTACCATAGGAGATGTCACCAAAACGATGAAAGCAGGCGACAGTTTTTATATTCCATCAAACGTCATGCACGGAGCAACCTGCTCCCTGGAGGGTATATTGATTGACGTGTTTAGTCCTATTCGGGAAGATTTCCTGCCTAAGGGTCAGTGATTTAAAGGGCTTTAATGCTGTGATATGTTAAATACAGAACATTTTTTTTCAAAAGTGTTGGAATTAACATTTTTTTATTATATTTGGTAAACCAATGTGGTAAACCAATCTGGCTAACCAGTTTTATTTAAGGTTTGTAATAAAAAAAAAGGACAGGTGCACGCCTATCCTTTTAGAGTAAAATACTTCTTTGGAGGGAAGTAAATAATTACATGCCGTCTTTATGACACCATGTTCTGCAAAAGTACGAAAAGAATTGAGTTAAGCGAAACATGCGTTGTGATAAAGTGATTTATTAATATGGAATTATCCAAGATTTACACTTTAAACAAAAAACAAATTATGAATCTAAAATTTAAATTGACATTAATACTGATTGCGGTGTTTAATGTCTCATTATTTGCTCAAGATGGCATCTTGATAACGGGGAAGGTGGTTTCGGCCACTGATTCACAACCTGTTCCAGGTGTCAATGTTATCGTGCAAAACTCATCGAAAGGAACAACAACTGATTTTGATGGATTATATCAAATAGAAGTTAATAAAGGAGATGTGTTGCGCTTTTCTTATGTAGGATTTACAACCCAAGTTGTTATTATTGATAATCAAACGGAGTTGAACGTTTCGTTGGCAGAAGACTTGGCGACATTGGATGAAGTAGTCGTTGTTGGCTACGGAAGTCAAAGGAAAAGTCATTTGACAGGATCTATTTCTAAGGTTGTCAATGAGGACTTAGATCAAATTGCATCTGCAAGGGTCGATGACGCTCTGGTAGGGCAGGTTTCTGGGGTTAATGTCCAAACTACTGATGGTGAGGCAGGTTCTGCGCCAACCATTAGAATTAGAGGTACCGGTTCTTTAGCTGGTAGTTCGTCGCCATTAATTGTGGTTGATGGATTAGCGGTTGATGACGATTTCTTAGGCTCTTTAAACATGAATGATGTCGATTCATTTGAGGTGCTTAAAGATGCAGCCTCCTCCGCCATTTACGGGTCAAGAGGTGCAAATGGGGTTATTTTAATTACCACTAAAAAGGGTAAAGAAGGTAAGACAAAGTTTACTTATAACACCTTTACGGGGCGCAAAGATGCCAAGAAAAGTGATGCTTACAACTTTTCAGTTAAGGATGCCGTGGCTTTAGAGCTCCAGGAAACAGGAGCATTATCAGATAGAGCACGATATATGCAGTTATTAGGTGTTGATAATGATTGGCAGAACATCATTTTTAATGGTGGAATTATTAGCAATCATGCGTTTAGTGCAAGAGGTGGAAGTCAGCGTACAAAATTTAGTGCGTCATTAGGGTATTCTCATGATGAAGGTGTTTTGATTATAGATGACTTCAAAAAATACAATGCCAGACTGACTATAGATACAAAGCTAAGTGAGAAGTTTTCAATGGGTGCCAATCTTTCGCCATCATATACCAATACGACGCGTTTTGATGGATCTACTCACGATATTTTGAGACAAGCGCCATGGTTGCCGCTTTATCTAAGTGAGGAAAACATGCCATTTGTAAATAGATTGAGAGAGAATGGTCGGTGGGCTAATGCAAAGGTTGGTGATTATGCAGAGCAGCGTATGTTTGATGATTTCGATTTGAATACCATGCAGCCAATAGCTTCCGGTGGAACAGATATTAGTGATACATCAAATACCAATCCTGGGGCAAAAGTTCTGGAGCGCGATCGCAGGGATCTGAAATTTAAATTGTTTGGTAATTTTTACATGCAATATGATATTTCGGATGCTTTGAGTTTTAGAGCATCTATAGGTGGTGACTTTCAAAATACAAGTAGGAAACGTTTTTGGGGAGAAAGATCCAATAATATAGGTCCTTCTGTGATAGAATTAACCTTGTCTGATGAGAATACAATTCATATTGTTACTGAAGAGTATCTGTCTTACAATAAAACTTTTGGGAATCATGACGTTAGTGCAGTAGCTGGTTTCGCTGCTGAAAAATGGGATACTTCATTTAAAACCGTTACAGGTGCTGGTTATGAGAACGAGTATATTAAAACGATTTCTGCGGCTACAATAATTTCTGAAAAAGAATCTATGGATTACCAGAGACGTTTGTTGTCTGTTTTTGGACGGTTAAATTATGCTTATCAGGACAAGTATTTGGCGTCACTAAGTTTTAGACGTGATGGGGGTTCAGTTTTTGGACCTGATAACAAATATGGTGATTTTCCAGCGGCTTCTGTCGGATGGGTTGTTTCCAAAGAAAACTTTATGAGAGACAGTGAGGTCATCAATAACTTGAAATTTAGATTCAGTTATGGGGTTACAGGAAATCTCAATTTAGATACTGGTGACAAGTTGATTGACAATTATCCTTATTTGGCCCTGTTGACGGCTTCAACCGCTGTTGTAGACAATGGTCTTGTAACAGGCTTTAACCCAATTAATATTGCCAATCCATTCTTGCAATGGGAACGTTCGGTTGAGATTAATCCAGGCGTTGATTTTGGCCTATTTAATAACGTAATCTCAGGATCTTTTGAATATTACCAACGTAACAGTGATCACTTGTTGCTCAATAACCCTATTTCCTCAACCACT
Organism: Gelidibacter pelagius; assembly: GCF_017581925.1. Classification (GTDB taxonomy): domain Bacteria; phylum Bacteroidota; class Bacteroidia; order Flavobacteriales; family Flavobacteriaceae; genus Gelidibacter; species Gelidibacter pelagius. The sequence goes on along the minus strand of NZ_JAGEVG010000017.1, from coordinate 85,013 downwards.
GGTTTTACCAATGCCCTTGTTAACTTGGGTGAGGTTGAAAATAGAGGATATGAGTTGGAACTTAGAACTAGAAATGTATCTAACCAAAAGTTTAAATGGTCAACAACGATTTTGGGGTCAGTTAATAAGAATGAGCTCATCAGTTATGGTGATTCGAATGGACTTATCCAAAATGTTGATGATAAAAGAGCGGCAGAGTGGATTAATTTAATTGGAAATCCAATTTCATCTTTTTACGGTTGGGTGGTAGATAGAGAAATCCCAAAAGAGTTTATTAGTAATCCATATTTTCCAGTTGGTGGACAGGCGCAAGATGTATATGTCAAAGATTTGAATGGTGACGGATTGATCGATGATGATGACAAAACCATTTTGGGAAGCCCTTATCCAAAGTTAATTTGGAGTTTTACCAATGAGTTTCAATTTGGTGATGTTGACGTAAGTTTTATGTTCCAAGGCAGTCATGGTGCACAGGTAAGAAATATGGGAGATCAGTATTTGTTCAACCAATTTAATAGTGCCCAGGATTTTATTCCAGCAACAACCCCAGATCAAGGCTTTATCAGAGAGAAAATATTTACTAACTCCATCGTTCAGGATGCGTCTTATATCGCTTTGCGAAATGTGAATATTGGGTATAATTTTTCTGAAGATTTGGTGTCCAAAATAGGTCTTTCAAAAGCAAGGCTTTACGCAGCAGGACAAAACTTATTATATTTTACTGCTGATGATTATACAGGTTTTAATCCGGAATCCATCTATAACACAAGTCCAACAACTTATGGTTACCAAAGGGCAGGATCACCAATTTACAGAACGGTTTCATTAGGTCTTAATTTGGAATTTTAATTAAAAACGATACGTAAAAACACATTTATAAATTATGAAAAATTCATATTTAAATTTCGAACATTCAAGTTCCTATCTCTTGCGAACATTAGAACTGACATTAACTAAAACTGTTCAGTTCAGGGCATTCATGATAGCAACCTTGGTTCTTATCTCAGGATCATTCATGAGCTGTGGAGATAACTATTTAGATCCAACACCAAGTTCTGCAATCAGTGCAGATGTTTTTTACACTACTGAGGATGAGCTTCTTAATGCGGTTATTAATATGTATGACGGTATTCAGGGTGTGAACGCCTTGGACAATTCTGATTCTAATGCTAACCATGCCATACAGGTAGAGTTTTATATCACTGAAATGCGGAGTGATAATACGAAGACCAAAAGTAGTGAAGGTGAGGCCGCTCAATTTGAAAATTACACCTTAAGACCAACAAACGGTATTGTGTACGACTATTACCGCAGTTTTTATGATGTACTCAAAAGAGCCAATCTTGTCCTTGCCAATATAGATGTAGCTTCCGATGCCAATAGAGCTAAGATTGAAGGTGAAGCTAAATTTATCAGAGCCTATGCACATTTTAACTTGGTACGCTTGTTTGGAGATATTCCGATGGCCGATAGAATCATTGGGATTGGTGATACAGAGGTTCAATTTACAAGGACTCCAAAAGCGCAAGTATATGATTTAATTATTGAAGACCTTAACGCTGCAATCGCTTCGTTGGACAATGCTTATGTAAACAGAGCTTCAAAGGCAGCTGCACAGGCTACTTTAGCTAAAGTGTACCTTACCTTGGGAACAAATTATACACAAGCTCAAGTACTTTGTGAGGCAGTCATCAATAGTGGATTTGCTTTGGAACCAAACTTTAATGACGTGTTTTACAATGAAAACAATAATGAAGTTATTTTTTCAATAGGCTTTCTTTCAAATCCAGCATCAGACAGTCAAGGTTTCTCTGCAGAATGGTTAAATTCTGTAGGAAGATCCAGTGGTGTGAATTATGTAACCAATGAGGCTGCAGCAGTTTTAGATGCAAAAGGAGGCAATAGAGCGGCGTATTCTTATCGTATTGACCCAGCACAACCTACCCAAAAGCAAGTGGCAAAATATTTTCCAAACGGTGAAAATGGAGGAGCGACAGGTGTCACCTTCGATAGCAACCCAAGAGCAGCAGGTAATGACTGGATTGTTTTGAGATTGTCAGACGTTCTCTTAATGCATGTGGAATCTATTATGGCTGGAGGGGCATCAACATCTGCACAAGCTGCATTGAACTCTTTTCAAAAGGTTAGAAACAGAGCAGGTCTTACCGATGTTGTTACGAGTATCTCAAAAGAAGAATTGTTAGATGAAAGACGTGTGGAATTGGCCTTTGAAAATCATCGATTATTTGATTTGATCCGTTTTAATGCGGCTCAGGATGTGCTATCTGCATTTTCTGCCGCTAATGGTTACGGCTTTAATTCTACCGATTTATTGTTGCCAATTCCTCAAAGGGAAATCAACCTTAGCCAAGGAATGTTAACACAAAATCCAGGGTACTAAACAGTTTTAATATAAAAAATATACGATTATGAAATTCATAAATAATATTAATAAAAGGTATAGACAAGTGTTTGGTCTTACAGCTTTTATATCCGTAATAGCAATGTTTATTTCCTGCGATCCAGCATTGAGCGCCTACGAATTTGATTTGCCAGAAACAGGATCGATCGCTGATGCTACGCCACCTTCGGCCAATTTTTCAGCAACACAAAGTTCGATAGATTATAGAATATATAACTTCTCCAATCTTTCGGTCAGTGCAACAACATATGTTTGGGATTTTGGTGATGGAAACACATCGTCTAGCTTGGATGGTGTTAATACGTATCCAGGCGAAGGAACCTTTACGGTCACATTAAAGGCCTCAGATGCTTTAGGAGCTGAAAGTACTTTTTCGATGACTATCGAGATAGTGGAGCCTGAAGAGCCAGAAGCCATAGTTCCTTTTATTAAAGAAGCTAGTTTTGAAGATAACAGTCCAGGAAGTGAGGACTGTGGAAACGGCAATATGGACGGGCGTGACTGTTGGAGAATAAGTGGTGGTACTATTTTTGGAATCACTTCAAGTCCAGTAAGAACAGGCTCACAAGGTGCTAAGTTTGACGCAGGATCTGATCGGGTTGCCTATCAAGCCTTAACGGTAACGCCTAATACGGATTATATTGTTACCGTTTATTACACTATTAAAACATCCCCAGTTGGTTCTGCAATGCGTTTGGCGATTTTAGGAAATGCTATTTCAAATGCTTCAGAAGCTGAGGACGCAATCATTGCTTCTATTACTGGTGATAATCAGGATAATGCCAATGAATATTTGCCTTTGGTATTGTCTTTCAATTCCGGAGCAACAGATACGATTGCCATTTGGATAGATAGTAATAATATAGCTGAGTCTAGAATTGATGATGTCTCTATTGTTTTGGCAGAATAGTTAATTTATATAACCGTTTTAAAATGAATAAGATTCAACTTTTTAGTTTATGTATGATTTGCTTTTTGTCCGTGCAATTGAAGGCACAGAACATTTCCGAAGATTCTCATCAACAAACTAAGGTTGAGAATAAGAAGAGACAGAAAAAGAAATACAAGTTGCCTGGCATTGACTTATCGCATTGGTCGGTAACAGTTCCAGCAGCAAGAGAGGATGGAAAACCCTTAAGCGTGGAGCCACCAGCAATTTTGGATTATGGTAACAATGAGGATCTGAAACCCTATATGTACAACGATTCAATACGAGGAGCCTTAGTGTTTTATGCCTATCCGAGTGAAGCCACGACGGCCAACACAAAGTATTCGAGATCAGAGTTGAGGGAGCAGATGGTGCCTGGTGATAACAATACCAATTGGACATTTTCGCAAGGAGCCAATATGAAAGGGAAGTTGCAGATGGAAGAAGTTACAAAGGCTGCAGATGGTAAATATCATAAGGTGATTGTGATGCAAATCCACGGACGTTTAACCAACGAGCAGCGCGATGCGATAGGGCAAAAAGATAATAATGCTCCGCCAATGCTTAAGATTTATTGGCAGGATGGCAAAATCAGAGTGAAGACGAAGGTGTTGAAAAATTTAAATGCCCATGGTGAGGATCTGCTTTATACGGATGCCTGGGGAGACGATAAGGGGTTTACTTTTAAACAAGAAGTAGGATTTAAAAAATTCACATTGGAAGTTCAGGTGTCTGACGGTAAAATGGTCGTTATTTTGAACAACAATGAGTACAAGGTTTATGATGATATCCACATGAGAAAATGGGGCATATTTGAGAATTATTTTAAGGCAGGAAACTATTTTCAGTCAAGGGATAAAGACGGATTGGCAAGAGTTAATTATTACGAATTGGAAGTGACGCATTAATCTAATATTGAATAGTTTTGGAGAGTTTTTAGGTTATTACAGTAGCAAAGAGGTATGTTAAGTTTTTTTCATAAATTTGGACTATGCTAACTGGTTAACCAATCATGAAGCTTTTTTTAAATCCTAAAGAATTTCTGACCTAAATTATACAATGAAATTCGTAATAAAATACAAAAAATGAAATTTGAAGTCTTAACAAAATATGATAGTGTAGCAACCCAGAAGGAGGTCATTTCTAAAATAAGAGATTTGATTAATCAAAAGAATCTGGAGCCGGGAGATAAGTTGCCGTCCGAAAGAAGTCTTTCCGAAAAGTTTGAAGTGAGTAGAGGTTGTATACGAGATGCTATCCAAAAATTAGAACTTTATGGCTTATTGAAATCAATGCCACAAAGTGGAACTTTCGTTGCGAATATTGGTGTGATCGCTTTAAATGGCATGATTGAAGATATTTTGAGATTGGAAGAGCCGGATTTCAAGTCGTTGGTAGAAACGAGAATTTTATTGGAACTTAAGACATCCCGTTTGGCAGCTTTGAGAAGAACGGATGAAGATCTCGTTAAGATGAGAGTGGCGTTAGATGCTTATAATGATAAGGTAAATGCAGGGGAAGATGCAGTCCAAGAGGATTTGGTATTTCATTTGGCCATTGCCAGAGCATCAGGGAATAGTACGATGAACACGTTTATGTTGATCATCACCCCAGAAATTATTACCAATTTTGCGAAATATCATGTATGTGAAAAGAACGATCCCGTCATTGGCATTAAGGAGCATGAAGCCATATTTGAGGCTATAAAAAAAGGAGATCCAAAAGAAGCCAAGCAAAAAATGAAAGATCATTTTAGAGTATTGTATCAGTATTTATACAATATCTAAGAAATAACAATCTGAAAACATAAATGCACGCTTGTGTTTTCAGGGAATATGTAGGAGGGAGGTAAGTAGATTCTTTGTTAATTTCATTCGAAATTAAAGGATAATCGGCTCACTTTCATAGATAAAAAATAGTTCTGTCGCATTAATCGTTAATGACGGCACAGTAAGAATATGTTTTAAATCAAAGGAGTATGAAAGTTAAAGGTTTAAGGTGGTGGGTAGTCGGATTGATAGCTATTGCTACTATTATCAATTATATTGATCGCACATCGCTAAGTGTTCTTTGGCCAGAAATTGCCAAGGAACTGTACCCTGGGCATACACCTGACGAGACCAAATCAATTTACGCTCTTATTTCAATCATTTTCGTATTTTCCTATGCCTTTGGGCAAGCCATATTCGGTAAAATATTCGATTGGGTAGGTACACGATTAGGTTTTGTACTATCTATTGGCGTGTGGTCTGTTGCTACTGCATTACATGCTTTAGCTCAGGGAGTGCTAAGTTTTGGTATCTTCCGTGCCATATTAGGAGTTGCGGAAGCTGGTAACTGGCCAGGAGCTACTAAAGGTAATGCGGAATGGTTCCCTACCAAAGAACGGGCTCTCGCGCAAGGAATTTTCAACTCTGGTGCTGCCATAGGTGGAATTATATCTATCCCATTAATTGCATTCTTGACCATTTATTTTAGCTGGAAATCCATTTTTATCCTGATTGGATTAGTAGGATTGCTTTGGCTGATTCCATGGTTAATTTTGGTCAAATCACCTCCTAAAAATCACCCTTGGATAACGGATGAAGAGCGTGACTACATTCTAACGGGTCAAAAAAATGAAGATTTTGATGCTGATGGAGTAGAAGACCAAGAATACAATCCAGACACTAAAGCATTGCTTGGTCATAAACAAAGTTGGGGAGTCATTCTGGCTTCAGCAGCTATTGATCCCATCTGGTGGTTGTTCGTTTTTTGGATACCAATTTATTTGCATGAAGTGTACGGTATGGATGTGAAATCAATCGGACTTTATGGTTGGGTGCCTTATGTAGGCGCTATGTTGGGCGCCTGGTTTGGCGGACTATTGGCGCAGAATAGATTAAAGGCAGGTTGGAATGTTGACAAAACACGTAAAATGGTCATATCCCTTGGATGTATTATAATGTTACCGGCATTATTAGCTATGGCAAGTCCTGGTGGTCCTGTTGCAGCGGTGATTATAATGGCTGTTATTTTGTTTGGATTCCAAACAGCAATTGGAAATATTCAAACTTTACCTAGTGATCTTTTTAGTGGAAAAACGGTGGGAACATTGGCAGGATTTTCTGGGATGGCTGCTAAACTTACCGCTGCGGGATTGACTTATCTGGTGCCGTGGCTAACAAGTGGTGGGAATTATACACCAGCATTTGTTATTGGAGCGGCCTTGGCAATAATAGCCCTTGCAAGTGTATGGATATTATGTCCAAAAATAGAACCAGTAAAATCAAAAGAATTAATTAAAAATCAATAAATAAATTTAATATTATGAGTAATTTAAAAGGAAAAGTAGCAGTAGTCACTGGAGGTGCCCGTGACATTGGACGTGCCGTATCAATAAAATTGGCTAAAAATGGTGCTAAAGTAGTTGTCAATTATTTTGAAAGTGAAGAGGAAGGCAACGAAACAGTTCGACTAATTAAGAAAGAAGGCGGTGAGGCTATTGCAGTTTATGCGGACGTCACCAAACAAAAAGATATTGACAACCTAGTCGCTAAAACAAAAGAGGCCTATGGGGACAAAGTTGATATTTTGGTAAACGTTGCCGGCGGACTTTTTGCAAGAAAGACCATTGAGGAAATAGATGAGGAGTTTTACGACCTCTTGATGAATGTCAATTTCAAAGGAACTGTTTTTACAACAAAATCATTCAAGCCTTTAATGGGCAAAGGAGGAGCAATTGTTAATTTTGCGTCGCAAGCGGCAAGAGATGGCGGTGGTCCTGGTTCAGGATTGTATGCGGCATCAAAAGGTGCTGTTTTGACCTATACAAGATCTTTGGCCAAAGAATTTGGACCTCAAGGCATCCGTGTCAACTCATTATGTCCAGGGATGATTGCCACCAAATTCCACGATGATTTCACAAGTGATCAAGTGCGTACGAACGTTGCAAATGGAACACCTTTGAGACGTGAAGGTCAAGCTGAAGAAGTTGCAGACTTAGTTGCCTATTTGGCTTCAGATGAGGCATCTTTTATCACAGGAAACAATGTGGACATCAACGGAGGTTTAGCTTTTAGCTAACATGTCTTGTTTGCATATTTTGATTAAGAGATTGGCAGGTGTTTTTGTGCTATTGCTGGCTACCATAACGGTCGCTCAGGTAAATGATGCTCAAACACCTGTCAGTTTTCCTAATAATTATGTGAAACAATTAAATCTCGTTTACACTAAAGTAGACGCTTGGGAGGGGCGCTTGGATATTTATTTTCCTTCTTCCAAAGATCAAAAAGTACCATTGGTAATTAATATCCATGGCGGCGGTTGGAATCATGGGACAAAAGAATCACAAACAGGTTTTGAATCCTTCTTTAAGAAGGGATTTGCTGTAGTCAATATTGCATATCGACTTGTCCACGAAGGGGAAGCTCCAGCAGCCATTCAGGATATACGATGTGCGCTAAATTATTTATATGAGCATGCAGATGGTTTTAATATCGATAGAGATCGTATTATACTCATGGGCAGTTCAGCAGGAGCTCACTTAGCCTTAATGGCAGGATTATTGAAAAATAATGCTGTTTTTGATGTACATTGTAAGTCAGGAAATAAGCTTGAGGTTTTCGCGATTATTGATAAATATGGCGTTTCGGATTTAACTACTGAAAAAGTGTGGAAATCAAATTCAGTTAAGAAGTGGTTGGGTACACACTATAAGGATGTGAAATTTGTAAAATCAGTTTCACCTATCTTTCACGTGGATAGAAACAGTCCACCAGTTTTTATTGTACATGGTGATACCGATCCGATTGTGCCTTATTTACAATCAAAAAGTCTGTATCAGGCACTCCTTGATAATTCGGTGAAAACGAAATTAGTGACCATCAAAAACGGAAAGCATGGTAAGTTTTCTAAAGAAGATCGAAGAGCCATCAATGAAGAAATGTGGCGTTTTTTGGAAACTTTAGGGCTTTAAAATATACAAAATGAATAAAGTAGTAACTTTTGGAGAAATCATGTTGCGTTTGTCAACAGAACGACATTTGCGATTCTCGCAAGCCAATAAATTTGCGGCTTCTTATGGTGGTGGCGAATTTAATGTGGCCGTTTCCTTGGCAAATTATGGCGTTTGCACTGAATTTGTCACACGGCTTCCCAGTAATGAAATTGGAGGGTGTGCATTAAAGGAAATGCGTAAATTCAATGTAGAATCCAAAAATGTCGTGTATGGCGGCGATCGTTTAGGAATTTATTTTTTAGAAACTGGCGCTGGAACACGGGGTAGCAATGTGGTTTATGATAGAGCCAACAGTTCCATGGCAACCATTGAACAAGGTGAAATTAATTGGGAGGAAGTTTTGAAAGACGCGACTTGGTTTCATTGGAGTGGTATTACACCTGCCATTTCAGAATCGGCAGCACAAGAATGTTTGCAAGCTGTAAAGACAGCACATAAATTTGGTCTTACCGTTTCTTGTGATCTAAATTACAGATCCAAACTGTGGAAATACGGCAAAGCGCCTAAAGACGTTATGCCCGAATTGCTACACTACAGTTCAATAATATTAGGCGATTTAGATACGGCTTTCTTTATGCTTGGAAAGGATCAAGTAGAACCAGATTATCAGGACGAAAAATCTTTGCCAGAGTTATATGACATATTATTTAAATCTTGTCCGAATCTGAAAACGGTGGCCACAACCTTACGCTATTCAATTAGTGCGTCACATCAGCAAATTGGAGGTGTTTTATATGACGGAAATCGTCTTTATACCGCAGATATTAAAGATGTCACTCCTGTTGTGGATCGCGTTGGTAGTGGTGATGCCTTCATGGGAGGATTGATTTATGGATTGATAAACGATACCATTGACAAACAAAAGGCATTGAACATTGCTGTAGCAGCCTGCTGTTTAAAACATACCATTTCGGGGGATTATAATTTAATCACTCTTGATGAAATAAATAGATTATTAAGCGGAGATGCTTCTGGTAAGGTCTCAAGATAATTAGGGAAAATGGCGCAGTATACAAGAATAGAAGTGGCGAATTTGATGGAAAACACAGGCTTAGTGCCTTTGTTTTATCACCACGACGTTGAAGTAAGTAAAAAAGTTTTAAAGGCCTGTTATGACGGAGGTGCACGTTTATTGGAATTTACCAGTCGCGGCGACTTTGCCTTTGAGATTTTTGCCGAATTGAACAAATATGCACTTTCTGAACTTCCGGGAATGGTTTTGGGCGTCGGTTCTATAACCGATGCTGCTGCAGCATCACTATATATGCAATTGGGGGCAAATTTTATTGTCACTCCAGTGTTGAGAGAGGATATTGCCATAGTGTGCAATAGGCGTAAAGTACTTTGGTCACCTGGCTGCGCTACCTTGACGGAGATTGCCAGAGCGGAAGAATTGGGCTGTGAAATTGTGAAATTATTTCCTGGTGATGCCTATAGCCCGAGTTATGTCAAAGCGATAAAAGGACCTTGTCCGTGGACCAGTATCATGCCTACCGGCGGAGTGGCACCTACAGAAGAGAGCTTAAAATCATGGTTTGATGTTGGAGTAACATGCGTAGGGATAGGTTCAAAACTTATTGCAAAGGACGACAAAGGTAATTTTGACTATGCCGAAATTGAGCGATTGTCCGCACTTTCCATAGCGTACATTAAACGACTTAAAAATAAATAATCATGCATCCCGCGGCGATAACGCTTAAGAAAATTTCAAGACTCTCAGGGTATTCGGTGTCTACGGTGTCAAAAGCACTCAATGACAAAAAAGACATCAATATTGAGACTAGGGCGACTATTCTGTCCATTGCTAAAAAGCATAATTATGTGCCAAACTATTATGCGATTGCGCTTCGCAAACAGCAAACAAAAACATTGGCGGTCATTATGCCCCATACTTCAGACAAATTTTATGGCCATCTTTTATCTGAAATTCAAAACATGACTTTCGATCTTGGGTATCGATTACTTGTATTTCAATCCTTTGAATCCATTCAAAAGGAGAAGGACTGTTTTAAGATCATCAATGATGGCAGTGTTAATGGCGTTCTGATCATTACCACCTTAAATAACGAATGCTTAATTGAAAAGCTTGAAGTTGAAAATATGGTGCCAACGGTTTTGTGGAAATTAAGCCAACCTATACTTGACGATGATCTGATCTTAGACGAGATCAAAATGTACTTCAACCAATTGCTGGATAAGATTTTTTAGAATTTGAACAGGTTTTTCGAGAGCTTGAGAGCTGCGTTGTGCCGTTCTCGAATGAACCTATTCCGAAAATGTGTTTTTCTGTCCTTTCATTCCGAACCTCTTAATGCAACAAAATTTGTTTAAGCAAGCTTAACGGATTGCTTCTTTTTTAAATCGCAGTCCAGTTATGATTGATTGTGAAATTGAAGACAAAAATTATTTTTTGACTTCCCAATTTTTAAAGCATTCCAAATATTGCTGTTTTTATCGGCCACCAGTTTTATATCGATTTAACCAAGCTTATGGTTTGTTCGGCAATGAGGATATGAAATGCTCAATTAACCAACAAATCTTAGTTTTTGAGTTCTTATTTGTGAAGTTTCAATTCATTTTTCCATTCAATAAAAGTGTTGTCAATCCATAATGTTAAATAAATAATATTCTATTACCTTAATAATTTAATTTATTTAGATGATATAGTATTAGTTATGGATAACCGTCTATTATTATAATAAGCGTGTTCCGTTTAAATTTGTATTCATTCAAAATATAGGTGTCAATTTTCACTGATTATGGGATATAGAGAAGACAATTCGTTGGACTTAGGTATATTCCAAACAGTCACTTTAATCACAATTTTATTTGTGAATTAAAGGTTTATAAATATGTGGGAATTGAGTAAATTAAATATAGGGAAAAAATGATAACAGGAAAAAATTATATAGGCAACACGTTAAAAGCTAGTGGTGATAAAACACATAAAACTATAAATCCAAGACTTAATATTCAAAATCCAACGGCATTTTATGAAGCGACTTCTGATGAAGTTGATGAGGCAGCAGAATTGGCTTGGAGTGCTTTTAAAACCTATCGGAAAGTTTCTGGGGTAAAGAGAGCAGAGTTTTTAAATGCTATTGCCGATGAAATCTTAGCCTTAGATCAAGAATTGTTAGATTCTTATATGACAGAATCTGGATTGCCAGAAGCCAGAGCAATTGGTGAACGGGGAAGGACCGTATTCCAACTGCGATCTTTCGCAGACTTAGTATCAAATGAAGAATGGAGGGAGAACACAATTGACGAAGCCATGCCAGAAAGGACTCCCATGCCAAAGGATGATTTAAGACGTACCTTAATACCAATAGGTCCAGTGGTTGTTTTTGCTGCAAGTAACTTTCCTTTGGCTTTTTCGACAGCAGGAGGAGATACCGCAAGTGCGTTAGCTGCCGGATGCCCAGTTATTGTTAAGGCACATGCCATGCATTCCGGCACAGCAGAGTTAGTGGCTTCGGCGATTATTAAAGCGGCAGAAAGAACAGGAATGCCTAACGGGGTCTTTTCAAATATTATGGGTCGTGGAAGAACTGTAGGTGTAAAATTGGTAAAGCACGATAAGGTGAAAGCAGTTGGCTTTACTGGAAGTATTTCTGGTGGTCGGACACTCTTTGATATTGCCTCTCAACGAAAAGAACCTATTCCCGTTTTTGCGGAGATGGGAAGTATCAATCCTGTGATAATCACCAAGAAAGCCATAGAGAAAAGATCGGATGCTGTTGCGACAGCTTTTGCCGGTTCTATAACTACGGGAGCAGGACAATTTTGCACAAAACCAGGTTTGTTATTAACTGTTGAAGGTGATAGGACAGATCAATTCATAAAAGATTTAGCTAAAAAAACAATAGCTATCGATCCCCAATATATGTTGCATCCAGATATCAAGAAGGCATTTGTTGAAAATGTAAATATGGTATCTTCCCAAGCAGGAACAGAGGTTGTTGGAAAGGCTGAAGACGCAATTGACGCCAACCATGCACCATCGCAGATCACAAGTGTTTCAGGAAAAGAATTTTTGGCAAATCCTAAGCTGCATCTTGAAGCCTTTGGCCCTTTTGCATTAGTGGTTAGAGCTAAGGATCAAGAGGAGTTAATCAAAATTATAAATGGATTGGACGGGCAATTAACGGGCACTATTATTGCCGAAAAAGAAGACCATCCTAATCTTTACGAGGTTATTGATGCACTTGAAAATAGAGTAGGACGAATCATTTTTAATGGGGTTCCAACAGGAGTTGAGGTTTGTCCATCAATGCAACACGGCGGTCCCTATCCGGCATCTACCGATTCAAGATTTACATCGGTGGGAACCAATTCCATAAAAAGATGGGTGCGACCAGTGAGTTATCAGTCTTTTCCCAAGGAGTTATTACCATCTGCTTTAAGGCAATAATTATCCAAAGGGAAATGCTATTAATAAAATCATAGAACGATATTCTTAAAGACGACATGTTTTAAACGTCACAAATTCATCGCTATTTTATCTATTTGATTTGTAACAAAGCAACAACAGTTTAGGTAGTTTGAAAATTATGATTTGAAGCTCCCAAACGACTAAGGACTAAAGCAATGTCAATTACCCGAAATAAGTTAATAAAGCAATGAGTAGAAGTACATTTGTTTGTATTGACGCACATACCTGCGGAAATCCAGTAAGAGTTATTAAAGAAGGCGGACCTCATTTGGTTGGAGAAACGATGAGCCAAAAACGATTGCATTTTTTAAAAGAATTCGATTGGATTCGAAAAGGCTTGATGTTTGAACCTCGTGGCCATGATATGATGAGTGGCAGTATCCTTTATCCACCACATGACCCAGAAAATGATTTTGCCATTTTATTTATTGAGACCTCTGGTTGTTTGCCCATGTGCGGACATGGTACGATTGGTACCATAACCATTGTAATTGAAGAGGGTTTGATAACGCCAAAGGTTCCAGGAAAGATAAGAATGGAGGCGCCTGCAGGTTTGGTGGAAATTGATTATAAGACCACTGGAAATAAAGTGGATTGGGTACGTTTAACAAACGTTAAGAGTTATTTGGCTGCTGAAGGTCTAAACATTGATTGTCCTGAATTGGGTGAATTGACTTTTGATGTGTCTTATGGCGGAAACTATTATGCCATTATAGATCCGCAGCAGAATTTTTCGGGTGTAGAAAATTTTACCGCGGGTAAGTTGATTCAATATTCTCAGATATTGAGAGATGAAATCAACCAAAAATATCCAAACATGTTCATACATCCAGAAAATGATTCATTTAGGGATGTATCACATATCCTATGGACCGGAAGACCAACGGATCCAACATCAACAGCAAGAAATGCAGTATTTTATGGCGCTAAAGCTATTGATAGAAGCCCTTGCGGCACAGGAACCTCCGCTGTTATGGCACAACGCTATGCAAAGGGCACTCTGAAAATAGGAGAGGAGTTCATCCACGAAAGTTTCATAGGAAGTAAGTTTATTGGCAGTGTCGTTGAAGAGACCACTTTGAATGGAAAACCTGCTATTGTTCCTAGTGTACAAGGTTGGGCAAAGGTGTATGGGTACAATACAATTATTATTGATGACGATGATGATCCGTATGCGTTCGGATTTCAGGTCATTTAAAAAATAAGATAGGATGAAGAAGTATTTATATTTTTTTAAGAGCAAAGCCAATTTGGGATAATAATTTAGAATAAATGAACAAGGAAATCATTATTATTGGTGGCGGAATTATCGGTTTATGTTCTGCTTATTATCTTCAAAAGGAAGGACATACAGTGTCCGTCATAGATCAATCCAATTTAGATATGGGCGCCTCTTACGTCAATGCAGGCTTTTTATCGCCGAGCCATTTTATCCCCTTATCAGCGCCAGGGGTAATGAAACAAGGAATTAAATGGATGTTTAATAAATCCAGCCCTTTGTATATTAAACCACGATTCGATATTGATTTTATGAAATGGACCTTGGCGTTCAATAGATCCTGTACGGCAAAACATGTGAACACATCCGTCCCAATAATTAGAGACCTTACCCTGTTGAGCCAAGAGCTATATAGTAGTATAAAGCAAGATGAAGGTTTTCAGTTTCAGTTGGAGAATAAAGGCTTATTGATGTTGTGTCAATCTGAAAAAAAGCTCGAAGAAGAAATTAAAGTAGCAGATTTAGCACGTCAAATGGGCTTGGAGGCTTCAGAAATCAGTCTGGACGATTTGAAAAAACTCCAGCCTAATGTCAGGTTAAATGTGAAAGGAGCAACTTATTATAAATGTGACTCGCACATGACCCCTCAAGAGTTTATGAGCGATATTAAAACCTATTTGAAAGAATTTGGAGTGGCGTTTTTTACCAATGAAAAAGTGAATGATATTGAAATGGTAAATGGATATATTACATCTATTACAACAAATAAAAAAAATTATCAAGCCGACGAATTTGTTCTTGCGGCAGGTTCGTGGAGTTCATTCTTAAGTAAAAAACTATCTTTGCAATTGTTATTACAGGCAGGAAAAGGGTATCGTATTAATACTGATCAAGATACGGGGATATCCATTCCGGCCATCCTGTCCGAAGCTAAAGTTGCGGTTACCCCAATGCATGGTTTCACGCGTTTTGCTGGGACTATGGAAATAGCAGGGATTAATCAAGATATTAATAAAGCAAGAGTTGATGCTATTGCCCATGCCGTAACCAAGTACTATCCTGAAATCACGTTAGATCAGGAAGATAAAAATAATGCACAGGCAGGGTTGCGTCCAGTATCACCTGACGGTTTACCTTATATAGGAAGGTCGAAAAAGTGCGTTAATTTGACCATTGCAACAGGACATGCCATGATGGGCTGGGGGCTTGGTCCTGCTACCGGTAAGTTGGTTTCAGAGGTGATTTCAAATAAAAAGACCACCTTGAATCTTGACCCGTTCCATCCAGACAGAATCTTTTAAAATTTTAAAAATTTATGAAAACAACAGGAATCGGCGGTAGTACGATTGAAGCCGAATTAAATGCTATCAAGCCTATTGCACATTTAGTAAAGCCAATACAAAAAAGCGAGTTTTATTCACGTATTGATAAAGCCTGTAAATTAATGCAAGAACAAAAGGGGCGAGTCATGTATTTGGATGCAGGGACAAATCTGTACTATTTTACCGGTACCAAATGGAATTCGAGTGAACGTATGGTTGGCGCTTTGTTATTTCCAAATGGAAGCTTGCACTATATCGCTCCAAATTTTGAAAAAGGTACAATTTTGGATTTTATGGAGGTTGAAGGGACCATCCATTGTTGGGAGGAACACGAAAGCCCATATCAATTGTTGGCTGAAGTATGCTCTGAAAATGGCGTAGACGGAGGTGTTGTTCTTATTGATGAAAGCACACCGTTTTTTATTAGTGATGGAATCGCAAAAGCAAATTCGAAATTTGAACTTGTTAACTCTAAACCGGTCACTGCGGGATGCAGAATGGTAAAATCCGAAGCTGAAGTCGCTATTATTCAGCATGCCATGAATATTACTTTAGAAGTACAAAAAGCAGTAGCAAGAATTTTACATGTTGGCATCAGCGCTAAAGAAGTCACTGACTTTATTCATGAAGCGCATAAGCGTTATGGAATTGCTTCAGGATCTTATTTTTGCATTGTATTGTTTGGTGTGGATACCTCATTTCCACATGGTGTGAAAGCCCCGAAGGATCTGGAGGACGGAGAAGTGGTCCTAATTGATACCGGTTGTGAATTGCATGGGTACCTCTCGGACATTACCCGAACCTATGTATTTGGCCCAATTAGCGAATTGCAAAGACGTATTTGGAATGTAGAAAAGAAAACCCAATTGGCTGCTTTTAATGCCGCCCAGTTAGGAGATACTTTTTCTTCCATTGATGATGCATCACGGGTGGTGATAGAAGCTCACGGTCTCGGGCCTGATTATGATCTGCCAGGGCTGCCACATCGCACTGGGCATGGTATTGGTTTGGATATTCACGAATGGCCCTATGTCATAAGAAATGAAGAGACGGTAATAGAGCCAGGAATGTGTTTCAGTATTGAACCTATGATTTGTGTGCCAGATCAATTTGGTATTCGCCATGAAGATCATATATACATGACCAAACAAGGGCCAAAATGGTTTACTGAGCCTATGTTGTCCATCGACGATCCATTTGGAGAATAGTTTAGATTTTTAGTTTTCAGAAATACTTGAGTTCTTTTCGACGATACAACATTATCATGAAAAGATTAGGTTCTTTCTTTTCTGTACTCAGAAGGCGTGTTTTTCTTAATCTCTTTAAACTGTCTATTAAAATTGGATATATTTTTAAATCCAGATTCATAGGCTATTTCGGCAATGGTGAATTTGTTTTTTGATAGCAACAATTTAGTGGCATGTTCTACCCTTAATTCGGTTAAAAACTGAAAATAGGTTTTATTCGTCCGTTTTTTAAAGTATTTACAGAAGGCATTTTTGGTCATGTTTGCCTTCTCGGAAACCGCTTCTAAAGTAATGTTGGTGTTAAAATGGCTCATCGTGAATTCAAAAATATTACGCATCCTATTGCCTTCATAGTCCGTGTACTGTTTGTCATATATAAATGAGGATAAGCTTTTGTACTCACAAGTAGATGCTCTTTTTAATAATTCCAACAAAATTAAAAACTGATCCAGTTTTTCGGACGATCTTAACTTTAGGAATAATTTGGCCATTTCTTCTTTATCTGAGCTTACTTTAAAGCCATGCGTGGCTCGGGTAAAGAATGCCTGTAAAGCCTTAGTTTCTTCTAGTTCAAAAAACTTTTCCCCAAAGGAATCTTTTGTAAAAAACAAACTTAACATCTTTGATGTCTTATAAACGCTGGTATCACTTTTAAGAAGATGTGGTAGATAGCTGCCAATGACCAAGATATCATTGGGCTTATAGAAATTGATGGTATCTCCAACAATTAACTTGCCCTCACCTTCAATGATATAGCTCACCTGGATTTCTTCATGCTGGTGTAATTGGTCATAGAATGACACCCCTATATCTTCTTGATATACCAGAGCGTCATGTTCCGGTTTTGGTATTTTAAAAGGCAGTACTTTCATATCGGTTGATCTTATAAGTGAATTTTGAAAAAAGAGCTGGTTTACGCGGTTTGTGCCTATTCTGATTTTGTGGCGAAACGCTTATTTTCAAGATTTGGTTGAAAATCGACCCTAATATTACTCATAAAAAATAGTATTTACTATAGGTAGGACAATATAGTATTAACACTTGATAAATAAGAACTATAACCCCATGTCTTTCTTAATTAACTTTGCTAACTAATATTAACACCAATAAAATTTGATTCTATGAGTGTAAAATGGGAAGGCATTATGCCTGCAGTCACAACAAAATTTAATGATGATGACACTTTAGATTTTGCAATGTTTGAAACCAATCTAAAAGCACAACTCGATGCTGGTGTACACGGTATCGTTTTGGGAGGTACTTTAGGTGAAGCAAGTACTTTAACAGAAGCTGAGAAACGTAGTTTAACAACAACTACCGTGGATATGGTCAAAGGGAAAGTTCCTGTAATGATAACACTGGCAGAACAATCTACCAAAGCGGCGGTTAAGGCCGCAAACATGGCGGAAGAAGACGGTGCATCAGGTTTAATGATGTTGCCTCCAATGCTTTATAAGTCTAACGTTAGAGAAACTTTGGAGTTTTTTAACTCAGTTGCCAAAAACACGTCGCTACCAATAATGGTATATAATAATCCCGTGGATTATAAAACAGAAATCACCCACAGTATGTTTGACGAGCTGTTGAAGCATGACAATATCGTGGCGGTAAAGGAGTCAACCAGAGATACCATGAATATCACCAGGATAAAGAATCGTTTTGGCGACCGATTAAAAATTATGACAGGCGTGGATACCATTGCTTTTGAAAGTATGGTGCTTGGAGCTGACGGTTGGGTAGCAGGTTTGGTCTGTGCATTTCCTAAAGAAACGGTTGCTATGTACGAATTGATCAAAGCCGGACGAATTAAGGAAGCATTAGACATCCATAGATGGTTTATGCCTTTATTCGAATTGGATATTGTTCCAGAATTGGTGCAAAATATAAAATTGGCTGAGGTTTATACAGGTCTTGGTACTGAAAATGTACGGGCACCACGCTTGCCACTTATTGGAGACGAAAGAAAATTTGCTATAAAAACAATTGAGGAGAGTCTAAAAACCAGGCCAACTTTACCGGATTACAAAAATCTTTAGTAGGCCTATCCTTCAATTAATATTCAGTAGTAGAAATTAAACTGAATGTATTTAAGAATCTCATTGACTAATCGATTTTAGTCAATGGGATTTCTTTGCTTTCTATTTTAAGGTTTTTGAATGCATTTGTTTTTATGGTGACATAAGCCCAAAGTGGGCATTTAGAATAAAAGAGAATATTCGATTTAAAGGAGTAAAACATTATTATTAACCATTAATTTCCTAAAATTCATGAAAAATATAATTCAAATTGATGCAGATTTTGTTGAGAAAAATACAGATTTCCCAAGTTTAATTGTAGACTTAGAAAAAATGTTTGCGAACAAGGAGCTCTTGGTGCCCATGCGACATCATCATGATTTTCCTAATCCAGAAGTTGGTATGGAGTCCACGCTATTACTGATGCCAGCTTGGAATCCGGGAAAGGACGCCGGTGTGAAAATAGCGACGGTTAGTCCAGCGAACGGGAAGTTTGACTTACCAGCCATTCAAGCTGTTTATATTTATTTAGATGCCTTAAAAGGCTCTATAAAAGCAATCATAGAAGCTAAAAGTCTAACCGTAAAACGCACTGCTGCTGCATCAGCCTTGGCTTCGAAATTCCTGAGTAGAAAAAACTCAAGATCATTGTTAATGATTGGAACTGGAGCCCTATCTCCAAATCTTATTAAGGCCCATGCAAGTGTAAGACCTATAGAACAAGTTTTTGTTTGGGGCAGAAATTTTGACAAAGCGAAAGCTATTTGTAGGTCATTGAATCAGGAGAATTTTGAAATAACCCCTATAAAGGATATTGAAAATAAAATTAGCGAAGTAGACATCATTTCCTCCGCGACCCTTTCACCGACACCACTTGTTTTGGGCAAGTACCTAAGACCTGGCCAGCATGTCGATTTGGTTGGCGCTTATCGTCCAGATATGCGAGAAGCTGATGATGATGCCATAAAAAAATCGGAAGTGTTTGTAGACACTTATGCAGGAGGGTTAAAAGAAAGTGGTGATATCGTTATTCCATTAAAGACCGGAGTGTTGGCAGAAAAGGATATTAAGGCGGACTTGTTTTTAATGGCCGCTAAAAGTCATTCAGGTAGAAGTAGCGATGAACAAATTACTTTGTTCAAGTCTGTTGGACACGCCTTAGAAGATTTGGCAGCCGCTACGTATTATTACAATTTATTTCAAAAATGAGAGAATTATCAAAGTGAAATTGGAAAAATAAGGCAATAAAAGTCTCATTCCAAATGGGTGCACGAGCGTGACGCTTACGCTAGCGGGGTTAATTATTGTTATTACAAAAAACACCACTAGATGGTTCCGTTGTTTAATCGATCTACTTCATTCTGCAAGTCTTCATCCCAAATGTATTCTATTTCCATTTTACCCTCTGGGAACAAAGTGTATTTAGCTCTATTCCAATTTTTATGAATAGGAAATTCGACTTGAGTGAGGTTATATAGCTCTTCTATACAATTTGTATCTAATTTAAAACTAAAAATATCAAGCCACTTTTTGCTTTCTTCAGGGGTTATGTAGTAGCCTGTAAAACCAATATTAGCATTTAATCTCTTAATTTCTAAAACTGCATAATTAAACTTTTCACCTTGTGGTAAAATATCAATTATTGAAATAGCGATTTCATTAAAAATTTGCTTTTGTGTTCTCATTATTAATTTATGAAATTTTCTTGAAACGGTTGACCGTCTATTATATACTTAACTTTAAAACTATTAGGCCTTTTTGAAGTTCCACTAAAAATAGCTTCCACTTGAATTTTCACGTCTTTACCTTGTACCAATGCATTGGCCAATTCAGTGCCTATTTGGGCATCTAACAAGTCATTAAACAGTAATTCAACGACATCATCATTCCATCCACTTGTTAGGGTTAGAACGTCATCATTTAGAGCATTGCCAGTAGATAATCTGTCAAGTTTTTTAAAGACTTCTCCATTCTCTATTTCAGCTACCCTCTCATCTAGTTTAGATTTTAAGGCTTCATTATCATTAGCGTCGCCGCAAGTATATTCACCTTGACTGTTAATGGGCAACAACACATTTCTGGAAATGCGAAGATCACCTTCCAAGCCAATTTTTTTCAACCCTGCGCAGTCGAACTCTACAAAGGATTGGTCTTTAAAAGCACCTGTTGTTTTTAAATCGATGCCCCCATTTAAGGTCAAGAGCCAATTATCGCCATTGATGGGGATGGCATGGTTGCCCAGTAAAACCAGTTTCATGTCTCCCAACAAAGCCCCATCGTGCGATAGTTTTATGCCTTCGGCTCCAAAATAAAGTTCACGTTCAGGTTCCCCGTTAGGGCCTTTTTGTGGAATAATTAGTTTTGCCCAAGCTTTAAACTCAGCGTATTGGGGTGTGAATTTTACTTCTACTATGACCAGCTCCACACTGTTTTGAGACGTAGAATCTTTTTTGCGCAACCCCACAGGGAGCTCCAATAGCTCTTTACCCGTGATAATATCGACAAAGTTATTTAGTTTTTTGAGCTCCTTAAACGCTTTTTCGGCTTGGGCGACTAAGGTATCTACTCTTGGGTTTCTATTGAAATTGGCAGTTATAAACGCCTCATTAAACTCAGGTTGGCTAGAGGTTAAAGGAATATTGAAATTATGATGGGCTGATAGTTACTGGTTCAGCGTAGGGAAAGCCCACCTTTTTGCCGCCTCTAAAGGGAAAATACTTATATCTGCTGATGCCGTATTTATGGATTGTGCGGTATTGGCCAAAGCAGCTCTGTTTACAGACGGCATGGCTCGCAAGGTTTTTAATTGCTGTAAATAGGCTAACTGGCTCGCGGTTGCGGTTTTTGTTTTTATGGAATCGCATGAGTCCGCTCTGTTTTCAGTTTCCACAGAAAGCACAGGACTATGTGTGGCTGCACTAAGTGCAAAGCTCCACAAGATTAAGATGATAAATAAGTATGTTTTACTCATAATTTTTGGTTATGATTTGGGTTGTTCCTGATAGCTATAGTTCTTTCATGTTTTTATTACCGTTCTTGTCTCAGGTGTTATGTTGGTGCTCACAATGGATAGGGAAATTAATTCCTCAAAAAATCATATGGTATTTCGTAATTATCCAATGGCTCAATTGGTAATATTTCTTTAGGAATAAGAGGAGAATTAACTTCAACTTCAACACCTAAACGCCAAGCTAATTTTGCATAACCTAGAGCTGGTTGTGAAACATATTGAGCTAAAACTGTATTGCCATTCCTTTTTTTATGAATTTTTGGGCTAACTAATTGTTCTAAAAGTTCCTCACATTTAGATTTATCCTTGCATAGAAGTGCAGCGTAAAATAAATAGTCAATTTCCAGCTCTTGTTGGTTTTTAGTAAGTTTAGGTAAAGTTTTGATTTCAATAATATTTAGATTTCTTTCTATTCCTTTAATATCATTTGCCATAAAAAATTGGATGGTATTGCACCAAATTGCATCCTTGCCATTCATTACGTTTTCTTCCATTCCCGGCATTTTACCCCATGGATTGTAACTTAATTTTGAATAATTTTTTATTAAATCTTCATTATCACTTAAGATTGGATACATAGCCGCGGACAATTCATAGTCTAGCATAGAGCTATTAAATTTCTCTATACGTAACTTATCTAGTAATGAAGCAGTATAGAAATGTTGTTTGGCTTGATTAAAGTCAAAATCAATTATTGATCTGACTGCCAATGTGAATTCCATAAAACGAAGCTCTAAAGAATACGATTTAAGATTATTGAAATCTTCATTAATACGATTTAAAATTATTTCCCTGAAAGAAAAATCTTCATTTATAATTTTGTCTATTTTTAGCATATCAAAAGTTGTCTCCTAATTTTAAAAAATTTATCTCCCCATTTGTTTTATCCACTGCGACTACATATTTTTTGATTTCTCCGGGTTTGGAAAGTCGGATTGCATTTGAAGTTTGTTTCTTTTCTACTAAAACAATAAATACCAATAACGAAAAGTGAAGTATTCTCCAACTCCCATAGAATTTCTTTTTTTGATAATGAATAAATACAAAAAACCCTGTTTTTAATTTTTCCCTTATATTAAACAATATGATTTAAAATTTCTAAACTATCAGTACAAGAGTATTCATCTATAAAAGGGAATATATTGTCGTTTTTTAGTTCAAATAATTTATTCCAATTATCCAGTAAATAAATGATATCGTTATTTTTGAAAGTTTTTAATATATTTAGGTTATTTACCGTCGTTTTTTGATGCTCAAAATTATTTTCTTCATAGCACCTCGCATAATTGTTTTTATTGGAAACAAGTAGTGTTTTATTCAATTTAACAACTGAATATACATAGTTTATTTCTTTTCTTTTAATTAGCTCCATATCAATAAACCCAATTTATATAGTTAATAAGAGTACCATCTTCAGCCAACTCAATGAGGTCATTAAAGTCTTTAATAGCATCATTTAAAGACCTGAAAAACTCAGGATTCAAATTCCATAACTCTTTTGCTCTTTCTGGATTTTTAAATATATTTTGAAAAGCCAGTTTAGCTTCTTCGGCATTGTGATTGAAATAATATCTAAATTCATTTTTACTCTTAATATATTGAAAAAACTGACTGCTTTCGTCAGCAGCAATACCAGTCACTTTTTTCCAGTTTTTAAGTTCGATTATATGGGTTCTGTTTTCAGTTTCCGCAGAAAGCACAGGACTATGTGTGGCAGCACTAAGTGCAAAGCTCCACAAGCTTAAGATGATAAATAAGTATTTTTTACTCATAATTTTTGGTTATGATTTGGGGGCTTTGTAATAATCTTCTTTCGTTTTTGTTCGTTTTAAATATCGGTTTTTCCGCTTTTTATGTTCTTCAAAGTGGGGAAACTTTGCGGAGCGAGGCGTATCGCTCGTATCCGTACTACTTTTCATTATTAGCCATACTCTTCTTGCTCTTGACGGCATGAGCATGATGCTCGCGGTAGTGAGGCACTTCCAGTCCACTGTGGTTTATTTTAAATGCTTAAATGTTCTCCAAATTCTTTTGATAATTCAACTTTCCAAATACCATGAACATACAATATATGATCATCATCTCTCGCGGATTCACTACGTTTTGCATAAATTGCCATATACTTTGCGTTGCACTTTTCACAAATTTTAAAACTAGCCTCACAAGCTAATATTTCTGAGTTTTTATTTAAATTAATGCCAAGTGCATTCGTCTCTTTATACCTTGTTTTTAGATTAAACAATTCTTTGAACGCCAATAGATATTTATCGTTTATATTATAATTGACAAGTCTTTTTTTAATAGTTCCTTTTCTTGTTTGTACAGTATCTAATTCTAAAATAGCGTCATCATTTATGCATTTTATTTGAATTATTGGCCAAGAGCCACCGTCTGGGTAAATAACTTCTTCTTGTGTTTTTACTTTTTCAACCGTAACCCGAGGAAACCATTGGTCACGATCATTTATAGCTTTATAAAATGATAAACTATTTATGATTTTTATATGATCTTTTTCAGCCATGGACTTCTTGTGTTATTTTCCAATAATCGATTTAAACTATATCTTCTAAATTTAAAACACGACCATCTTCTGCATTGTATTTTGGCTCTAGCGTGCTTAATTTATGTTTTAGTTTTTCGTAATATGGGAGCCATTCGGATAAGCTTTCTCTTGAGCTTAGTTTTTTATCACAGTAAGTAATTTTGTTATTAAAATCAGGATCATTACACAGTTTTGAAATTATAAGACCTCTAAATAAATAATCTGCAAGACCTGATAATATTCCATTCCAATATGTACCATCATCCATCAACTGGTTCATTTTTGCCAAAACATTGGGTAAAAAACTATAATGTTCTACAAAAGCAAATCCTTTTGTATTTATATAACTTATTAACCATTCACTAAACTCCTGCATTTCAGTTTCAGATTTAAAACTGTAGTGACGGTATTTTTCATTGAAAATGATTTCAAAACTTTTGTCCTTTAATGTATTTATAAAATAGTAATCTTTATTATTTGGAGTTTCAATGTTTAAATTTGGTGTTCCTGTCTCTATGATAATTTCTTCTATTTCATTTAATGATGTTAATAAACCAGAAGAATAAATACTTCCAGAATTATCAAAATTGAAATATATATATACAACACCATTTTCGATTTTACTTATAAATCTTGGGTCATTCGAATTATCTCTTAAAACAAAACCTTTTGGTTGCAGAAATAAATTCAAATTCGAAAATAGAATAGTTTTTCTTATTTTTTTTGACAACATATTTAATTTACTTTTTTAATTAGCTCAATACTTAAGTTATCCATATCATCAGCTTTACCGTGATCTGCAATTTTGTATATTTTACTTTTAGTTACTTTTAGAACGTCGTCTAAAGAGTTTAATCCTTCTCTATCCCCGCTGCCGCACGAAATGAAATTCGACGAAGTCAATCCTTTCGTGTGGTTCGTTATGGTTATTGTTAGTACGTGGAGGAGCATGAGCAAAATCATTTGTTTCTGAACTATTTAGAGGCATAGACATTTTGCCCTTATATTTACTTTATCCACAAAACTCCTAGAACTAAAATGATAAATATGTATTTTTTTCATGAGTGTTGGTTATGATTTTTTAGTTTCTTAGTTGCTTCTGAAATTGCCCTATCTATATTGGCTGCGTGTTCAGAATCACTAAGCTGCGGATCAATGATTTCTACTCTTAACGGTAGGTGCGCCTTACAAGTAATCTCGATTTCTATAACGGTATTGATGGTTGGAAAGCCGAAGCAATTATCTGAATTAACTTCAATCTTATTTAAAGCGTAAGCGTTGGGTTGTAGCCAAATTCGGTAAACATTGTTTCCTAAATCATCAGTTAGGGCTGTAAAATCTTTTATTTTTGACTTGAATGTTGTTTTAAATTGTTGTTTTAAATCGTTTTTTAGTTCAGAATAATGATATAGATGTAATATTAGAGCAACAATTCCTATTGCAATAACCACCATTAAAATTATATACCATAATATTCCTATTCTTTCAGGAAGGGTCTGTGAAAAATCTCCTCTTATACGCCCACCTGCTTTAGGTAAAAAACCTAAAGGTATCGCTGCGCCAAGAAGAGCAAAAATAACCCCAGCCAAAAAAAACCGTACCGCAGTACTTTTAATCTGTTTCAAACGTTTTGAGATTTTTAAATTATCTTCTTGATTGGTTTTTTCCTTAGACATTATTCTCTTCTATTAAATTTTCGGGTAAAGGTTTGTCTATATTATAATAGACCCTACTTGGTACATTTATTTCTCCGTTTTTATAAAATGTACCTTTTATAGCATCGCCGTTTAAAAGTATTTCTCCTTTAAAAATCAATTCAATAGGTTCTCCATAGTAATAGCTCCACTTCATTTCTATTTTGTTGTTATCTAATAAGGAATAATTTCCGATAGAAACTAGGTCGTTATCTTTTTCTATTATTTTTTTCAAATTCGCAAGTTTCTTATTTCTATTAGAAAGAGATATGTTTCCAAAAAGATAATTTGGATTATTCTTGTCATATTCCGACGCGAATTGTGTCACTTTTTTTTTATCATATATATATTATAGACTTATTATGCCCCCCTGTACATCATTTTCAGTGACTATTTCGATAGGGACTACCGTGCGATATTCATTACCTATTATATTCATTTTCACCTCTATTTGGTTGTCCAATCCAAGTTATTTAAATCCACGCTATTTAAATTCACTGCCATCCTTAAATTTAACAGTAGATATACCTCTGTCTCTTAAATATTTAATTTTTTTAGCAAAATATGTTAGTTCATTAAGCCCAACTGGAATTTTGTTTTTACTCAGTTAACATAGAATAAGTTAGAGCTTTGTTTCGCTGTTTGCCGAAATATCTCCATTATACCGAAACCATTTCTCCTTATCGAGTTGGTCAAAATTTATACTTTGAGAAAAGCAGTATGTGCAAGACATAGAGAAAATTAGTAGGAATTTCCGCAACAGAAAATATTTTTTTTGTTAAACATAAGTTAAAAAGAAATGTAAAAAAAGCTATTTTCGATGATCTGCAACATGTAATGATAGTTCGACAGTATATTGTAAATTAAATGAGGCGTTTAACGGAGTATTCCCATTGGCGCAAGGGTGGTTTTTCAATTGGATTGTTGAAAAAAAGCTAAAGTAGGAGTGGAGGAATGCATTATTCTCTATAGAATTACTTATTGATTTTAATCGTAGTGACACCTTGACGGCCCTACTTGGAGGATTCTTTAATGTGTTTAAAGTTTTTTTAGAACAGGATTGATTTATAATTGATACATCAGTATCTTTAAAATATATAGAAATAGACCTAAGGAAAAATAAGCTCCAAAGGCAAATGTATATTCTATGATGAAACCTTTAAAAAATCAGGCATCAACTGCCATTTTAGCACTTGCTTGTCTGAAAAGTCTGGTTAAATAGCATATTGGGATATACATCTATATTAAATGACCTATACAATCATAAATTAATTAAAATAAAATCATGGAAAAATCAAAACGCTATCAACGAGGTATGGAAGTCATAAAGAAATATGAAGACCCATCGGATAAACCTGCGTACTCTATCACTTTTGACAGTTTAATGGATTTAGATTCCGAGTTGGAAAATTATATTGTTGAATTTGCTTTTGGTGACATTTATTCGAGAGGAGGACTGTCCGATGAAAATAAAACGCTGATTACAATTTCTTCTTTAGTCACCCAGGGATTGGAACCGCAATTGCGATTGCATGTCAATATTGGCCTTACAATTGGATTGACTCCAAAGGAAATAATAGGCGCCATCATTCACTTGCTGCCATACACCGGTTTTCCGAGGGTGCTGAATGCATTAAAAGTGGCAAAAGAAGTTTTTGTTGAAAGAGATATTAAATAAAAGATTAAGCAATTTAGCTTCAGAACTTATCAATTGCACTCCAAAATGGGGCGTAATTGTTTTTAATGAGCGGTTAAAATTAAATCAAAATTACTTAGGAAGTAAAGAAGTGATTCAAGTACTTTGAACATTGAAATACTTCAGCCAATGGATAACCTATTAACATTTTCGATTACAGTATTTACCGGTTTTTTTGCGATCACCAATCCAATATCAAACATGACCGTTTTTTTATCCTTGACCCAAGGTGCTGATGAGCGAACAAAACGAGATATCAACAAGAGAGCAAATATTATTGCCTTTATTATTGTCACTGTTTTTGTCCTGTTGGGGAAATATATTTTCGAATTGTTTAATATTAGTATTCCTGCGTTTAAAATTACCGGAGGGATCTTAATATTTTACATTGGTTTTGAAATGCTACAATCAAAAAAATCCAATGTAAAGAACATTAAGGATGTACATATTGATGAGAACATTGCGGTCTCACCATTGGCCATTCCTATTTTGGCCGGGCCAGGAACAATTGTTACAGCCATGAACTTTGTAGCCAATGTGACGCCATTACAAGTGTTTTTAGTCATTGCTATTTTTGGATCGATGAGTTTATTGACTTATATAACTTTCAGACTAAGTAAGTATATTGTTAAAATAGTTGGATATAATGTTATTTCTGTGATTGGAAAAATAATGGGATTGATCATTGCGATCATAGGAACAGGGATGATCATAGAAGGCATTAAGATTTCTTTTAATTTAATGTCCTAATCTTATGAACGCGGTAATTTAATCCTGAAGTTTTATAATAAAAAAGAGCTGTCATTTAATTCATGACAGCTCTTTTTGACTAAATCAAATAAACAAAAACTATTTAATCAATGGCAGAGTTGGTTTGAATCTCTGACAAAGGTATTGGTAAGTAAGCATGAGATGCCGCACTGAAATTATTTCTACCAGCTGCTTGCATGGCTTGGTCCAGCATATTCCATCTTCTCAAATCAAAAAATCGCACGGATTCTAAGGTCAATTCCATGGTGCGTTCATGGATGATTTGTTTTTTAACATCAGTTTGAGAAGTCACTGTTATTGGAGGCATATAGCCATGAACTGCCCGCACATTATTTATGATGTCAATGGCCTGAGGCGTCATTCCAGTTTCATTCAAAGCTTCCGCATACATGAGTAATACATCAGCATATCGCATTAATACCACATTAACACCAACATAGCTATTATCCCGAACATAATTAGGTAGCCATTTTCTGAAATAAGCGGCATCATCATTTGTGTTTTCATAAGTTTCCATCATTAAGGCATCCCACGTGCTGCCCTGCATTTGATTGGTGTTGGAATCATTATAAAACGGGTCTTTAAAATAGAGCGAACCGTATAGTCTATTGTCATAAAGGCCATTACTGGCAATCATGCCTTCACTTTTCATTTCGTTTACAATATCCATGGTAGCAGCAATACCGCCCCATCCACCTATGGACCAGTCGCCTACAAAAGCATGTAATCTTGTTGAGTTATCCGATGTGGCATCTGCGGTTTTAAACTGCAGTTCAAAGATGGATTCTTTATTGTTTTCGTTTTCGCCATTAAACAAGCTTAAAAAATCAGACTCTAAAGCGTAGCTGCCTGCAGCGCCATCAACAATTGGCTTAAAAGCTTGTGCTGCATTTTCAAAGTCAGAGGCTTCAGCTGAGGAAGCATCTCCAGCTTTATACATATAAGCTTTTCCTAAATAGGCGAGGGCAGCTCCTTTTGTGGCTCTTCCAGGCTCCGTATTGTCGACTATTTGCAACATCTCTGCAGCCTGTTTAAAGTCGCTAATAATCACTTCCCAAGCTTCTGGACGAGTGGATAGCGGCTTGTCTAAGGTTTCGTTAGAAATTAACTCAGTCCTTAAAATAATTTGCTCATAAAGCGTCAATAATTTAAAGTGGTAATAACCTCTTAAAAAAGTAGCTTCTCCAATGATTTGCTTTTTCTCCGCATCCGATATCTTGTCAGAGGTCATTTCTCCAACTTTGGTAATAACTTGATTGGCAAAATTTAATCCTTTATAGTTCGTGGTCCATATCACATCTAAAAAGGTATGGCCATTGGTATAGCTGAAATTAAATATGGACATCCAATGTGCGTAGTTACTCGCATCCGGTCCCGGTAGAGCATAATCAGATCTGAAATACTCAACCACTGGTCGTCCTTCTTGCCAGCCATCCCAAAAATTACTTCTTGATTCTAATTCTGAATAGGCCGCTACCAAACCTGATTGTGCATCTTCAGCATTTCTCCAAAAACTGACGGAGGTTAATTGATCTGCTGATGATTGTTCTAAGAACTCGTCATCACTGCATGATGCTATAGTTGTTAATATTAAAGCAACTAAAACTATTTTATATACGTTTTTCATTTTGTTTTGTTTAGTAATTTTTAAAATGCTAATTGTACTCCAAAAATTATCGATTTATATTTCGGATATAAATTAATATCAATACCTCTTGACAATACATCTCCTCCAACTTCTGGGTCTAACCCACTATACTTGGTGAATGTGAAGAGGTCCTGTCCGGTGAGGTAAACTCTGAATTTATCCAATTCTAAAGTTTCGAGAACACTGGTAGGTAATGAATAGCCAATTTGTATGGTTTTGATTCTTAAATAATCGCCATCTTCCAAAAATCTGGTTGAGGCTCTACTGTTTCTGTTAGGATCGCCCAATACAGCTCTTGGAATGTTGGTATTGGTATTGGAAGGTGTCCAAGCGTTCGCAGCTTCAGTTCTAAAATTCCTACCCGTATCTAAACTTAATAATCTGAAATCATTACCGTTGTATATTTTGTTGCCACCTACACCTTGGAAAAAGATATTGAAATCAAAGTTTTTGTAATCTGCAGAAAGGCTCATGCTATACTCGTATTTAGGAATTGCAGTGCCTTGATAGGTTTCGTCTTTAGAATCTATTACACCATCACCATTTTGATCAACAAACCTAATGTCTCCAGGTGCGGCATTGGGTTGAGCACCGTGAGCATCTACTTCGGCTTGTGTTTGGAATATCCCATCGGCCACTGGTAAAAAGTAGGCTCCAGGTTCATAGCCTATTTGAGTTTGGTTCACAAAATGGTCTGACCCAAATAATAACCCTATCCCATATAATTTTTGATCTGCGTTACTTAGTTTGGTGACCTCGCTATTAATGGTTGTAAAGGTTCCAAAAACGGAGTAGCCAAATTCACCATCTTTATTGACGTAGCCTAATTCTAATTCCAAACCATTATTTTCAAATTCACCAACGTTTACAGTAGGATCTTCTACACCGCTCGATGGAGAAACTTCTTTTGTAATGAGCAAATCTTGGGTTGTAGTTTTATAATAGTTAATTGCTCCCTTTAACTTATTGCCCAATGAGGCAAAGTCAATTCCGAAGTTTGATGAGGTGTTGGTTTCCCATTGCAGATCGTCATTTTGTAAATCGCGGGCGATACTCCCTAAATATGAGGTTTGTGGATTTCCAAATACGTAACCTCCATTGTTTCGGTCTTTTCCTTGAGAGACAAGGGCGATGTAATCGTAATAACCCAAAGCGCTATCATTACCAGCTTGACCCCAGCTATAGCGTAACTTTAGGAAGTTGAAGATATTTTGATTCTGCATAAAATCTTCATCCGTTATCTTCCAACCAGCCGCTACAGAAGGAAAAACGCCGTATTGATTGTTTTTACCAAATCTTGAGCTGCCATCCCTACGTACACTCGCTTGAAATAAGTAGCGATCATTGTAGGCGTAATTAACCCTTCCAAATTGTGATACCAATGCATATTCTGCATTTGTGCCTTCGGCGGAATAAGTACCGTCGCCAAATGCATTCATCGTATTGAAACTTGGATCTAATATTGTAGCTGGGATTTTATCGCCATTCTCATCAAACTTATAGCCTTCAGCTTGGACATAGGTTTCTTTGAAAGGTTCAGAAATTCTTTGATACCCCGCCAATAAATTAACCGAATGCTTACCTATATCAAACTGGTAATTGAGCGTATAATCTTGATTTAACCTTCTGAATTCACTGTTGTACTCAGAAACAAAGGCATATTCATTTTGAGGATTGTCATCAATATCCCTTACTTGAAATGGCGGATGAAAAGCGTAAGTGTAATTATCTCTGTTGGTTAAGGAAAAATTTGCGTTGGCATACAGACCTTCAATTATTTCATAATTAAAACCTACATTCCCTAAGAAATA
This sequence comes from Gelidibacter pelagius, assembly GCF_017581925.1. Lineage (GTDB taxonomy): Bacteria > Bacteroidota > Bacteroidia > Flavobacteriales > Flavobacteriaceae > Gelidibacter > Gelidibacter pelagius. The sequence goes on along the minus strand of NZ_JAGEVG010000017.1, from coordinate 53,254 downwards.
CTTCATTTTGGTGTAGCCATCAATAATGGCATTTTCGCCAACTGGATTTCGATGGTCGGGTAAATCTCCGCTTCTATAGCCATATCCTGATGGTTTAGATGGATCTAATACAGGAATCAAAGGCGATATAAAGTACGTTTCTCTAAGTGAGAATTTATAATCCTCTTGATTTGTTTCACTGTAATTTAAACTCGTGTTGATTTTTAATTTTCCTTTCGTAGATGAAAGGTTGGCATTGATGCCTTTTTTGGAAAACCCTGAACCTATCAAGATTCCTTTTTCATCAGCATAACTACCTGCTACGCTATAATTGATATTGTCAGATGCACCACTTACCCGAACGTTCAATAAATTTAATTGACCAGTTCTGTGTGTTTGGTCAACCCAATTGGTATTTACATTAGGAGGGTTTTGAACATACTGTGGTAGACTGACGCCTGCATTCTCATACATCTGCCTATGTACGGAAACGTAGCCGTCGGCATCTAATAACTTCATGTCTTCTCTGGCTGTATTGGAGCTTAAAGAACTTTCAATCTCGATTTTTGTTTTGCCAACTTTACCTTTTTTTGTGGTAATGATGATAACACCATTAGCGGCTCTGGTTCCATAAATAGCACCGGAAGCAGCATCTTTTAAAACTTCAATGGACTCAATATCATTGGCATTTAAAAAATACGGGTCAGCTTGTACACCGTCAACAATATAAAGAGGTTGATTATTTCCGAAACTTCCAATACCTCTAATGGTGATATCTGAGGTTGAACCAGGACTTCCAGAAGAAGACGTTACGGTAATACCTGAAACCCTACCTTGAAGTGCGTCTACTGGATTCGTGGTCACTACTTTAGTAAGATCTTCGCTTTTAACTGAGCTTATGGCCCCAGTGACATCACTTTTCTTTTGGGTACCATATCCAACGATAACGATTTCATCCAAATCTTCAGCGCTTTCCTGTAAAGTCACATTGATGGTTGTTTGGGTGCCTACCATTATTTCTTTGGTTGAAAATCCTAAGAAACTATATACCAATATGGTTTGGCTGTTTGGTACTTCAAGAGCATAATTACCGTCAAAGTCAGATTGTGTCCCAACAGAAGGATTGCTTTTAACCATAACCGTTGCTCCCGGAACAGGAATTCCAACATTATCTGTAATTGTTCCTTTCACCAAAATGCCTTGAGCATATGAGTTGGTCATAAATCCAAAAGACACAAATACAAAAAGTAATAAAGACAGAGCTTTAAAAGTGTGAATTTGATTTTTTGATTGTTTTTTTTTCATGTTAGTAATTTCTTTATTAGTTAGCTGAAACTTCGATTTAACTTAAGTTTAAGAATACCAAATATGAAATTATTTTGAGACAAAACATTAGAAACCACCTTTACTTGACCTTTACAACCTATATAAAATTTAATTTTATTGAGGCTTTTGGAATCTGAATTTAGTTATTTAAGTATCTGATTATGTGGGAGTAATTTGCTGGTCAGGTTGTCTTGTTGGATGAGATGTGAGCAAAAGGGTGTCAGAAATAACCTTATAACTCAAATGTTTTCTAAAAAAGTTACAAGATTGTCTTTTGACTCCAAGCCGAGCTTTTTTCTTAATCGATGCCTGCCAATTTCCACCGAATTTAAAGAGATATTATTAATGTTGGCAATTTCCTTGGAGCTAAGTTTGAGTTTAACTTGAACCGCTAGCTGAACATCTTTATCCGTTAAATGCGGGAATTCTTCTTTGATTTTAAATAAGAAGTCACTTTGCAGATTTTCTATATTGGCATGGAAGCGTTGAATGTCTTCATTAAAATCAAACTTAAACGTATAGTCTTTTATAAGATTATCAATGTTTTTTTTGAGCTCTTTTAAATCTGTGAATTTTAGATTCTTTAAAGACTTTGTGAAGTCCTTATATATGGAAGTGCGTTGCGAGATAAACAAGGCCAGGTTTGTGAGTTCTTTCTGACGAAATTCTAATTTATGTTCAAGATTCTCTCGTTCTAAAGATTGTGTTTTTAATTTCTCTTTAGTCAGCTTTTGGTTTTGAAGATAGATGGCTTTCTTCTTTTTTATATTATTCCAGAGGCTTCCAATAATTAGAATTGCAATTATGACCAATAATAGCACACCAATGAGTAGGAAGTTTCTTTTCTGAGCTTCTAAATTTCGTTCTTGCTCTAATAGTTTAATTTCGTTCTCACGTCGTTCTGCCTCGTACAAAACTCTCATCTCGGCGAGTCTTTCACTTTCAGTGCTCGAGAAAATCTCAGAGGTTTCTTCTATGTATTTCTTATAGTAATTGTAGGCCTCCTTATAGTTGTGTGTTGCGACATAATAATCGGCGGTGATTTTATTGTTCTCTAAAATTAATTCCTTGTTATTTTTTATCGTTTGAATAATCATTCTCGATTCTTCCAATAATGCATAAGCTTTTTCAAAACCTTCCTGTTTCAAGTAAACTATGGACAGCTCATGCAGGATATAGACTTTTTTGTGATCGAATTTGATTTCATTGGTAATCTTCAGAGCCGATTCTAAGTATTTTATGGCTAAATCAAGGTCATCGATTTTACGATAACAGATGCCCATATTGGTCATGGCCTCGGCAATTCTGTCCTTATTGTCAAGCTCTTCGATGAGCTCTAAGGATCGTTTAAAAAAGGATAATGCTAAATTGCAATCGCCTTTCCCCTCATAAATCAGTCCTAAACTATTGTAACTGTAGGCAATCCGTTGTTTAGAGCCTATTTTTTCGTGTATTCTAAGTACTTCCGTATGATATTCTAAAGCTTTGTCAAAATATCCAATGTCATAATATAGCCATCCAAGCGTGCGTAAGGTAAAAGCCAAATCGTAGTCGTTTCCGATCTCTTTTCGGATTTCTAAAGACTGTAAACCATATTGTAAAGCTTTGTCATAAATATCATTAAATAAATAGCCTTGGCAAAGATTGATAAGGGCCAAGCCTTCTTGTTCTTTTTGATTGAATTCCTTTGATAGTTGTAAGGCTTCAGAAGCATATTCTATGGTTTTGTCAGGGTTGATTGACCAATAAATCTCGGCAATCCTATTTAACAAGAGTGTTTTGTCTGCACGATTTACTGTTGGCAATACGGTTAACAAACTGTCCAACTCAACTTGCGAATCAGCTGGGTTTTCATCCCATATATTCGTTTGTGCCTGTGTTGTAAAACAGATACATATAAAGGTGAAAAGAATAAAATGCGTCAACTTTTTCATGAGTCGGAATTTCTTAGTATCAGTGCTGTACTCATACTTGTCAGAATGATTTGCGTGTTATCAAATATCGACAATATTAATTTAATAATTTTAACGAAAGAAGCATTTGTAAGGTCAAGTAAAGGTGAGTTTTGTGTTATTGTCAATAAAAAAACGAAATTTGCTATGTCATAATATAAATGGATTTAAAACTTTGAAATGGTTAAAAAGATGTATCTGAAAACAATGGCCAAATATGTAATTGCACTCGGATTGTTATTTAATTTGAGTTGCAATACTTCAAAAGAATCACAGAAAACTGAGAACGCAAATAATTTTCTGGATTTCAGTGAAAACATTTTAGATTACCATATCACGCCAAAAGATGCAAAAGACAGATCAGGTCTTATGTTTTCTGATCAGGGCGCTTGGTTTGCCTATGGGATGCCTGAAGATACAACTGATGTGATTGGCTTTACAGGACCTTTTTTAATGACACAGCAAAACGGTGTTTGGTTGAGTCCTTCTTTTGTAAATGCTAAGATTAAGGTGGATAACAATCCTGAATCCTTAAAGACCGAATCATCTCGAAGTTATTCCAGTCACTTGGAAATGAATTATGCAAGCGATAAAATAGCCGTTAGCGAAACATTGCTTTTTAAAAATGGGCATACGGCTTTACTGCAGACTAAAATTAAGAATACTGGTAATGAAACTATCGATGTGGAAGTGCTTTGGGGAAATGCGCCAATTTTGATTGAAGGTATTTCATTATCGCAAAATGATCACATCATCACTATTAATTCCACAAAAACGAATGCCAAAGGTTATCTCACTTTTCCGAAAAATACTCAGGTTGACCTGGTCGATAGCTTGCAATACAGAGCAAAAGAGGTTCTAACTTTAAAACCCAACGAAACCAAAGAAATTGTGGTGGCTCAAACCTTTATTTTTCCTGAATATTCCTGGGAAGAAGAGAAACAAAGCATTGCTAACGTGAATTTTGATTCAGTTTTTGAAGCTCGAAAAAGCGAAAAGAACAATCAGTTAAAGGCCATTATTGAAAATGGGAAACCAGAATTTAAGGATGATAAATATGCTGGAGTTTTAGCAAAATCACATTTGACCTTACAAAATAACTGGCGTATTCCTGCTGGGGAACTTACAAATGAAGGCTTATTTCCAAGTTATCATTATATTGGTTTCCACGGGTTTTGGGCTTGGGATTCCTGGAAGCATGCTGTGGGCTTAGCCTATTATGACATCGACTTGGCAAAAAATCAAATGCGCGCCATGTTCGATTTCCAGAGTGATGATGGATTTATAGTCGATTGTATCTTTCGAGATACCACAATTGAAGCGCATAACTACCGCGACACCAAACCACCCCTTTCAGCATGGGCGGTTGCTAAAATATACGAAAAGGATAAGGATGCTGAATTTGTAAAAGAAATGTACCCGAAACTCAAAAAATACCACGAGTGGTGGTACGCCAAACGGGACCATGACCAAGATGGCTTGTGCGAATATGGTTCTACCGACGGAACCGTAGTTGCTGCAAAATGGGAAAGCGGAATGGATAATGCCATTCGTTTTGATGATTCTAAAATTCTAAAAAATGGGGAAGGTGCGTATTCTTTGGATCAGGAAAGTGTCGATTTAAACGCTTATTTGTATGCTGAAAAACTTTATTTAAGTGAATTGGCGGAGATAATCAATAAATTAGAGGAGGCAAAAACCTATAAAAATGAGGCGGCAATTTTAAAAGACAAAATCCAACAACAATTCTATGACCCCGAAGACGGTTGGTTTTACGATACCACGCTTGATGGTAAAACTTTTATTAAAGGTGAAGGAAGTGAAGGCTGGACCGCACTTTGGGCAAATGCTGCAACACAGGAACAAGCTAATGCTGTTAAAATTAAAATGATGGATCCTGAAAAGTTTTATACGAAAGTACCGTTTCAAACGATGAGTGCGGATCATGAGAAATTCAATCCACTAAAAGGCTATTGGAGAGGTCCAAACTGGCTGGATCAGGCTTATTTTGGAGTGCGAGGCTTACGCAATTACGGATTTAATACCGAGGCCGATCAAGCGACCATCCAAATTATTGAAGGTGCCAATGGCGTTTTAGGAAAAGGAAAAGCCATTCGTGAAAATTACCATCCCATAACAGGAGAAGGTTTAAACGCCCAAAATTTCAGTTGGAGTGCAGCACATCTTATAATGCTTTTACAAAACGACTAAATGAACTACGACAACTTAAAAATATCAAATCAGCAGGCGGAAGACATTCTCTTCAAGCTATTCCAGATTAAAGGAAAAGCAACAGAACTCCCTGGAGAATTGGATTTTAACTTTAGAATTAAGGTTGATAATGATCCTGGTTACATTCTGAAAATTTCGCGTCCCAACGAAAATGAGAGCTATCTCGATTTTCAACAACAACTCTTGCAGTTTGTTGCAGATCATGGGCGAAATCTTATGGCGCCAAAAGTAATAAGTGATACGAATGGAAATGCTATTTCTAAAATCACCGATGATTTTGGAAAGGAACGCCATGTGCGGTTATTAAGTTGGGTTTCTGGACGGGTTTGGAGTGGCGTCAATCCGCAATTGGATGATTTGCGCTTTAGTTTAGGTAAACAATGCGGATTGTTGACCCAAGCGCTGCAAGGGTTTGACCATGCAGAAGCACATCGCGGATTTGATTGGGATGTGGCACAATCTCTTTGGACAAAAGCACATGTTGACCTGTTTAATAATGAAGAAAAAGCCATTGTTGAGCATTTTCAAAATCTATTTGAAGACTCTCAAAACAACTATTCGAAATTAAGAAAAGCAGTCGTTCACAATGATGCCAACGATAATAATATCATTGTCTCCTCCGATTTAATTGATCCTAAAGTTGAAGCGGTCATAGATTATGGCGATGCGGTTTATACCCAGATTATTAACGATGTTGCCGTTGCTTGTGCGTATGCCATAATGAATCATAATGATCCTTTGGAAGCGGCTTTGCCGATTGTTGAAGGTTATCATTCGACGTTTGAATTGCAAGAGGACGAATTAGCGCATTTGTACAATGCTATTGCTATGCGATTGGTGATCTCGGTTACTAAATCTGCCATCAATAAGATTGCAGAACCTGATAACACTTACTTGTTAATCAGTGAAAAACCAGCTTGGGAAGTTCTTGAGAAATGGCGCAATATAAGTTCGGACTTTGCTCATTTTAGTTTTAGAAATACCTGTGGTTACGAGGCGCATCCTAAATCGAAGTCATTTGAAGATTGGGCTGAAAAACAAAGTTTTGAACTAAACCACCTGTTTCCAAACATTGATAAGAAAGAAGCACATCACATCGATTTAAGTGTGTCAAGCAAATGGATCGGTCACCAAAAAGAATTTAATGATTTGGATCTCTTTCAGTTTAAAATTGATCGACTTCAAAAGAATCATCCTAACTATATTATCGCTGGTGGTTATTTAGAACCTCGTGCTTTATATACTTCGGATGCTTATGATAAAATAGGAAATTCCGGAAAGGAAAGTAGAACCATCCACTTAGGGGTTGATTTTTGGTTGCCAAGCGGCACTCCTGTCAACGCGTTATTTGATGGCGAAGTGGTTATTGCTGTCAACGACGCTGGTGATAAGGAATATGGTGGCTTGGTGATTTTAAAACACCAAGCCGACGACTTTGAATTCTATACACTCTATGGGCATTTATCGGTTGAAAGCGCTACTAAAAATAGAGTAGGGGACACTATAAAGAAAGATGAAAAAATCGGAGCATTAGGAGCTTCACAAGAAAACGGCAATTGGGTGCCTCATCTTCATTTTCAGATCATGTTGTCACTTTTAGATTATAAGAATGATTTCCCTGGAGTTGCGTATTATAATCAAATAGACGTGTGGAATAGCATCTGTCCCAATCCGAATGTGTTATTTAAATCGGAAGCGCTTCAAAAAATTGATGGCACTTCCAATGCCGAATTAATCAACTATAGAAAGCAACACTTAGGCAAAAGCTTAAGTCTTCAATATAAAGTGCCCATCAAGATGGTTCGTGGTGCAGGTCAATATTTAATGGATCAATACGGACGTAAATATTTGGACACCGTCAATAACGTGGCGCATGTTGGTCATGAAAATTATGACGTGGTAAAGGCAGGTCAAGAACAAATGGCTCTGATCAATACCAATTCGCGCTATTTGCACGACAATATTAACGCCTTGGCCGAAGAACTTATTGAAACCTTACCCCCGGAATTAAGTGTTTTACATTTTGTCAATTCGGGCAGTGAAGCCAATGAACTGGCCATTAGAATGGTCAAAGCGGCCACTGGCGAACGTGATATTATAGCCAGTGAAGTGGGTTATCATGGCAACAGTAATATGTGCATTGACATCAGTTCCTATAAGTTTGATGGAAAGGGTGGTAGTGGTGCCCCAGAACACACCCATATTTTCCCTTTGCCAGATGCGTTTAGAGGAAAATATAGAGGTGATGACAGTGCAGAAAAATATGCAGAAGAGGTCCAAAAACAAATTGATGTTGTCCATAAAAAAGGTCGCGGTGTTGGTGCATTCATCATAGAACCTATTATCAGCTGTGGCGGACAAATAGAATTACCCAAAGGTTTTTTAGCGAAGGCCTACAAGTCTGTAAGAGCGGCTGGCGGCCTTTGTATTTCGGATGAAGTACAAACGGGTTGTGGCCGGATGGGGAAAACATTTTGGGGTTTTCAATTGCATAATGTGGTTCCAGATATTGTCACTATTGGCAAGCCTTTAGGTAATGGACATCCCCTTGCCGCGGTGGCCTGTACACGTGAGGTTGCAGATAAGTTTGCGAATGGCATGGAGTATTTCAACACTTTTGGTGGGAATCCAGTGTCCTGTGCCATTGGTGCTGAGGTGATACGCACCGTAAAGCGCGGGAACTTACAAGAAAACGCCTTAAAAGTCGGAACATTTTTAAAAGATGAACTCCGTAAATTGGCTCAAGAGTTTCCAATTATTGGTGATGTGCGCGGACAAGGTTTATTTCTTGGAATTGAATTGGTGGATGCGGATATGAATCCGTTGGCAGCACAAACCGATTATTTAGCAGATAGAATGAAAGACCATGGTATTTTGATGAGTACCGATGGCCCCAATCATAACGTATTGAAGATTAAACCCCCAATTATTTTTACTAAAGATAACGCCAAAGAATTACTCTTCTATTTAAGAAAAATATTAGCGGAGGATATCATGCAATTTTAGAATTATCCGAAGCGGAACCTGCGAGATAATAGCATAATCACTCAGCGGAATGAGTGTTTGCGGACCATTCCGACGTTTTGGAAATCATTTAAAACCAAGCTTGCCATCGTGGCGGGTATTAAAAAATTACACATGAAATTAAGATTATTTAGTGCCATCGTTTTATTTATAGTGATGGGTTGCAAAAACCAGCCTCTTTTGGAAGTCCCAGAACAAACGTCCCATTTTAATCACGAGGTATTTGAAGACCATAAATTGCCGCCAAGAGCGACCTATTTCGGATTTGAATCGGCTGATCTTAAAGAAAAAGAAAATTCAAAACGCTTCATGAGTTTAAACGGACCTTGGAAATTCCATTGGGTTAAGGATCCAAAAACGAGACCCACCACATTTCAAAATGTGAATTTTGATGACTCTGATTGGACAACAATTCCAGTTCCTGCAAATTGGGAAGTAGAAGGGTACGATCATCCAATTTATTTGGACGAGCGTTATCCGTTTACCACGACTTGGCCAGATGCACCCACCGATTATAATCCCGTTGGTACCTATAGAAAGGAAATTACTTTAGATAAAGAGTTTTTATCTGAAGACGTCATCTTGCATTTCGCAGGTGCCAAATCGGCAATGTATGTTTATATCAACGGCGACTATGTGGGCTATTCCCAAGGCAGTAAATTGCCTGCGGAATTTAATATTACCAAATACTTAAAAGAAGGAAAAAACTTGTTGGCCTTACAAATGTTCAGATGGAGTGATGCCAGTTATTTGGAAAGTCAGGACTTTTTGCGCATGAGTGGTATTGAGCGCGACGTCTATTTATATACGCAACCAAAAGTTTCCATTTCAGATTATTACGCCTATACCAACTTAGATGATAATTATGCGAACGGCATTTTTAAAAACACCGTTTCAATAGCCAATCATTTTAATGAGCCCGTTAAAAGAAAAGTGTCCGTAGAAGTTTTGGATGGCGAAACATCAAAATTTACTGACTCTAAAGTTGTAGAGATTCCAGCGAATGATAGCATTCAATTTTCTTCAGAAAGTAGTTTTAAAAATGTAAAACAATGGTCAGCTGAACAGCCAAATCTATATACTTTAAAAATAGTTTTAGAGGATGAAACGAACGCAAAAAACGATCAATTCATCACCAGAAATGTAGGTTTCAAAAGTGTAGAGATCAAAAACTCTCAAGTGTTGATTAACGGAAAGGCTATTTACATCCGTGGTGTTAACCGACACGAAACTGACCCTCTTACGGGTCATATCGTATCACGAGAATCGATGGAGAAGGACATACAGCTAATGAAACTAAATAATATTAATGCGGTGCGGACCTCGCATTATCCCAACGATCCGTATTGGTTGGAATTGTGCGATAGATATGGATTGTACGTGGTAGATGAAGCCAATATTGAAAGTCACCCGTTAGCCATAGACAAAAATACGCAAATAGGAAATGAAATGAGCTGGTTGCCAGCACATGAAGCGCGTACGCAACGCATGTACTATCGCGATCGGAATCATGTTTCAATTTACTCATGGTCTTTAGGGAACGAAGCGGGAACGGGGGAGATTTTTAGAACTACTTATAAATGGTTGAAATCACATGATGATAATCGGATTGTGCAATATGAACCTGCGAGAAAGGAAGATTATACAGACTTGTATTGCCCAATGTATCCAAAGCCAGAGTTTTTGATCGAACACGGAAAGTCCAATTCGGATAAACCTTCCATCATGATTGAATATGCGCATGCCATGGGGAATTCGGTGGGCAACTTGCAGGATTATTGGGATATAATTGAAACCTATCCTAACCTTCAAGGGGGTTATATTTGGGACTGGGTGGATCAGGCTTTAGAATATAAAGATGAAAATGGCAATCCGTATTTTGCTTATGGACATGATTACCATCCCGACTTGCCAACCGACGGAAACTTTTTGAATAACGGTTTGGTCGATCCACATCGTGTGCCACACCCACATTTATCTGAAGTCAAGAAAGTCTATGAACCCGTCCAATTCAATTATTTGGGGAATGGCGTGATAGAAGTTGAAAATAAGAATTTCTTTGTGGATTTCTCTGATAAAACCATTGCTTGGAAAATTTTAGAAAACGGCAAAGAAGTTTTTCAAGATGAGAATATTAATATTGATGTGAAGCCTCAAGAGACTGGGAAAATCAAACTTGAGAAATTTCCAACGTCCTTGTCTTTAGGAAACGAGTATATACTTCAAGTCAGTTTAATTCAAAAAGATGCCAAAGATTTAATTCCGAAAGGCTATGAAGTGGGTTGGGATGAGTTTGTACTTCAAAAAGGTCAATTTAATAAGCCAATTGCATCTGAAGAGAAATCCCTTGAAATCGCTCAGAACAATGACAACTTCACAATTAAAAATGACCTTGTTGATTTGAAGATCAATGCCGAAACAGGAGAAATCCAATCGTGGACTTACGACGGAAAGCTTATTACCAACGCAGCGATCCGCCCAAATTTCTGGCGTGCACCAACAGATAATGATTTAGGAAACAATATGCAGCAATGGGCTAAAGTTTGGCAGGACGCCACCTATAATTATAGCTCTAAGTTGTCAGGAAATCCTGTGGCATCCAATGATGGCGTAACCTATAAAGTCAATTATATATTGCCCAACAATGAGGCTAAAGTAGAGGTGAAATATACCTTGAAATCCGATGGAAGTCTAAATGTCCATTTTAGCTTTACGCCCAATCAAAAGAACCTGCCTAACATCCCTCGTTTAGGGATGTACATGACCTTATCCAATGATTTTACTGATGTGTCTTGGTATGGAAAAGGAGAGACGGAAAGTTATTGGGACAGAAAAACCGGGGTTAAAATAGGTGTGTATTCGGGGAAAATCGTGGACCAGTTTGAAAGATATCTCCGTCCGCAGGAAACAGGAAATAAAACCGATGTTCGTTGGGTTGAAGTCTCATCTTCTATCTTGAATTTAAAAGCTTCGAGCGCTGTTTTACTTAATACAAGTGTTTGGCCATTTGATATGACCGAAATTGATTTTAATAGTGATGATGCCAGCGAATCAGCTTCTGGTTTGGTGCCTGTCACCAAAAAGCACGGTGCCGATATTAAAATTGGTAATACGGTGCAATGGAACATTGATTATATGCAAATGGGAGTTGGTGGCGATACCTCATGGGGACGACTGGTGCATCCGGAATACACAATTCCTGCGAATCAGGCTTATGAATATTCATTCGATATCAACCCCTCTCAGTAATGTTTGATTAATCAAATTTATAGGTCACCCCAAAAAGAAGACTTCCTTTAGGCATCGGCACTAAATTCGTTTCCGTGTATTCGGCATTGAAAATGTTATTTGCCGACAATGAGATGTCGAAATTCTTCTTTTGATAGTTTAATGAGATGTCCATCACGCCATAGTCGTCGCCCGCGTTACGAACTGCGTATTTATACAGAATCGTTTGTGAGAAATTCTTGATCAATTGGGATCTGAAATTCGCGATAAATTGATGTTTTAAAGAATTAATTGCATATCTGGAGTACGGAAGGTCTAATGCCTTTATTTTATCCTCAATAAAGGTATAGCCAAAATTGATTTTCTGATCAAAGTATAACATTGAAAACCTGTAATCGACGGATGTTTCAAAGCCTTTCGTATTAAGGCTTCTAATATTGGTGGCCTTAAAAGCTTCATCCTCGGTGGTTTTGATGAAGTCTATTAAGTTTTTTGAATCTCTATTGAATAAACTTAATGTCAAATTAATTGCCGACTTCTTAAACTTAATTCCAAATTCCTCAGCAATGGCTTCTTCTGGTTTTAACTGGTCATTGCCTAAAGTGGTGGGGTCGCTGTAGAATAAATCAGTGTAAGTAGGGATTCTATACGTATAACCTATATTGGCATAAGCGCGAAGATTCTGTGTAATATCAATTCCTGCATCAATTCCCGGGAAGGCATGAAATTTAAAATCTGAGTAATAAGACATCGCAACTCCAGGTGTTAAATCGATACGATCATTCAAGAGTTTAAACCGTTGTTCCAAAAACAAGGTAGTTATGGTTCTCGAGTGGTTGCCTAAATTATTACTGGATAAGAACACTTTTTCAAAATTGACGCCGAAGCCTGTAATTCCAATATTGGACAGATAAGATCCATTAATTTGTGCGCCGACTTTATTGGAAATATGCAGATTTCTATAACCGGTTGGATTCTGTCTATTGTACAAATAGAGATCTTGATTACGCCTCCAATAAACTTGTGGCGTGATGGTCAAGTTGTTCTTTTTATATCGTGTGGTGACACCTACAAGACTCGTTTGGGTTTCTTCGTATTGATCTGTTGCCGATGGCGTCGCATAAAATCCGTTGGCTCCAAATTTTCTATCAGTAAATGTGGCTAAAACTTCAATAGGCCTATTTTGAGTATTGAACGCGCTCTTAAGAAAGTAATTTTGTGTGTCGTAATCGGTGTTGTAACGATAGCCTTCAGAGACGTTTTTCGAATAATGCATTAAATGATTTGAGTTTTCAAAATTGCTACTGGCGGTAACTGCAGCGCCCAACTGCTCATACGAACCACCACTCAATGCGATGGATAGATGATCAGGACTTTTTTTCTTCGTTATAATATTCACAGCACCCGTAAATGCATTTTGACCATAAACTCGTGCAGCGGGCCCTTTAATGATTTCTATGCGTTCAATGATGTCCAAGGGTAAGGCGGCATTTAAAATATGATGGCCCGTTTGTGCATCGTCCATTTTAATGCCGTCAATCAGGAGTAGGGTTTGATCAAACCCACCACCTCTAATGTAAAGGTCGGCTTGCATGCCATTTGTGCCACGTTGTCTGATATCCAAGCCTGCTACTTCTTGTAAAAGTTTCGCCAAAGATTTGGCTGGACTCAACTTGATGTCCTCGGCAGTGATGATCATTATAGAACGTGATTCTTTTGAAAAAGGTATTTCAATGCGTTGCGCCGAGATGATGATTTCGTCGAGGTTCTGAGGTGTATTTTGATTTTCTTGGGCTATGAAATAGGAAGGAATGAAAAATAATAAAGGTAGAATTCTAAAATTCATTGTGGGTTTTTAGTTGGTTTTTATAAGGCGCCAAAGTTAATTAAACCACTTGTGGAAATCCTAATTAAAAGTCCAAACTATTTGTAAAGATAGAATACCATTACACTTTAAAAAAAGTGGATTCATTCAAATTCTCTTAAAATCTGTTAAAAAAACATAAGATTTGGTACTTCTAAATTTAAAAAATTAGATTTGTGATACCATGAACTATCCTGAATTTATATAACCATCTTTTAATGAAAAAAAGATACATTATTATCGCCATTATTATCTGCGGAATAATTGCGCTCATCGCTAATAGAATTAGTGTGAATTCCAAAGCTAGCAGTCCGAAAGGCGCCCAACGAACAGTCACTGTGATGAGTGTTGAAGGGAAAGTCCTCCAAGCCGAAAAATTCGCAGAAAACCTTACACTATCCGGCACCTTGGAAGCCAATGAGGAAATTGAGATACGAAGTGAAATCTCTGGAATTGTAGAGAGTATCAATTTTGAAGAAGGTAAAAAGGTTTCAAAAGGACAAATTCTTTTTAAAGTCAATGATATTGAACTTCGGGCCCAACTGTCGCAAGTAAAAACAGCGCAACAGTTGGCTTCTGAAAATCAAAGAAGAGCCAAGCTTTTATTGGATAAACAGGCCATAAGTCAGGAGGAATTTGATGTGTCCAACGCCGATTTTGAATCTGCCCGTGCCCAAGCTGATCTGATAGCGGCCCAACTATCAAAAACAACTGTTCGCGCACCTTTTTCAGGAACCATCGGTTTACGCGCTATTTCTAAAGGTACCTACGTCACACCGTCAACACCAATTGCCAAGTTGGTCAATACAAGTCAGCTAAAATTAACATTTGCCGTTCCGGAAAAATATGTTTCCCGTATGAAAGTGGGCACCATATTGACCTTTACAACCTCCAATTCCAAAGTAGAACACACGGCGAAAATCTATGCGATAGAACCACAGGTGGATGTTGCCTCAAGAACTTTGAGAATGAGGGCTATTGCCGAAAATAGGGAAGATAAATTATACCCTGGTGCTTTTGCCAATGTGACCTTACCACTTGAAACCGTCAATAACGCGTTATTGGTACCGACGGAAGCTTTGATCCCTATCCAAAACGGCAAGAAAATATTCGTCATGGATAATGGGAAAGCTAAGGAAATTGAAGTTGAAACAGGGGCGAGAACGGATAGTGAAGTACGTGTCCTTTCTGGAATTAAGGTAGGTGATACCATATTAACTTCAGGAGTCATGTCACTAAGAAATGGTACCCCGGTAAAAGTGAATTTAAAGAATCAATCCTAACTGATGAGTTTATCTACTTTAAGTATTAAACGTCCCGTACTGGCCATTGTCATGAACTTGACCATTATGCTGTTCGGGATTATTGGCTTTACCTATCTTGGAGTAAGGGAATTTCCTTCTATTGATCCAGCACAAATTTCGGTGAGCACCAGTTATTCCGGTGCGAACGCTGATATTATTGAATCCCAAATTACTGAACCACTCGAAAAAGCCATCAACGGTATTGATGGGATCAGAAATATAACCTCTTCAAGCAACCAGGGTTCCAGCCGAATCAGTATTGAATTCAATCTTGATAAAGATCTTGAGGAAGCCGCCAATGACGTGCGTGATAAAGTGTCACAAGCCATACGTAGTTTGCCTCAGGATATTGATGCTGCACCGGTAGTGTCAAAGGCTGATGCCGATTCTCGTGCCATTATTTCCATGACGGTTCAAAGTGATAATAGAAACATCTTGGAACTTACCGATTATGCGGACAATGTTTTAGCGCAGCGTTTGCAAACCATTCCAGGAGTGAGTAGTGTGCAAATTTGGGGACAGCGCAAGTATGCCATGCGTTTATGGATTGATCCTTTAAAATTGGCGTCGTACGGTGTAACCGTTGCTGAAGTCAGAAGCGCATTGTTGTCGCAAAACGTCGAGTTGCCTTCTGGTAAATTAACGGGCGCCAACACCGAATTGACCATAAAAACCATTGGTAATCTCTCTACCGAAGAAGAATTTAATGATATCATCATCTCCTCTGAGGATGGGAAAGTAGTGCGTTTTAGTGATATTGGACGGGCCACCTTGGAGGCTGAAAATATGGAAACTAAGTTGAGCGACTCTGGGCAGCCAATGGTGGCTTTGGCCATAGTACCGCAACCAGGTACCAACTATGTGGCCATCGCCGACGCTTTCTATGAGGAATTTGACAAGCTTAAAAAGGATTTGCCGGCCGATTTCAAATTGAACATTGTGATTGATGATACGTTGTTCGTTAAACGCGCCATCACCGAGGTTGTTGAAACTTTGGGAATTTCTATTGTTTTGGTCATCCTGGTCATCTTTTTCTTCTTTAGAAACTGGTCTATTGCCATGCGTCCACTCGTCGATATCCCTGTGTCCTTGATTGCGACATTCTTTATTATGTGGATGTTTGGGTTTTCTATCAATGTATTGACCCTACTTGCTATTGTGCTCGCCACGGGATTGGTGGTGGATGACGGGATTGTGGTCACGGAAAATATCTATAAGAAAGTAGAAGAAGGCATGTCGCCAATTGAAGCCGCCATAAAAGGTTCCAATGAGATTTTCTTTGCGGTGATTTCCATTTCGGTGACGCTGGCAGCAGTTTTTCTTCCTGTAATTTTCTTAGAGGGCTTTGTTGGCCGATTGTTTAGGGAATTTGGTGTTGTTATCGGTGCGGCCGTTTTGATTTCGGCGTTCGTCTCTTTGTCATTAACGCCGATGCTGAATGCCTATTTGATGAAACCTGGAAAGCAGAACCAAACACGGTTTTATCTGTATACAGAACCTTTTTTCGTGAAGATGAATAATGCCTATGCCAGTTCATTAGGAAAGTTCCTGAAGAATAAATGGTGGAGTTTTCCGGTATTGGCCATTTGTATTGTGATGATAGGGGTGTTCTATAGTTTACTTCAAAAAGAAACAGCACCTTACGATGATAGAAGTTATATCGGACTTAACGTAACGGCTCCAGAAGGTGCATCTTATGAGTATATGGATCGGTTTATGACGGAGATAACCGATTTGATCAATGATTCCATTCCAGAAAAAAAGGTGAGTTTGATCATCACTTCTCCAGGTTGGGGATCGTCTTCAGTAAATAGTGGCCGTGCTACAATTTCGTTGGTAGATCCAGGTGATCGCGATCGTTCTCAAAAAGAAATTGCCGAAGATCTTTCCCGATGGACCAGAAACTATGAAAACGCCCGTGTGAGTGTCTCAGAAACCCCAACCATCGCTGTAAATAGAAGGGGAGGGATGCCAATTCAATACATTATTCAGGCTCAGAATTTTGAGAAGTTGCGCGAAGTAATTCCTGAATTTATGGAAGAAGCCGAGGATCATCCGGTCTTTTCCAATACGGATGTAAATTTGAAATTCAACAAACCTGAAATCTATGTCACTATTGATCGTGAAAAGGCAAAGAGCTTGGGCGTTTCGGTTTTGGATGTTGCACAAACCTTACAATTATCGTTAAGTGGCCAGCGTTTCGGTTATTTTATGATGAATGGAAAGCAGTATCAGGTGATCGGACAGTTTGACAAGAAAGATCGTAGTAAACCGATGGATCTCACCTCAATGTATGTCAAAAACGATAAAGGCGAATTGATCCAAATGGATAATTTAGTGACTACTGAAGAACACAGTAGTCCGCCGCAACTTTATCACAACAATCGTTATATGTCGGCCACTGTTTCTGCAAGTTTGGCACCTGGGATGAGTATTAGTGATGGTATTGACGCCATGGAGAGCATACGTGCGAAGGTTTTGGACGAAACTTTTACCACTGATTTAGGCGGTGAGTCGCGAGATTTTGTAGAAAGTAGTTCCAATACCCTCTTCGCGTTTGGATTGGCTTTATTGTTGATATTTCTAATTTTGGCCGCTCAGTTTGAAAGTTTTATAGATCCATTTATTATTATTCTTACTGTGCCTATGGCAGTTGCGGGAGCTTTATTTTCATTGTGGTTATTTGGACAGACTTGGAATATTTTTAGCCAAATCGGTACCATCATGTTAATTGGGTTGGTGACGAAAAACGGGATTTTGATTGTAGAATTTGCCAACCAACTTCGGGAAGAGGGCATTCCGAAAGATGAAGCTATTCGGAAGGCTTCAGTGTCCCGACTGCGTCCAATTTTGATGACTAGTTTAACTATTGCATTGGGGGCATTGCCAATTGCATTGTCCATCGGAGCGGCTTCAACAAGTCGTATCGGAATGGGAGTAGTTATCATTGGGGGCACGATGTTTTCACTTGTTCTGACCTTGTTCGTTATTCCGTCTATTTATATGATGTGGTCAAGAAAAAGAAAACATCATCCAGAATTTGATAAAATTGATACCTATGGAACCATATAAACTCTGGCCGCTATATCTAAGTATATGTTTGGGATTATTTTCCATTAATACGCTTGCCCAAGATCTATTGACACTTGAGGAAGCGGTAGAAATTGCCTTGGAAAACAATTACGATATTCGTTTGGCAAAAAACAATTTGAAAACAGATTCTCTTGGTGTCAGTCCCGGATTTGCCGGCATGCTCCCTAGAGTTTTTGCTCAGGCCAACACCAATAACAGCACTCAAAATATTTCGCAAACCCGCTCAAATGGCGAGGTGATCGAATTGGATAATGCCAAAAACAACAGTCTCAATTATGGCGTTGGACTGGACTGGACTATTTTTGATGGTTTTGGCATGTTCGCACGGTATGACCAACTGAAAGAACTTGAAAAATTGGGAAAAGCAGAATTGCAAAGTACCTTATTGAATCGGGTTAGGGATGTGATGATCACTTATTATGATTTGGTTCAACACCAGCAGCAATTGACCGCTTTGGACAGTACTCTGGTCATTTCCCGGCAGCGTGTAGAACTTGCCGATAACCGATTTAATATTGGAAAGGCTTCTAAGTTGGAAGTGCTAAATGCGCAAGTGGATCTCAATACGGATAAGACACTTTACATTAGGCAAAGTGAAGTCTATGCTAATACGAAAATTAGACTTAATGAAATTATGGCTCGTGATCCCGAAACAAAATTTAAGGTTAGGGATGAGGTGTTGATTGCAAGTAATTTGCAGCTTTCTGAACTGGAGGATCTCGCAACAACCCAAAACCCGGAATTGCAGGCATTATTGATCAGTAAGCGAATTTCGGAACTGGAATTAAAACAGGTTAAGGGCAATCGTTATCCCAGAATTTCTGCAAACACAGGATATAATTTTAGCGATTCAGAATCGAGCTTGGGCTTTACCACAAAAAATAATGCACAAGGTTGGAACTACGGATTCGCTGCAAGTATTGATATTTTTAACGGCTCCAATCAAAATCGGAATGAAAAAATTGCAAAGCTTCAAATTGAAAATTCGACTATTGCCATAGCACAGCGAACAGAAACTATAAAAACGCAATTGCATACCGCATTCCAAACCTATCAGACCAATTTGAGCTTGATTGAATTGGAAACCAGCAACGAAAACATTGCCAAGGAAAACCTTGATATTACATTAGCGAAATATAAAATAGGAACGATCCCAACCATCGAGTTTAGAACTGCACAACTCAATTATATTCAAGCCACTTTACGCTTGAGTAATGCTATTTATCAAGCTAAATTGTCAGAGATCACATTAAAACAACTTGCGGGCAGTTTGTCATTGATGTGAAATAAAATATTCTTTTCAATTCGTATAAGATAAAAAAGGTTCTAAAGACTTTGTTAAACTCCGTCTGAACCTTCCAAAATAGTATGTCTTCCTACTTCTTTTAATTACCTTTGCACCTTGATTTTTACAAGTATTAATATTTTTAACAAATTATTATAAGGGCATTCCGCATTTGCAACGTCTTAGTGATAGAGAAGTTACAGTTTATGTTTTTTTTCTGTTTTAAATATTGATACTACCCTAACGAATACTATCAAATGAGAACTATCTTTCTTTACTTTTTATTGGTTTCAATGACATTGACAGCTGTGAAAGCCCAGGTTTTGGATCCCGTAAAATGGTCGACTTCAGTAGAAAAAATCTCTGACACAGAGTATGATCTGATTTCAAAAGCCACGATCGACAGAGGTTGGCACTTGTACTCACAAGATGTACCTGAGGATGGCCCAATTCCAACGACATTTACTTATGATACCGGTGCAGATGCTGAACTTATGGGTAATACCACCGAAGAAGAAGGGCGTACCGTTAATGACCCAGTATTTAATATGCGCATCAAGTATTTTGATGATTCAGCTGAATTCAGACAACGCATCAATATACTCAACAAGGAACTTTCAATAGTTAAGGGTGAAGTCGAATTTATGGTCTGTGATGACATGCGATGTTTGCCTCCATCTTATATCGACTTGGATTTTGATCTTTCAAAAGCTGAAGGATTCACTGGCACAGATTCGAATGTCTCAGAAGAAAGCGGCACTATTAATTTTCAGGAACCTGTAAAGATAGATAGCGATAAAGAGGTCATTGTTACTGAAAGAGAGGAGAAAGAAGCCGAGAACAGTGGTCTTTGGACGATTTTTATTCTTGGAATGGGTGCAGGGCTTATCGCCTTGTTCACTCCTTGTGTCTTCCCATTGATACCCATGACGGTCAGTTTCTTTACCAAACAAAGTCAGAACAAGGCTGAGGGAGTAAAAAACGCCATTATTTACGGCCTCTGTATTATCGTCATTTATGTTATTTTGGGCACAGGTGTCGTGGCCATCTTTGGTGCGAGCGCCATTAATGAGTTCTCTACAAGTGTAACCTTTAATTTACTGTTCTTTTTTATTCTTGTGATATTTGCGGTATCCTTTTTAGGTGCATTTGAAATCATGTTGCCACAATCGTGGGCGAATAAAATCGACAGTAAAGCTGGTAAGGGTGGCTATACTGGAATATTCTTCATGGCTTTGGCCCTTGCCATAGTATCCTTCTCATGTACAGGACCGTTTGTAGGGAATATTATTGTACTCTCTGCCACCAAAGGCGGATTGGCACCAATGATTGGGATGTTGGGCTTTTCGATCGCCTTGGCATTGCCATTTGGATTATTTGCGGCATTCCCAGGATGGTTGAACTCGCTGCCGAAATCAGGTGGTTGGTTGAATACGGTTAAAGTGGTTTTAGGATTCTTGGAATTGGCATTTGCATTCAAATTCCTATCTCAAGCAGATTTGGTGCTGCAGCTGCATTTCTTGGAGCGCGAGGTTTTCATCGCGATTTGGATTGCTATTTTTGGTGCCTTGGCTTTTTACCTTTTCGGAAAGATCAAATTACCACATGATTCACCGTTGACCCATATTTCTGTAGGACGTTTGAGTCTTGGTTTGTTGGTACTGAGTTTTACTATTTATATGATCCCGGGACTTTGGGGTGCGCCTCTTAATTTGATTAGTGCCTTCCCACCGCCATTGGATTATTCTGAATCGCCTTATGGTGTAGGTAATTCCAAAACCGGAGGAGGGTTTAGTTCAGGTGAAGCACAAGTGCTTCCTGATGGTGGACATCTTTTGGCACCACATCAAATCTTGGCCTTCAATGATTATGATAAGGGAATGGCCTACGCCAAGGAAGTCGGCAAACCAGTTATGTTGGATTTTACGGGATGGGCGTGTGTAAATTGTAGAAGGATGGAGCAGAACGTTTGGCCAAATGATCAAGTACTCAATATTCTTAAGAATGAAGTGGTGTTGATTTCCTTATATGTTGATGATAAGCGAAAACTTGAGGACGATGAGATCGTAGAATCGCAGTTACGACCAGGCAAACAGTTGAAGTATATCGGACAGAAATGGAGCGAGTTCCAGACCATAAGATATAAAACAAACACGCAGCCTTTTTATGTCTTGATAGATCATGATGAGGAAAATCTTAATGATCCAGTTGGTTATACTCCAAATGCTCAGGAATATATAGAGTGGATGAGAGAAGGTGTGGGTGCATATAAAGAATAAGACATGAAATTTATTTGTTGAAAGACCACAATTGTTTATAAATATTAGAAACCACTTCTTTTTGTTGAAGTGGTTTTTTATTCTCACCAGTGGGCTTTAATACCCCGAATTTCTTGATCAAATGAAACTTAAATCGGAATAGTCAATATAGTGCCCTAAACTTCAAAGTATTTTGATTTAAGCTAGGTGATGGAAGCCAATATGTGTAATGCATTGTTGATAATCTTTTTATAGAACCTCCTGATACTTTGAAGTTGCTTTTCTAAGATTGTCAGAAAGCGTCTTTAGCCAAATCAATTGATTGGCAATCAGATAGGCCTCTTGGAGGTTATGAAGACTCTCTCTATCTAATTCTGTAAAACCATTTTGCAGGTTTTCATCACGCATTCTGGATAGGTTATGATAGGTTTCCATTAGTTTTTCCTGTGCTTCTTCAATATCGATAGTCATGGTTTCACAGTCGGCGTTAACCTCATTTAAAATGGAACAGGAAGCTTCAAGCGTATTGGCTATTCTCCGAACGATAGCATCAAATTCTTTGGAAGCTGGAGTGGTTTGATGATTGATGATGAAACTGCCTATAGAGGCAATGGCCGACACCATGGTCTGGTTTAAGGTCACCATGTCGTAGATGAGTTGAAATTCCTTTTGTTTCGATTTCGGATCTTGAGTCAATCTTTGGAAGGCGGCATTTAGATTACTTATGGCCAGAAAGGCTTCCTTCCGTGCTAATTTATAAGGGAGTTCATTTTTATTCTTATCATAATATAATTCTTGGGTAGCCAAAAGATACTTTCTGTTCTTGTTTAAAGCATCGACCAGCACATTCTTTAAGTTTAAGGCTTCCCAACTTGGCCAGATAGTGTAATTGGCAATTACGGCAATTCCCGCACCAATGATGGTGTCAATCACACGGTATTGGATCACCTGAAAGGCATCAGGAGTGATAAGTGAATACACGAATATGATATTTATGGTGATAAAAGCTGCTGCCGATTTAAAATTCTGCTGAATCAATGAAAACGCCAAGGTTAACGAAATGATCGCTAAAATCCCATATATGATCACATTTTGGGTCAGCAATACGATGCCAATAGCTATGGTGGCACCAATAAGAGTCCCAATAATTCGGTCCTTGGAGCGCTCTTTGGTCAGGCCATAGTTGGGGCGCATGATCACAATAATGGTCAGGAGAATCCAATAGGTGTTTCTTATATCCAATAGAGTTCCTAAAATGAAGGCAAATATAATGGCAACTGTAAATCGAAGCGCATGCCTGAACAAGGTGGAATCAAAGCTAAAATTTTGAACAATAACGTTCAAACGATATTCTTGAAGTGTCAAAAATTGACTCGTATAATGACGCTTTAAGGAAACTTTTGAAGCGTCCTTGACGTTTGCCATAACGCGACGTATGGCCCGGATTTCCTCTAAGAGTTGTTCTTGGTAATCATAGTGATTCCGAAGAGCCAAAGCCCCTTCACGAGCCTTTGGCAATTTGATGTCTTCGACATATAAGGAAATAGCGTTTTTAGCTTCGGACAGGGCATCTATTAAGAAATTATTTTCCGGAATTTTATCGTTCTTAATCAGTAACTCAGATAAGGTTATCAAATGATTCCCCATGACATTATTCAGGTTCTTAAAAGCTTTAAGGTATTTTCGATCGCTAAAAAGCCGGTCTATTTCGTTATAATCTAAATGCTTGGCTTCAATGATCTCAAAAATATTAACTGAAGAAATAAAGATCAATAAATGTTTTTCATCATAATGGGAGCGTCCTGAACGTTTACGTTCTAAAAGAAGTAACTCCCTTAGGGTTTCGTGCTTTTCATTGATTTGGCTTTGCAGTACAAAAGCCTGCTGTATGAGTTCTTGACGTTCTGTCTTTTTGGTCAACAAGCGCGCTCGTAATTTTAAATACTCTCCAATAAGAGACATGCTGTCCGACAAAAACTGGATTTCATCTTTTTTGGGTGATAATTTCCTGAATAGATAAGAAATGAGCAAATACCAAAGTCCGCCACAACCAATCAGTAACACATGGGATAAAATTTCAAATGGCGTTTCTTTTTCAACTGCAAAAGCCAATACCATGGCCAATAACCCAGAAAGAGATACCATAGATGCCCTAAATCCATAAACGGAAATGAAGGAGACAAAAAATGAAAAAACGGCCAAGGCTACAACGACGAGTGGGAGGTAAGGCTTGCAAAACAGGATGGTGGCCGTAATCAGCATTGTTAATACAGTACTGATTAAAATAGCATTGACCTTACGCTTTAAACTTCCCGGAATATCTCCAGGAGCATTTAAAAAAGCACCCATAGCAATGGCAGGAGCATATTCAAAATGGCCCAAAAGATATAGGACAGCCAAAGGTGTTATCGCGGAAAAGGTCAATCTGATACCTCTATAAAAGTCGGAACCTTTTAGGAATATTTCTATGGATGTGAGGAGTTCTTTCAAATGTTTATGTGATTGCCTGCAAAGGTAAACTAATTGATTTGCTCTAATTCAATGCTGAGGTTATTTTAAGGTTATTGGTTTTGATATTTTAGCAATTAAAAAACCACTTCTTGTTCGGAAGTGGTTTTAACTATTTGATTTTTATCGATTATGAATGAAAAGCAATCAGATTAATCTTCGCTTCCCCAAGGTGCACCAGGCGTTTCTACTTCCTTGGTGAGGTCAAATTTCACAGAAAACAATCTGTCCGTGCCTATTCTACGAAGGTTGTAAGTAAATGAACTCTCATCAACGGTAATCCACCAGACGTTATTTGCGGCGTGGGCCAATAGGTTGGCGGTAAACTGATCGGCTGGAAAAAATTGAATGTCAGCGCGTCCTGTATTTGGACTAAGTCCGCCGTATTGAGTGACATCATCATCAGTGCCATCCATCTTTCTATGATCGTGTTTTAAGAGAATTAAGTTATCTTCTCCCATCGTCAATACCCAAGTACGCGATTTGTCATCACCAACAAAAAACGGAATTCTGAGTATATTGTCCTCACAACTACGAACATGCATGACCAATTTTTCGCCAGTAAAACCATCGCCTTCTTGGCCTCCAGCCATAATTTCACCTTCGTAAGATTTTCCACAGTGACTTTTAAGAGTGTCCCAAAATTGAACAGATCCAGGCACCTCCTGCGCCAACAATTGGAGCGGTACTGCCAGTAAAATAAAGAGTAGTTTTTTCATGGTTCCAAGATATGTATTTATTTGTGAAATGTGTCCTTTTTCCAATTCATCGGATTGTTTAAAATGTAATTGGAAATTCTTTGATATGATTGGGTGCTTCTAATGATATGCTCATGATAAAGAGGTTGCCAAGCAAAATCAATGGAATTCATGGTTGCATATTTTTTTATTGATGCTTTATAGCCTCGTATGATAGATGCTAAATTTTTAGATTGTGGGCCAAATTTGTTCTTTTGCTGTTGTTCAAGTGGTGAAGCAGTATTTTGCATTGGTGGAGATTCAAATTTTTGCAATGGTGGAGACGCAAAATTTTGCAATGGTGGAGACGCAAAATTTTGCGTCTGTACCTCAGCAGAATCCATACCAATGGGTTTATCAATAATGATAATTCCATGAACATGATTCGGCATAATCACATGATTTCCCAATTTCACAAATGGGAAATGTTCTGGTATAGATCGCCAATTTTGATCTGCTATTTTTCCAATTTCTGATAATTGCATTGGTGGAGACACAATATCTTGTGTCTCTGTCACATCCCCAAAATAATGAATCCGATTTTTTGTGCAAATGGTTACAAAATAGGCGGCATTGCTACCATAATCCCAATACTGCAATCGGGTGGAATCTATTCTGTATTTATTTCTAAATTTTTTAGACATCAGATTGCAAATTGATAATTATTATTCCACTGTTAATATCAAATCATCCTGCATCACCATCGTACCTTCTTTAATAGTGATGGATTTTACTTTTCCTGCCTTAAATGCCGTTACTGTAGTTTCCATTTTCATCGCTTCAATGATGAATAATGGATCATTTTCTTTGACTTTTTGACCTCTTTTCACCAATACCTTATATAAAGAACCTTGTAAAGGTGCGCCGATTTGAGTGGTATCTGCTGGATCAATCTTCTCATGGGTTTCTTTTTTGATATTGAGTGATCTATCCAAAACTTCTACCAAGCGGTTTTCACCATTCACTTTAAAGAAAACAATTCTGACGCCTTCCTCATTCGGAATGCCTACAGAAAGCAATCTGACAATTATGGTCTTTCCAGGTTCCAGTTCGATTAATATTTCTTCACGTTGCTTCATGCCATAGAAGAAATTCTTGGTGGGTACTAAACTTAAGTTACCATACAGCTTATAATTCTCGTGCGCCTGTTCAAAGACTTTAGGATATAAGGTATAGGAGAGGAAATCTTCAATTTCAATAGCTCTGGTAAAACCTTTTTGGAATTTCTTTTTAAAAGCATCATATTCCGCATCAAAATCTATAGGGTCCAAATGCGCATTTGGTCTATCGGTATAGGCTTTGTGATTTCTCAAAATTATTTTTTGTAATTTCTTTGGAAAGCCTCCTGTTGGTTGACCTAAATCACCTTTAAAGAAATTGATCACTGATTCCGGAAACGAAATTTCTCCGCCACGTTCCATCACATCCTCTGGGGTCAGATTATTGGTGACCATAAAAATCGCCATATCACCAACTACTTTTGAACTCGGCGTGACTTTTATCAAGTTCCCAAACATAGCATTGACCTTGGCGTACATTTTCTTTACTTCGTCAAACCGATCTCCCAAACCTAAAGCAATCGCCTGTGGTCGCAAATTGGAATACTGACCACCTGGAATCTCGTGCTGAAATACTTCCGCAGTTCCAGCTTTTAATCCCGATTCAAAAGGATAATAGAGTTCACGGGTATCCTCCCAAAAGTTTGAGAACTGGTTTAAAGTATTCATCTCAAAGTCGTGTGCTCGTGGTTGACCTTTCATCATTTCAACAATCCCATTGAAATTGGGTTGTGAAGTCAATCCCGATAAGCCTCCCAAGGCCACATCAACCACATCTACGCCTGCTTCGATGGCTTTAAGGTAGGTTGCAGTTTGTAAAGATGAGGTGTCGTGGGTATGCAAATGGATGGGCAGTTTGACCGTGTCTTTTAGTGCACCCACCAATTCCGTTGCTGCATAGGGTTTCAACAATCCCGCCATATCCTTGATGGCAATCATGTGTGCCCCGGCATTTTCAAGGTCTTTGGCTAATTGGGTGTAGTATTTTAGGGTGTATTTGGTTTCGTTGACATCTAAAACATTCCCTGTATAACTTATGGCAGCCTGTGCAATGCCGCCAGTTTTATTTCTCACATAATTGATGCTTGGTTCCATGGCTTTGACCCAGTTGAGGGAATCAAAGATTCTAAAGATATCAACTCCATTTTCCCAAGATTTTTCAACAAATTTCTCAATGAGATTATCAGGGTAAGCTTTATATCCTACACCATTACTGCCACGCAGTAACATCTGAAACAAAATGTTTGGGACTGCTTTTCGCAATTCGCGCAAGCGTGTCCAAGGACTTTCATGCAAGAAGCGAAGACAAACATCAAAAGTAGCACCTCCCCAAACTTCCATACTAAAAGTGTTGGGATGATTTTTCGCAAAACTTTCGGCAACTTTCATCATATCAAAAGTTCGCATCCGGGTGGCGAGGAGCGATTGGTGTGCATCACGCATGGTCGTATCGGTATAATGGATTTTTGTGTCGTTTTTGAGCCACTCGCAGAATTTCTCCGATCCCATTTCCGTGAGCATGTCTTTTGTGCCTTTGGGATGCGGAGCGGCTAAATTAGATTTTGGAACTTTCGGATTTCTAAAGACTTTGCTGTCATCTTTATGTTTTACATCAGAATTTCCATTGACAATCACTTCAGCCAAAAATTGGGTGACTTTGGTTGTTCTATCCTGTGGTAATTTGATCTGGAATAGGGAAGGGGTGTTCTGGATAAAATTGACCGTTACTTTTCCTTCTTTAAACGTATCATGTAAGATTACATTTTGTAAAAAGTGAATGTTGGTGTTGACGCCCCTAATTCGGAATTCCTTTAAAGCACGCACCATTTTACGAACGGCGCCATCTAAAGTTCTACCATGTGCAGAAACTTTGACCAGCATCGAATCAAAAAAAGGACTCACACTGTAGCCTTGGTAAATACTTCCTGCATCCAAACGGATGCCCATGCCCGAAGCACTTCTATACGTTGTTATCGTGCCATAATCTGGTGTAAAATTATTACCAGGATCTTCTGTGGTCAATCGGCATTGTAAGGCAAAGCCATAAGTTTTTAGAGATTCTTGTTCGTAGATCTTGATTTGCTGATCTGATAATTTGTAACCGCCAGCAATAAAAATTTGGGTTTTGACCAAATCAATTCCCGTCACCATTTCAGTAACGGTATGTTCTACTTGAATCCGCGGATTGACTTCAATAAAAAAGACATTGTCTTCCTTGTCGACTAAAAACTCGACGGTTCCAATATTATTATAATTGACTTCCGTGGCAATATCTACGGCGTACTTATAAAGTTCTTGTTTGACTTTTTCAGAAACGTTATGAGAAGGTGCAATCTCCACCACTTTTTGATGACGGCGTTGTACCGAACAATCGCGTTCAAACAAATGACGGATGTTACCGTGATTATCGGCTACAATCTGAACTTCAATATGTTTCGGATCTTCCACGTATTTTTCGAGAAACATTGTGTCATCACCGAATGAGTTTAAAGCTTCGTTTCGGGCAGAATCGAAATTCTGCTCCAGATCCTCATCTTTTCTGATGATGCGCATCCCGCGTCCACCACCACCCGAAGCAGCTTTCAGCATTAAAGGATAGCCTATACTTTTTGCTTCTGATAAGGCGACTTTTAATGAAGTTAACTTCTTTTTATTGCTTTCAATAATAGGCACCTTACATTTTACGGCAATTTTTTTAGCTGTAATCTTATCGCCCAAAGCATCCATAACTTCCGGAGTTGGTCCAATGAAAATTATGCCGTTTTTTGCGCATTTTCGGGCAAATTCTGAGTTTTCTGAGAGAAAACCATAACCTGGGTGAATGGCATCAACGTTTTTGGATTTTGCCAAAGAGATGATTTCATCCATATCCAAATACGGCTTTAAAGGCTGATTATCTTCACCAATTTGGTAGGATTCATCCGCTTTATTACGATGTTGTGAATAACGGTCTTCATAGGTGTAGACTGCAACTGTAGCGATGTTTAATTCTGTACAGGCGCGCATTGTGCGAATGGCAATTTCTCCTCTGTTGGCAATAAGTACCTTTTTTATTTTCATTTTTCGATAGTATATGATGATGTGTGGATCCTTTATGGATGTAGACTTCCTGAAGTATAGCTGTCAGATATTCTGTTTAAAAACAACTTTTAGGGAAAGTTGCTGTTTTGTTGGAAATGAGCTTTTCGTCCACCGAATCCTACGATTCCTCCGAAGATAATTTTTAAATTATTCAAAAACAAAAAGTAGACTTAAAAAAATAGTAGAGATCTCAATTTTAATTATTCGAAATGGATTGAATTGACCTTCAAAGTATAGCACAAAAAAACCATCCCGCTTTTGACGGGATGGTTTTGCATTTTGAACATGAGATTGCTTCGTCGCCTAAAAAGGCTTCTTGCAATGACCCGCATTATTGGGTTTTATTTTATCATCTCATAAGAACGTTTGATGAATTCGCTCAGTTCTTTTCCTTTTAACAAGCCTTGAGACAGACGTGCTAAATCTAAACTTTGAGAAATCAATCGTTCTTGTTTTTTCTTAGTTTTGGTGCTTAAAATTTCACCCACCAATTCAGAGTTGGTATTGACCACCAAATTGTACATTTCTGGCATATTGCCCATCCCAAACATACCGCCACCGCCAGTTGCTTGCATCTCTTTCATACGACGCATAAACTCTGGTTGGGTGATGATGAACGGTGACGCATCACTATCCATAGCTTCCAATTGAACCATGAACTTTTCTGAAGGAATTGCTTCTTTCAAAATAGTTTCCAGTTCTGTTTGCTGTTCTTCGGACAGTTTTGAGATTTTTGTATCGTCTTTCTTGATCAAGTTATCAATATGATCAGCGTCCACACGTGCAAAAGTGATGTTCTCCTTAGTGGATTCCATTTTCTGCATCAAATGACTAATAATTGGCGAATCCAATAACAACACTTCATAGCCTTTAGCTTTTGCAGCTTCCGTATAACTGTGTTGCGCATCTTCATTGGACGCATATAAGATGACTAATTTGCCGTCTTTATCCGTTTGATTGCCCTTGATTTTATCGAACAATTCTTGATAGGTGTAGTATTTGCCATCAACCGTTGGATATAGAGCGAATGCATCTGCTTTTTCGAAGAACTTGTCTTCAGAAAGCATTCCGTATTCAATTACGATTTTGATGTCATTCCATTTTTTCTCAAAATCCTCACGGTTCTCGTTGAACAACGATTTCAGTTTATCAGCCACTTTACGAGTGATGTATGAAGAGATTTTCTTCACATTGCCATCTGCTTGCAAATAACTACGAGAAACGTTCAGGGGAATGTCTGGAGAATCGATCACACCTCTCAACATGGTCAAGAATTCTGGAACGATACCTTCTACATTATCCGTAACAAATACCTGGTTTTGGTACAATTGGATTTTGTCCTTTTGGATGTTCAAATCGCCAGTCATTTTTGGGAAATATAAAATTCCCGTCAAGTTGAATGGATAATCTACATTCAAATGGATATGGAATAACGGCTCCTCAAACTGCATTGGGTACAATTCTCTGTAAAAAGAGTTGTAGTCCTTATCTTCTAACTCGGTAGGCAGCTTAGTCCACGCAGGATTTGGATTGTTGATAATATTGTCAACGGTAATTTTCTTTTGGGGCTCAGTAGTTTCTTTACCGTCTTTATCTTTTTTGGTCTCAGGTGTGTGATCTGGATCATTAACTTCCTTAGTTCCGAATTTGATTGGAATAGGCATGAACTTATTGTATTTGGTCAATAGTTCACGGATTTTAGATTC
Source organism: Gelidibacter pelagius (assembly GCF_017581925.1). Classification (GTDB taxonomy): domain Bacteria; phylum Bacteroidota; class Bacteroidia; order Flavobacteriales; family Flavobacteriaceae; genus Gelidibacter; species Gelidibacter pelagius. Next base: position 22,619 of record NZ_JAGEVG010000017.1, on the reverse strand, counting down.
TTCCAAAAACTCAAGAGAATCGTCTGCAATGTGAAGGATGATTTCTGTACCACGTTCTGTTTTGGCATCTGCCTCTAAAGTGAATTCTGGAGAACCATCACAAGTCCAACGTGCACCTTCTGTATCTTCTAAGTAAGATTTAGTTACGATTTCAACTTTCTCTGCCACCATAAAAGCGGAATAGAAACCTAATCCAAAATGTCCGATGATGCCTGAATCTTTTCCAGCATCTTTATATTTGTCCAAGAACTCTTCAGCTCCTGAAAAGGCGATTTGGTTAATGTATTTTTCAACTTCTTCAGCAGTCATCCCAATTCCTTGGTCAATGATGTGGAGTTTTTTGCCTTCCTTATCGATTTTGACTTCGATTTTCGGATTGCCATATTCTACTTTTGCCTCACCGATATTGGTTAAGTGCTTTAACTTTAAAGTAGCATCTGTAGCGTTACTGATTAACTCACGTAAAAATATTTCGTGATCACTGTATAAGAACTTCTTAATCAGTGGAAAGATGTTCTCTACCGAAACATTAATATTTCCTTTTGTCATAATTTATAATTTTTGTCATTCCCTCGAATCCCGATAGCTATCGGGAGGGAAACTGTTTGAACTTTAGTTTGTTTCATTGTAGTAGTCAACAAAAATGCCAATCCAGCTTTTGTGACAATATGGCATAAAAAAAGCCATTCCGTGTAAAGAATGGCTTAATCGTTTTCAGTCCTCAGTTTTCAGTCGTCAGTAATCAATATAATCCCACTGATTCCCTACCTCTCATAATTCTTGAAACCTGAATCGTTCACGTCTTAATTTTTAATACTTTCTGTCGCTTTAATAGGATTATCCTTCTTTTTGTTCTTCACATAAGTTTCCAACCATTGGTCTTGTTCCCACAACATGTGCATAACGGACTCCTTGGCACTATAACCATGGCTTTCATTAGGCAACATGACTAATCTTACTGGTGCTCCCAAACCTTTTAGGGCGTTGAAATAACGCTCACTTTGCATTGGGTAAGTACCAGAGTTGTTGTCGGCTTCACCGTGAATCAGTAATAAAGGTGTCTTCATAGTATGGGAATTCATAAATGGAGACATGGTATTGTAGACATCAGGTGCTTCCCAATAGTTCCGTTCTTCACTTTGAAACCCAAAAGGTGTCAAAGTTCTGTTATAAGCGCCACTTCTAGCGATACCTGCAGCAAATAAATTGGAATGTGATAGTAAATTCGCCGTCATAAACGCCCCATAAGAATGTCCGCCAACCGCCACGCGATCACGATCAATATAGCCCATGGCATCAACAGCGTCAATGGCCGCTTTGGCATTGCCTACCAATTGCTTGACAAAAGTGTCGTTAGGTTGTTCGTCGCCTTCTCCAACAATTGGGAACGCTGCATCATCCAATACAACATAACCTCGGGCTACCCAAAATAAAGGTGAACCGTAGGATGGATAGGTGAATTCATTGGAGTTTGAAGTGCTTTGAGCTGCACTGTTTTTGTCTTTATACTCACGAGGATATGCCCACATGAGCATTGGGTATTTTTCACCCTCTTTATAATCTGTTGGTAAATATAAGGTTCCGGTTAACGGCAATCCGTCATCACGTTTGTAAGAAATGACTTCTTTATGGACGTTTTGTAAACTTTTGAACGGATTCTCAAATTGTGTCAAAGGTTGTAATGCGATACGCTTTTTGATGTTCCTGATATAATAGTTAGGATATTCGTTTTTTGATTCAATCTGAACCACAAACTCACCTGCTTTAGCATCTAAGGCGAAAGCAATATTCTCAACTTTATCGGTCAATTTCGATTGGTATAAACGTTCTGTTTTTTGTGATTTAAGATTCATTTCGTCTATAAATGGAAATTGCCCTTCAGCGCTAAAACCATCACCAATTAAATAGGCTTTTCCGTCATTAAGATCTAAAACGTATTCGTCATAAGCATTCAAAGTAGTTACGAAATTTCCTGGATCACTATAGACATCTTGATAATTTCTATCAGAAAGAACTTTCGGAGCTTTACTGGCATTGGAAGGATCAAATAAATAAGTTCTTGTATTTCTGCTGTTCCACCATCTATCATAAGCAATGGCAGTATTTTCATTACCCCAACGAATTCCGGCATAGCGATCTTTTGTTTTTAAAATGGATTGCTTTTTTGCTGTAAATGGTGCTTTTTGTTGAAATACTTCATCTCTAAACGCCACTTCCTTTGCAGGATCTCCGCCGTCTAATGCTTCAGTCCATACTAAGGTGGCAGGCTGGTCATTACGCCAGCTTAAATTACGCATTCCAGTGCGTACGGCCATAAATCCTTGTGGTAAATCCTCAATAAGTGGCACTTCCAATATTTTTTTAACCAAGGTGCCATGCGCATCATAAATAGTGGTGGTCGATGGAAATCTGCTATAAGGCACCAAATAGGAAAAAGGTTTGTTGATGGTGGTGACCATTACATACTTACCATCTGGTGAAAAATTCATGTCTTGGTAAATATCGGTGGATTTCCAATTTGAAGACGATCCGTCCAAATTCACTTTTTGAATATCGGACAATGCCAATTGTTCAAAGTTATATTCGTCGTTTGGATTTTTAAGTAAATCTTGATAGGTTCTATTTTGAGCTTTTACACCCGCTTCACTTACAGAGATTGTTGGCCCTTCAGGCACAGATTTCTCTGGATCAATCAATTCTTTTTTAGAGGCAGGAAGGGTTTGTACCAATAAATAGTTGCTGTCTTTTGACCATGTATAAGGTCTGCCCATATTGGCATTGAGGTTGTCTTCGGTTAACTTTTTCGCCTGTGCGGTGCTGATATCAATGTACCATAACTCTACACCTTTTGAAGTGGTGTTTGTAAACGCAGCATAATTTTGGTTTGGAGACCATGATAGATAAGCGTAACGTCCGTTTTCTGGCATTCCTGAAATATTTTGAGGATCGCCTTCTCTCCCTTTTCTGATTTTGAGATCTGTAGAATATGTGGTTCTGCTACCAATATTGGTTACCGGATTTATTCGTAACCCACCAAGGCGCATCTCAGTTTCAGAAAGCTCCTCGATAGTCTTAAAATTGCTTCGGTAAAGAAATATAATGTTTTCGCCTTGCCGATCCATACTTATGCGTGGTGCCAATGGCGCTTCTGCAAGATTTAAGATGCTTGGATCAGGTTTTTGATACGATAAATTAACTTGCCCAAAGCCAAACATGGACAACAAAAAGAAAATACTTAGTAGAAACGCTCTCATTATGGATTAAATTTTAGTTAAAGCTCTAAAAATAATCAAAACACGGCTAGTAGAACCTCAAATAAATGTTAAAATGAAGCGCTATTATCTGAATTTGGTATTTAAAATCGGTAATTTTATGAATACTATGAATATTGCTTAAATTGCAAATCTATTTAACGCTAAACAAATTAACTTATGTATAACTCCAAAATAATTGGATTAGGGTATTATGTTCCTGATAATGTGGTTACTAACGACGATCTTTCTAAAATGATGGATACAAATGACGAATGGATCCAAGAACGTACAGGTATAAAGGAACGTCGTTGGGCAATTGAAAATTCTGAAGACACAACTTCCGGAATGGGCATAAAAGCCGCTAAAATTGCCATTGAACGTGCGGGAATAGATAAGGATGACATTGATTTTATTGTGTTTGCAACCTTGAGTCCTGATATGTATTTTCCAGGACCAGGTGTACAGGTACAGCATGCCTTGGACATCAAAACTGTAGGCGCATTGGATGTTCGAAATCAGTGTTCGGGATTTGTATATGCTATTTCAGTGGCTGACCAATATATAAAAACCGGTATGTATAAGAATATTTTGGTGATTGGGAGTGAGTTACATTCCCATGGATTGGATAAAACTACGCGTGGACGTGGGGTTTCGGTCATTTTTGGTGATGGAGCAGGGGCTGCTATTTTGACACGGGAAGAAGATAACACTAAAGGGATTCTTTCTACGCATTTACATGCACAAGGAGAGCATGCCGAAGAATTGGTTTTGGTTGCTCCTGGGATGGGGAAGCGTTGGGTGAATGACATCCTTAAAGATAATGATCCCAATGACGAAAGCTATTTTCCACACATGAATGGACAATTTGTGTTTAAAAATGCGGTGGTCCGGTTTAGTGAGGTTATTATGGAAGGTCTAGCAAAAAACAATCTGAAAAAGGAAGCCATCGACATGTTGATTCCTCATCAGGCCAACTTGAGGATTTCGCAATTTATACAGAAAAGATTTGAGTTGAGTGACGACCAAGTGTTCAACAATATTCAAAAATATGGTAATACAACTGCCGCTTCAATTCCTATTGCGCTAACTGAAGCTTGGGAAGAAGGTAAAATCAAAGAAGGCGATGTGGTGGTACTGGCTGCCTTCGGTAGCGGATTTACATGGGGGAGTGTGATCATTAAGTGGTAACCAATTCCTGTGAAGACAGGAATCTCGAGTTTAAGTAAGGCGAATTTCGAGCACTAAAGGCGTTGTAGAATCCCTCAAAATTATTTTTCTCAGGATTTAAATAGCGAACACACTGAATTCGTGCAGACTAAAAGTCGATTTCATGAAGTAGTTGATTAAGAATATGATGTGACACATAATTATTCGAGATCTCTATGGCAATTGTGAGATGGCTAAAACATTGATAGGAACAAAATAGACGGAATGAATCCAATAGCTATTGGAGTGGGGGTAAGGCTATATCTGTAGGATAGTAATAACAACAATGAGATTCCTGCTTTTGCAGGAATTAAAAAACCCGAAACATAATTCTGTCTCGGGTTTTTCTGCAATTAACCAACATTAACTAACACTTGATTAGATTATAAAACTTATCACTATGTATTAGACGTAGAAACTTCTGTTTTATTTTATCAAAATAAATTTTTAACTCTCAATTAACATAAACCGCGAAATTTTGGAGGTATTGACCTTCAAAATTAACATCTGAGGTTAAATTCTGTAAAAATAAAAACACTCTCTAATTGAAAAGAATGAGCTGACGTTGTAGAAATTAATGAATGAGAATTATTCGTTTTGAAAAAAGAAAAATCCGAAGTATAAACTCCGGATTTTAATGTATACCTAATTCCCAAATACTTCCTTTTCAAAAAGTAGAAGGCTAATTCAAATCAATTTAAAAATAAGTACAGTTTGTTAGGTTCTATAAAACAATGGTTTAAAAGGCTGTATTCCAAGAAAACACGTTAATTTAACAAAATATTAACATATTTTAATACCGAAAAACAGTTGTCCGACGAGAGAAATAACCTGAATTGACATGTTACCAACCATCAAATGGATTACAGAGCGATGTTGTTACATAAAACCTCCACCAGATGATGCTTCATTTTTATCTCTGGATTTTCGTTGTAAGGCTCTATATTTCCCACCTCCAAAGCGGTAGGACAATCCGACATACCAAGCATTGCTTTCCCAGTTGAACTGTCCTTTTTGGGTATAAGGCCTATCGCTCTCAAACCTTGCTTTCATGGTATTGAAAATATCATTGTAGTTAAAACTAAATGTGGCTGCATCATCCAAAAATGAATAGCGTAAACCAGTATTTACAAAGTACATGGGCTTGCTTTTGAATTGTAAACTCTCTTGTGCTGATCGATACATTCCAAAAGCGGAAAGTGTCAGTTTCTTGGTGACTTTAAAATTGTTGCTCATTCTAAAACTGTAGGCAATGTTGTCTACTTTAATTTCGGTAAGTAGAATGTCATCCACTGTAGGTTCCTGGCCTAAAGGGGTGTCGAGAATTTCAGAAATTCCCTTTTGGGTTTGTGAGAAAAGATCAAAACTGGCGTTGAAATTCCACCATGTCGTCGGTTTGTAGGCACTTGATAGTTCAATGCCATAGGCCGAAGTATTATCGAAATTATCATAGGAGAGAATCATCTTGTTCAAGTCTAAGCGGTCAATAAAGGCGGCACGATTGATTTCATCCTCAATCATGCGGTAAAAAACACCTCCAGTAATGGAACCCTTATCCAGTTTTCGGGTATAATTAACTTCCATGGAATTTGTAAACTGTGGCTGCAATTCTGTGTTTCCGTAAGAGGAGGTTAAGGGACTGCTCCATTCTCTAATAGGATTGACACGTCGTAAACTTGGCCGGTCCACACGTCTGCTCACACTGGCCTGAAAAGAATTTTTATCGGTCGGTGTATAGGTTAAAAAGGCGGAGGGGTATACTTGGAAATAATCATTTTTGAACGGATTGGTGTCTCTTGAATTTTCTGTTATACTAATGGCTTTTGCGTCCTCGGTAACAGTTTCTGCTCGCGCTCCAACTTGATAACTCCATTTTTCAAAAGTTTTTCCATAGGTGATATATGCTGAATAAATATCCCTGTTATAATTGAAGTCTGTACTAGGAGTATTGATGATTGCGCCAGTTTCATCGAATGATTTTCCTGTAGAATCATAATAGACATCCGTATTAAATAAACGTGCCTCAAGACCGAGTTCCAGTTTTGCTGACTCACTTAATGGATTCACATAATCCAAATTGATGGTGGTTTGCTCACGGTCAGTGCTCACAAAATCTATATAATTTGGAGGAAAAGAAATGTTGGAGTATATGAAATCAGAAGATTCGTTTTCCTCATAAGTGTTGTAGTCCGCTTCTAATTCAATTTTTTCACCTTCCTTGGCAAAGTTGTGTTTGAATACGAAATTGTATTGGGAAGACAGATTATCAGATATATTGTTAAAGAGCTGTCCTTGCGGAGCAGTATTTGGTCTCAAAATATTAATGGTGCCCGTTCCTTTGCCATCGTAGGTGTTTTGATTTGTGAATATGGAGATGGTATTGTTGTCATCTGCATAAAAATCAACTCCAAATTTGTAAAGATGGGATTTGCTGTTGTCGAAGAAATCAAAAACTTGCTGTGAATTGTCATCCGGTCGATCGAGAGTGCCATAATTGGTGCTTTTACCAATATTATTACCATAATTTCCATACAGATTAAACTTTCCATTTCTGTAATTCAAATCGACAGAGCTGTTGAATTTTGCGTTTATTTCTTTGGTCAGACCCACATTAAGATTCCCGTTAAAACCGATATTGGTGTTTTTATGGAGGATGATATTGATGATGCCACTCATGCCTTCTGGGTTATATCGTGCAGATGGATTGGTGATCAATTCAATTTGTTTGATGGACGTCGAAGGGATCTGTTTCAATAGTTGGTCCACTGGGACATTTGACAATTTGCCATCCACCATTACACGTACATTCTCGTTGCCTCGCAAGCTCAAATTTCCAGACTGTGGATCAACAGTCACTGAGGGGATATTGTTCATAATATCAGAAGCCGTAGGCCCAGAAGTGGTTAAATCTTTTCCGACGGTAATGACCTTTCTGTCCACTTTTTGCTGAATGCTGGAAACTTCTGCGATCACGGTAACTTCATCCAACGCAGCCACATTTTCTTCTAAAAGAATCTTGCCCAAATTTACATCGTAAGAATCTTTTCCAATTAGGAAAGGCTGTATAACGGTTTTGTAACCTATATACTGAATTGTTGCAGAGTATTGGCCTTCTAAAAGTTTAGAGATTTTAAAACTGCCATCATCTTGGGTAATCGAGCCCGTAATGGTTTCATTTTTACTGTTTTTAATGACAATAGTCACGTAGGGCAATGGTTGATTTAGATGGGCATCAATGATTGTTCCTGAAATTGAACCTTCTTTTGGTAAGTTAACTGACGGTTGTGCAAATAATGTAGAGCACATTAAAATGCAAAATAAAAATAGCGATTTCATTTGTGATTGATTTTTTGATTTGATTGATGAATTTTGATTTGATTGTTATAAGAGAGACGACTACATTTGTAAATTGTTACGCCCTTATAAACTTTATTTTCAAATAAAATCCATGAAACTATGCAGACAAATAAAAAAACTCTAGTCTTCGGAGCTTCTTTAAATCCGAGCCGTTATTCTAATTTAGCAATGCACAGACTGACATCTCACGGGCATGAAGTTGTGGCTTTTGGATTAAAGGAAGGCGAGGTTTCTGGCATCAAGATCGATACGGAATTGATACCGTACAACGGTATTGATACTGTTACTTTATATATGAATCCGACCAGGCAAGAACCATTTTATGATTACCTTATTTCTTTAAAACCAAATCGTGTGGTTTTTAACCCTGGGACAGAAAATCCAGATTTTTTCCAGCGTTTACGCGATGCTAAAATTGAGTTCGAAATGGCCTGTACCTTAGTGTTGCTTGGTACGAATCAGTATTAATCCTAAAAATGTCAGAAGACCATTTAAGATCAGAATAAAATATCCAAATTCAAAGCCTAGCCATTTTAAGCTGTTGATACCGATTATATAAGAAAGAATTGGCGACAGAATGGCAATTATAGGCACCCATTTATCTTTTATCTGCCACCTGGTGAACAATCCAAAAGCATAGAGCCCGAGTAATGGGCCATAGGTGTATCCCGCAAAAAGCAAGAGTTTCGCAATGACGCTTTCATCTTTAATAACGTATTTAAAAGCGATAATGACCAGAATCAAAACAAATGACATCATGATGTGAACACGTTTTCTAATAACAACTTGTTTAGCAGCATCATACTTTTTTTCAATGTCTAAAACGTCAATGCTGAAGGAGGTGGTCAAGGCGGTTAAGGTGCTATCGGCGCTGCTATATGCTGCAGCGATCAATCCCAGTAAAAAGAATACAAAGACTCCAATGCCTAAATGTTCTTTTGCCAAAATAGGGAAGAGCTCATCTTTATGTGCATCAATGCCATTCTTTTGCGCGTAAACGGTTAAAAGAAGACCCAAGCTTAAAATCATGAAATTCACTATGGTTAAAATAATCGTAAACCAGAACATATTTTTTTGCGCATCTTTTAAGGTTTTACAGGTAAGGTTTTTTTGCATCATGTCCTGATCCAAGCCGGTCATCACAATGGCGATAAACGCTCCGGATATAAACTGATTCCAGAAATACTCGCTGGATTTAAAGTCGTCAAAAAAGAAGGTTTTAGATAGGTCACTCTCCAATACATAGCCTAAAATATTGCCACCACTAATGCCCAGATCATCACTCACGGAATAAATTGCCACACCAATTGCTATCAACATAAACAAGGTTTGCAGGGAATCCGTCCAAATAATGGTTTTGATTCCAGATCTGAAAGTATATAACCATATTAAAAAAACGGTGATGGTTACAGTTTGCCAAAAGCTGATGCCCAGATCATCAAAGAGGAGCACTTGCAGTACATTGGCCACTAAAAACAGCCTGAAGCTCGAACCCACAATTCGAGAAATTAGAAAAAATGACGCACCAGTTTTATAAGAAGCATTTCCAAAGCGCTCCTCTAAATAGGTGTAAATAGAGGTTAAATTTAATTTATAGTAGAGTGGAAGGAGCACAGTGCCAATAATGAGATAACCGACAGTATAACCCAGCACCATCTGCATATAGCTAAATTGAGAAGATTCTATCCACCCCGGAACCGAGATAAATGTCACTCCAGAAAGTGATGCACCAATCATCCCAAAGGCCACAATGTACCACGGCGCTTGTTTGTTGGCTTTGAAAAAGGTAATGTTGTCTGATTTTCTTCCCGTGAGATAGGATATCAAAATGAGAATTCCAAAGTAGGAAAGGATAAGCAGGATAATGGTTGTAGAATGCATAAATAATAAAATATGGCGGAAAATTACTTATTATAGTTTTCAATTTTCAAATAACGGGACTTAATATGAAATAAGAATATGTGAAAGCCTCAAAAATATGTACTAAAATCGTAAATTTGCCCCCATGGAATTTTCTTCAAAACTACTCGAAAAAGCAGTCAATGAAATGTCTCAGCTCCCCGGAATTGGGAAACGAACAGCATTGCGCTTGGTATTGCATTTGCTTAGACAGCCAAAAGATCAAACTATGTTACTGACTTCTGCATTGGAGCATATGCGAAAGGATATCAAGTTTTGCTCAAGTTGCCATAATATCAGTGACACCCAACTTTGCGAGATATGTTCCAATCCACGTAGAACTGAAGAAATCATCTGTGTGGTTGAAGACATTAGAGATGTCATGGCTATTGAAAACACAAGTTCGTTTAAAGGTTTGTACCACGTGTTGGGAGGAAAAATATCACCAATGGATGGGATTGGACCTAATGACCTAAATATCACTTCACTTGTAGAAAAGGTGAAAAATGGAACTGTAAAAGAGTTGATTTTTGCATTAAGCTCTACTATGGAAGGCGATACCACCAATTTTTATATCTTTAAGCAAATTCAAGATTGTGAAATTATCACCTCTACAATTGCAAGAGGTATTTCAGTGGGCAACGAATTGGAATATACCGATGAGGTTACCCTTGGAAGAAGTATTTTGAATAGAATCCCTTTTGAATCCTCTTTAAAATCGTAGTGTTTATTGAAGTTATCCATTGTCATATTAAATTATAATGTGCGCTGCTTCTTGGAGTTGTGTCTCAAAAGTGTTCAAGCTGCAATAGCGGATTTGGATGCTGAAATTATTGTTGTTGACAATCATTCGTCTGACGATAGTTGCCAGATGGTAAAGCGGCACTTTCCAAAGGTTGTCTTAATTGAGAACGCTGAAAACTTTGGTTTTTCAAAAGGGAATAATATTGGTGTGGCCAAAGCAAAAGGTGAATACTTATGCATCTTGAATCCTGATACGGTAGTAGCTGAAGATACTTTTAAAAAGATATTGGCTTATGCCGCGGATAGTCCCAATATGGGTGTTTTGGGTTGTCAACTCATCGATGGACGCGGGCAATTCCTGCCAGAAAGCAAAAGAAACATTCCCACTCCAACGGTTTCTATCAAGAAAATATTGGGGTTTTCAAATACCTATTATGCAAATCATTTGTCGATAGCTGATATTGGCAAGGTGGGTATTCTTGTAGGTGCTTTTATGGTGCTCAAAAGAGAGATTTATAACGAAGTCAAAGGCTTTGATGAAGATTTCTTCATGTATGGTGAAGATATAGATCTTTCTTATAAAGTCTTAAAAGCGGGGTATCAAAACATATATTACGGAAGCACAACCGTCCTTCATTATAAAGGGGAAAGTACTTTAAAAGATGAAACTTATGCCAAGCGCTTTTATGGTGCGATGCATATTTTTTACAAAAAGCACTTCAAGTCCAGCTTTATTTTTGATGTCATTGTCCGGTTTGGGATTTTATTTTCAAGGTTTTTCCTGAAAGTACCAAAGGCCTTGGAGATCAAAGTAAAATCTCATGTGTTGATGACTAAAAGTTCAGACTTTCTCATAGAATTTCCTTTCAAAACAACAACGGTTCATGATATAGCTGATATTGCGCCACGAACACAAGTTATATTTGACGGCAACACCATTGATTACAAGTCTATAATCGAATATATGATGTATTCAAGCAAAGGCAAGGAATTGACGTTTAGAATTTTACCTAAAAACTGTCAGTTCATTATTGGTAGTGATAGCTCGGAACATCGTGGAGAAGTGATTTTATTGTAAAAACATCAATGAATATATGCGCCATGAATTCCGAAATTATAAAGGATTATGTAATGAAGTATGGCAATTTTAACTAATTTTGCAAGAGCAAATAAAAATTTTAGCATCTGAATAATAATATGGCAAAATTTGAACTGAAACTCCCAAAGATGGGTGAAAGCGTAGCAGAAGCAACCATTACCTCTTGGTTGAAAAATGTTGGCGACACTATTGAAGCTGATGAAGCAGTATTGGAAATTGCAACTGATAAGGTAGATAGCGAAGTGCCTAGTGAAGTGGATGGTGTCTTGACCGAGATCCTTTATAACGTAGATGATGTTGTAAAAGTTGGTCAAGTCATTGCGATTATTGAAACGGATGCAAGTGCTGCTGCAGCGCCTATGGCTCCGAAACAAGAATCTGCTCCAGCACCTATGGCCGAAACTCCAGAAGTTGCACAAGTAGCACAAACGGTTGAAGCAGCAAAAACAGCTGTAGCAGCTCCAGTAACCTCTACGGAAGATCGTTTTTATTCACCATTAGTTAAAAACATAGCCAAACAAGAAGGTATTTCCCAATCTGAATTGGACAGTATTTCTGGAACAGGTAAAGATGGGCGTGTCACCAAAAATGACATTTTCGAATATCTTGAGACAAAGAAATCAGCTCCAGTGTCTGCGCCACCAGCGTCTACACCAGAGCCTGTAAAAGAGAATATAGCGGCAGAATCTGTTAAGCAAGAGCCTGCAGCAGCACAATCAGCTCAAGAGAAAACTCCTGAAAAACCAAAAGCGTCTCCTGTAATTGCCAGTAATGGTGATGAGATTATTGAAATGACCAGGATGGGCAAACTGATTGCACATCACATGGTGGAATCCGTACAGAAATCAGCTCACGTACAAAGTTTTATTGAGGCTGATGTGACCAATATTTGGAACTGGCGCAATAAAGTCAAGGGTGATTTTGCGAAACGCGAAGGTGAGAATTTGACATTTACTCCAATATTCTTGGAAGCTGTGGCGAAAGCCCTCCGCGATTTCCCAATGATGAACATTTCACTCCAAGATGATAAAATCATCAAAAAGAAACATATCAATTTAGGGATGGCTGCAGCATTACCTGACGGAAATCTTATTGTTCCTGTGATTAAGGACGCAGATCAACTGAACCTGATCGGGATGACCAAACGCGTCAACGATTTAGCAAACAGAGCCCGTTTAAACCAATTGAAGCCAGACGATATTCAAGGCGGAACTTACACCGTAACTAACGTTGGGACTTTTGGAAGTATAATGGGAACACCAATTATCAATCAACCACAAGTCGGGATTCTGGCACTTGGTGCGATAAGAAAGGTTCCTGCAGTAGTTGAATCTCCTGATGGCGATTTTATAGGCATCCGTTATAGGATGTTCCTGTCACATTCTTACGACCACCGTGTTGTTAATGGTGCATTGGGTGGGCAATTTGTAAAAGCCGTCAAAGATTATTTGGAAGCTTGGGATGTCAATCGTGAGATTTAATGTAGCATTCCGACCTGAAAGATTTTAGAAATCTGTCAGGTCTGATTAAACACAAAACCTAAACAAATCTTAAACCTAATCTTAAAACAATTAGGTTTTTCTATTTTTACGCTAATTATTTAAAAATCAGCAAGAATAAATAAACTACAGACAAAAATGAATCTCAACCTTACCAAACCTATATGCTTTTTTGACCTTGAAACAACAGGGATTAATATCACCTCAGACCGCATTGTGGAAATTGCAGTACTGAAAGTGTTTCCTGATGGAAAGGAAGATCGCAAAACGTGGTTAGTAAATCCAGGAATGCCAATTCCAGCTGAGGTTACAGAAATTCATGGAATTTCTGATGCTGATGTAGCTGATAAACCTACTTTTAAAGAATTGGCCAATGAGATCAACACTATGGTTAAAGATTCAGATTTGGCAGGATTCAACTCCAATAGATTTGATATCCCATTGTTAGCAGAAGAAATGTTGCGGGCTGGGATCGATTTTGATATGAAAGGTCGTGTGGCGGTTGATGTACAAACTATTTTCCATAAAATGGAACAGCGCACCTTGGCTGCAGCCTATAAGTTTTATTGCGATAAGAATTTGGAAGATGCACATAGCGCAGCTGCAGATACCGAAGCAACCTATGAAGTCTTAAAAGCTCAAATTGCAAGATATGATGAACTGGAAAATGATACTAAGTTTTTAGCCGAATTCAGTTCGCGCAAGAAATTTGCCGATTTTGCTGGGTTTATCGTTTATAATAAATATAATGAAGAGTGCTTTTCTTTCGGGAAACATAAAACCAAAAGAGTAGAAGATGTTTTAAACGAAGAACCTGGGTATTTTGGTTGGTTGCTCAATGCTGATTTTCCACTGTACACCAAAAAAGTATTGACCGCCATTAAATTGAGGGCTTTCAATAATAAGTTGACCTAAAAATACCTTCGTAGGCCGGAAACCTTTAGGTTCAGCGAAGTTAGTCTTATTGTTTTATGTGTTTGGTAATTTTATATGAGGTATTTGTTCGTTATTTTCTTCATTTCTTTCACTTCAATTGGACAATCTAAAATGGTGAAGGGATTTGTTCTTGACGATACCACCAAACAACCCATTCCATTCGTCAATCTTTCTATTATAGATTCCCGAAAAGGAACATCAAGCGATCATAATGGAAGTTTTCGTTTAGAAATTGAAGAAAACGACCTTTCAAAAAACATTCATTTATCATCATTGGGTTTTAAAGATTCGATCTTTGCTGTGTCGCAACTTGTGAAGGAAAACCGAATTTTCTTGAGAGCCAAAACAGAGGTTTTAAGTGAGGTCGTTATTTCCAAAAAATTTTAGGAGCAATTACTGGTTGTTAATCCGATTATAAAAAAGGATATTAAAAGCGGTTTTGGAGCTTCTGAGTATCCGATTATTCTTGCTTTGTATTTTCCGTATGAAGCCAATTATGATGCTACTAAGAACTTGAACAGTGTAAAAATATATTTAAAACAATATTGGTTTGAAAAAAACCGTCCTTCAAAATTCAGATTAAGATTCTTGTCAGTTGGCAAAGATGAGCTTCCTGATGAAGATTTAGTTTACGAAAGTATTGTTGTTGAAACAGAAAAAAATCAAAAAGAAGTGGTTATAGATGTTTCAAAATATAATTTGACGTTTTCGGAAAATGGTTTATATATAGGTTTGGAGTGGCTTTTTATTCCGTTCAATGAATATGAAGAAACTTTTACTGCCGAAGGTGAAAACAGAAAAAAAACGATGAAAAGATTTGCACCAAAATTTGCATTGACTATGGAAGAAATTGAGAAGTATAGAGTTATGGTATTTTTGACAGGCCAATGGTATGATAATCCCATGCCGAGTATTAAAGATGGAACACAAATAGTTCCTGCCATTTCCTTAACACTGTCAAATTAAATTTTTTGGATCAATTCTTTGGGTAGCTTTGTGTCTTCTTTGTGTAACTTTGCGGTATAGTTCCAGTCATTCTTTTGAATGGAATGTATTCGTAAATTCGTGGCACTAAAATATCACATGAACCTATAAGTATTAAGCATAATTCCATCTTCACGTTTATTTAAAACTGATTAGTCATGAAAATCATCTGCATCGGTCGCAACTATACAGAGCATATCAAAGAATTGGCCAACGAAAGGCCAACAGAACCCGTAGTGTTTTTAAAACCTGACTCTGCAATTTTATTGAAAAAACAACCGTTTTATATTCCTGATTTCTCTAATGATGTCCATCATGAAGTAGAGATTTTAGTCAGAATATCTAAGGTTGGTAAGTATATCGATAAAAAATTCGCCCATAAATATTATGATAAGATTGGGCTTGGTATCGATTTTACGGCGCGTGATTTACAACAGAAATTAAAAGAAAAAGGATTGCCATGGGAAAAGGCCAAAGCTTTTGATGGCGCAGCAGTAGTTGGGGAATGGTTGCCAAAATCCGATTTTGAATCGGTAGATGCCATTAATTTTGGGTTGGAAAGAAATGGAGTTCTTGTGCAGCAAGGCAACACAAGTCATATGTTATGGAAAATTGACGAACTTATAGAATATGTATCAAAATATTTTACTTTAAAGATTGGAGACATTATCTTTACGGGAACACCATCAGGAGTTGCTAAAGTAGAAGCTAATGATGAACTAAGGGGATTGATTGAAAATAACGAAATGTTTAAATTAACAATCAAGTAAATGGAAGAAAATTATAAACTTTATCGTGTACGTGAATTAGCCGATGGCGATGAAGATTTTATCATGGCGATTGCGGCTGCCTTTTTGGAGGAAGTTCCGGAAGATGCTGCGCGACTTAAAAAAGCTGTTGCAGAAGCAGACTATTACACAACATATCAAGCTGCCCATAAAATGAAACCGACAATTGATCTGTTTGAACTTGGCGTATTAGACGATTTGATAACCGTTCAGGATTGGGGTAAATTAGAAAAGAAGGACGAGGATGTTTCAAAGGAATTAAGGACAGTTCTGGAGGCTATAGAAAAGACATCTGAAGAAATTAAAAAAGATTTCAATCTCTAATGTTAGCTGAAATCATAACTATTGGAGACGAAATTCTTATTGGTCAAATTGTCGATACCAATTCTGCATTTATAGCCAAACAACTTAATAAGATTGGAGTATCCGTATATCAGATTACTTCTGTGCAAGACGATAAGGAGCATATCTTAAAGTCTTTTAAGGAAGCTGAAGAGAATGCCAATATCATTATCATCACTGGCGGATTGGGGCCAACCAAAGATGACATCACCAAAAGAACCATTGCGGAATACTTTAATGATACCCTGGTTAGAAACGATGAAGTCACAGAAAACATCAAACGTATTTGGGGAGACTTCACGGTTAAAACACCCTCCCAAGTCAGTTTGGATCAAGCTTTGGTACCGTCTAAAGCACAAGTATTAATGAACCATCACGGGAGTGCTCCAGGAATGTGGCTTGAAAAGGAAGGGAAAGTATTTATTTCGCTCCCTGGCGTACCGTATGAAATGCGCGGACTCATTGATGATGCCGTTATCCCTAAACTTGCAAAGCAATTTAAGTTTCCTTATATCCAACATGAAACGATATTGACTTATGGTCTTGGCGAAAGTGCTTTGGCAGAACGCATTGAAGCCTGGGCTGACCATTTGCCTCCCTATATAAAGTTGGCGTATTTGCCCAGTTTAGGAAGAGTGCGATTACGTCTTTCGGGTAAATCTATGGACAAACATCTGATCCAAATAGAGATAAAACATCAGATTGAATTGTTGTTGCCGCAAATTAAAGACGTTTTTGTTGGTTTTGAACGTGATGAATCTATTGAAGCCGTTATTGGGCAACATCTGATTGCTTCGGGCAAAACAGTAGCCACGGCAGAAAGCTGTACAGGAGGTAAAATAGCTGAATCCTTCACGGCGATTGCGGGCGCGTCCCAATATTTTAAAGGTAGTGTGGTCAGTTACGCCACCCAATCTAAGGTGGATGTTTTGAAGATTGATCCAGAGTTGATTTCTAAATTCTCTGTAGTAAGTGCTGAAGTTGCTGAAGCCATGGCCAAAGCCGCTTTGAAATTGTTTAATTCGGACTATGCTATTGCTACTACTGGAAATGCGGGGCCAACAAAAGGCGATGCCGATGCTGAGATAGGTACCGTTTTTATAGCCATCGCTACGAAGTACAAAGTATTTTCTGAACGTTTTACTTTTGGTGATCATCGTCATAAAGTCATAAACAGAGCCACAACCAAAGCCTTTGAAATGCTACAGAAAGAAATTTTAAAAAAGTAACAATTTAAGTTTGTTGGTATTGTAAAGTTTTACTAAATTTGCAAACTGTTTTAAATAACATAATTAAAGTTAGAAAGAATGTCAAGAGTTTGTGAACTTACTGGAAAAAAAGCGATGGTTGGAAACAACGTATCTCACGCTATGAATAAAACGAAGCGTAAATTTGATGCAAATTTGATCAAAAAACGTTTTTACATTCCTGAGGAGGATAAATGGGTAACTTTAAAAGTTTCTACATCTGCGTTGAAAACAATCAATAAAATTGGTATTGCTGCTGCAATCAAAGAAGCGAAATCTAAAGGATTTTTAAAATAATAGCCACAAGCTAAAAAGTTAAGATAATGGCAAAAAAGGGTAATAGAATACAAGTTATATTAGAGTGTACTGAGCACAAGGAGTCTGGGCAGCCAGGGACGTCTCGTTACATCACCACAAAGAATAAAAAGAATACGCCAGACAGAATGGAGATTAAGAAATTTAATCCTGTCCTTAAGCGTATGACAGTTCATAAAGAGATAAAATAAATGTAGATTCCCATTGACATGGGAATTATAAAAAGAAACTTTACAATGGCAAAGAAATCAGTAGCATCGTTACAAAAAGGATCTAAGAGATTAACCAAAGCAATAAAGATGGTTAAATCTCCAAAAACAGGAGCTTATCAGTTCGTTGAAGCTGTTATCGCACCTGAGTTTGTGGACGACTTTTTAAATAAAAAATAAATATATACGCTATATTTTTAAAAACTGCTTTCATTTGAAAGCAGTTTTTTTATGTCTATATTTGAGTTAAATCTGACAAATTAGCAGTTTGAACTTTAGGGACTTAAATTTGTTATAAGATTTTAAGAGTTACCTTTTAAACACCCAAGGTCACCAAAAAAACCATGTGGGTTAAAAAGATCGGGCTTATCGCTGTATCTTTTTATTTTGAGGGCTTCGGCAAGCTCAGCCATCAAAATAAAAAGAATGCTGAGCTATGAGTAATCCCTAACGCAACTCTGTCTTTGAACCATAAAATCGGCTTAACAATTAACACCTCAAAACAAATGAGCTTTTTTAAAAAAATATTCACTTCAGAAAAGAAAGAAACCTTAGATAAAGGTTTAGAAAAATCTAAAACCTCATTTTTCACAAAGCTCAACAAAGCAGTTGCTGGAAAATCAAAAGTAGATGATGATGTTCTTGACAATCTTGAAGAAATTTTAGTATCAAGTGATGTAGGGGTCAATACGACTTTAAAAATCATTGATAGGATCGAAGAGCGTGTTGCTACAGATAAATATTTAGGAACCTCAGAGCTCAATCAAATCTTACGTGAGGAAATAGCGGGTTTGCTGTCTGAAGTTGATAGTGGCAATGCGACAGAATTTACAGTTCCAACAGATAAAAAACCTTATGTCATTATGGTTGTTGGCGTAAATGGTGTTGGAAAAACGACCACTATTGGTAAGTTGGCGTCACAATTCAAAAAGCAAGGCTTAAAAGTTGTGCTTGGTGCCGCAGACACCTTTAGAGCTGCAGCCATCGATCAGTTGCAAATTTGGGCAGATCGTGTTGATGTGCCAATGGTGCGTCAAGATTTTGGTAGTGACCCTGCCTCTGTCGCTTTTGATACCTTAAAAAGTGGCGTTAACCAAAATGCGGATGTGGTTATCATTGATACCGCTGGACGTTTACATAACAAGGTCAATTTAATGAACGAGTTGACCAAAATCAAACGTGTCATGCAAAAAGTCATTGCTGATGCACCTCACGAAGTACTTTTGGTATTAGACGGTTCTACAGGTCAAAATGCTTTTGAACAAGCTAAACAGTTTACTGCTGCAACAGAAGTCACTTCATTAGCCGTTACAAAGTTGGACGGAACTGCCAAAGGTGGCGTGGTCATCGGTATTTCTGATCAGTTTAAAATTCCCGTTAAATATATTGGTGTAGGAGAAGGAATCGATGATTTGCAAGTCTTCAATAAATTTGAATTCGTAGATTCTTTTTTCAAATAGCCTAATTCCTGCGAAGACGAATTCCTGCGAAGACAGGAATCTCACGTAATCTCGCAATTTACTGATTGACAACCAAACCTGTACATCTGACGGAAATATTTGTTCCAACCACATGCGCAATAGTCCGCTCACCAAACCCCGCTTATTATTCCCGCGTTTTGAATAATCAATTCCTTTTGAGTATTTTTAGTAAAAACTTCCAAAATGAAACCAATCTTATTCTGTATCACATTTATGATTGTTTGCTCTTGTAAAAACACTGAAAAGAGCGAAGAAGGAACCAAAAAGTCATCCACAGATATCAGTGCCATTTCCGCTAAAGATTTCACTGAATTTAAGGTGTTGGACTCTAAGTATATTGACAATTCAAAACTGTGGGAAGGTTTCACTGATGATTTGGCGGATTTCACTGAGGACAAATACAATGCTCTTAAACCTTTAATATTAGAACAAGATATCCCAACCATGCAGCAGCATATTCAAGATGGAAAATTGTCTTATGAAAACTTGACCAAATTCTATCTCTATCGCATAAGAGCCTTCGATAGAGATAATGATCTATCCTTGAATTCTGTGATCTCTTTGAATCCGAATGTTATTTCCGAAGCTAAACAAAAGGATTTCGATTTCAAGAACAAGATGCGGAAGCATCCCATTTTCGGAATGCCAATTCTTTTGAAGGACAATATTAATACGGTTGACATGCCAACAACTTCAGGTGCGGTGGCGTTTCAAAATAATAACACCAAGGACGCTTTTATTGTGGAGCGTTTGAAAGCACAAGGCGCATTGATTTTAGGAAAGGCTAATTTAAGCGAATGGGCTTATTTCTTCTGTGGTGATTGCCCGAGCGGTTATAGCGCTATTGGTGGACAAACCTTGAATCCGTATGGTCGAAAGATCATAGACACTGGTGGGTCGAGTTCAGGAAGTGGGGTGGCTGTTGCCGCTAATTTTTGTGTTGCAGCGGTTGGAACCGAAACATCGGGATCTATCTTATCTCCTGCCAGCCAAAATTCGGGGGTAGGATTAAAACCAACTATTGGGTTATTGAGCAGGAGCGGCATTGTACCTATTTCATCAACCTTGGATACACCTGGGCCAATGGCCAAAAATGTCACGGACACCGCCATACTTTTGGATGCGATGCGAGGTTTTGATGCTACGGATTCAAAATCAGTCAAGAGACATTTAGAAAACTCATCTTATTATGAAAAGAACTTTAAGGCAAACAAGCTCAAAAGAAAGCGTTTTGGGGTATTGACAACCTTGTTGGAAGATTCTCTTTATGTGCGGGCTATTGAAGATCTAAAATCCGAAGGAGCCATCATCATTGAAATTGAACCAGAGAAGATAGAGTTGCCAGATTTTTTAAGACTCCTCAATTTGGACATGAAAAATGACCTTCCCAACTATATCAAAACTTCAGGAGATGCTAAACTGACAGTAAAGTCTATACAAGATGTCATGGCCTTCAACCAGAAGGATTCCATGGCGACGATGCCTTATGGTCAGAGTTTGTTTGCAGGAATTGTTGCGGATTCCGCTACGGACGAGGAATTTGAATCTATCAAAAATACCCTTAAAACAAATGGTAAATTGTTTTTTGACACACCATTTGAAAGACATGATTTAGACGGAATTTTATCAATAAATAATTATCACGCTGGTTTTGCAGCAGTCGCTGAATATCCAGCCATAACGGTGCCAATGGGGTATACAGATAGTGGTGTGCCTAAAGGTTTGACGTTGATAGGAAGACCATGGACTGAAGCTTTACTTTTGTCATGGGCATATGCTTATGAACAAGCTTCTAAGCGACGTGTTGCTCCTGAAAAATACAATTAATTTGTTAAGGCATTAATTTTGGCCCATAGGGTATCGTCAAAATCTGATAGTCCAAAATTAACCGCATCCGCAGCATCTCCCATTCTAATAATCACTAGCTTTTTACTGGGCACGATGTAGATTTTTTGATCATTTTTTCCCAAGGCTGCAAACATATCGGCTGGAGCATTCGGGATGAGACTTCCATTAAATTCCAGTTGGGTTTGAGGTAAATGATAACTTGATTTACCATTGAGCCACCAGAAATAACCATAGGATTCGTTGATGTTTTGAGATGTATTAGTGGCATCATTCAAATAACTTGCTGAAACAATTTGAGTGTTTTTCCATTTTCCTTTGGCATATATCATTAACCCAAATCGTGCCATACTTCTGGTGTTGCTCCAATACACGCTCAAATCATCAAGAGGAAGCCAAGTTCCAGACATTCCGATTTTGTTTTTTAAAGAGCTGTTGAAATAGGTGTTCCAACTTTGATCACTGGCTTCTGCAACAACATCTTGCAGTTTTACATACACATTATGATATGCCCAACGTGTTCCAGCATCTGCCATGTATCGCAGGTTTTCTGGAGAGACATTATCTCCCAAATGATCATCAAGACCAGAATCCATGGACAAAAGGTTTTTACAAGTTATCAAATTTTCTTTTTCCAACGGCGCACTGGTCCAACCCGTTCCTAAATATTCAGACACCCTATTATTGATATTTAATAAGCCATCATCTTCAGCAATTCCTACAATGGTGGAGGTCAAGGTCTTTCCAGCACTGGCCCAATACCATAGAGATGTAGCGGAATGCTCATCGAAATAAGCTTCAACGGCAATTCTCCCATTGTATAGAATGATAAAACTTTTGGTGTTTTTTAATTCGAGATAATCTAAAAGTGGCTGAAGTTCAGTTTGATCCCATCCTAAATCTGTCGGAGAAACAGTCTCCCATTCATCTGAATTTATTGGAGGGAAATAAATGCTGTCTTCTTGTGGCTCTTGGATTTCAGAGGGATCAGTAGAACAAGTAAAACTCAGAAAACATATCGAAATAGCAAAGATCCAGAGAGTTTTCATAGGATATGAATTTGACGTTAAGACTGTCAAAAAATAGAAAAGTTTAATGTGGACAAGATTGGATTTTGGATGACGGATGATGATTTGGTGGTCAGAAATGAAGTTTGATTAGCGATTGAAGAATTCCAAAGTTCAGAGTTCAGAGTTCAGAGTTCAGGGTTCAGCGGATGAGGTATAATTTACTGCGCTATTTTCATTCATACATAGCCCAATTAATTCCTTCCCTTTCAAAGGGAAGGTGGCTTCATCCCGCGGATACGGGATGAAGCCGGAAGGGTTTGTTTTAAAGCGAGGAATTAGGAATAAAAAAGAATCGTTATAAGCATTGAGCTTGTGCAATTTAAAAACCACCTCGTCTTCTGCTT